>JAKSTZ010000001.1 GCA_024402335.1 Bacteroidales bacterium
CAATACTGTTGTAATATCTGTTCGTATTCCGTCATTTTCCGTTATGTTGAGTGCTGCAATATACGAATTTTATAAAAAAGTAGGGGCAGGATTGAATCCTGCCCCTACAATAAAATCTATTTGTCGTTATTGACTAGACTATCGTTTCATAAACTGTTTAGTTTCAACAGTATTGTCGGCGTATTGAATCTTAGCGAAGTAAACACCAGCCTTCAAGTTAGAAACTTCAAGAGTTGCTTCTGTTGCCTCTACATTTGCAACAAATTGTGTTGCACCCGCAAGACTAACAATTGCAATAGTTTTAATTTCTTTACCAGCAGTGAATACTACTTCGTTCACACAAGGATTTGGATAGATTGCCAAAGCAACTTCTTCAGCATCTTCAATGCCAGTTGCACCAGCAAATGCTTTCTTGAATGCTTCAATAGCTTCAGCCAACAATCTTGCTTGAGTGTTTACATTAGATTGAACATGAGTTTCTTTTTCATATTCAGATTTTGCATTGCTCTTACGAGTACAAAGTTCAATGTAAACAAGGAAGTTCACAGAAGGATTTCTTGTATTATCCAACAATGAATCAGCTTCAGAAATCAACTTAGCCAACTCAGTAATATCTACAACTTCAACGATTGCATTCTTAGATCTTTCAAAATTAGCAATTGCCGCAATCAATACTGAAACTTCACCGTTAACAGTTGTTTGATCTGTTGAGTTTGCATAAATCTCATTTGCATAATTAATTGCATTTGTAAATGAAGAAACTGCGTAAGCTGGATATTGACCAGAACCATCACCAGTGTTACCTTCTGCTTTTGCAAGAGCAGCATTAGCCAAATTGATTTGGTAAATCAATTGAGACTTGTCAACTGTTATCATAGAAGCCTTGAATGCATCTACAGCCTTAGTTAAAGCAGCCTTTGCAGCATCAACTTCAGTTTGAGAAGCAGAAGCATTTGATTCTACAGCTTGAGCAGTAGTAATTGCAGTCATCAATGTTGCCTTAGAACCTACAGGATAATTACCTTTTTCGATACCTTCTACAGCACCATTATACAATGTGTTGGCATTTGTAATTGCAAATGTCAACGAAGATTTGTTGACAGTAACCTTAGCTTTTTCGAATGCTTCCATTGCAGCACGTAATGTTGTTGTTGCATTATCGATTTCTGCTTGACTTGCAGAAGACTTATCGTATGCAGTTTGTGCCGCATCAATTGCATCTTGTAAAGTTGCAATAGCACCTACTTTATATTGACCATTACCCATACCTTCAACAGCAGAACCGATAGCTTTGTTTGCATCAGCCAAAGCAGATTCCAATGCATTTCTATTAATTGAGCTTGGGTCAAATTTAGAATCCAAGAATGTATCGATTGCTTTCTTCAATGTTGCAGCGGCATTATCAACTGTTTTTTGAGAAACAGCAGCTGTTGCATCAACATCTTTTGCAGCATCTATTGCATCCAACAAGATATCTTTTGAACCAATCAAATACATACCTTCTTCGTAACCTTCCTCTGCACTTGCATAATAACCTTCAGCTTGAGCGATGTAAGTTTGAAGAGTAGAGCGATCAACACCAATTACTGCTTTTGCGAAATCAGCAATAGCTTTATTTAAGGCTGTTACTGCATTATCAACTTCTGCTTGAGTTTTAGCTTTAAGAGAAGCTTCAGCTGTAGTTGTTGCTTTTTCCAACGCTGTTACTGCAGATTGTGGATAGTTACCATCAAGAGTACCAACAACTGCATTTTCTACAGCAGCTTGAGCTTCAGCAATTGCTGTATAAAGAGCTTCGTAGTCAACGATTTCTGGCAAGTCTAATGCTACACCCAAAACCTTAACTTCATCAACCCAAACTTTACCAGTTTCGCCATCTGCTTCTTGAACTTTCCATTGACATTTAGTTAATTCAGCTAAATCCCATGTTACTTGTTTACCCCAAGTATATTGTTCTAAGTCTGCCCAAGACAATTCTACAGGTTGCCATGTTGAAGAAGCAGGCAAATAGATGTAGAAATCACAAGCGTCGCTAATTGTTGTCAATTCAACTTCGAAATAAACAGGACTATCATTTTTCATCCAGAATGAAATACCTGTTGAACCAGTCATATCGAATGCTACACCAGCAGGATCAGCGAAGTTCATACCCATACCAACAAATGGGCTGTAACCAAGAGCTTTAGAACCTTCCAATGTATATTGCATCATAGCAGCCTTGCCTGTACCATTATATCCAGGTTCTGCCATAGTGAATGGTTCTTCTTCTGTAGATTTTGGAGTGATTACAGAAGAACCACATTTCTTAGGATCATCGCTTGCTGTATTGTCATCGAATGAGAACCAATATGTAGCCATATATGTCATATTCTCTTGAGCCATATCAGCATTGAATATCAATGTTTCGTTAGCATTGATAGCTTTAGCGAATGTTTTTTCAGCAGCTTTCAATGTAGCAACTGCATCATCAATATCAGATTGAGTAGCAGAAACATTATCCATTACTAATTGAGCAGCATCAATAGCAGACTTGAATGTTGTTTTTGAACCTGCTTTATATTCACCAATATTTGTACCTTCTTTAGCTGAAGCGTATGTTGAATTTGCAAGTGCAAGTTCAGCAGAAAGAGCCGCATCATCAACAACATCTATTGTACAAGTAGCTTTTGTATAAGCATCTTCGGCACTTGCCGCAGTGATTATAGCAGAACCAGCGGCTACAGCAGTAACCTTACCAGATTCATCCACAGTTGCAACTGCAGGTTTGCTAGAAGTCCAAACAACATCTTTAATTGTTGCATTAGCTGGAGTAACAGTAGCCTTTAATGTTGAAGAGCCGCCCAAACGGACAATTGCACTTGTATTATTCAATGTAACGGATTCTACAGAAACATTAGAAACTGTTACAACACATTTGTCAGATGTTAAATCTGTACCATCAGTTGTTGTTGCAGTAATGTTTGCTGTACCAGCAGATACTGCTGTTACTTTACCTGTAGCATCTACTGTAGCAACTGCAGGTTTATCAGATTTCCAATCAACAGTTGTGCTTGCACCAGCTGGTAAAATTGTTGCTTTTATAGAAGCAGATTCACCAACAGTTAAAGACAATGAGTTGTCAATAATAATATTTGTAGTAAGAATATCTGTTACAGTAACGTCGCAAGATGCAGTAAAGTCACCATCAACAGTTGTAACTGTGATAGTTGTTGTACCAACCTTCTTAACCGTAAGAGCACCGTCAGTTACAGTTGCAACGCTTTCGTCAGATGAAGACCAAACAACATCCTTCACTGTAGCATTAGTTGGAGCAACAGTAGCAGTGAATGTCAACGCTTCATTCAAGGCAATTGATTTTGTACCTGCAGGTGAGATTGTAACACCTGTTACAGCAATAGTATTTGCTTTTACAGTTACTTCACAAGTAGCAGTTTTTGCACCATCATTTGTTGTAACAGTGATTGTAGCCGTACCAGCAGCAACACCCGAAACGATACCGTTAGTTACTGTTGCAACTGTTTCATCAGAAGAAGACCATGCAACAGACTTATCTGAAGCATTTTCAGGAGCGACTGTAGCAGTAAGAGCTACACTACCACCAACACTGATTTCAGCAGTTGTTTTATCTAATGTAACAGCAGTTACAGGAACAGCGCTAACAGTTACCACACAAACATCAGAAACAGAACCGTCAGAGTTTGTTGCTGTCACATTTGCAGTACCAACTGCAACTGGAGTAACAATACCATTCACAACAGTTACAACCTTGCTATCTGAAGAAGTCCAAGTAATTTTATTATCAGTTGCCTCAGCAGGAGTGAATGTTGCTTCAAGTTGAACAGGAGCACTTTCCATAGATAGAGACAATGTCTTTTCAGAAAGAGTGATTGTTTCAATAGCGATATGTTCAACAGTAACCTCACAAGTAGCAGTTTTCGAGCCATCTACTGTAGTAACTGTAATAGTTGCAGTACCAACTTTAACACCAGTTACGACACCGTTAGCATCAACTGTTGCAACTGTTTCGTCAGAAGATTTCCAAGTTACTGATTTATTAGTTGCATTTGCAGGAGAAACTGCAGCTGCTAAAGTTGTTGTTTTACCGAAATATACTGTAGCAGTTGCATCTAATGTAACACCTTCCACAGCGACTGTACTAGCAACAACAGAAACAGAACATTCTGCCTTAACTGTACCAGCAGCAACCGAAGTAGCTGTAATTGTACATTCACCTACACCAACTGGAGTTACAACACCGTCAACAACTGTTGCAACTGTTTCATCAGAAGATTTCCAAGTTACAGTTTTATCTGTTGCATTTGCAGGAGCAATAGTTGGAATCAATGTTTGAGCATCATCACCAAGAGTGAAACCTAACTCTGTTGCCATAGTAATGCTTGTTGGCAATACAGCTTCAACAGTCAAAGCACATTCACCTACAACAGCGCTACCATCATTTGCTGTTGCAGATATTGTACAAGAACCAGCTTTTACAGCAGTTACTGTACCAGTAGCATCAACAGTTGCAATAGTTTCATCTGAAGATGACCAAGTAACTGTCTTATCACCTGCGTTGTCTGGTTTTACAGAAACTGCTAATTCAGTTTCTTCACCTACGCTCAATGTTTTTGTTGCAGGAGTAATTGTTATAGTAGCAACAGGAACTGCAGTTACTGTAACTTCATATTCATCAAATTTTGTTGCATCTTCAGTAGAAGCAGCTTTAATAGTTGCTTTACCCATAGCGACACCAGTCACAACACCACCTGTAACCGTTGCAATTTCATCGTTTGAAGATGTCCATGTAACAGTTTGAGCAGCGGCAGCTGGAGCAACAGCAGCAGTCAACGAAATAGTTTTACCTACTTGTACAGTTGTTTCTGTTCCTGAGATTGTAACATCTGTTACTGAAACGCCTGTTACAGTTACTGCAATTGTAGTTGTAATTGTTTCGTCAGCTTTCGATTTTACAGTGATTGTTGCACTACCAACGCCAACCGAGCTAATAGTGATTGTATTACCTGTTGCAGAAACAGTGGCAACATCTTCATCAGAAGAAGATACAAGAACATCTTGACTAACCGAAGCAGGAGCTACTGTAGCAGTTACAACTTTAGAATCACCTAATTCAAGAGCGACTTCAGATTCGTCAACAGTAACATCTGTTACCGAAACATCTTTTACTGTAACAGTCACAGTTTTCTTCACTGAACTTACCGCAGTACTAGTTGCAGTAATTGTTACATTACCTGGAGCAATACCTGTTACCACACCAGAAGAAGAAACTGTTGCTTTTGTTTGATCCGAAGAAGTCCATGTTAAACCTGTTTCGGTAACACCTACCGGGCTGAACGTTGGAATAATCGTAGCCGTTTCGCCCACTGTAACCTCATACGAACTTTCTTCGAAAGCAATAGCTGTTGGTTTCACTGCAGGAGCAGGAACTTTCACAGTGTATGTTGTAAATATATTTTGGTGCATTTTTGAACGAGCCGTAATAGTAGCCTCACCATAACCTACACCAATTACACGACCTTTATAGTCAACAGTAACAACATCTTCATCAGAAGAAGACCAGAAAACCACAGGATAAGAAGCATCTTCAGGTGTAGCTGTTGTTTCCAAATATAATGTATCTCCTATAGCCTTACTTGCGATTGGAATTTTTAGAGGATCGATATTTGCCGCACAATCATCATCTGCTAAATCAGCATCTGAAACTGGAGAAATTTCCAAGCCTGTTAATGCAACAGGAGGCATACCTAAGATATGTACTTCATCAATCCAAATATCACCACTTGTACCAGCCGACTCATAATCAGTAGAGAATTGCCATTGCAATTTCAACACGTGCTTAGCAGAGAATGCCACTGGTGTTCCCCAAGTTGGTTGAGCTAAATCACCCCATTTTACTGTAATCTTTTGCCAACTTGCACATGCAGGAACATCAAATTTATGGAAGCAATAATCTGTTACTTCTGAAATAATAACTTGGAACATACATTTTGGACCTTTATACCAGAATGTCACACCAGTACCAGTTGACCAATCCATAGAACTAGTTTCTACATCGTCAACCCAAGTACCAATACCAACATAGGCAGGGTTAGTCCAACTTGCAGCCACATTACCATTATATGGAGTATAATTAGATCCTAATTTATATGTAGCATGAACAGCATAGCCAGAGCCATCATAGCCTGTAGATTCCATTTCCAATGGATTTTCTTTTCCTGTCAATGGAGTTATGGAACTCTTTGTACCTGGTTTTGCTGCAGAATTTTGGTCAGGAGTATCATTAAATGTAAACCAAATACCGCCCACATTATTAAACTCATTTCCATCTTCACAATCATCAAGGATAGTTTCACTACCATCAACCATATTCAAGACTTCAATTTTAGTAAATGCTTCCAAGACTGCATCATCTGAAGACTTAATACTACCATTACCATTATAACTCAAAGTAACTGTTTGTCCAGGTTGTGGACCTGCAGACAATGTCAACACAACAGTCTTATCACTATTTGATTTTACACCACTAATAATACCCGATTGAGCAGTACCATTATAATATACTGTAAAATTAGATCCAGAAGAAGTTCCCGAAGCCATTAGTTTCGACATGTTCAATGTAAGCTTATAGCCATCACTTTTATTTCCAGTAACCGCTGCTGAAGAAACAGAAGGAGGGAATACAAATCCTGAAGCACCAGGAGCCCAGAAGTTACCTGTCATCACAAACAATGTAATACAACGAATTGTTGTATTAAAGTACACATCTACATCACCAAGACTAGCAACCGAAGCATAACATTTATTCAAACTGCTTTGTGCATCCTTTGATGTCATAGTTGGCAACGCCAATGTAGTGTATGAACCATTTACATACGAACCACTACCAGGATTAGACACATTACGATTTGAGAAAGGACCTTTTAATTGATTTTCATATCCACTCACAAATTTTATCAATTTCGCATTGATATCTTTTGCACCAGCAGAGCAAGAAGATCCATGCCACAAATAGTCAATAGTCATACGCCAAGGGTTACGACAAGCATCTGCACCATAACCTTGTGCACCAGAATCAGTATTACCACAAGTATTTTCCGTACCTGAGACATCGCACCAGTTACTTACCAAACCAGAAGTTGCATTTCTATTTGCAATCAACACCTTATCAGATGCTTCAACCGCACTTTTACTCCAGAATGTACCGTTATCGGTATCAACTTTTGCGAACTCTGCATAATAACCTGGAGCAAAATAACTCGGGTTACGACAAGTGTTTGTATTTCCCCAAGCATCACCATTCAATGTTTGTCCGTCAGAACCCATTTCTGTTCTCTTAACAGTTTGAATGAAAGCTTTTGCTGTTGCGCCATACGAGCCACCCCATTGTTCAGAAGCAATCACAAGCGACATAGCAACATCAAGTTCGGCATCGGTAGCACCATTGGAACCAGAAACGCCGCTACAGCCGTTGATTTTCCAGTTCATGACACCATTACCGTTCGAGTTCGCTTTGTAATAAGCCCACAAGCCATCGAACAAATCTTTGTCATCGGCATACACAGAAAGAACCATACCGTAAGCGATACCTTCCGATACTGTAGAATAGTTATCGTCGAATTTTACACGATAACCAACACTACATTTTTCCACATACGCTGTTTTCCACGCATTATATGCGTCAGCTGCCTTTTTCGAGCCACCGTATGTTCCACCAGTAGGCAAGTTTGTTGGCATAATACCATAATTGTATTGGGTATTACTACCAAATGGCACTGCACCTTTACCAGTGTTAATACCACCAGCAGCAAAAGCGCCATTACATAACATTACACCCAAAATAAGAGCGATAATGTTCAAAAAATATTTTTTCATAATCTTAAATTAGTTTACAATAAAATGTCGGTAAACATACAAATTATTCTATTTACTATGACAAATAAAATAACAAAATCCCTCTATGCAGAAAGATTTTATTACAAGACTATAAAAACACGGAAATGTTACGATAAGTGCTACAATAGTTCCAATATATGTGCAGCAATTTTTTGTGAAGCACCTTTGCTTGCGTATAAGAAATCTTGATTTTTCTTTCCCGCCTCTTTTCTAAAAGATTCGTCTTTAGCCAAACGAGAAAGTATATCATAACATTCAGCTTCGTTAGAAACAGGTAAACCGCCTGCTTTTTCCTTCAATTGCATTGCTTCATACGAATTTACATGCTTTGGTCCATACACAACAGGATTTGCAAACGCCGATGGCTCTGCAACATTATGTACACCAGTGGAGAATGCCCCGCCAACATAAGCAAAATCAGTATTTTTATACAGTTTTGCAAGCATTCCTATCGTATTGATAATTGCCACACGGCAGTTTGTTCTTTTCGATTCAGTTTTTGAAAAATCCGAATAACGTTCTGTTGTTATTCCCTCTGCAGCAAATGTTTGCTCTATTGCTTGAATATGAGATTCATGTAATTCATGAGGCACCAACAACAACTGCAAATTATCGTTTTCTTTAAACACTCGTAGCAATGCAGGGAATAAATGTTTTTCATCAGCCGGCCACAAGCTACCACCGATAAACGTAACAGGAAGAGGATTTTCAAATATCTCAACATCAGGTTGTACCTTCACCGCTTCTGCCTTTGCTATAATCTGATCATAGCGAGCGTCACCAACAACTTCCAATCTATCTTCAAAAGGATAGATATTCAAGAAACGTTGTTTGTAATCTTCAGAAACTGGGAATATATACGATATATATTTATAGAACAATCTATTTATAACTGCCCCAAGACCGCTATATCGTTTCGAGTCTTTTGCCAACTCTGCCGAGCACAACAAGACTGGCACATCTGCCCAATGAGCAGCCAATAAACTTCCTGGCCAAATATCATATTTTGAAACTATCCAAGCTTTTGGTTTTACTCTTTTGAAAAACACATAGTTTGTAAGACAAACATCAAATGGTAAATAAATAGCACAATCAACATCGTCTTTCTTTGCGTGGTGCATTCCCGAAGGCGAGAAGAAAGACGCAAGCACAACTATCTCAGGATGAGATTGTTTCAAGGCTTTTATAATAGGTATGGATTGTTCCCACTCTCCCACCGATGCACTATGAAAAAATACTACGGTATCGTTCGCATGGTCTTTTGCAAATTGTCGGATACGCTTCGGTTGCGTTAGCCTTCCCTTCAACCCATCACGCATTTTTGCATTAAAAATCGCACCTATGCAAAAAATAGGAATGAAAAGGAATATGTAACCTAATGTATAAATCAACAAGAATAGATAAACCATAACACTTTTTTTAAAATCACATAGAGACGCTCTACAGAACGTCTCTACCATGAAACATTTCACAAATGTAATGTTTATTTCCCAATTGCAGACGATTTGCCTGCCTCAAAATATGCTTGTACTTTTTTCGCCTTACTTTCACCAAGCACAGCGGACAAATCTTCGAGTGATGCTGATTTTATAGCAGAAATTGTCTTAAATTGTTTGAATAATTGTTCTATTGATTTTGGTCCAATTCCCTCTATACCTTCAAGTTCCGAAGACGTAAAATGCCGTGAGCGCTGATTTCTATGGAATGTGATACCAAAACGATGGGCTTCGTCTCGCATGTGTTGAATAATCTTCAAAGTCTCACAATTTCTACTTAAATATAGTGGTATAGGATCGTTCGGGAAATAGATTTCCTCCAATCGTTTTGCCAACCCAATCAATGGAACCTTGCCAAAAATTCCCATTTCCTTAAAAACCTTAACAGCAGAGCTCAACTGGCCTTTTCCACCATCGACTATCACTAATTTCGGCAATTCCTGTCCTTCGTTCATAAGCCGAGTATAGCGGCGAGTAAGAATTTCTTCCATAGAAGCAAAATCGTCGGGACCGACAACTGTTTTTATATTAAAATGACGGTAGTCGCTTTTGCTTGGCTTACCATTTTTGAATACGACACACGAAGCAACCGGGAAAGCACCTTGAATATTAGAGTTATCGAAACATTCCATGTGCGTCGGCAATTCATCGAGTTGCAAATCATGGCGCATCATTTCCATAAGCTTTTGACTATGAAGCTCAGGATCGAGGCGTTTCATCTGCTTTAATTTTTCTACTTTATATAAATGAGCATTCTGTTCCGACAATTTAAGTAATTGCAATTTATCACCTCGTTGCGGAACATGAAATTCAACGCCTTCTATCTGGAAATCAGGAACTAACGGAACAACTATTTCCTTTGCATCACTCGGAATCTGCTGACGAATTTCCGTAATCGCTATCGCCAACAATTCTTCAGGAGATTCATTCAACTGCTTACGTATCTCTAGCGTCTGCAACTGCACCACAGCACCGTTCACAATCTTTAGGAAGTTCACATACGCAGAATCAACATCGTCGAGTATTGAATACACATCGAGGTTGTTTATACTTGGATTCACAATAGTAGAATGGCTTTGATATCGTTCCAATTCCTCTAATTGTTCCTTCACAACACCAGCCTCTTCGTATCGCATTTCCGAGGCATACTTCAACATTTTATTTTTCAGGATGCGAATTACCTCGCCAATATTGCCTTTTAGAATATCCTTAATATCGTCAATGGCCTGTAAATATTCGGACTCCGACTGTTTTGCGACACAAGGGGCATTACAATTTTTTATATGATATTCTAAGCAAGTATTGAATTTTCCTTTTGCAATATCGCCCATGTTCAAAGCTAACGAACAAGTACGAGGTTTATACAACTGTTTGACCATGGTAAGCAAATGCTTCGCCATCTTAACATTCGCATACGGACCAAAATATTGCGAGCCGTTTTTCACCAAATGACGAGTAAAAAACACACGTGGAAACGGTTCATTTTTTATAACTATCCACGGATATGTTTTGTCATCTTTCAGCAAGACATTATATCGAGGTTTATATTTTTTAATTAGGTTATTTTCAAGCAATAACGCATCTTGTTCACTGGCAACAATAAAATGTTTTATCGTCACAATCTTGCTGACAAGCACACGTGTTTTGGGATGAGTTTGCTCTTTATTAAAGTAAGAAGAAACACGTCGTTTCAAATTCTTAGCCTTCCCAACATAAATAAGCGTACCGTTTTTATCAAAATACTGATAAACGCCAGGATTCGTTGGCAACATTGCAAGTTGCTCACGTATAGATTCTAATCGTTGTTCTTCTTTGGTTTTCACGCAACAAATGTAATTGACAATTAATAATTGACAATTGAAAACCAGGAATTATTTTCTAGTAGCGGCAGGGTTGAACCATTGACATCTTTTTTTGGGAAACAATATAGCGGCAGGGTTGAACCCTGCCGCTGCGGGTGTTAATAACTTTTTAACCGCTAACTATCAATATGTTAGGGACGTTTGACACCTATGCGGAACATTATACAGAAACAGACTCCAAATTATTTTGTAATTTTGGGGTCTAATGTCAAAAGTGAAAGACAATGGGAAAAGTAATTGCAATAGCGAATCAAAAAGGTGGTGTTGGAAAAACTACCACAAGCATTAACTTGGGAGCAAGTCTTGCTGTACTTGAATATTCAGTATTAATCGTAGATTTTGACCCTCAAGGCAATGCATCTACAGGCCTTGGTATAGACATACAAGAAAGAAACCTAAAAGGTATCTATCAATGTATAATGGGAAGTTGCACTCCGCAAGAGGCAATTCAACAATATGAAGATATTGAAAAACTTCATATTCTACCAGCTACCATAGATCTTGTAGGAGCTGAAATCGAACTTGCAAACAAAGACGACAGAGATGCATATCTTAAAAAAGTCATCGACCAAGTTCGCAACAATTACGATTTCATCATCATTGACTGCACGCCTTCATTAGGAATTTTGACATCTAATGCGCTTGCTGCCGCAGACTCTGTTCTTTTGGCAATTCAATGTGAATATTTCGCTTTGGAAGGACTTTCACAACTATTGAACACGATTCGCATTGTACAAGACAACATCAACTCTTCACTTATGATCGAAGGATTCCTTATCACTATGTTCGATGTTCGTCTAAAACTTTCTACCCAAGTTGTCGAAGAAGTACACAAACATTTCCAAGAACTTACATTTGACACTATTATTCAACGAAATGTGAAGCTTGCAGAGGCTCCAAGTTTCGGAAAACCAGTTATTACATACGATATAAATTCAGTTGGTGCTAAAAACTATTTGAACTTAGCACAAGAAATTTTACGTAGAAACCACTTACCTGAAACTAAACAATAATGGCAGCAGAAAAAAAAGCATTAGGAAAAGGATTAGATGCACTTTTAGGCGGAAATAAATCTGTAACACAAACAGTTGCAAGCCGTCCAGGTGTTTCCGAAATAGAAATTTCTAAAATTGTTGCTAATCCAAACCAACCTCGAAAGACATTCGACGAGGCTGCTTTACAAGATTTAGCAGATTCTATAAAAGCGTTAGGTATCATCCAACCTATCTCATTACGCGAAAGCGAAACAGTTGTCGGCTCATACGAAATCATCGCAGGAGAACGTCGTTTCCGTGCTTCGCAAATTGCAGGACTAACAAAAATTCCTGCATACATACGTAAAGCCGACGACGAAACTACGCTTATCATGGCATTGGTCGAAAACCTTCAACGTGAAGGACTTGATCCAATAGAAATTGCCACAACATACCAACGTCTTATTGAAGAAGGCAAGCTTACTCAAGAAGAAATGGGGAAAAAAGTAGGTAAAAACCACGCAACTATTGCGAACTCACTTCGACTTTTGAAACTTCCTCCAGAAATACAAACAGGTCTTATCAACGGCGTCATTTCCGAAGGCCACGCAAAAGCCATTCTTTCTTTAGATGACGAAACAAAGCAACGCGAACTATACACCGAAATTGTAGACAAAGGATTGTCGGTTCGTGCTGCAGAAGAATCGGCAAGAAAGATGAAAGATGCAAAGAAGCCTACAAGAACATCTAAATCTTTGGAACAAAAAGAAATGCAGGCAAAACTTTCGGAGAAATTAAATTCAAAAGTATCTATTTCTATAACAGGAAAAGGAAGCGGAAAGATTTCAATTGCCTTCAAAAACGAACAAGGCATGAAAGACATAATTGCATTGCTTGAAAAAATTCAATAACGAATGCGGAAAACCTTTTTCATAGGTATATTTTGTTTGTTGTGCACAACCATATTTGCGCAGATTGATTTACGTGATTCTGTCGATATAGAAACAGGTAACAAAACCACCAACGATGCGCTTGTTACTATTGACGGTTTACAAACAGAGACAAAAGATTCCGTGGAGAAGAAACATTCACCAAAAACCGCAGCAATCCTTTCTACCATTCTACCTGGAGCTGGACAAATATATAATGGTTCATGGTGGAAAGCACCAATTTTATATGCTGGATTCGCGGGCATTGGATATGGTCTCTACTTTTATCAAGACTATTATAAATCATTTAAAACGGCATACAATAATTATAGGAATCCATATTTAGAGCAAGGTCTTACTCCACCATCCGACACGGTTCTTACCGTTCGTGGTGAAGCCGGCTACTCACCTATCAACGTGCAACAAGGACGAGATTTTTATAGAAAATATCGAGATTTATGCATATTCGGCATAGGTGCGTTGTACATACTCAACATCCTTGACTCCTACGTTGAAGCACATTTATTCGAGTTTGATGTGTCGGATGATTTAAGCATACAATGGCAACCAACTATAAACTACACAGCGCTTTGCAGAGAAAACAAATCTATGCCGGCTGGCATACGATTTAGCATGCAATTCTAACGAATAATCGTATCGCCACCTTTATAGGATTTTACTTCCATGCCATTTTCGGAAAGCACCGCATAGGTTGAGTTCCAAATCCAATTTCCTAAATTGACATATCGAGAACCAGGCGCTATCTCTCTATCGGCAGCAACGTGACGATGGCCAAACACGAAATAATCGTAAAACTCTTCTTGAAGAACATCTTTAGCATACAGCACCAAATATTCCTTATCGTCACCGCAATAATCTGGTAATTGTTTTTCCGGAGCACGTTTGGCACGTTTCTTACGATTATGTCGTGACCATGCACGGCCAAAACCATAAGCCCAATTGGTTGGCACAAACGAGAACAAAAATTGAAGAACAGAATTACTAAAAAAAGCGTTCAAGAAATTCATACCTTTATCGTATGATCCCAACGCATGACCGTGATGGATATAGAGTTTCTTTCCAAAATATTCACGAACAATTGGTTCCGTATAAATAGTCGCACCTATTTCCCGAGTCAAATAGTCGCCATACCACATATCGTGATTTCCTCGGAAAATATTGACAGGAATACCGGCCTCAACAAATTCAGCCAATTTTGACAAAAAACGAATATAACCTTGCGGAGCTACATACTTATATTCGAACCAGAAATCGAACACATCACCTACCAAGAACAATTCTGCACAATTCGGTTTAATCTCGTCAAGCCATTTGATAACCAAAGCCTCACGTTCCGCACTTTCCTCTTCTGTAGGAAAACCAAAATGAAAATCCGATGCAAAATAAATATTCTTCATAGTTGCAAAGATAAGGAAATTGGGAATTATTGATTACAACGAATCCTATTATTCAATCAATCTCAACTTAGTAAGACCACTTTTGCATCCTGCGATATACGATATTGGTTGCATACCATCGTGAACTACATTATTCAATAATAAAGGTTCTTCCAATATAAAGATACCACAATCAAATGTATCGCCCACACACAAATACGAACTATCCGACTCCATAACGCCAAAACGCATTTCGCCTTCATATCGGAAAACACAGTGGCATTCAGGATCCCAACAGACCTCCATCATCTGCCCTATAGATAATTTTTGGCTACGAATTTCTGATACAACAGAATATTCTGCAAGATAATCATTCCAATCTGCATACCCCAAAAAACGAGACAGAACAGATTTTGTAGAATATCGAGCTTCGGCTGTTTTACCGGCATAGCCCCATGCACGCATCAATGTCGAACAACTTATTTTTTCATGAATTTGTCCCCACACAGCCTCCGACAAGAAATAGAAATCTTTTGGAGTTTTCATCTTTCGTCCTATCGTAACCTCTATTCTACGACATAATTCCTTAAACTCTTTTTTCATTTTGTATTTGTGTAATCTATACACAAATATATAAAAACATTTAATACATAACGTGTATTTTTTACATAAAATCACTTAAATGACCTACAAAGACCTTTTTTGTTTTTTCAAAAAAAACAAACCTTTGTAAATATTCTTGACTAAATTAATTATACTTTTTAAAACGAAAGCATCATATTCAAGTTCAACCACTTTTCAAACCCCATACACTACAAGCAAAAACATTTATTTAATTTAAAACCACCAATCCCCCAAAGGACAGAAAAAGTTTATAACTAAAAATTATATTTTTCAAAAAATAAAATTCACATGAACAATCTAAGAGATACAGTAACATTAATTACAAACAACAAAATATTTGAACTTTTCATAATAGGAATAATTATTTTAAATTCTATCTTAATTGGCGTAGAAACCTACACTGACAGCATCGCTATCAAAACTATTCAGAGAGTAATTTTATATATTTTCACAATTGAAATCTCATTACGATTTATTGCCACCAAAAACATTAAAAAATTCTTTAGCGAAGGTTGGAATATATTCGATTTAGTTCTAGTTATCATCGGATATATCCCTGAATCACTCTTTGCAAACGCATCTATGATGACTGCATTGCGTGTATTACGCGTTTTCAGAATATTACGCCTCCTTCGTGCTTCAAAAGAGATAAAACTAATTGTTACAGTATTAATGAAATCACTGACATCAATGTTTTACAATCTAATTCTTTTCCTAATTTTTGTTTATTTATATGCCATCGCAGGTGTTTACATGTTCCGATTACCAAATCCAGAGACATTAAAAGGTGAGAAATTAAAGAATTACGAATTATTTATAGAAAAAGCACCTAACGCACCTTCTAACGCTCCGGATCCTTTTGGAGATTTAGGCGAGGCCGTTTTTACGCTATTTAGAGAATTAACTGGAGAGGATTGGACAGATATAAGATATAACCATATAACAGCATCGGAATACGGATTAATTAATACTAATCCTACTGTAATTACGACATATCATGTAACATGGTTTTGTTTAGCAGCATTTTTACTTCTAAACTTAGTTACAGGTGCTGTAATAAACAATTATCAAATTGCAATTGACGAAGAAGATAGCAAAAAAAGAAAAGCTGAGTCAGAACAAATATAACACTGAAGTAATCGCAATCCATATGGTTGTGATTACTTCTCTATTCCATAAGTGCTTCACTAATTTTTTAGTTTCGCCAAAAGCTTTTTCGATTTAACCAATCATTTTACAACGAATAGTTGTACCTTTGTACGTCTTAAAGCAAAAAGAAATGAATAAAATTATCAGAAAACAAATGCTTTCCGAGAATGTGGCTGAGCTTGAAGTTGAAGCACCACAGATCGCGAAGAAAAGAAAAGCTGGTCACTTTGTAATCGTTCGCTACGACGAAAAAGGTGAACGTATTCCTCTTACAATTTCAAGTGCCAACATAGAAAAAGGTACAATTACACTTATTCTACAAAAAGTAGGTGTAAGTACAAGCAAAATCGCTTCATTAGAAGTTGGTGATTATCTACACGACGTTGTTGGTCCTCTTGGAAAAGCAACTCACATTGAAAAATTCGGTACAGTTCTTTGCTGTGGTGGTGGTGTTGGCGTTGCTCCTCTTCTACCTATCGTACAAGCAATGAAAGCTGCCGGAAACCGTGTAATCTCTGTATTGGCAGCTCGTAGCAAAGACCTTATCATCTTGGAAGATGAAATCCGTAAAAGTTCCGACGAAGTTATCATCATGACTGACGATGGATCTTACGGTCAACAAGGTGTTGTTACTGTTGGTATGGAACAAGCTATCAAGAAAGAAAAGATAGATTTCTGTATGGCTATCGGTCCTGCTATTATGATGAAATTTGCAGCATTAAAAACGAAAGAATACGACATTCCTACATACGTAAGTTTGAACACTATCATGGTTGATGGTACTGGTATGTGTGGTGCTTGCCGTGTTACTATCGATGGCAAAACAAAATTCGTATGCGTTGATGGTCCTGAATTCGATGCCCACAAGGTTGATTTCGGAGAAATGATGATGCGTATGGGTGCATACAAAGCTGAAGAAAAAGCTGCTTTAGACAATTATCTACAAAACAAATAGGAGACTGGTTATATGGAAAATCAAGATTTTATAAAAGAACAACGCGCACAAGCTTGGCGTGAAGAATTACGCAAGAAAATCTCTGCGAAAGATCGTTCAAATATGGATCGTGTTATTATGCCAGAACAAGATCCTATCGCTCGTAGCAAAAACTACGAAGAAGTAAATATGGGTATCACAAAGGAACAAGCAATCGCTGAATCTCACCGTTGTTTGGACTGTGCAAACCCAACATGTATGCAAGGCTGTCCTGTTGGAATTTACATCCCAGGATTCATTAAATGCATAGAAAACGAAGACTTCCTTGGCGCTGCTAAGGTTATCAAACAAACAAGCGCACTTCCTGCTGTGTGCGGTCGTGTTTGTCCACAAGAAAAACAATGTGAATCGCAATGTATTCACTTAAAAATGAAGAAACCTGCTGTTGCAATTGGTAACTTGGAACGTTTCGTTGCTGACTACGAACGTGAATCCGGACAAATGTCTTTACCAGAACTTGCTCCTAAGAATGGTTTCAAAGTAGCTGTTATCGGTTCTGGACCTGCAGGTCTTGCTTGTGCCGGTGACTTGGCAAAAGCTGGTTGCGATGTAACTGTATTCGAAGCATTACACGAAATCGGTGGTGTATTGAAATACGGTATTCCTGAATTCCGTCTTCCAAATAGCATCGTTGATGTTGAAATTAACAACTTGGAAAAAATGGGCGTTACATTCGTAAAAGACTTCGTTGTTGGTAACACTGCAACTATCGATGATTTACGTGCAGAAGGCTTCAACGCATTCTTCGTAGCAAGTGGTGCCGGTCTTCCAAGATTCATGGGTATCCCAGGAGAAAACTACACAGGTATTCTTTCTTCTAACGAATACTTAACTCGTGTAAACTTAATGAGTGCTGCAAAACCTGAATTCGACACTCCTACTTTCTTCGGCAAGAATGTAGCTGTTATCGGTGGTGGTAACACAGCTATGGACTCTGTTCGTACAGCAAAACGTCTTGGTGCAGAAAGAGCAATGATTATCTATCGTCGTTCTCTTGATGAAATGCCAGCTCGTAAGGAAGAAATACACCACGCACAACAAGAAGGTGTTGAATTCCTTTGCTTGAACAATCCTATTGAATATTTAGCAGACGAGAAAGGTCACGTAAACAAGGTTAAAGTTCAAAAAATGGAACTTGGCGAACCAGATGCATCTGGACGTAGAAGTCCTGTTGCCGTAGCCGGCTCTGAATACGAAATCGATGTTGACTTGGTAGTAGTGAGCGTTGGTGTATCGCCTAACCCACTTATTCCAAACAGCGTTGAAGGTTTAGAAATGTCCGCTAAACGCACTATCGTTGTAAACGACGCACAACAAAGTAACATTTCCGACATCTTCGCCGGCGGTGACATTGTTCGTGGTGGTGCAACAGTAATCCTTGCAATGGGTGACGGTCGTCGCGCTGCTGCAGGTATTATGGAATATTTGAACAGTAAGAAATAAAAATTTACCGTTTGTTTTTTTGATGAGATGCCATGTTGCGAAATGTGGTGTCTCTTTTTTTTGTGCCTATATGAAATGAGACGATGCACGCATCGTCTCAATTCCCTTTCGATAATATTATTAAAAACAAAAGCGCTGAACCAACAGATTCAGCGCTTTTGTTTGTTATACTTATAACGTTGTTATTGTAAATTCATTTCGGCAGAAAGCTCTCCGGCACGCTTAATAGCTTTACGAATATGATCGTGAACGTTATTCTCTCCTACTAAATTTACCAATCCTGCTTTATGTAGTGACTTCATAACTTTTGGATTTACACCCGAAAGTATTACTACACGACCATCTGCCAATGTATTGCGAATAAACATTTCTAAGTTGTGTAAACCTGTAGAGTCAATAAATGTTACTTTACGCATACGTACGATACGAATAATTTTATCATTGTGTTCACGGGTAATTTCATCGAACTTGTTGGCAATACCAAAGAAGAAAGGACCATCAACTTCGTACACTTCAGTACCTGCAGGAATTATTAATTTTTCATCAGCACCTTCACCATCATGGTGGATTTCCATTTCATCACTAATAACAGAGATGTTGGTACTTTCCATAATACGCTTCATAAACACTACAATTGCCATCAACAAACCAACTTCTATAGCAATAGTAAGATCGAATAGTACTGTAAGAAGTAATGTAGTGAACATAATAGTTGTACTCATGCGCGATTGTTTGCATATTGAAACGATTGAACGCCAACCACTCATGTTGTAGCTTACTACTATAAGTACACCGGCCAAGCAAGGCATTGGGATAGCACCTACAAGCGCACCTAAGAATAACAATACAAGCAACAACACTATAGTATGTACAATACCCGCAACTGGTGTACGACCACCATTGTTAATATTTGCCATAGTACGAGCAATTGCACCTGTAGCAGGAATACCACCAAAGAATGGAACGACTAAGTTCGCAATACCTTGAGCAATAAGCTCTGTATTTGAATTGTGTTTGTCACCAATAACACCATCTGCAACCATTGCAGACAGTAATGATTCTATAGCACCAAGCATAGCCATTGTAAACGCTACCGGCAATAGCATAGTAATTGTATCTAATAGATTACTTTCCTCCTCCATTTTTGGTAAGCTAAGCGATGGTAATCCTTCTGGCAATTCATAAAGATCACCAATGGTTTTTATGCTATCGATTCCAGCATAATTGCGAAGCAACCAACATACTATTGTCATAATAACGATAGCAAAGAATGCTCCTGGTATTTTTTTACTAATCTTAGGAGTAAGCGTAATGATAAGAATACTTACAATACCTACAGCAAATGACATCCAATTAATGTCCGAGATATGTTGGGCGTAGCAAGTCCATTTTTCTATAAAGTTGGCAGGAACACCTTTAATACCCATACCGAAAAGGTCATTCATTTGGGTTGAGAAGATTGTAATGGCAATACCACCTGTAAATCCTACGATGATTGGATACGGCATAAACTTAATTACACTACCAAGTTTTACCACACCCATTATAATAAGCATAATACCCGTCATAATGGTTGCTATAAGCAATCCATTAAGACCATATTGCTGAATTACACCATAAATAATTACGATAAATGCACCTGTAGGTCCACCGATTTGCACCTTAGTACCGCCCAATGCCGAAATTATAAGACCAGCAATAATTGCCGTTACCAAACCCTCAGTTGGACCAACGCCTGAAGCAATACCAAACGAAATTGCCAGTGGAATTGCAATAACACCTACAATAATACCGGCTACTATATCGGTAGTAAATTGTGTACGATTATAATTACGAAGTGTTTCAAAAAGTCTTGGATGGAAGTCTATGCTATCTTTTACCTTCATTTTGTTTGTGTTTTATGTTACTTTTTTGCTACAGAGCTATCTATCATGCCTAAACGTGCTCTGAAAAACGTGGCAAAACTACACAAATTTTGAAATTAGCAAAAAAATGAATTAGCAATTTTCTATTACTTCGGAAATTGCTTGATGTAAGTTTGTAACGGCTAAAGAAATATTCCATCTCGACTTATCGCGTTCTCCTACCATATTAGAGACCGTTCTAAGATGTATAAAAGGGATTTCTTCTTTTATACAAACATAGTGGACATACGCCCCTTCCATTGTTTCTATAGCAGGATGAAACTTCTTTTCTAACATAGCAATCTGTTCCGGTAACGATGTAATTGTTTGCGATGTCACTGCCATGACTTTAGGAAACGATGCTACATCTGTACTTGTTGCAACAAGTTCTCCTTCTGTAAACGGACTCTTATGCGAGCTTATTAACTTCATCTCAAAACCAGTTCTCCACTTTCCTTCTTCAAACACACCAAAATCAGCAAAATGGTCTATCATAACCGTAACTGTTTCCCCTATTTCCAGGGTTTTATCAAAAGAACCGCATATTCCTGCATGAATAATAAAATCCGGACGATGCTCGCAACAATATTTTGTAAGATTATACATGGTAGCAAATCCACCTATACCAGAAACCAACACCTCAACATTGTGTTCTGTTTCTACAGAAAAATTATGTGCTTCGAGTTCCGAAGGAAAGACTACCAAGATATTCATCGTTGTTTATTAAGAAGATATAATTTACTATATTTTAGAAATACGGCATACGCCGAATCTACACATACAATCAAACCGGTTAAACCATCTAAAAATCCAAGTTGGAAGAAATACATACGAATAAATCTCCACAAAGGTTGAAACAATATAGCTATAA
Source organism: Bacteroidales bacterium (assembly GCA_024402335.1). Lineage (GTDB taxonomy): Bacteria > Bacteroidota > Bacteroidia > Bacteroidales > UBA1715 > UBA1715. The sequence continues at coordinate 21,555 of JAKSTZ010000001.1, forward strand.
TCGAAGATTTCTTTCCTTTATTAAACTTTGCTTGAGCCGAAAGTGTAGAAAATTTGTTAACCTGCTCGATATGCTGCTCTATAGAATGAAACGAATAATGAAGCAAGTTTCCCGAAAGTCTTGCAACTGGCATAGGCGAATCAAACGCCAAAAGCTCATGAATTTCACCGCTCCATTTTGCCAAATTCTTTTGCCACAAACGCACACGGTAATCATTATTCCAACCACAATGTTTAACAGGCTTGCCACAAAAATATGTCAATCGATTAAAATCGTATGCCTTAGCCGGAAAACCTGCATGTTTCTCTTGCAAAATTGATTTTGTCAAATCTTCCGACAAAACCTCATCCGCATCAATTGATAAAATAAAATTATTGGAAACCAATGAGTTGGCATAATTTTTCTGCTCTGAATATCCCAACCACTTTTGAGAAACAAATGTCACATTATATTTCCGGCAAATTTCTTCCGTTTTATCGGTAGAAAGAGAATCTACAACAATAATTTCATCTGCCACAGACTGCACAGAAACAAGACATTTCTCAATATTTCGTTCCTCGTTCCCTGTAATTATAACAACCGAAAGCTTCTCCATTTCTACTTATAAATTACAAATAAACTCTTCGACTTTTTGCAGATTCCTATTTTTGTCAAAATGCTCTTCTACAAATCTTCGGGCGCACTCTCCCATTTCACAACGAAGAGATGGATTAGCAATCATTTCGGCAATTTTCTCTGCAAACAGATTTTCATCACCTAAAGGAACAAGGAAACCATTTTTTCCATCAATTATCAATTCCGGATTGCTACTCACATTATAAGCAACCAATGGCAACTTATACGTCATAGCCTCTGCCAAAACATATCCAAATCCTTCCCATAACGAAGGTAACACAAACAAATCCAAAGATGAATAAAATTCATTCATATTAGATTGGAAGCCAACAAATTTCACGCAATCTTCCAAATTTCTTGTATGGACTTCCTGTTCTAATTGTTCTCGAAGACTGCCATCGCCTGCAATTTTTATAAGAAACGAAAGATTCTTTTTCTTCAAAATATCAGCAACAGCGATAAGAGAAAACAGATTTTTTTGTGGCTCCAAACGACCAGCAAAGCCTATTGTAACGACTTGGTTTTCTGTTTTTCCACTACAAGGAGGAATTGCTATTCCATTATACAAGACTTTAATTCTACTTGAATCAAACAAGTTTGTATTATTCTGCAAGATTGTAGTCTTGGTTGCTTCTGAATTAGCGATAATATCTGTCACAATATGAGAAAACAAGAAACGATTCGACCACGAATTCTTGATAGGAATTGCACTTCCACGACGATAAATTATATGCGGAATCTTACAAAATTTTGCAACAACTCCAGCTATTTTTATATCTATCGGCAAACAGAGAATTATGGAGTGTATATTTCTGTTTCTTAGAATCTTATAGGTTCTAAAATAAGCAAATGGATTTAAGAAGCTGAGATTACTATAGCGGACAGATGCAGTTTCTATCTCACCGGGTATCTTTTTTAGCAACTCACCATTTTCATTTCCGCAAACAAGAACATGAAAGCCTTTTTCTTGAAAAAAACATGCAGCTTCGCTATGCCATTTTTCACCGCCACCCCATGCTTTATGCGTATTGAAAAAGCATATTTGTTCTTTGCTTTTGTTCATTTTATTTTCTCACAAAAGTTTGAAATGAATAATCATATTCATTTTTCTCGTCTGCAGTATGATGTTCTTCAGAGACAAGTTTCCACTGGTTCATATCAATTTCAGGGAAAAATGCATCGCCTTCAAAAGAATGATGTACTCTCGTCACATAAAGTGTATCGGCAAACGACAGCGAAGCTTTATAAATTTGTTCACCACCGAGAATAAAGGCTTCTGTTTCGTTTGTTACCTTAGCAATAGCATCTTCTACTGAATGTGCAACAATTCCACCCTCCGGCATTTCGTAATCATTATTTCTTGTAATAACAATCGACGTTCTATTTGGAAGCAAACGTTTCCCTAACGAATCGAATGTTTTTCTTCCCATAATAATATGATGACCCGTAGTTGTTCGTTTAAAAAACTGCATATCGCCCGACAAGCGCCATAACAACGCATTGTCCTTGCCTATCACATTATTTTCGGATATAGCGACTATAATAGATACCTTCATACTATTTATTTTCTGGCATATATGTCAACAAGGTTTTGTACAATTCAGGATAGAATGTTTCCAAAGAAACGAATTTCCCATTTGTATCCATAAAGCAATGAGAACTAGTTCCGTTTGCAACAACTTTTCCTTCGACAGTCATGGTATAACCCAGCACTAACTTAAATGAAGAACAACGCAAAACAGAAACTGCAATTGCTATTTCTTGTGCAAATGTCGTTGTCTTTTTGTAATCGCAAGTAACGCCAACTACAGGAGAGACCAAGCCATCAGCCTCCATTCTGTCAAAACCATATCCAACTTTTTCAAGAAAATCTACACGGGCTTCTTCCATAAAACGGATATAATTTGAATGATGCGTTATTTGCATCTTGTCTGTTTCGTAATAATGAACTTTGTGAATATATGGTTCCATAATCTTTGTTTTTTTATCGGGCGTATGCGATACGCCCCTACATTCGTTTTTATTTTTCTTTTATAGACAAGGTAGAACCGTTGTCCCTACGGTTAATTTATACCGACACCTCGCCTTTAATTGCTGGGTGTGGATCGTAATTCAAAATTTTTATATCGTCTATCGTAAAATCGAAAATGTTTGTAATGTTTGGATTCAATTCCAATGTTGGTAATTGACGTGGTTCACGACTAATTTGCAACTTACATTGTTCCACATGATTATTATAAATATGGACATCACCGAATGTATGAACGAATTCACCAGCCTGCAAGCCACACACTTGTGCCAACATGTGAGTTAACAACGCATACGACGCAATATTAAACGGAACGCCCAAAAACAAATCCGCACTACGTTGATATAATTGGCAAGAAAGTTTACCGTCAGAAACATAGAATTGGAACAATGTGTGACAAGGTGGCAATGCCATATCTTCAACCATTGCAGCATTCCAAGAGCTAAGCAATAAGCGACGGGAATTAGGGTTATTTTTTATTTGATCAACCAACTGTGTTATTTGATCAACCTCGCCACCATCGTATGTTGGCCAATGACGCCATTGGTAACCATACACCGGACCAAGTTTCCCCCATTTTTTCACAAACTCAGAATCTGCGTCTGCATTTTTTATCATTTCTGCAAATTCCTCAATAGACTCTCCTTTGTATTCAGAAGATTGCTTGTATTCCTTATATGGCCAATCGTCCCAAATATGTACGTTATTGTCAACCAAATACTTGATATTCGTATCGCCTTTCAAGAACCAAAGAAGTTCATGAATAATGCCACGAGTGTACACTTTTTTTGTTGTCAACAAAGGGAAACCTTTTTGCAAATCAAAACGCATTTGATATCCAAAAATGCTCGTAGTACCAGTTCCTGTACGGTCAGCCTTACGTGCTCCTTCGTCAAGTATCTTTTTAACTAAATCAAGATATTGTTGCATACTAAAAAAATCTATTTTTGCAAAGATAGAAAATTCATTTCAATGAAAAGATTGTGCGCCATAGTTTTATTTCTACTCTGTGTCAACGGATTATTTGCACAATTCTATAACGGAATGAACCAAGACTTTGGCAAGAATCGCATACAATACGACGAAAAATTTTGGCTGTATCTCCGACACGACAACTACGACGTGTACTACGACAAAGCGGGCAGGCAGCTTGCCGATTTTGTTTCCAAACATGTTGACACCAATTATGCTGACATAAAAAAAACTCTGGAATTTGAATATTCCCGCCGTATCGTTTTTATTGTGTACAATACTTTGAGCGACTTCCGTCAAAGTAATATTGGATATTCAACCTCGGAAGACGACTACAATGTAGGCGGAACAACTCAAACGATAGACAATAAAGTCGTGCTATACTATTCCGGCGATCATAATGACTTGATTCGACAGATTCGAAAAGGTATCTCCGAAGTTATGCTCAACGAATTTCTTTTTGGCATAGGTGTGTATCGACGTATCTTGTCGAACACTACTCTTTCGTCATATCCGGAATGGTTTTTCGATGGTCTTACCGAATATTTTTCTCATAGCTGGACAAGCGACAAAAAAGACTATATCGAACAACAACTCAGTCAAAAACAATACACCAAAATATCACAACTATATGGCGATGACGCCCGCATTTTAGGTGAAGCTGTTTGGTTCTATGTAAATGAAAAGTTTGGCGAAAAAGCAATCGCCAACATTCTTTATATGAGCAAACTAACAGATGATATTGATGCCAGTTTTCAATATGTAATTGGGAAAGATTTGCAAACAGTCTTGCAGGAAATGCACTATTTCTTTTCTCAAAATACAAACGAGACTATAACCGCAAACACATCTATTCCAAAACGAATAGCAAAACAAGAGATTTCCAACTTCGCGATGCAACCACAAGCGAAACAACTTGCCTTTGTCACAAACAAAAAAGGTAAAGCGAAATTATGGACCTACGATTACAGCACGGACAAATGTAAAAAAATCATGAGGATAGGTTCTGAAATAGAACAAGTTACAGACTACCGATACCCTATTGTGCAATGGCATCCAACGGCAAATGCGTTGGCTTATTTCTATGAAAAGCACAACCAACTTTGGTTCACCATCTACTCACCCGACACGAAAGACAAGGTCACAAAAAAGTTCCATCATTTTGAACAAATTCTTGATTTCTCGTATGCTCCCGACGGGCGTTCCATAGTGTTCTCGGGCGTACAAGCAGGACAAACCGATTTGTTTTCCTACAACATACAAACATTTGAAAACGAGCAACTAACCAACGACAAAGCTGACGAACGACACCCGACATTTATTCAAAACGGCAATGCTGTTTTGTTTTCTTCGAACCGTGCAGACAACGATTTACATAACGTAAACCAAGACATACAAAACAATTATGATCTTTTTATTCTAAGAAAAGATTCGCTACAACGCTTACCTATTTCTTCTGCAAACGAATGTAAGCCGTTGGAGTACACAAATGGTAAATACCTCTATTTGTCCGACATCACCGGAAAATCACAATTATATGCTATAACAACCGACAGCACAATCAGCTATATCGACACTGCCGTACATTATTCGTATTCCAACAATCATTTTGTTGTAAAACAACCTACATTCAATATAAACGATTTCACATACGCAAATGGAGCATTAGTGCAACTTGGGAAAAACAAGAAAAAGACAGTGATAAATACCTCAAGTATTTATGAGAAGAATTTCGCTCCTTTACAAATAATCGATAGTTCAACATTTGTAGAAACAGTAAATCCTATACCTGCCGACACACTACGTGACGAAACTCACGCCGGGAACTTGTATAAAACAAACTTCTACATTAACAAATTAGTAAATCAGCTTGACTTCAGCTTTGTAAACACTGGTTACCAAGCATTTACAGGACGGGAATACGACTATTCTCAAAACCTTAATGTCTTATTTAAATTAGGAATAATTGATTTATTCGAAGACTACAGACTTACCGGCGCATATCGATTTACCGGTACATTCGGTACAAACGAATATCTCATTTCACTCGAAAACATCAGCAAACGACTTGACCGACAATATATTTTCCACCGTCAATCGGCATTGACATACGACAATAGCGCCACATCATTGGTCAGAGCGCAAGACAATAATTTCTTGGCACGATTCACCTACCCGTTCACGCAAACGCAATCGATTTCGTTCGACCCAAACATACGCTACATTCGTAATGTAACCTTGGCAACCGACATGAACACATTGACGAAACCAACCTCTGACGAAATTTGGCTCGGACTTTCGTGCAACTATGTGTTCGACAACGTACGCAAACGCGACGTCAACATTTACAATGGCACACGTGCGAAAATATTTGCCGAAGCATTTGCGCAGGCAAACGCGAGTGACTCCTACCTCTGTGTTTTTGGATTTGATGCACGGCATTATCAAAAAATCCATAGAAACATGATAGTTGCAGCAAGATTGGCGTATAGTTCCTCATTTGGGACATCACCACTTCTATATTATTTAGGTGCAGTTGACAATTGGCTAAATTTGTTCGGGAAACACGAAACATACAATTCTGCAATACAATACGACCATACTGTAGATTGGGCATATCAAGCAATAGCGACAAACATGCGTGGCTTTTCGCAAAATATTAGAAACGGTAATTCATTTGTCGTTGCAAACATTGAATTTCGATGGCCGTTTATTCAATATTTTAGTACCAAACCTCTTCGCTCCGACATTTTCCGTAATCTACAGATTATTGGTTTTGCAGATGCCGGCGGCGCTTGGAGCGGCTTCTATCCTGGACAAAAAGAGAACGCCTACAATTACACAATCATAGACAAACAACCTATCTATGTAAAAATCGACGAAATGCGACAACCATTTGTCTGCAGCTACGGATTCGGATTCCGTACCCGCCTCTTCGGCTACTTTGTACGACTTGATTTCGGCTGGGGCTACGACGAAGGCAACATACAACAAATGAATCAATTCTCCGTAGGAATGGACTTTTAAATAGTGATTAATGATTAATGTTTAGTGATTAATAAACTAAAAATAACGTTTACTTAAATATATACTTTCTTTACTATCCTATATTCATTATATCTATGTTCTAAGAAACAAACATCCCCGTAGGGGATATATGTCTGTAGAATGCATAATATTTTCTCTTAAAACAACTCCGTAGGAGTTGCATTGTTTTTATAATAGAGATTCCCCTTAATGATAGCCCCTTTCGACTTCACGAATGAGCGTTAAGAAAAACGACGGAATGAAGCGTTAAAAAGGATTTGATGCCTCCGGCAATGCCATTGGGAAATCTAACCACTCGGCATTCCAAATCCTTTAGCGGAATGCAGTCGTTTTTTAGCGAAGGCGTGGGTCGATGGCGTTCTTTTGGTTACTTTTCTTTCGCTATTGAAAGAAAAGTAACATAACTCCATTTTTTATCTATTGCCAACTAATATATCATTCCCATAGTAATTATTTATTTGAAAGTATTTTTCCAACTCTCAATACTCTTCATTAATAAATCGAACTACTATTTACTGAATCTTCTTAAAGAAGTTACTTCGAATCATTTTATCGGAAAGGATATAAGCTTCGTTTTCTGTTATAGGTCGATTTTTGCGAGCAACACTATCTAACAAATTCACTCCAAAGCCTTTCCAATAATACCCTTCCGCACCTATACAATGTAAAATTGTGGGGAATATATCCATTTGATAACACTCTTCATCAACAACCACTTTTTCTCCAATATTTGGAGAATATATTATTAATGGACAAAAGGATTCTTCCTCTGGAATTGGATAATGATACTTACGAGCAAATGGCTGAAAATCTCTTAGCAACGAACTTTTAAAAATTGTATGATCCCCCGTTATTACAACGGTGGTATTATCCAATAAAGAATCTCGTTCCAATTTATCTAACAAAAGGCCTATACAACTATCTGCATAATGAACAGACTGCAAATAATTCTTCATTGTTTCTGGCATATCGTCAATAAGAGACAATCTTTCGCTCTCAACATGAGAAAATGGTGCATGCGTTGTCGCGGTAATTTCTTGCAAACAAAAATTTTCTCTTTCTTTAATACTATCCAATCGATATAACATTCTATTTAAAATCTCTGCATCATCAAAAGTAGCCTTCTCTCCCAAACGTTCATCTGTATATTCGTAGCCATAGCTCAAAGATACCATAGATTGATTCCAAGTATTAGGAGAAGGATTTATAACAACACTATTATAAAAATGAGCAAAATTTGGATATACATTGTCTCCAAACAACATACAAGCAGCCCCTTTTTGTAAAGGAAGTAATCCTGTATTAACAATCATTTGCCCATCACCAGACGAGCCCATCTTTGCTTGTGAACGAATATGCGAGGCATATAAAACATTTCGTTCATTAACCAATCGATTCAGATTTTTCGTGACCTCTATTCCTTTTTCATCTTTCAGAAACATTGTCCAACTTTCAAAACTTTCAAAAAGCACAACAATAAGATTACCTTTGACCTTTATAGGTTTATTTAACGAATAAAACTCAGATATACGAGATTCATCTATTGAAGAAAGTAGATTTTCTTCTGTAATATTTTTCTTATACATGACACTCTCCCATTTGTAATAAATATAAGCAGGTAAAAAATGTAATGGTGTTCCATTTTCAACCCAAGAATATTTCATTACCCCACCTCCAGCACACTCTCCACGAGCAATTTGTCTTGCACCTTGAAACATATTACACTGCCAAGAATTTTTCATCTCTTGTTTTCCATAACCTAATAGAAAATCATAACCCAATAGTAAGAACGTTATCAATTGACATAGAAAAAACAATCTTAAACTACCCGACTTTATATTCTTATTTTGCTTATTAATAAAATAGAATACAATACTATACAAAATTGTAAAAGCAAGACATAATACCAAATTCCAATCTACATATGTAACAATAGCCCCCCAAAAGCCTGACATATTACCAATCATTTCAATGACTTCAACATCAATAAACAAGTCATTGGCTCGATAATAAATATAATTTGCAACCAACCATATATCTACAAGAATAATTATGGGGATACTCCACCAACCTTTTTTTGATATAAATAAGAAACTGGCTATAAAAACAGCAGGAAGTATTTTTGCAAAATAAAACGCAAAGAATTCACTAGGAGAAGAAATTAAAGAACCTATCGCCAAATAATGAAAACAACCATAATGAAAAGCCAAACACTTAAAAAATATTATTGTAAAAAACAGGAAGAACTTTTTCAACAAAACGATTTCTTCCCTACATAGTTTTAAACCCATAAGTGATTGATATTTTTTGCATCACTACCAATCACTTACGAGCAGGCAAGAAAAAAAGGCGCGAACCTTTCTACTCACATTCACGAGGAGCGTCGGAGAACCCCGTTTACTCTCATAGATTAGCCCACGCCTAAAGGCGAGAGCACTAACATTAATGAGAGTAACGGCAACGATGCTTCCGTGAATTTGCTTTATCCGATTATTCTAAACAACCAGTTTCCGACGCTTTTTGTTTGAATGTGAATAATAGCTAATGCGTATGTTAAACGTTATTTATTTCTGTTTCGTTATATATTTTTATTTGTTGCTCAAAGATTGTAAAATTTCTATAAACTTCCAAAACTCTATTTTTTGAAGAAGTATAACTCTTGACATATTAAACATAGTAATTTTGGCATTTCATTGCCTGGCAAGGCAATAATTCAGTAACCCGGAACGGAGTCTCGGGATAACACTACACCATCACAAAATGGCTGAAAGCCATTACAAATTTCAAGTATTGGTTTCCAACCAAATTTATATTCCACATCGCAAACCGGAGACTGCATCCCTGGTTACTCAAATGTTGGCTTTCCGCCATCGTTTTTAGACAATTTGTATATACATTTTACTTTTAATCTGTATAGAATCCCACGTACATTTATTACTTTTGAAGAAAGAAATTATTACAATGAAGAGAATTATTTTTTCGGCTCTTTTGAGCATGGCAATTACACTTCCTGGTATGGCTCAGATTCTTAAAACAACTGTTGCACAAGGTGAAATAGAAGGTGTACTTCACGAAGGGTTTGCCCTATACAAACGCATTCCGTATGCCGAAGCGCCTGTTGGAAATCTTCGTTGGAAAATGCCTGTGGCAAAAAAGCCATGGAAAGGTGTTTACAAATCTGACGAATGGGGAAACCGTCCGTTCCAAGTTGACGATCCTAACCAAGGAATCAGCCACATTCCTATGAGCGAAGATTGCCTGTATCTAAGTGTTGAAACTCCTGCTAAATCGAAAGACGAGAAACTTCCTGTTTTCGTTATGATACATGGCGGTGGATTCTCTACCGGCTCTTACATTGGAACACAAGATAGTTTTGCCCGCGAAGGTATCGTATATGTGAGCATAGAATACCGTCTTGGTGCTCTTGGATTCATGGCACATCCTGAGTTAAGCAAAGAATCGGGCAAAAAGATTTCTGGCAACTATGGTATCTACGACCAAATTATGGCTCTAAATTGGATACACGATAATATCGCTGCATTTGGTGGAGACCCAGAAAAAGTTACAATCTGCGGTGAATCTGCCGGTGGATATTCGGTAAGTATTTTGTGTGCTTCACCATTATGTAAAGGATTATTCCGTGCTGCAATCAGCGAAAGCGGAGGGAACTTTGGGCCTATCTCAAATCAGCCATACGGCGGCGTAAATAATGTGCGCTATGTGAAACCTGCAGAAACAGCAGGCTTAGATTTCCAAAAGAAATTGAAAGCAAAAAATCTAAAAGCACTTCGTGCAATGTCGGCACAAACTATACTTGACAGCACGGGATACAAATTATTCTGGCCAGTAGTTGACGGTTATGCCATTGTAGATGACCAATACAAATTATATGAACAAGGCAAATACAACGATGTCGATATTATGATTGGCTACAACGACGACGAAGGCAGTCTTTTTATTTACAATATGACTGTTGACCAATACAAACAAATGGCAAAAGAGCAATTTGGAGATTATACTAATAAATTCTTCGAAGCATATCCTGCACAAAACGACCAAGAGGCATTATATGCAATACAAGAGATGTTCAGAGACCGTCCTTTCGGATGGGACACATACGCATGGGCTAACCTACAAACAGCTACAGGAAAAGGAAATGTGTACATGTACTACTTTGCACAGAAGTCTCAAAATAGTATTCTAAAAAGCGGAACAAGAGGTGCAACACACGTTGCTGAAATGCCATTTATTTATGGTAGCGATTTCGGCGGTGCTATGAGCGAAACCGACACACACATGTCGCAAATTATGGCAAAATACTGGATTAACTTTGTTAAAACTGGAAATCCTAATGCCGAAGGCTTGCCATTCTGGTGCACCTACAAACAAGGTGAAGAATCTGTTATGACAATGAAAAAAGGATTCTACCTTACACCTGTTCCAAATCAAAAGCAAATGGATTTCTTTGAAGATTTCTACAAATCAGTACGAAAATAAAAAACATGGAGACGCAATAAATCGCGTCTCTTCTTTATATGGAAACAAATTACGAACATAGTCTTGAAGAAGCAAACGTACGCGTCACTGCAGTTCGTTTGCTTATTTGGAAGACAATAAACACAGAAATGTCTGGTGCATTTTCATTGGTCGACATGGAAAATGCTATGCCAACAGTGGACCGTTCAACTATTTTCAGAACTCTTTCATTATTTGCAGAAAAACATCTACTCCATTTAATTGACGACGGTTCTGGTATGCAGAAATATTGTATTTGTCATTGTGAAGACAAGCATCATCATCACGGACATATTCACCTGACTTGCACAATTTGCCATGAAACATTCTGTCTTGAACAAGTAGAAATCCCTAACGTTCCTGTACCAACTGGGTGGCAAGTAGATGAAGCTGAATATATTATAAAAGGCATCTGTCCAAAATGTAAGAAAAAATAAGGTTGCAATATTTGCAACTCAGTTGCGAAAGTTTTGCCACATCTTTGTCACCGTAAACTTAAAGACAAAAGATATGGCACATTCAGAAGAACATTCTCACAATTGCTGTTCACACGAACACAGCAACCATGCCCATGAAGAACATTCACACTCTCATGGTTGTCATTGTAATGAACACGCTCACGAACATGAACACCATCATCACCATGAAGGCGGGATGAAAAAACAAATCATTACAATTGCATGCACAATTGTTTTACTTATTGCCGCAGTTCTTATCGAACAATATTGTGATTTACAAACATGGCAATTATTGATAATCTATCTTATTCCGTACTTGCTTATTGGTCACGAGACATTGCACGAAGCAGCCGAAGGCATAACGGAAGGTGATATCTTTAATGAACATTTTCTTATGGCAATTGCCACTATCGGTGCGCTTTGCATAGGATTTCTACCTGGAGCGGAAACTGAATTTCCCGAAGCTGTTTTTGTAATGCTATTTTTCCAAATAGGCGAATTATTCGAAGGCTATGCCGAAGGTAAAAGTCGCGAAAGCATTTCTCATTTAATGGATATCCGTCCCGATACGGCAAATGTAGAACGTAATGGAGAAATCATTAGCGTCTCTCCGGAAACCGTTTCTGTAGGAGAAATAATCATCATAAAACCTGGGGAGAAAATTCCATTAGATGGTATTGTAATCGAAGGTAGTTCCTTATTAAACACAGTTGCACTCACAGGCGAAAGCGCTCCTCGCGAAATCTCTGTTGACGACGAAGTTATTTCCGGTTGTGTAAACAGTAGTGGAGTTATTCGAGTAAAAACAACAAAAACCTTCGGAGAAAGTACTGTTTCTAAAATTATCAACTTAGTTGAAAATGCCAGCGACAGCAAATCTAAAAGTGAAACGTTCATCACGCGATTTGCACGGATTTATACTCCAATAGTTGTATGTTCAGCTGTTGCCTTGGCTATTCTTCCTCCTTTATTCTCAGGAAGCTTCATGGCGGCGTTCCCAACGTGGTTGTATCGAGCACTTACATTCTTAATTGTATCTTGTCCTTGTGCCTTAGTAATTAGCGTTCCACTAACATTCTTTGGCGGCATAGGCGGAGCTTCCCGTAATGGTATTCTAATTAAAGGTGCCAACTATATGGACACTCTTTCAAAAGTTAAAACGGTAGTTTTTGACAAAACAGGTACGCTTACCCATGGACAGTTCGCTGTAGAAGCTATTCATCCTGAGACATGCAACGAAAGACATTTATTACACCTTGCCGCACATGTAGAACATTTTTCTACTCACCCAATAGCAGCAGCACTTCGCAATGCATTTCCAGAAGAATCTACCGACGGATGTAGCGTAAGTGATGTAGAAGAAATTGCAGGACATGGCATACGAGCAAAAATTGGCAACGACATTGTTTGTGTAGGTAACACAAAAATGATGGAAAGCATAGGAGCTGAATGGCACGATTGCCCACACATTGGAACCATAATTCACGTTGCAATCAATAATGTATATGCGGGACATATAGTAATAAACGACGTGATAAAAGAAGACAGCGCCGAAGCAATTTCTAATTTAACAAAACTCGGTGTAAATAAAACAGTTATGCTGACTGGTGACAGAAAAGAAGTTGGCGAAGATGTTGCAAAAAAACTTGGATTAAGCGAATTCCACACCGAACTACTTCCAACTGACAAAGTTTCTCATATAGAACGACTTTTAGATGAGAAAGAAAATGGTTCTTTCCTTGCTTTCGTTGGCGACGGTATAAACGATGCTCCTGTTTTAGCCAGAGCAGACGTTGGAATTGCAATGGGCGGTCTTGGTAGCGACGCTGCCATAGAAGCAGCCGATGTAGTCCTTATGGACGACAAGCCATCTAAAATTGCATTGGCAATACAAATTGCACGCAGAACACTTCGAATCGCACACCAAAATGTATGGTTCGCCATAGGTGTAAAGATTCTTGTACTTATACTGGCAACCGTTGGAATTAGTACCTTATGGATGGCTGTATTTGCCGATGTTGGCGTTACCGTTTTAGCAGTATTAAATGCAATGAGAGCTTTGCAGAAATAAAATTCACATACCACAAAGAGCCATTATGAAATTTCATAATGGCTCTTTTCAAAACTATAGCTGATAGTTTATCTATTTATTGTAAGAAAAAATCTTGTCACAATTGCCAAACCAAAAAGAAAGCATATATTTGCATTGTACAAGTGGAAAGATTTGATTTGATTGCAACCACAGAAAAAAATGCTAAAACAGCACAGGTTCTCACTTCCAATTTTTCCCATTATTATTTATTAATTAACCTTATAAAGTAGTTATGGGATATTTTTTTTCATCAGAATCAGTTTCTGAAGGTCATCCAGACAAAGTCGCTGACCAAATTTCCGACGCAATTCTTGACAACATCCTTGCTCAAGATGCAACTTCTAAAGTTGCTTGCGAAACATTGGTAACAACTGGCCAAGTTATCGTTGCCGGTGAAATCAAAACACAAGCAAAAATCAACGAACAAGACATCGCTCGTGGCGTTATCAAAAAAATTGGATACACGAAAAGTGAATACAAATTCGACAGCGAATCTTGTGGTATTCTAACTGCACTTCACGGTCAGTCGCCAGACATCAACCGTGGTGTTGAACGCAAAGAATCTTACGATCAAGGCGCTGGCGACCAAGGTATGATGTTCGGTTACGCTTGTAACGAAACTGAAAGCCGTATGCCAATTTCACTTGATATGGCTCATAATCTTTTGATTGAACTTGCAAACATCCGTAACGAAGGTAAAAAAATGAAATATCTTCGTCCTGATTCAAAATCGCAAGTTACAATTGAATACGACGACAACAACAAGCCAAAACGTGTTGACACTATCGTAATCTCAACTCAACATGATGAATTCATAAAAGATGAAAAAAATCAGTTGAAAGCTGACGAAGAAATGGTTGCTACTATCAAACAAGACGTAGAAAAAATCCTTATTCCTCGTGTTTTAAAACTTCATCCAGAATACAAAAACCTTCTAAAAGGTTCATATAACTTATTAGTAAACCCAACTGGAAAATTCGTAATTGGTGGTCCTTACGGCGACACTGGTCTAACAGGTCGTAAAATCATCGTTGATACTTACGGTGGTAAAGGTGCTCACGGTGGTGGTGCTTTCTCTGGTAAAGATCCTTCAAAAGTTGACCGTTCTGCTGCATACGCAGCACGTCACTTGGCTAAAAACCTTGTTGCTGCAGGTGTTGCCGACGAAGTTCTTGTACAAGTAGCCTACGCAATTGGTGTTGCTGAACCTATGAATTTATTCATCAACACATACGGTACTTCGAAATTGGCAATTTCTGATGGCGAAATCGCACAAAAAATCGCAGACAGTAAAATCTTCGACATGCGTCCAAAAGCAATCGAAGATAGACTAAAATTACGTAATCCTATCTACCAAGAAACTGCTTCATACGGCCACATGGGTAGAACTCCAGAAACAGTAACAAAATCATTTGTTGGCGCAGACGGAAAAACTATCACTAAAAAAGTTGAACTTTTCACTTGGGAAAAAGAAGACAAGGTAAAAGACGTTAAAAAACTTTTCGGTTTAAAATAAGAGAATCAAGCAGATATGGAACTCATTTTTGCATCGAACAACCGTCATAAATTAGAGGAAATCTCAAAAATTATCGGTGACTCATATTCAATATTGAACCTAAAACAAGCAAACTGCGAAGGCGAAATTCCTGAAACAGGTGAAACGTTAGCAGAAAATGCTTTACAAAAGGCTCATTGGGTATACGACAGAACAGGGAAAAACTGTTTTGCTGATGATACTGGTCTTGAAATTGATGCGCTAAACGGTGCTCCTGGAGTTTACACTGCACGTTTTGCAGGTGAAGATTGCACTCCCGAAGATAATATTCAAAAAACACTACGTTTACTACAAGGTGTTACCAACAGACGTGCTTGTTTTAAGACTGTGATTGCATGTATTTTAGACGGGAAAGAATATTTATTCGAAGGTGAAGTTGAAGGCGAAATTGCAACTGAAAAATTAGGAGTTGGCGGGTTTGGTTATGATCCTATCTTTGTACCAAAAGGCTACAAAGAATCATTTGCACAAATGCCTCTTGACCTAAAAAATAGCATGAGCCATCGTGGTCGCGCCACTGCAAAATTTGTAGAATTCCTACACGGCTTACAATAACAAACGACAACAAACCGTTTATTTAAAAAGAGACAATGTACAATACATTGTCTCTTTTTTTATTCAAATACCATCTTTAATATTTCCAACGATTTGATACTTTGAGTACTGCAAATATGTACATCATAATATCGCAACAGAATAGACAAAAGACGTTGTCTATCAGCTTGTTGCAAATCTATATCATCAGTCAATTCATTTGTTTGCAATAAACGTGCGAATAACGCGCTATCACTCAACGACAAGGTTCCATCCTCACTGTCCTGCGGGACAAATTGTGCATGTAAAAGAGAAAAAACAGTATTCTGTTCATCAAAATTATTATTTGGGAACACACCCAACAATTGAGTAAGATGCAATAGAAACAATATATGTAAGTTGGAATAATTTGTTTCACTTTCCTCCAACAACGTTATAAACGTTCGTATATATCGGAAAACCAACTCATTACATTCTTCTTCACGAAACACACGATTCAGAATTTCTCCCACAAACAAAGCTATTGTAGATTTAAATACATTAGAAGCCGTATTGGTTGGTACCAATGCAAATTGCACTGACGTAAGTCTATGTATTTGAGCAGGATCTTTCTTACGGAGAGCTGTAATTTTCAACAACGACAAAGGCTGAAACATTGCCATCTTCGAGCGGTTTTTTCGCACGCCATTCATAATATAGGAACCATTTCCATATCGTTCCGTATAGATATGCGCAATCACACTCGTTTCCGAATATTTTATTGTATGCAGAACTATAGCGTCAGTTTCAAGTTGCATAGTGTATCAGATCAAAGACCAGAATCAGCTTCTCTTTTCTTTTTCTTCTTCAATTTTTCTGGTATATAGTCAGAAAATTTTTGCCGAGGACTATGTAAATCTATATCTGCAATATAGTGCAACTTTCCTTGTTTGAATTTATAGCCATCAATAGAAAAATCCGGACCATAATATTCATAAATTCCCTCATAACGCGGGTCTGCTGCCGCAATATGATCAAGGACATACATTTTCTTTTTCTTCTCGTAACGCAACATCATAGTTTGTTTCGAAGAATACTCAAATACAATGCGTTTTTTGTATCCTTTCCCTTTCAATTCAAGAATTTGATGGCCAAAAGCAGGTTTACCTTTCTTATCAAATCGGAACGTTTCTATGACTTTTTTCTGCGTATATATAGTGTTCGGACGCCAACCTAACAAGACATAAGTTGTAACGTCATCATACTTAAATTCACGAATATCGTAATAAGTCGCCCCATACCAGAATTTTGGCGTACAGTTCGTCATTGTCGGATCTTTCATTGACGGTGCAAAATCTTGAAGATGATACAATTCCACCGTGTTTGTTTCTTTAAAATATTGTTGTAATACACCAAATGTTTCGTATGTTCCATTAGTATGAACGATAAACCAAGTAAAAATACGGAACGTTTGGTCCGGAGCCGTAACTTTCGCAATCTTCAGGTCGTTGAAAGCATAATGGAATGATTCCGGTATTTTCAAAACAGAATCTAAAATCGTTATGAAAATTTTATTGTTTTTTATGTTGTCTTCTTCCGAAGCAAAACGCGAAATATTAGAATAAATAGCTATTAGATTATATTCATCTTTGCTAAAATCCTTTCCCTGTGAACTTACCCACAAAGGCAACAACAGCAACAAAAAAGTACAAATTCGCTTCAACATTAGTTTTGGAGTATAAATTGTTTTGTTGTTTTTCCGTTAGATACCGACAATAAAGAGAATGCCGACATATTCTTTATAGGAAATACGCACGTTTCCGGCGAAATAGTATATCGATCCACGATTTTTCCATCAAACGAAACCGCTGTAACTACTAAGGACGAATGATTACTTGGAATTTGTAAATAATACATATCGTTTTGCTTGCACAAGCGTATCTCATCCAAGCTGTTTTCTTCTATTCCTACAGGATTTGTTGTATCTATAGGCTGTTCCGGACGAAGGTTATATTTTTGTTGGAAACGAAGCGCTTGTTCATACAATTGTTCCTTGGAATCTGCAGCAAGCAATGCGAAACGAACAACCGCATAATCGTATGGTGCTATACTATCTATGATTTCGTATTGAAATGCAGCTATTTCGGCACCAGAATATGATGTTCCTGCAGTTGTTTGTTGATGTGTTAGCGCATACCATAATTCATTTGAAGTAAAACCATCATCATAATACAGCACATCATCAGCTACATTAAAGGCATACATTCCATTTTTATTTGTGTCAAGTGGCATATAGCCGACATAATACGAACGAGGATCCACACTACAAACAACTGTAAGCTGAAGACTATCAACATACCAAATCTTATTGTAGGAAGAATTCAAAATATCCCAATCGATGAAATTTCCGAAACGTAAATTATTTAGAACGGTATCTCTATTATTACGTATTCTATATTCATAAACCAACGCCGACGTATCTTCCCAACCATAGATATATTGTGAAATATCTATATTTTCTACAGAAAAATCAGAATAAATCAAAGCATCGCAACTATCAGCATCGTACATTGTTGGAAATGTACCAAAGTCAAAATCTCTATGCCAATATGAACTAGAATATACTGTTGATTGATTTTCCGCCAAGACTAATCCAGCCTGGTAGATACAATTGCCGTTATTGTTATAGTTAAAGCCATTCTGATTTGCAAAAACAGAATACACCCCTATACTACCATCACGAGTTGCAGTCGATTGAATTTGTCCCAATTCAAAATCAAAATAATCTGTGTTTAACTGTACAGGAACATATTCAAAACTTCTATAGCCATTGTCTGCTGTATATACAAACTTACAGTAAGTATCTATTCCGACCAATGGTTCCGCCGCTGAACGGAAAATAAAAGTTAACGTCTTTTCCTCATCTGCCTTAAACGAGCTACAATCTACAGAAGCTACATCATCCAACAAAAAGTCTTCAAGATGAGCAGTTACCGATAAATTTACCGCATCGTGTAAATAATTTTTAAACGTTACATCAACTATCACCGAATCGTCATCGTAGATATGCGAATTACGCATAGCAAAAGACTTTACACGAATACTTGGGAGTGTTGTATTTGTTAGAGCTTTATACAGATTTAAGCGGCCATTTCCCAACAAATCCGTATATTTTTCCTCATTCATTTCATAGATGTCATCGGCCGTAACACGCAATAGTTCACCAACTTGTATTGCGGAGTAGTTAGGGTATTTGCTGCGTACCAAAGCAGCAGCACCAGAAACTATCGGTGTTGAGAACGACGTTCCTCCACCCGACATTGCTATTGTCTTGTCATTATTGGCAATAGAATAAAATCCTTTTGCTGGAGCACAAATATCCACAAATCGATTATAATGACTACCCTTTTTACTTGATTCTGCCCAAACAAAATCACCTGCAACCGTGCCTCCAACACTCAACACATTGTCGTACGATGCTGGATAATACATATCCATCACAGCAGAGTTTCCTGCCGCAGCAACTATCAATGCATCGCAGTTTTTTGTGGCATAATTCACAATATCTTGCCCATACTTCGTACCTGTGTCATCTCCCCATGAGCAATTAATCACCTTGCAACCCATATTGGCAGCATATACTATCGCATCATAGCCATTGGTAACCGATGCAGATCCATCTTTACAAACTTTTATAGGAAGAAACTTTGTCTTATATCCCACTCCTGCTGTTCCAAATGCATTATTTACCTCTGCACTTGCAATACCAGCAACATAGGTTCCGTGCTCCGTTGCCAAAGTGCTCGTTGGATTATTATCGCCATCTGCCATATCCCAACCACGATAATTGTCCACGTAACCATCACCATCATTATCAATGCCATCGATCGGATCTTTGGTATTGTAAGCTATTTTATTTATTAAATCGGAATGGATGATATCTATTCCACCATCCAAAATTCCAATCACAACAGTGCTATCACCTTGTTCCACATCCCAGGCGTCTAAAACCTTACAAGTATTTAAATGCCAAAGATTTCCCTTTCCATATTCCGTATCATCCGGGACAAACAACAACTCGCTTATGTATGAAGGTTCTGCATAGACAATACATTCCATCGCATTCAAAGTTGATAAAACCTTTTCAAAAGGAATTTCGCCATGATATTCACATTCATAAATAGAACGTAAATCAACACAATCTTCACAATTAGCAGGAAAGATTTGCGTCATAAATTTCTGACGGATATTAGTGGCACCAATTGCTTCCAAATACGAATGTGCAGGAGTTCCGTCAGACATGACATCTTGCACAGAAGCAGATTTCAATGTATTAGACGCATATTTAAAGATAATTTTCCCGTCAACTATCTTTTTCCCATGATAGTAGCCAACAGTTTGTGCAAGCATTGAGACACTGCACAAAACCGACAGAACAACAGCTACAATAAACTTTCTCATAAGAACGATTTCTTTATTCGTTGCGTTAATTCCGAGGCAAATATCAAATCATTAACCTCTTTATTATCGGTTTTCCAAATTTCTTCTTTGGTACCTTCCCACCATTTCTCGCCTTTGTAGATAAATACTATCTTATCGGCAATTTCCATCACCGAGTTCATATCGTGCGTATTCACAATTGCCGTGATATTATATTCCTGTGCAATACCCTGTATCAACTCATCAATCACAATAGAAGTAATCGGATCAAGTCCAGAGTTCGGCTCATCACAAAGTAAATATTTAGGATTCAATGCAATTGCACGGGCAATAGCCACACGTTTCTGCATACCACCACTAATTTCGGCCGGGTACAAATTATTTTTATTTATTACCTCAACACGTTTCAGACAGAAATTCGCACGTTCACGACATTCTTCTTCGCTCATACCAGAAAACATGCGAAGCGGAAACATTACATTATCTTCCAATGTTTCAGAGTCGAACAAAGCACCACTTTGGAATACCATCCCAATTTCTTTACGGATTTCCTTGCGTTGCTTATCGTTCATAGCTGTGTAATTTCGACCATGGAACAAGATTTGTCCTTCATCAACCTCGTGAAGTCCTACAATAGACTTCATAAGCACTGTTTTACCCGAACCACTTCGACCAATAATACAGTTAACCTTTCCCTCCTCAAAAACAGTAGAGACATTTTTCAGGATTTGCACATCCTTAAATGACTTCGAAACATTTTGTACTTCAATCATAACTATAAAATTGCGGTAAGTGAAAGATCAAACAATAAAACTGCTACACTACTAACAACTACGGCCTGCGTACTATTTTGTCCAACTTGCAACGAACCACCGTTTGCATAGTAGCCATAATAAGATGAAATTGAGGTAATTAGTATACCAAACAAAAACATTTTAATATTTGAAAACACCACATAAAATGGTTGGAAAAGATATTGCAAACCTGTAATATACTGCATAGAAGGAACAACTCCGGTAACATCACCAACAATCCAACCACCTGCAATACCGAGAATCATACTGATACAGCAAAGGAACGGAAACGTAATAGCACCCGCAGTTACTTTAGGAAGGATAAGGTAGTTTGCCGAATTAATACCCATAATATCAAGAGCATCAATCTGCTGCGTAATACGCATAGTACCTATTTCCGATGCAATACTCGAGCCGACCTTTCCTGCCAAAATCAATGCAATTACCGAAGAAGAAAATTCCAAGATAATCGTATCACGAGTACCAAGTCCCACAAGATACTGAGGGAGTATAGGATTCTCCATATTCATGGCCAATTCCAATGCCATTACTCCACCCATAAAAAACGAAATTATCGACACTATACCGATAGAATCATAACCTACCGATACTATTTCCTTGCCGACATTTCTCCAGAACATACGTTTTTGGTCGGGAAAGCCTATCGCTTTCTTCATAAGCAACATATACCGACCTATATGATAGAAAAGATTCATTCATTAAATTTTATCGCATAAAAATAGTAAATTTTGCGGAAAGAGTAATGACAAATTTAAAGATGAACTAAGAATACTTCTTTCAAGAATCTATCCTACCAACATAGCAACTCCACCTGTTGCTAAAAATCCGACAGCATAGCCCGCATAAACCTGTGCCGGCGTATGTGCATTTAAGTATAAACGTGATGTCCCAACCAGGCCAGCAATTATTACAAGAAATGGGAACAAAATAGAGAAAATAGTTGTTCCTTGCATGTGCAGCATCATTTCTAAGAAAAAACCTAACAAGCCACCCATTCCTATTGTATGCAAGCTAATTTTCCAGAAAAAAGTGATAATCTCAGCCACTAAAATCACAAACGTGCAACCGAGCAAATATGGAGTATAATACATTCCCAATGAATTGTTGAACAAACTTACTGTATATACAGCCAACACAATACTCAATAATGTCACCCTGTGAATTTTTTCATACGGATTTTCCCGCATGAAGAACAGATAGTAGATACCACAAATCAACAATGGCAACACATAAAACAACAGAAATATTGGTAACGTTTGTGTTAGGAACAACATTGACGCCAAAGTTTCCTGTACGCCAATCAACGACGAATACAACGAAAAGCTAAGCAATACACAACCGAACACAGTCATTCCTAGTGGATGAAACACCACTGAAACTATCCATGCACAAATTGTAAGGACTTTTTTCATGCTATAATTCTTTTCGCATACGACCAACTGGCAATCCAAGTTGCTCGCGATATTTTGCCACAGTACGACGTGCTATGTTATAGCCTTTTTCGGCCAAAACCGCAGCCAATTGTTCGTCTGTCAATGGTTTTTTCTTGTCTTCCTCGTCTATTGTTTGTTGCAAAATAGCCTTAATTTCACGTGAAGACACTTCTTCGCCGGCTTCGTTAGTTAGTGCTTCAGAGAAGAAATACTTCAAAGGATACATGCCGTATGGCGTTTGAATATATTTACTATTTGCAACACGAGAAATTGTTGATATATCCAAGCCAGTTTGTTCAGCTATGTCTTTCAATATCATAGGTTTCAGTTTTGTCTCATCTCCGGACACAAAGAAATCTCGTTGATATTCAAAGATTACATTCATAGTAGAAAGCAAGGTGTTGTTTCGTTGTTTTAGCGCATCAATAAACCATTTAGCAGAATCAAGTTTTTGCTTCACGAAATCGAACGCTTCTTTTTGATTTTTGTTGGCGTTTTGTGTCGTTTTATACGTTTGCAACATTTCCGTATATGTACGACTTATTTTCAAAGTTGGTTCATTACGGGCACTTAACGAAAGTATCATTTCACCATCTTGATTTTCAAGCACAAAATCAGGATAGATACTTTGTGTGATTGATTTCGCGTACGAATCTGCCGTGCCATTTCCTGGTTTTGGATTTAACTTAATGATGACATCGATTGCCGCTTTCAAATCCGCCTCTTCTATTTCAAGTGCCTGACGAATTTTATCGTAATGTTTTTTCGTAAATTCTTCGTAGAAGTCCTGTAAGATAGCTTTTGCCGTCACCGTTTCAGCTGTTTTCTGCTTGCGTTCCAACTGCAACACCAAACATTCTTGTAGGGATGTCGCTCCTATACCGGCAGGATCCAAAGTCTGAATCGCAGACAATATTTTTTGTAATTCTTCAACCGAAACGGACTTGTTTTGCAACAATAAAATATCATCTGAAATACTTTCCAAATCGCGACGAAGATAGCCGTCTTCGTCAATATTACCGATAACAAACTTTGCAAGGGCGAGTTCATCCTCGTTTAAGTCAAGCATTCCTAATTGAGAAAGAAGATTTTCTTGGAAAGAACTTCCACCAGCAAATGGAATATCTTTATTATCCTGATCTGGAGAATTGTTATTGGTAGAATACTTATAGTTAGAATATTCGTCTTCGTTAAAATAATCGTCTATATCGAATTCGTCGTTTTTGTCTGTTTCCTTAACCTCATCATCGGAGCGTTCTTCATCATCTGAGTCCGAGCCAGACATATCGTTATCATCGTATCGTTCTTGCTCGTCATCTGCATCATCATTGTCGTCAACTTCAAGTGCAGGATTTTCCTCTATTTCCTCCTTAATACGAGTTTCGAGTTCCATAGTAGGAATTTCAAGCATTTTAATGACTTGAATCTGCTGTGGAGATAGCTTTTGTTGCTGTTTTTGTAAAAGTTTCTGATCGAGCATAGCCAACGATTATTGAAATATGTTTCAAATATACTAATTATCGCACTAAAAACAAAAAAGGCGAAACCTTTCGATTTCGCCTTACAAAATTCGCAAACCAATTATTGTAATTTACGTTTATCAAGCACATGTTTTGCTTTACCCATTGAGCGTTCAATGCTATTTGGAGCAACAATATGTAAATCAGGTTTGATTCCAATAACACTAATAAGACGTGCAGCAAGCGCAGCTTTGTATTTTTCCGTTTCTGCACTATTTTCACTGTAGAATTCTTCACGAAGTTCCACATCTATTTGGAACGTATCCACATTGTTAATACGATCAACAGTGATAAAATACTGACCTTGGAATTCTGGAATTTCAAGAATGACACTTTCTACTTGAGAAGGGAACACATTCACACCACGAATAATCAACATATCATCACTACGGCCAAGAATACGTCCCATGCGAACCATTGTACGGCCACATTTACATTTTGTATAATTCAAGTGTGTCAAATCGCGTGTACGATAACGTAACATCGGCATTCCCCATTTATCAAGTGTTGTGAAAACCAATTCACCTTCTTGTCCTTCTGGAAGTGGCTGTAATGTCACAGGATCGATGATTTCTGGGAAAAACATATCTTCCCAAAGGTGTGTTCCATCTTGACATTCGCACTCTCCACCAACACCAGGTCCACTAATTTCAGTCAAGCCATAAATATCGTATGCCTTAATCCCAAGCTTGTCTTCAAGTTCTTTACGCATATTTTCAGTCCAAGGTTCTGCACCAAATGCACCGAATTTTAATTTAAGTTTATCTTTTACACCAAGCTTTTCAATTTCCTCAGCCAAAAACAATGCATACGAAGGCGTACAGCAAAGACCTGTAGAACCTATATCTTCCATCAACATGATTTGTTTTGCCGTATTACCAGCCGATGTTGGCAAAACAGCAGCGCCAAGTTTTGTGGCACCATCGTGAGCACCCAAACCACCAGTAAACAAACCATAACCGTAAGAAACTTGAATTGTGTCTTCGTCAGAAGCACCAAAGGCTGCCAAACAACGAGCAGTTCCTTCTGCCCAGTTTTCTACATCGTGAGCAGTATAACCTGCTACAATAGGTTTACCAGTTGTTCCACTTGAAGCATGGAAGCGAACAATATCTTTACGAGGAACGGCAAATAATTTATCTGGATAATTCTCACGCAAGTCTGTTTTCACAGTAAATGGTAATTTTACTATGTCATCAATAGATTTGATATCTTCTGGTTTCACGCCAAGTTCGTCCATTTTCTTTTTATAAAATGGCACATTATCATAGGCATGTTTCACGATTTTAACTAGTCGCTCGCTTTGCAATTTGCGAAGGTCTTCACGACTCATACATTCTTTTTCAGGATTAAAAATCATATTATAAGTTTTTATTGTATTCAACACCAGTTTCGAAAGCCTTTACATTCATGGCAACAATTTCTTCACCTTTTGCGGCGAACAATTCTTTCACGCTATCCTTCATCACATTTGAATCTATGCCGATTATTGGTGCAACAGCACCTGCAATAACGACATTCAAAGAACGAGCGGACAAATTTTTAGCAATTTCTTCCGAATCTATTATTATATGCTTAAAGCCACTATTTTTTATTGCATCAATCACCTGATTTTCATCTGGATAATTTGGAATATTTTTGAATGGAGCCGAAGCTGTAATAATAATTCCATCTTTTTGTAAATAAGGAAGATAGCGAAGTGCTTCAAGAGGTTCCATAGACAAAATGATATCAGCCTTACCTTTTGGAATCAAATCCGAATAGATTTCTTCATCAGAAATACGAAGATTCGATTGCACATCACCGCCACGTTGACTCATTCCGTGTACCTCAGCTTGTTTCACATTCAAACCAGAATGCATAGCCGCAAGGTCAATAATTGAGGCAATAGTCAATATTCCTTGACCGCCTACGCCCGAAAGTATTATATTCTTAATCATTTGCTTTTTTCTTTTTGTTTCTCATTGCAGTTTGTACGCATTCTCTTTGAGCAAGAATGACAGACACACCGTCATAATTAATTTCTTCTGTAAGTATCTGCACATTTTCGTCCAAATGTGATTTTAAAGGCAAAATTGTGCGAATATGTTTCTCGTCAACGCCAAGTCCTTTACAGATAAGATGAAGTTTGTTCGTTCCCGCAGAATCCTGTCCACCTGTCATGGCTGTTGTCGAGTTATCGGAAATAATCACCGTCATTTTTGTATTTTCGTTTACTGCATCCAACAAACCTGTCATACCAGAATGTGTAAATGTAGAATCACCAATAATTGCAACGGCAGGATGTAAACCTGCATCGGCAGCACCTTTCGCCATCGTAATCGATGCTCCCATATCTATACATGCAGTAACAGCTTCAAAAGGTTTTAATGCGCCAAGAGTGTAGCAGCCAATATCGCCGAACA
Organism: Bacteroidales bacterium; assembly: GCA_024402335.1. Taxonomy (GTDB): domain Bacteria; phylum Bacteroidota; class Bacteroidia; order Bacteroidales; family UBA1715; genus UBA1715. The sequence goes on from JAKSTZ010000001.1 coordinate 47,965, forward strand.
CGTGTCTGTCTGGGAATGTGGCCATAACTTTATTTAATGCTTCATACGTATCGCGGTGACTACAGCCATTGCATAATGCAGGCGGACGATTTACCATAAATGTAGGCATTTCTGCAGTTTTAATTGGTTCAACGCCAAGAGCTGTTGCCATAACATCAGGATTCAATTCGCCGACACGATTCAGAACGCCGTCAAGTTTTCCTTTTATCTTGCTATTGTTAGAGAAACCACGAAGATATTCTTCCACAATAGGATACCCCTCTTCTGCAACAAGAATCTCATCATATTTTTCAAGAAATTCAGCAATAGGTTTTGTTGGCAATGGATATTGCGAAATCTTCAAAACAGGAAAATCCATATTATTATTTTGACGTACTTCCATTACATAATTGTATGCAAGCCCGCAAGCAATAACAGCTTTTTTACCTGTTCCTTCCACAACTTTCAAGAATGGAGATTTCTCCGAAATTGCAGTCAATTCATCTTGTTTTTCAACTAATGCCTTGTATTGTTTCTTGGCGAATCCCGGTAATGTAACCCAACGTTGTGGTTCCAATTTCGCATTCAAAGCATTTTGATCATGTGATTTTCTGTTCTTTATAACGGAACGAGAGTGAGAAAGTCTTGTTGTTACACGAAGAATTACAGGTAAACGTAATTGTTCAGACAAATCTAAGCCATAATGCACACAATCGTATGCTTCTTGTTGAGTTGAAGGTTCCAACAATGGAAGTAACGCAAATTTGCCATACATACGGCTATCTTGTTCATTCTGAGAAGAATGCTGCGACGGATCGTCTGCAACTACCAACACCAAACCTCCATTTACACCCGAAATTGCCGAGTTCATAAACGGATCGGCGCATGCGTTCAATCCGACGTGTTTCATGCACACGATTGAACGTTTTCCAGCATACGACATCCCTAAAGCCGCTTCATACGCTGTTTTTTCATTGCACGCCCATTTTGAACGTATTTGTTTCTCTTTAGCGTCTTTTGATTTTTGTATAAATTCTGTAATTTCCGTTGATGGTGTTCCCGGATAGGCATATACTCCCGAGATTCCCGCATCAATCGCACCAAGAGCAATTGCTTCTGCTCCCAACAATAAAGATTCTTTCATTATAATTTCTAATCAAATATTCTTTGTCATATAATTAGTTATTTCCAACATCCCGAACAGACAGTTATTTAACTTTTTTAGCTATTTCTTTTGCAACACGTGGTAGATATTGGTCACAAATCTGATCCAAATCATTTACTTTTCCGGAAAAACTTGTAGTTGCAATGCCGCCATTTACATACTTTCCTAAAGAATTATAAATCACATAATGCACACGGATTGTACGTTGATATGAATTATCGGCAATAGTATAAGGATTCGAGAAATCTCCTAACAATTCAAATTGAGTTAAATACACAACATATTGTGCCTGATAACTTTGTATCAAATCCGTAAATAATTGCGGATCATGTAATTTCACATTCAAAACCTTATTTCTGGTTTCGGTTCCTACACTCATAATCTCACCAGCAATTATATTTTGATTTTGCACTGACGATTTTTTCGATGGTTTAACAATATTCTCATCAGCATCGTTGTCTGAAAAGAAATATGTTGCATTTCCATGCACAATTTCCATATCTGTCGAGGCATCGGTAGTATATGAGCGTAGCAAACTTGCTACATTCAACGAATCTTTCAAAGCAGAATAAATATGCATATCCAAGTCTGTACGAATTTTTTCTATGGATTTTTCATACGACACACCCGAATACTCACATATTTTTTGAGACTCCTGATTATTGTACATTTTAGCATCGAACGGAACCACCAAAATATTTTTTTGGGCAAACAATGCAACCGAAAAAATACAAGCGAGATATAAACAAACTATTCGTTTCATTTTTTTGACTTCTAAAAATTTCGTTAAAAGTACAAAAAACTTGCAAACACACTGCTCATCACAGTAAAGTTTTCACGTTACTAGTCTTTTCTTTTGAGGATTTTTCGGTAATCAGCCTTTTCATTCGTTTTTATTTACTCAAATAATTATAGAAGGGAATGATATATTAGTTGGCAATAGACAAACACCAACGTGACATTGAAGTTCCGTTACTTTTCTTTCAATAGCGAAAGGATTGTTGCGGAGTTTACGGAGCAACTCATAGTCTTTTTTTAGCCGTCCGAAGGTGATTTTTAGCGAAGCAGGTGTTCGGCGGGGTTCTTTGATTCTTTCTTGACCTGAAGCAAGAAAGAACAATAACATTAATCCAAAAGATAACGAATAAACGTGTAACAAGGCCTACTACCAAGATGCATATCATTTCCTTCTAAAATCTATCAGAGCAATGCAAAGAATAATCGTAAACGAATACATTTTTTCAAAAACCACACGGAAAACTTAGAGCATAGTGTTCGCCACACTACCTCTTTCCCATGCGATACGTATATTTGTTTGAAATGAGTATCAACAAAAATCTCCATTGCATTATAAAATGCCCGAATGCTTTCTTTTCGAGATTTTTTTGTACTCGCACCTTTTATATGCGTGATATGAGTTGTCGGTAAATAATAATTATCATACCCGTGCTTAAGGATTCGATAAGAAATATCGATGTCTTCACCATAAAGGAAGTATTGTTCGTCAAGTAAACCAACCTCGTCAAGGACGGATTTACGGAGAAACATACACGCACCCGCAAGTATTTCTATTGCAGAAATTTCATCTTCCGACAAATTGCCTAAATAGTAATGATTGAAAATATCTGATTTTGGGAACAGCTTATACAAACCACTCATTTTACAAAAGGCCACAAAAGGCGTCGGGACCCCTCGTTTTGATTCTGGCAGAAAATTACCATTTGCATCATACATTTTCACACCTAAGCCACCACAATTCGGATGTTCGTCCATAAATGAGACACAAGTTGAAAAAGTATCCGGGCATACGATCGTATCTGGATTTAAAAGTAGCACATATTCTCCTTGTGCCTGTCGTATTGCCTGATTATTTGCAACTGCAAAACCTACATTTTCCTGGTTAGCAATCAATTTCACCCACGGGAATTTTTCAGCAACCATTGCACACGAGTTGTCGGAAGAAGCATTATCAACAACAAACACCTCACAGTCAATACTTTGCACAGCCTTTTGAACAGAAAGCAGACATTGCTCCAATTCCTTACATACAGTATAGTTAACTATGCAAACCGACAATTTCATGCTAAAACTCGATAGGTGCTAAGGTATAACCTTCGTTCAACAAATATTCTATAGACTTTGGCAAGGCATACAACAAGTTTTTCTCTGATTTTGGAGAATCATGAAAAACAATAATGGAGCCATTACGAACATAATTCTTCACATTCAAAAAACAATCTTCTCCCGACAAATTCTTGTCGTAATCCATAGTGATAATGTCCCACATAATTACATGGAAATCATTATATATTTTTCGTGCCTGCAACGGACCGATTTTTCCATACGGTGGTCGAAACAATTTACTTCCTGTGATTTCGGCCGCCTTGTACACATTTCCCACATAAGTCTTATTTTCTGTAATCCAACCTTTCATGTGATTATAGGTGTGTGAACCTATTGCATAACCGCCATCTTTTACCATCTGGAAAATTTCGGGAAACTTAAAAACATTTTCACCAACCATAAAAAAAGTTGCCGGTACATTATATTGTTTTAAGATATTGATTACCTGTGGGGTATAAATCGGCACGGGACCATCATCGAATGTAAGATATACCGTTTTTTCTGGTTTCGGCAAACGGAAATGCGCCTTACTATACACCCACTCGCCCACAAGTGGTGGTTGCGCCTTCGTTACATCAAAAATCGGTTGTCTCATTTTTATTCGTAATTATCTTTACAAAAATATGAAAATCCCAAGCCTACACAAATCAAAACCTCATCGCTCGAACTTTCATAACAGTATTCTTTCCTTCCCTATACCGTTGATTTGTGTCAAAAATCCAGTTCCATTCCATCATATCGGAGCCCTGTGGTATATCACAGTACAATAAATTTTTAGTCTGGACTGTATTATCGGAACAAGATGTATTTTCTTCACAATAGTCTGTAATTAAACACGTTGCATTTTTTTGCAAACTATCGACATGACGTTGTTGAACCAATTTACGCACCGGCATTAATTCATTTTCTGCAACAGAGAATTTTTCTTTCAAAAAGTCGCACAGCAAAATATCAAGTTGATTCAACAAATTTACTGAAACAACCAAAGACGCTTGTGGCAGTTCAAAATTCGGCAAGGTTTGTAACTGATTCCAAAAATCAGCAAATGACTTCGCTTGTTCCGCAAGTGGAACTACACCACCAGTAATATCGGCAGTGACCAAATGAATATTAGAAAAACGTTTTGTCTTTACAACAATCTGTTCTGGCTGAACAATGTCATATAAATACACTTGTGAAAATTGTTCTGACAATTCCTGCCAAGGTATATCCAGCAGCCAACCACTTCCAAGCACAACAACTACATCTTTCTTTACACATTTTCGTGCTGCTTTCAGAATATATTGTTTCGTATTTTCCAAATGCGAAGCCCATTGTTCCCGTTCACGAATAAATCGATTTTGAATTCCCATCTGGTCCTTCACATAACCAGTTTTACGTGCAACTGATGACAAAGATTTCGGTTTGAAAAAGTCAAAAAAAGACATACATAATAAATTTCATCAAACAAAAATAATCATAAATTTTGCTCTTAATGCATTTTATAAAAAGACAAACTATAGTTTTTTATTCTCCCATCTAATTTTTTTTTACTTTTACCAATCAATAAATTGTAATTCTATGAAGTTACATACAATTATATTTACACTGTTTTGCATGCTGTTCTCATCTTGTTCGAACGCACAGCCACAAGAAATAAAGGCTTCGGAAATAGTAAAAGCATTGAAGAAAGGCAAGAATGTAGAATACGCCAACAAAATCATACTTGACGATTTGAATTTTACCGACGCAGAACATCTACAAATGTTTAACAAGTCACAATTGCAAGCAGTAGTTACCGGCAATGTATTTTTCTCGAACTGTGTTTTCATGGGAGCTGTTTCTGCAAACGGCAACCACAAAGTTTCCGACAAATCTTTAGCTGTACAAACGAAATTTGAAAACAATCTTATTTTCGACAACTGCGACTTCCGTGGCGAGGTAAATTTCGATAATGCCGTAGTACAAGGAAACGTACACTTTATACAATCGAAGTTCCGCGAGCAAGCATCGTTTAACAACATGACTATTTGGTCAAAAAATGCGAACTTCTCGGAAGTACTTTGTGAAAAAGATTTTATAATGGTTTTCACTAATGTGTATGGCAATCTTACATTAAACGATGCCAAATTTCAACAGACATTAAGCCTGCAAGAAACAAATATCCACGGCAATCTATTTGCGAGTAGCATCTATGTTACCGGATATGCAGACTTCTCATTACTTTCTGTACAAGGTCGATCGATGTTTACATATGCAAAAGCAGAGATAGGTTCTTTCGAAAAAGCAATCTTTGTTAACGAAGCAGATTTTCGTAACGATTCCATAAGCATTGATCATTCTAATGCAACATTTTTACAAGGAAAACTAACGACTCAAAATCAATAGATATGAAACAAAAAATCTCCTCATATTGTATTCGTTTATGTATGCCATTTGCAATCTGTAGTTGTCTACTATTGCAATCATGTCAAAATGAAGTATTAAATCAACTTCTACTTGAAATACTCGTATCTGCCGCCAACGGATGGCTTGTCGATGACGAACAAATGAACGATATACCACAAGATGTGGTAGTTGTTGACGTTGACGAGAACAATCTTGCCACGAAAGTAAACCTTGAAAGTAAATTCCCTCCTATCGGTGACCAGGGAAGCTACGGGACTTGCGTTGCATGGGCAACCGGCTACAACCTAAAAACAGCTCTTGACGGAATAGACAAAGGATGGACAACTACACAATTAGCAAACAAAGCGAACCAAACCAGTCCTGCCGACTTATGGTACGCAATTTCTAGTTCACAACGTGGTTCTGGGTGTAACGGAACTAACTTCGACCCTGCATTAACAGCACTTATTTCTTCTGGAGCAGCATCGCTACAAGATGTACCATATAGTGTTTTATCGAAAAGTTGTTCAAGCACGGCAAAAAAAGGTAATCCTTCAAACAAATTGGCAAACTACAGAAAAATTGCTGATAGCGAAAACAAATTAGGAATGACAGTCAACAACTTTAAATTCTATTTGAATCAAGGAAGACCTATTGCTATCGGTGCACGTTTAGGAGATAGATTCATGTCGTGGAATAGTTCTTCTGTTATCAACTACGACACCTATTTACAAGACGGTATGCAACACGCATATCACGCAATGGTTCTTTCCGGCTACGACGACAGCAAACATGCGTTCAGAGTACGTAACTCGTGGGGTACTTCTTGGGGCGATAACGGTAGCATTTGGGTTGACTACGATTTCTTCTTGAAAAGCTTTGTTTTTGCAGCATTTGTTGCACAAAACAATAATAGTGTTTCGGTTTCAAGCAACGGAGTTGCTACTACAGATTTAACAAGCGGCTACGATGTTTTAGCATATTCAGCAACAGACGAAATCAACAAAGAAGGCGATAACCAACGAGACAGAGTATTTTCTTATACTGTTTACAATTCAGGTAACAAAACAATTTCCGCAAGTCAAAACTGGAGCGTTGTGTATATGTACTACAATGCAACAAACGCCAACGATTATCAAATAATCTATGAAGACTACTACACTACAAAATATGGCGATAACGAAGACCACATGGATATTCTTCCTGAAGATGCAACCGATGCCCTTTGCGGTGGCTATTGGAACAACTTCAGCGTTGCTGCAGGAAAACAAGTCGGTGACGAATACGAAATAAGTTATACTATGCCTAACATTACAGGTAAATACTATCTTGTAGTTTATGCAGATGCATTTGATGCTATTGCCGAAGGAAATGAGGACAATAACTTCTACTTCATTACGGCAGAAAATGGCAAGCCGTTGGAGTTTGTAAATGGTGTTCCGCAAAATATGTTGAAATCATATAATCTAAAAAGCGAAAAAGTTAGAATTGAACCTTTCAGCAATGGACCAAAACAAACAACTGTTTGCGCAGGAAATGTGAATGCTTATACACCAGGAGAAATTTCAAGTTTACTTCATTACGAAAAGCAATCCGGAAAACTTGCAGAAAAAATCGGTCAATATAGATTGAAATCTGCAGGTGCAACGGTAAAGAAAGTTAAGGTTGTAAGATAGGAATGGATTTTTCAATCTCCACAATTATCCTACTTATCGCATCGTGCACAGGCGCTTCGTTCATACAACGAGTGAGCGGATTTGGTTTTGGCGTTTTTATCATGACCATATTACCATGTATCTGTCCATCGTATGGTGAAGCAACTACACTGTCGGGGCTTTTATCGGCTGCCCAATCTCTCTACGTATTATTTTTCATGTGGAAATTGGTTGATTGGAAGAAAATACTCTTAATTCTTACCTCATTCTCTGTATTCTCATACATAGCAATACAATTTGTAGCTATAGTAGAAGATTCCATCTTAAAAATCTTATTAGGTATTTTTTTAATTCTATTAAGTCTTTATTTCATATTTTTCAATTCAAACATACACGTAAAGCCTACCAAAACACTACAAATATCTATGGGAGCCGCCAGCGGTGTTTTAGGAGGATTTTTCGGCATGCACGGTCCGCCTGCTGTAATCTATTTTCTTGCTTCCGAAAGCGATAAAAACAGATACATGGCAATATGTCAAGCGTATTTTTTCCTTACTAACGTAATAATGACTGTATTCCGCGCACAAAACGGATTTCTCACACCATTTGTAGGATATTCCTGGTTGTATGCATGTATCGGCATAATCATAGGCTCTTTTCTTGGGGAAAAAATATTTGATAAAATTTCTGCCGAGAAACTTCGATACATCATTTACATTTATATGATAATCAGTGGAGTTGTAGCCATAGTTTTTAAATGACTTACTGATACAAGCTATAACAACCGCGAACATTACTACATATATTATTTCTCTGTCCAAAACTATACGTTGCAAATTATAGGACTATTACACTGATGTTACGTACGAGAATACACACTGAATTAAAGTTATCCCATCTTACCAGTTAAATACGATTTTGTTCGTTCATCTTTAGGCATAGAAAACATCTCATTTGTATCGCCATACTCAATCAACTCACCTAAATACATAAACATTGAACGTTTTGACACACGCATTGCCTGTCCCATATTGTGGGTAACAATTAGAATAGTTACCTCATCTTTCAATTGCATCAAAAGTTCCTCTATATGCTTAGTTGCAATTGGATCGAGAGCCGACGTTGGCTCGTCCATTAAAAGCACATCTGGTTTAAGAGCCAAAGCGCGGGCAATACACAAACGTTGTTGCTGACCACCAGAAAGAAATGTACCCTTTTTATTGAGAACATCCTTAACCTCATCCCAAAGAGCCACATTACGGAGATTTTGTTCAACAATATCATCTTTTTCCGACTTTGGAATAGAAAGTCCATTCAGCATATATCCAGCCAAAACATTTTCATAGATACTCATTGTTGGGAATGGAGTGGGTCTCTGAAACACCATACCTATTTTCCTACGAACATCGATAGGTTCCATGGTAAGAATATTTTTCCCATACAAAGAGATTTCACCTGTTGTCTGAATATTAGGATATAAATTGTGCATCATATTTACAGCACGGAGTAGAGTGCTTTTTCCACAACCCGATGGTCCCATGATTGCAGTTATACAATTTTTGTCTATTGATGCCGTCACATTCTTTACGGCAAGAGCATTGGAAGAGTATGATATACATACATTTTTAAATTCAAGAATTGGATTTACGAATTCCATTTTTTTATTTTTTTAGCAATTAAGTTAAGTAACAAGACGAAGATTAATAAGAATAACGAAGCGCCCCAAACTAGATCTTGTAAATTCGGATCGTTAAAGAATTCCCAAATCAAAAGCGACACAGAAGATATAGGTTTGTCTATATTCCAACGAATCATAGAACAACCCAAGGCTGTAAATGTCAACGGAGCGGTTTCACCGGCAACACGCGAAATCGCTAATAAAACTCCGGTAAAAATTCCACTAAAAGCAGAAGGCAGCAATATTCGCACAACAACCTGCGCATAACTACCACCCAAAGCCAATCCAGCCTCCTTAAGAGACGTAGGCAACATTTTCACCGTTTCTTCCGTAGAACGAATAATCAACGGCAACATCATGATAAACAACGCTACACTTCCTGCCATCGCTGAATATCCATTCATAGGAATAACAACCCATGAATAGACTATTATTCCAATAATAACAGATGGCGTTCCTTGTAATAGATCTGTTAAATAACTAACGACAACTGCAAATTTGTTTTTTGCGTTTTCAGCTAAGAAAACACCACAGGCTATACCAACCGGAACAGCGACAACCGTAGAAACACAAAGCATGAGCAATGTTCCTATTATTCCATTTGCAATACCTCCAGGAATTGCCTCACCATTGGCAACTGCTTTCATTGCCTTAAATGCAGTAGGTGTCGGTTCCGTTAGAAAAGACCAGCTAAATTCGCCGATACCACGAATAAACACCTCACCTAAAATTGCAAATAGAGGAACCGCAGTCAACAATGTTACAAACACTACTATCCCCAACAGACATTTATTTATCAAAAGACGATATGATACTTTATTGAGATTCATTGTACCTCCTATTCTATACGAATTCTTTTTATTAGGATTTTTCCTATCAAGTTGATGACGGCTGTAATGAGAAGCAATAACAGACCTATTGCAAACAAAGCAGAGAGTTTCAGGCCATCGGCTTCGCCAAATTGGTTTACAATTATACTAGCCATAGTATTTGCCGTATCAACAATAGATGATGGTATTTGATTCGTATTTCCAATCAACATAGTTACCGTCATTGTTTCACCTATGGCCCTTCCTATAGCTAAAATATAAGACGAGAATATACCTGTTCCAGCCACAGGAAATATCACATGGCGAATAACTTCGGCACGAGTTGCCCCTAAACTACATGCACTTTCCTTTAGATTGGTTGGAACCATTTTAATGAATTCAGCGCTAAGTGAAGCTGCATAAGGAACAATCATTATTGATAGAACTAATGCTGCCGTTAAAATACAAGAACCTTGATCGGAAATATGCAAACTCATCACTATAGGCCGTAACATGTAAAATCCCCACAAACCATAGATAATTGAAGGAATTCCTGCCAACAAGTCCGCTACAACACTTATAACTTCAGCAAACCAGCTACCTCTATAATATTCACCGACAAACAAAGCAATAGACAGTGAAAAAGGTATACAGAAAGCTAAAGCCAGTATGGTAGTCATCAATGTTCCTGTTATAAAAGGTAAAGCCCCGTATTTTTCCTGTCCCTCGGTATAAACCCAATCGGATGAAAATATGAAATGGAAAAATCCAAAGTTTGAGAACGCTTCAAAAGAATCGATTATGAGGGAATACACGATTCCCCCACAAACGATAGGCATAATCAGAGCTACAACAAACAAGAAACCTTTGAAAATTTTATCTTTCATGTTCTCTGATTTACATTAGTTATTTCAATGGAGAACCATTGTATGTTATTTTCTTCAAGTTGTTTAGACTTAACTCAACTGCACGTTTTGGTAGCGGGGCATAATGTACTTCCGATGTGATTTTTTGCGTTTCATCTGCAAGCATGAATTGCAATAATTCCACCGTTGCCTTTGCTTGATCTATGGTTCTGTTTGAATAACCTTGTTCTTGATAAACAATCAACCAAGTAAAACAACTAATTGGATATGCACCTTGAGCAGCAGAGTTTGTTATAGAAATACGAGTATCTTCTGGAATATCTGCAGATGCAGCCTTTGATATTGATTCTGCCGTTGGTTTAACAAATTCACCCTGAACATTTTGTATTGTTGCATACGACATATTTTGCGCAAAAGCATATTCTGAACCTACATAGCCTATGGAATTAGGAGTTTGTGAGATAACACTTGCTACACCAGGATTACCTTTAGCTGCCTGACCAACTGGGAAATTAACAGATTTTCCAGCACCGTAGTTTTGTTTCCAGCTTTCACTCACCTTAGACAAATAATCTGTAAAATTTGCTGTTGTTCCACTGCCATCAGAACGATATACAGGTATAATTTCTGCATCAGGAAGCGACAAACCAGCATTTAAAATTGCAATACGTTCATCATTCCATTTCTTTATCTTACCCGCAAAGATATCGGCAACCACAGAACCGGAAAGTTTCAATTCCTCTATACCAGGAAGGTTGTAACTTAAAACTACGGCACCCATACATGTTGGTATATGAATAACGGCTTGCATTTCTGACATTTCTTTATCCGCCAAGAAAGCATCACTTCCCGCAAAGTCAACGATACCATCTTTTAGGCTTCTTATTCCACCACCGCTACCAATAGCACCATAACTAATTTTATCGTTATTTGATTCGGAATATTTTTCAAAGACCATATTGTAGAAAGGTAATGGGAATGTAGCCCCCGCACCCGATAATTCAACCGTTTCCCTTTGAGTAATTTCTTTATTTTCTTTGTCTTTGTTTACTAAGAATACCGCTGTCGAAATAACAGCAACAAGTAATGCAACAAGTGCAATTTTAATTTTCTGAGTTGTTTTCATAACTAATAAATTTTTATTGTTTATAATGCGAAATAATAATTTACGAATGCCATATAAGTATTGTCGGCACCATCGGCCTTAGGCATTGTCATACGGAAATTTGGAGCTATCTTCATATATTTTCCAAGTTTAAACTGAGCTCCTATCAACATTGCGGCTTCGTCTTTTACAATATTCCAATCGTCTTTTGAGGCTAATTGATCGTAGCGGACATACATTTCTGTGATTTTTCCTAATGCAACTTTGCCAAACACAGAAACACCCGATTGGTTATTGCCGTCAATAAAGCCGGCGTTGTTATTCATACTATATTCTGCACCGACAGCAAAAACATCTGTTTTATAGCCAACAAAAACAGATGCATTTGTTGTATTCTTTAATGAATCTACGGTAGTTTCGTTTATTCCCCCATATAATCGAAGCGTAAGTCCTTTCACTGGAGTAAAAGTTGCACCCAAGCCATATAATAATCCATCATTAATTTGGACTTTTTTATAGCCTTCACCATTTACTATAATAGCATCTGCCGAGAACCAATCAGTTACCGAATATGATGCAGAAAGTCCTAAATCGGCACTGCTACCAAACTTATATTGATCTTGGAATGATTTATAGATGTAGCGATATCCCCAGAATTTCTCTTGTGTGTTAAATTGTGTCGTACCAATCAAACCACCATTTACTGTAAGATGATTCTTTTTCCATGTAAACTGAGCATTTTTTATGTAAGCAAGTCTTTGGTAATCACCTACAGCACTTGACTTACCAATATCCATAACACTCTTAAATTCAAGATTTTCATTCATCTTATATTGATAGCCAACATAGCTTCGTTCCAACTCAAAACCTCTATCGTCTTTTTTGTCGGAAAAACCTGAATGAAAATTTCCAAATGTTTGAATGATTGCCTTACCTTCCGGTTTTGTTTCTGTTTCTTGTGCAATAGAACCCATGCACATGCAAGCCAATGCGCTCGCGAGAATGAATTGTTTTGTTTTCATAACTGTATTATTTACTAATTTTTACATTGCAATAATACAGTTGCTACATTTCAAGAATATTACATCGAAACTACAGGTTTATTAAGCTATTACTTTTTTCAAATTAAAAATGAATTCCAAGCCGCCACCAGGGACATTTCGGGCAGAAATCGTACCATGATGAAAAATGATTGCATTCTTTACTATAGCAAGACCAAGTCCCGTACCACCAAGTTTACGACTACGACCTTTATCTACACGATAAAACCGCTCAAACAGACGAGTTAGATGTTCTTCACCAACTCCGATGCCGTTATCTGCAAAGCTGAAGTAATAGAAATTCTCATCCTCTCCAGTGCAACGAATTGTAATAGTTGTACCCTCTCCTGCATACGCAATAGCATTGTCGGTTAAATTTCGAAAAACAGAATATATCGAAGAGGCATTTCCATTCAAAATCAATGAAGACGGAAGTAGATCAACAAAATGCATATTCTGTTTTTCTATTTCCAGCGCTGTTTCTTTTTGAATAGTTTGAACAACAGAAGCAATATCAACCGACTCCATTTCCATCATTTGACTAGCTTCATCCAAACGAGTGAGGACTGAAATATCACGCAATAAATTTGTTAAACGATTACTTTGAGCCAAGCATCTTTGCAAAAATTGTCGTTTTGTTTCCTCATCCATAGTATCATTATCGAGAATTGTCTCCAAAAAACCCTGAATGCTACATACAGGTGTTTTTAATTCATGGGCAATGTTTTGCGTAAGCTGATGTTTCAAACGAGCTTGTTCTTCTTTTTCGGTGATTAAAGCCTCCTTGGTTGATTTCAAGTTCTTATATACATTCACCAAATGCTTTGAAATCTCGCCCAAGTCTTTATCAGGATATTCCGAGATTAAATCGGAATTATACTCCTCACCTTTCTCTGCCTTTTCCACAAAATCACGCAGTTGTTGTACATAAGCCGCCATTTTCTTCGAAAACAAGAATAGTATAAAAACTATCAATAGTGTCACGAGCAATGCAAAATACAAGAACAAACGGTCAGCCTGCAAAGCATCACTTAACCCGTCATCATACGGAATTGAACTACGTATAACCATATGAGCCTGCTTAAAATAAGTTGCCGAATAAAAATAGTTTCGATCCAGCGTTTCCGAGATTCTATTAATGGAAAAACCACTACCGTTTTGTAATGCTTGTTGTACCTCATCTCTATTTAAATGGTTTTCCATTTTCAAAAAAGCAGTATCTTGATTATCAAACAAAACACGCCCATCATCGCGTATTACCGTTAATCGTAAAGCAGACAAATCATGACACGAAGCATACGTTTGAATTATCGAATTAAGTACATGAATATCAGCGACATCATTTATTTCACCATAGATCTCCTTATTGCAATCCTGTAAACGCACATTCATTAATTCTGCTTTGAACTCTCGTTCTCGAGAATATTGAAAAAATATAAAGAAGCCTATAAATGTTAGTGTGACAAAAGCAACTGAAACAAAAAGCAGCCAGCGATATGATAATTTTTTCTCCATCAACTATAATTTCTTTTCAAAACTGTAACCATAACCCAAACGCGTCGTGATGCATTTCCCATACGGTTCAATTTTCTTCCGTAAACGTGTAATATTCACATCTATAGTTCTATCAAGAACGCATACTTCATCGGTCCACACGGCCTTGAGTATTTCTTCACGTGAAAAGACATATTTTGGTTTAGAGACAAGTAAACTCAATATTTCAAATTCCTTTTTAGTAAGTTCTATCTCTATATTATCAACAATAACCAATTTTTTGTTTAGGTCAATACTAAGAGTATTATAGCTTAATATTTGTTCATTCTCCGCTTTATTGCCCTGAAAAGTTCTTCGCAAAACTGCAGCAACACGCAATTGTACTTCTTTTATAGAGAACGGTTTAGATATATAATCATCGGCTCCTACAGACAAGCCCATAATCACATCATTTTCTGTATCTTTTGCCGTAATGAATATTATAGGTTTCTGTGCTGTCGCAGGATTTTGTCTGATTTGTTTCCCAAACTTCAATCCCGAAATTTCACCCATCATTATATCCAATAAAAACAAATCATACTGCTCTAATTGCAACAACATGGCTTCTTCCGATGAATTTGCTGTATCAACTATATAACCTTCTAATTCAAGATTGAATTTGAGAATTTCACAAATATCAACCTCATCGTCAACCACCAACACACGTTTTTTTTCATCCATTAGTTCCAAATTTTAAACCAGCATAAAAGTAAACTGCTAACATTTACCCATTGTAAAATTCATATTAAATTTCTGTTACATTTTTATTTACCAACAAGGCTTAACCTACTGTTACAAAAGAGATTTCTTTTCATTAATCATTCATGAATGGTCACGAATCAGCAAAATTTCGTATTTTTGCTTCAATACCTTTTTGTACTATGGCAGAAGTAAATTACACAGAAGACAACATTAGAACCCTCGAAGGCGTTGAACACATCCGTCTTCGTCCAGGAATGTACATCGGTAAATTAGGCGATGGCTCACATTCCGATGATGGTATTTACGTACTCATCAAAGAAGTTATAGACAACTCTATTGATGAATTCCGTATGAATGCGGGCAAAACAATAGATGTAAAGGTAAAAGACGGAAAGGTACAAGTCCGTGACTTTGGACGTGGTATTCCATTGGGAAAGATTGTTGACTGTGTTTCTATTCTTAATACTGGCGGTAAATACGATTCCGAAGCATTCCAAAAATCTGTCGGTCTTAACGGTGTTGGTACCAAAGCGGTAAACGCGCTTTCATGGAAATTTTCTGCCCAATCGTTCCGTGACGGCAAAACTCGCCGCATTGAGTTCAAACAAGGAAAACTTATTTCCGACACCGACGTTATCGATGCCGACGCTTCTGCACAAAATGGTACACTAATAGAATTCGAGCCAGATTACAGCAAAGGACTTTTTGAAAATTACGCATTCCGTGAAGACATTATCGAGACTATGATGCGTAACTATTCGTACCTAAACACGGGGCTTACTATTCATTACAACGGTAAGAAGTTTAACTCAAAGAATGGTCTTCTTGACTTATTGAGTGAAAATTTGCAAAAAGATCAAATTGATCCGTTATATCCTATCATTCACATTAAAGGCCACGATATTGAAATTGCACTCACGCATACGGAACAAAATGGAGAAGATTATTATTCGTTTGTAAACGGACAATACACTATCCAAGGCGGTACACACCAAGCAGCATATCGTGAAGCTTTGGGAAAGACCATCAAAGAATTCTTCAACAAAAACCAAGAGCTTGCCGACATACGCAACGGTATTGTAGGTGCAATCGCCATAAACGTACAAGAACCGGTATTTGAAAGTCAAACAAAGGTAAAACTTGGTTCACGTGAAATGGCACCCGAGAAAGATGGCGTGGTAAGCATTTCTGTGAATAAGTTTGTGAACGATTTTGTTAAACAAGAACTTGACAATTTCCTACATAAACATCCAGAAGTTGTGGATGTAATGTCGAAGAAAATCCAAGATTCTGAAAAAGAACGTAAGGCTATTGATGTCGTTCGCAACAAAACACTAACGAAACGAGCAAGCTTAAACAACCCTAAACTTCGCGACTGTCGTGTACATTACAATACAAATCACGAGCAACGTGAAGAATCCAGTATATTTATTACCGAAGGTAATTCTGCCAGTGGTTCTATTACAAAGTCGAGAAACGCAGCCACACAAGCTGTATTCAGTCTTCGTGGTAAACCGCAAAATGCTTTTCAATCAAATCCAAAACGAATCTACGAAAACGAAGAACTTAGCCTTTTGCACTCAGCACTTAACGTAGATGAATCATTGGAAAATCTTCGTTATAATAAAGTCATTATCGCTACCGATGCCGATGTCGACGGAATGCACATCCGTATGCTTTTGGTAACATATTTTCTATTGTATTGTCCGGACTTAATTCGCGAAGGACATGTATATATATTACAGACGCCATTATTCCGCGTGCGAAACAAAAAGGTAACCAAATACTGCTACAGCGACGAAGAAAGAATTGCTGCACTCAATTCTATTTCCGATCCTGAAATAACTCGATTCAAAGGTCTTGGAGAAATTTCCCCAGATGAGTTTACAGTATTTATCGGTAAAGATATTCGTTTAGAGCCTGTTACATTAGGTCAAGACACGCACGATGTAAAGAAAATGTTGGAATTCTATATGGGAAACAACACCCAAGATCGTCAGGATTTTGTTATAGAAAACCTTCGTATCGAAAGCGAAGATTTACATTAATTGAGAATAAACAGACAATAGCTTTTGTTCCTCGTTTTCCCAACACAACTCAACTGAAGCAATTCTACTATTAGATTGATAGAGTTCTAACTTTGATTCACAACAAAGCAACTCATTCAGTTGATCTGCAAGAGATTGCGCTGTTCTTTCTTGCAGAATTTCACCACAAGAATAGCGAGAAACGATAGACTTCATCTCTGGTAAATCCGAAACAAGCACTGGTATTCCTGCCTGAATATAGTCAAACAGTTTATTTGGCAAACAATAATGATAACTTGCACCAAGGTCTTCCTCTAACGAGACACCAATAGTTGCCATTTGCGTATATGCAGGCAGAATATCGTACGGAATTCTCCCCAAGAACATCACTTTTTCACGTAAATTCAATTGATCAACCATAGCTTCTAATTGAGTACGAATATCACCGTCGCCAACAATAAGCAGACAAGCATCCACAGAAGCAAACGTTTCTATCAGCAATTCCAAACCACGACCGACATTCAATACCCCTTGATACAAAACCACTTTAGAATGTGGCAAATCCAATTGTTTTCTCTCGCAATTAACATCTCGATATGGAACATTTCTTACAACAGAAACCGGGACTTCATATTTAGCCTCATACTCCTTTGCAATCGAATCACAAACAGTCATAACCGAATGCAATTTCGGGAAAATACGTTTTTCCATTGCAAGCCACATATTTCGTACCCTTGACCGATTTTGCAATTCTGGAACTTCAGTAAAATATTCATGACTATCGTACACAAGCTGTTTTCCCCGTAACTTTACAGCACAAAAAACACCTAACAGCGTATCCAAATCATTAGCCGTAGCTATATCGAATCGCCTAAATATCAGATACAGAAAAAAACGGATATTCATTTCCGCATAAAACAACGGACCTTTCGTAAACAAAAACCGTAATCGTTTTTGAACATAGCATTGCCTCGAAAGCGGCATACTATTTTTCAATTTTCTACCAACAACCTCAACATCGCAACCATTATTTGAAAGCGAAGTAGCCACCTTATGCACACGATTATCGCACGACAAATCGTTGCTCACAAAAAGTATTATTCGTTTTCGAATGGGAGTCATAAAGAAAATTGTAATTTTGAATAAAAATAATGAAACAATGCGAAACGGCAAATTCTCATTACAAAAATACAATACTTTCGGCATAGATGCTTGTGCAGACACCTTCTTCTCGTACAATAATATTGACGATTTGATTTCGTTTCTACAAAATGATTTCGATAAGGAGAAACCATTCTTCATACTTGGTGGCGGAAGCAATGTGTTATTTACCAGCAACTACCAAGGAACGATTATACATCCTGAAACAAAAGGTATTACAATTACTCAAGAAGATGACAATGATGTATTTGTCGCCGTTGCTGCTGGAGAGATCTGGGATGATTTCGTACAATGGGCGGTAGATAATAATCTACACGGCGTAGAGAATCTTTCCTATATTCCCGGTTGCGTTGGAGCAAGTCCCGTACAAAATATTGGTGCATACGGTAGCGAAGCAAAAGATGCCATTCACGAAGTTCATTGCATTTCTATTGCCGATCAAACAAGAAAGATTTTCTCGAAAGAAGATTGCAAGTTCGGTTATCGCGACAGTATTTTCAAACACGAATGTGCAAATAAGTATATTGTAGAAACTGTTGTCTTTAAATTGCAAAAAGACGCTCCGTTTAATCTTTCATACGGAAGCTTAAACACTATGATAGACGAAAAAACCGCAACCTTACAAAAAGTACGGGAAACTATCATTCAAATCAGGAAGGAGAAACTGCCAGATCCAAAAGAAATTGGTAGTGCTGGTAGTTTTTTCAAAAATCCTATTATTCCGGAGATGCAAGCAAACACATTACGTGAGAAATTTCCTAAAATGGTAACATATCCTGCACCAAACAATAACATTAAAGTTGCTGCAGGTTGGCTTATTGATTCACTTGGTTTTAAGGGATTCTCTATTGGTGGAGCAAAGGTACACGAAAAACAAGCTTTAGTTTTAACAAATGCCGGAAACGCAACTGGCAACGATGTAGTTGCATTGGCACAACATATACAAAAAGAGGTAAAACAAACCTATAACATCCAGATTGAACCCGAAGTCATTTTCCTTTAAACACAGGAAAAGATGAAAAACATAATACAATTCATCATACGTTTTTTTAAAGATTGGACATTACCAATCTCAATGATAATAGGAATCCTATCCTACTTCATTTATCGAAGTTTTGGCTTCTCCGATGAAGTTCGAGCCATCACAAACAGTGCGGTCGGTATAATACAACCGGTTCTATTATTTTTCATGTTGTTCCTTTCGTTTTGCAAAATTGACCCAAGCAAAATCCGCATGAAGACATGGCATATTATTTTAGGAGCAATACAACTATTCAGTTTCATTGGCTTAGCTCTAATTACCTGTTGTAGCGACAACGTAACAACACAAATCATTTTAGAATGTGCCATGTGCTGTATGATTTGTCCAACAGCAACTGCTGCAATTGTGATTGTGGATAAATTAGGAGGGAACAAACTTACACTAGTTACATATACAATCACATCAAATACTATTGCATCTATTATTATTCCACTTATCGTTCCTATAGTAAATCCAGGAATCGGCATGTCGTTTATACATTCATTCCTAATCATTATAAAACAAGTTTTCCCATTGCTTGTTTTTCCTTTCTTTTTAGCTTGGGGCGTACGAGTTTTTACCCCTAAACTACTTGATAAATTATTACAAGTGAAAGATTTAGCATTTTATCTCTGGGTCGTTTCGCTTGCCTTAGCACTGGCTGTAACGACAAAAGCCATTGTACATAGCGATGTTTCACTTGCATGTATGTGCAGTATTGCAATCGTAACATTATTTTGTTGCCTTCTACAATTCTTTTTAGGAAAGAAAATCGGCAATCAATACGACGACAAAATCAGCGGCGGACAAGCTCTTGGACAGAAAAGCACTGTATTTATGATATGGATGGGAGCAACATTCTTAAACCCTGTAACGGCTGTTGCCGGTGGTTTTTACAGTGTTTGGCACAATATGGTTAACTCCATACAATTGTATAAAAAAAGACACTCTTAGATTTATAATCCTAAAATCTGCTTACAGTAGGGAACAATATTCTCGTTTTTTTCTATTTTAATTCCCTTTATTCCCGCTCGCTCCGCAGCTTCTATATCACGACTACCATCGCCTATAAGGAATGACTGTGACTTATCTATATTATATTTCTCTACAGCTTTGTCTATCATCAACGTTCCTGGTTTTCGACATTCACAGGGACCTGTAATACTTGGATAATGCGGACAATAATAAACTTCTGCTATTTCTATACCTTCCTTGCGTAACCCTTCACACATATACGCATGAAGCACTTCTACATCATGTTCGGTATATTCACCTTTAGCTACACCACCTTGATTCGTTACAACTATGAAAATAAATCCTGCATCACGTAACATACGCAAGCCTTCAAACAGACCATCATTAAAACGAAAATCCTCTATCTTATAAGTGTAATACAATGTACCATCATTAATTACACCATCTCTATCTAAAAATATTGCTTTTGTCATACTAACAATCTATTTGTAAGCCATCGTAACCAAGATGCACATTTTCAGGAAATGTATTGTAAACATCCTTATACAAACCAATGTCGTGACTCATGTGAGTGAAATATGCTTGTTTCGGTTTTAATTTTTCGACTATCTCCAACGACTGACTTACACAAAAATGAGAATAATGCGGTTTATATCGTAAAGTATTGACTACTAACACTTCTACACCTTCCAATAATTGCATAGTTTCATCAGGAATACACGAAGCATCTGTTATGTACGCAAACTGGCCGATACGAAAACCATAAATTGGCAATTCCATGTGAAGCACACGTAACGGTTGAATTGTGATGCCATTAAACTCAAAAGGTTCGTCTGTAATTTCATGGAGATCCATCATAGGAACACCCGGATATTTATGTTCAACGAACACATAGCTAAACTCTTTACGAATGACATCTGCGACACGATGTTCTGCATAAATCGGCATAGCCGTGAAATTCATGAAATTAAACGGACGAATATCGTCAAGACCGGCCAAATGGTCCTTATGTTCATGAGTGACAAGCACTGCGTCAAGTTTCGTTATTTTATTTGTAAGCATTTGTTGACGGAAATCCGGACCCGTATCAATCACAAAATTCACACCATCCACATTCAAATAGAACGCTGTACGAAGTCGTTGATCCCGAAGATCAGACGATGTACAAACGGCACAATTACAACCAATTACTGGGATACCTTGTGAGGTACCTGTCCCCAAAAATATGCCATGAATATTATATCGTTTCATCTTTCTTTTCGTCTTCAGGATATGGAACACGAGCATGATATAAGTTGATCAATTTTTCAACAAATACCTCTTTTACCGTATCCAATTCTTTTAATGTTATGTCGGCATTTTCTAATTGTTTCGATTTTATCAAATGCTCTACAATCTTTTGTACTAATGCTTCAATTTGTTGACGAGTATCTAAATGAGCACTTCTTGATGCTGCCTCCACACCATCGGCAATCATAATAACCGCAAGTTCCTTGTTCACAACCTTAGATGTTGGATATTGGAATTTCGATTCATCAACGTCCTCGTCAGGATGCATTTTCTTGTACTTATCCAAGAAATAAATAGTCTTGGAATTTCCATGATGACCATAAATTATTTGCTCCAAAGAATATGGCAATCCAAGTTTACGAGAAAGTTCACGACCATAGTTCACATGGTCTATAATAATTTGCGCACTCTTTTCTGGAGCTAAATTATCATGAGGATTTTCCTTAAACATTTGGTTTTCAACAAAGAATGCTGGATTTTTCAGTTTTCCAATATCATGATATAAACCTCCTATTCGTCCTAACAAAGCATTTCCATTGATCTTACGCAAAGCTACTTCTACAAAGTTTGCAACTTGTAACGAATGTTGGAACGTTCCCGGCGCCTTATCCGATAACTCACGCAATACGCCACGGCTGGTATCCGACAATTCAAACAAGGTAATATCGGAAGGAAAACGGAAAATCTTCTCGAATATGAAAATCAACAAATATGTTGTCAACAAGAATACGCAACTGCCCAAGAACCAGAATAATTGTGTCCATTCAATTCCACTCAAGCCACCTGCCTTCAACAAAGACAAACCAATATAGACAACAGAATATGAGCCAAGAGAAATCAACGCCGTCCAAAATAAGAAACTACGTTGATAATGATTTCCTAAACTATATAAAGCAATAACGCCAACAGAAATTTGTAGGAATATAAATTCAAATGGGTTAGGTGCCACCAAGCCAATTATCATCATCGTTACAATATGCACGAACAATGCGACACGGGCATTCAAGAAGTTTTTAATAAGTATTGGCAATGCAACGTATGGTATCAAATAAATACTGATATGCTCAAAACGTAAGGTTAGAATTGCCAAACCAATGAAAAGCACAACCACCGTCACAATAAAGAAAGAGTATTTCAATCTCATAAAGACATCAGGCTCTGAATATAAAATCAATAAAAACAACACGGCAAAAGCAACCGTGAGTAATATCAATTGTCCGCACCAAATTGCCAAACGACCGACAAAACTTACATTTCCCGATTCATATTCCTTTTTCAAAGAGTCCAATACCTTTTTGTCCTTTTCGGTTACAACCGAACCACGACTAATTATACGGGAATCTTTACTGATATATCCGTGTTTTTCCGAAACAGTAGCTTGTAACTGAGATTTCAATTGCGAAGAAATTTCTTCATTCAACAACACATTTGGAATCAAACTAGAAAAAATGATTTCCTTAAATTTCACACGACGAAGAGAATCGAAATCTGCAGGAATTTTCTGCATCAACTCTCCATGAGCTTCAGGTAACGTGAAAACAGAATGAGCCAACATACGTTCCCGTTGAGAGCCCCGTTCTACAATCAAAGTTTTATAAGGCTTCTGAAGATCGACAATTCCCGTATTGTAAACCGATTTCAACAATGCTGCAAATTCGGTCAATCCTTGCGACTTCATTACATCATCGTAATCGTACACTGTGTCTGGAACAAAATGTCCTAACTCACGCATATATCGTGAAAGAATAGAATCTGCCACGCGTTCGTACACCGTAGAATCATAATTGTAGTACGGTGAATATTTCTTCATCACACTATCACGTTGATCTTGTATTTCGCTTTCGGTTTTGTCAATTGAAAATCCAAACGGAGCATACAAATCATCATGCATCCAAACCTTATTTTGTTGATACTCATATTCAAAGCGCTTTTCATGAGGCATAAAATACATCACCAAGGCAATGCCAAACATAAAAAGTAAAAAAGTGAAAATGACGACTTTCTTTTCTTTCAAAAACGCAAAAAAATTCTTCATGAATTTTGATTTTAAAATTCGCAAGTAAAAATATATATTTACCGGCAATTTTTAAGCATAAAAACGATGACAAAATTACGATTAGTTTTCAATGTTGAGGAAGGCACCTTGGTTAACGACAAATACGTCATTCAAAAGGACATGTTGAATCACATTGCAATGGTTATCTCTAACGTACGCAATAGCGACAACGATGTTATTCTAGTGACAGCCGGAGCCATTGCTTCTGGTTTGGAACAGACAAAAAAGACAAAATATCCGAAATCGTTAAGCGACAAGCAGGCACTTGCTGCTATCGGACAAGTGGAACTAATCAAACGCTATCAGAATATTTTTGACGAATACATCCAAATGATTGCGCAAGTTTTGTTGGCACGCGACATACTTGACAATCCGAAACAACAATTCAATGCAAAAAACACATTCAAAAAATTGTTGTCACTTGGAATCATACCTGTAATAAACGAAAACGACACGATTTCAACAGTAGATATTGAATTGGAAAACAATTACATGCTTACTGTTACAGTTGCAAACATTATCTCCGCACATGCGCTTATTCAAATCAACAAAGATTTGTCTTTCAACGTTTTGTTCAAAGGAAATGATTATAGTTTCCACTGCAAAGACAAGGATGCGTTATTTAAACTAATCCGTACTACCGATGCAAGCAAAATCAGTGGTCGTGGTTTCCAATACCCATCAATATTTCCTGAGAACAGTAAGGAATACATATAGTTGTGGAGAAAAATTTCTGCATTTACAATAATGAAATAACGAAAATTGAGACACTGAACACAGCACCAATTTTCGCAATAAACGATTACGAGCGTACCGACATCCGCTTATACAACACGCATCCGCTTTTCTTAGCTTCGCACTTACAAAATATCTGCGAAAGCATGAAAAAGAAAGGCGTAACAATACCACAACAACTAACATTTGCAAACATCGACCACCAAATACATAGAGTACTCAATGTCAATAAAGTATATAAAGGTGGCGTATGTACATTGTTGGTATTCTGGCAGAAATTTCCTACACAATCAGAACCTGCATATTGCATATTCGTCAAGCCATTAGAAACACTGCAATATAATTTTAGCACCCGAGGCACGGAATTGACCTACCAAAGCGAGTCAGCAACCATCTATCCTTTTGTTCCCAATTCTACATATTCCGAACAAGAAGAAACATTTTCCACTAACTGTATAATCAATGCAAAAGGCGATGTAATGGGAACAGACCGAGGCGATCTATTGGTTATAGCAAACGACACTATACATTTACACGAAAAAACAGAACCTATCACTACCATTTTTGCAGAACATTTGGCTCGCAATCAATGGAAAACCCAACGACACAATGGCATTCCACAAGATATAGTAGCAAATAGTCAAGAAATAATCCACTGCGGAACATTTATCGGAGTCCAATGGATAAACAAACTTACCATCAACAACGACGAAGGAAGAATTCTAGGATACGATTACACCAAACAAATTGTAAAAGAATTCACGACATTTATTAGCACCCAAGGCTAACAATTAAAAAATTGTCTTACGAGAGAAGAACTCGCTGTGAGCAGTCAAGCCGACACGAAATAGCCGTAAAGTTCGATTAAAATAAATATTGTAGTAATCCTCACCCCAATAATACTGGGCGAAAATAGTTACATCCTGTAAAAAAGCAGGTTTAAAAGAGATTGTATAATCCAAAACACAACGATGAATATCTAAAGCATCACGTTTCGCCATATTCCCGGCAATCACCCCGAACTTCAACACATTAGAGAAAATAGATTCCTTATTCTTAAAGTATTGTATGTTAAAAAGATTGTAGATAGTTTTTGCGATATTCCATTCAAATTTTAGGTCGAAATTGAAACGCCAACGACCATACAAACCATTCAACATGGTATCCAGTTGATAGCAATACTTTCCATACAATTTAGCATAATATTGTCGAGTGCTATGTGTACGTGCATAGAACGTACCCGCCTCTATCCAATTCGTAGAAAAGCTACCATCATGAGTATTTATAGTAGTATTCGTGCTATCCGTATAAAAATAACCATCTTGTCCATTAGAATGATGATACAGCGAAGCATACTGAAACCATCCCGAAAATGCAGGATGCTTTTCCGTAAGGGTTTGATGGACCAAAATGATACGCGGTTCGTATGACGGAGTACGAACCGGATACGAGTAGTCATTATACATTCGAACAATAACTTGTGGAGAAATAATAAACGCCCAATGCTTAATAGCATCTAAACCTATACGATAGTAAGGAACTATATTTCCCTCAAACAAAAGAGGCTCTATATTTCCCAAGCCCCCACCTGCAGTTAAATAACCTGGTTCATAGAACAAGTTCATAGTCTCGTCCCATGAAGTTTGTTCCCAATTTATACGAGAAGTGGTATCGCGTTCCCGCTGGGCAAATGTCACAGACGAGAGCAAACAAAATAATATGTATAGTATGAACTTCTTCATTATAAACAAGACATACAAAAATACAAATTTGTTTCACCAATAAGAAGCAAAAATGTCATGTCATTGACAGAGCACAAGTAAAAACTTTAACTGAAAACCTTACAATAAGCGGCATGCACAAGTTAATTCACAAAACAAATAGTGCACAATTCGTCTTTTCTTTTACATGTTTTCAATAGGAAATAAAAAAAATCCGTATATTTGGGGCAAAATATCAAAGGCAGATATCCTTGCTATTTAAGGACAAGGACAATGCCATAAGACAAATAGAAACAAATAAAAGTTTAAATAAAAAAGAAAGTATTAATTAATTAAAATTATGAAAAAAGTATTTGCATTAGTGATGGCGTTAGGATTATTCAGCCTAACTTCATTTTCACAAGAAGATGTTGCAGTAAGCAATGATTCAGCTCAAGCAGCTGTAGCACAAAGCGATTCAGCAAAAGCTACAGAAGCAGTTGCTCCAGCAGAAACAACTACAGAAGAAGTTGTTGTAGCAGAAGAAAAAGGTTTCCACCAAGTATTGAAAGAAAAATTCATCGAAGGTGGTGCAGGTTTCATGGCATTAGTATTAATCTGCTTGATTCTTGGTGTTGCTATCTCAATTGAAAGAATTCTTTACTTGAACTTAGCAACAACTAATACAAAGAAATTATTACAAAATATTGAAGATGCATTGGAAAGCGGTGACGAAGAAAAGGCAAAAGATATCTGCCGTAACACTCCAGGTCCAGTAGCAAGCATCTTCTACCAAGGTTTAACTCGTCTTTCTGACGGTCCAGAAATGGTTGAAAAAACAGTTGCTTCTTATGGTAGCGTTCAAATGGGTCTTTTGGAAAAAGGTTTGACTTGGGTTTCTCTTTGCATCGGTTTAGCTCCTTCTCTAGGATTCTTGGGAACAGTTGTTGGTATGATCCAAGCATTCGATGATATCGCTGTAGCAGGTGAAATGTCTCCAACAGTTGTTGCTGGTGGTATCAAGGTTGCCTTGTTGACTACAGTAGGTGGTTTGATCGTAGCTATGATTTTGCAAGTATTCTACAACTACTTGTTGGCTAAAATCGACGATTTAACAACAGACATGGAAGATTCTTCAATCTCATTAATCGACATCGTTGTTAAGTATAACGCTAAAAAATAATTAACTGATGGACAATCAAAAGTTTAATCAAGTCTTCAAAGTTGCAGGTGTATCCTTGCTTGTCATCGCTGTATTGGTGACTGCATGGTACTTGTTTGCAGCGTCAGGCAAAGATTGCTTGGCTTGTAAACTTCCAGCTTGTGAAGCTATTGGCCCAGACGGTGAGACCGTTATGGCAGCAGCAGATGCCTGCGCAAAACCATACGAAGAACTTTCTGTAGATTCAGATGAATGTAGCCAAGAATGTATTTCATACGCTGGCGTTTACCTAACATTTGCAGTATCGTTAATCGTAATCGCAGTTATCTTTATGATTGCAATGGCTGTTTACTCTACTATTAAAAGTAGCAAGAAAACATCTAAAACTACAATATTCGTAGTTGCATTCGTAATTATCGCAGCAGGTGTTGCATTCCTTTTGTCATCTGACACAATTCCAACAATTATTGGTTTCGATGGCGAAATAACGAAAGGTGATGTAAAATTGACTGACACATTGTTATACGCAACATACTTCTTGTTGGGTGGCGCAGTATTGTCAATCTTATCTTCATTCGTAATTAAATTTTTAAGAAAATAAAACTAAGAGGGAGCCTCGGTTCCCTCTTTATACAGTAAAAATATGGGTAAGAAAGTTCCTGAAATAAACTCTTCTTCAATGGCGGACATTTCGTTCATGCTATTGATATTCTTCTTGGTTGCTACAACCATGGATACTGATACTGGCCTTTTCCGTATGTTGCCTCCATATCAAGATCCTACTGAACAACAAGAAGATATCAAGGTATTGGACAAAAACTTGTTCGTTGTTCTTGTAAACAAGGACGATAAATTGATGGTTGAGAAAAAGCCTATGCATCCAAGAGATTTGCGCAAGGCTTGTAAGGAGTTCTTAATGAATATGAATAACGACAACGAGGACAAACGTTACCCTGGTTACACGGAAGAAGACATCCCTGGCATAGGTAAAGTAAAAGTTACTAAAGCCATCGTAAGTATCCAAAACGACCGTGGTACATCGTATGCGAAATTCATAGAAATTCAGAACGAAATTGTTGCTGCTTATAACGAGGTAAAAGATTACTATTCTGTAAAATACTTCAAGAAACCTTTCAACGACTTGAAGGAAAACCAACAGGATATAATCAAAAAAATCATCCCTCAAAAGATTTCAGAAGCAGAACCTAAAAATATCGGAGGAAAATAATATGGCTCAATTTAGAAGTAAAGAAAAAAAGACGCCTCCTGCAATTTCCACACAGTCTTTGCCGGATATTATCTTCATGTTGATATTCTTCTTCATGGTTTCTACAACTATGCGCGAAAGCACTTTGTTGGTGAAAAAACCTCATTTGCCAAAAGCAACTGAATTTGTGAAACTTGAAAAGAAATCTTTGGTTAGCAATATCTACATCGCTGCTCCTACTTTGAAATACCAAAACCTATTTGGTACTCAACCTGTTATCCAACTTAACGAATCAATCGAAGATGTTTCTAAGATTGCACAGTTCGTGGAAACAGAAAAAGAATCAATGCCAGCAAACGACCGCTCTCAAATGACGGTTTCGCTAAAAGTTGATTCGAAAGCAAAAATGGGTATTGTTTCCGATGTAAAACAAGAACTTCGTAAAGCAAATGCTTTGAAAGTTAGCTACTCTGTTGTTCCAAAACAATAAGAAACTAATTAAACTATATACTAAAGGTGTTCAGAAATGGACACCTTTTTTTTATTCTATAAAAAGAAGTAAAGAGTTATTATTCTCTCAAAATTTTATAAAATTCTGATAAATTCTATCTTTGTATAAAATTCACATCTATGGAAACATTATTTAGAATATTAGAAATCACGATTCCGTCTGTTATAGTCTTTCTTGTATCATATTGTATGATAAAACGCTTATTTGAAACACAAGAAAAGAAACAACAGGAAAATTCCAACAAATTAATTGAAGCATTTCTAAAAAACGAGGAGCAGAAAAGAAATACTATACAAAAAGCGGAAACGCAGAAAATCAGCTTGCCGCTTCGTATACAAGCATACGAACGATTGGTTCTTCTTTTGGAACGAATCAGCCCAGAATCTTTACTACTAAGAGTGCAAACTCCACAAATGACTGCGGCTCAACTACATCAAGAACTACTTATTACTGTAAGAGCTGAATTTGAACATAACCTCTCACAACAAATCTATGTTTCGCAGCAAGCATGGGTTGCTGTAAAATTAGCCAAAGACAGTTTGGTAAAAACTATCAATGAGTCTGCAGGAAAAATCGCAGCCGTTGCTCCTGCTACTGCTTTAAGCGAAGAAATCATAAAAGAATTTATGGCTCAACAAGTAAACCCTATCGCTGTTGCTTTAGGTGTTTTGAAACAAGACGCTGAAAATTACATGTAACAGTGAACATCTCCGACTTTTCACAACTATTTCTAAAACATCCTCATTACAGAAAACTTCAGGGTGATCTTGCTGCAAATCCTGCCTACAAAGGATTGCTACGGGGAATCAACGGTTCTGAACCATATTTCTTTATTGCACAACTTTTCAATGCGCTGAAGAATAGCATGGTGGTTATTATGCCATCTGCCGACGAAGCTTCCGACGCTTTAGACGACCTAACAAGTTTACTCGGAGCAAAATATTCTCTTCTGTTTCCGTCTTCATATAAACGCTCCATCCAATACGACCAGATAGACAAATCCAATATGCTTTTGAGAACAGAAGCGATGAAGGAATTAACGCAAAACGATTTCCCTCAAATATTGGTAACATATCCGGAGGCAATAGTAGAGCAGGTTATCTCGCAAAAGGAATTTAAACGAAAAATTCATGTCCTTCACGTCGGCGATAAAGTTGATACTGAATTTATTAATGATCTACTATATGACTTTGGATTTGAGCGGGTTGATTTTGTTACTATTCCCGGACAGTTCTCGGTACGAGGTAGTATTATAGATATTTTCAGTTTTTCTAATGACCTACCCTATCGTGTCGATTTCTTTGGGGACGAGATTGAAAGCATACGCACATTTAATGTCGATGATCAACTTTCGGTAGAAAAAGTACAGGAATTCAATATCATTCCCGATGTTCAGAATGCCACAGATAAACAAGTTTACATTCCTATACTTGAATATCTCGACAACCCTATAGTTTTCACAAAAGGTTGTAAATTAGACATTGAAAGAATCGCACACATAAAAGAACAGGCACTCAAAGCGTATAAGTCGGACGAGAAGAAAACGAAAGAGTTATCGCAAACGTTGCTTGATGCAAATTTTATTCAAGAATTCTTTGACAAAAATCGTGTATGTGAATTTGGACCAAATTCTTCGTATGAATACTACACACTATTCGATTTTCACACACAACCTCATCCAAAGGTAAATAAGAACTTTGAATTCTTCGGAAAACAATTAGTTGAAAATCAAGAGAATAATTACACTAATTATTTCATCACGCAAATTCAAACCCAATACGACAGAATTGTTGAGATTTTTGACGAAATAAATCCACTGGTAAAGTTAGAACCTATCATAACTTCCCTTTCGCAAGGATTTATCGATGATGATTTGCGTATTTGTTGCCATACCGACCACGAGGTCTTTAATCGATACCATGCACACAAACGTCAGAAGAAAGTAGTTTCATCTGAAAGTTTGTCCATTCAGGATTTGAAGGAATTGAATCCTGGTGATTTTGTCGTACATATAGATTTTGGTATTGGCCGCTATGCAGGTTTGGAACGCATTGTGAACAACGGTAAGGTACAAGAAGCCGTGAAACTTGTCTATCGAGACAACGATTTAGTTTTCGTAAACATTAACGGCCTTCACAAAATATCGAAATACAAAGGGAAAGACGGTGTTGCTCCTTCGCTTCACAAACTCGGTTCTGCCGTATGGCAAAACACTAAACAGAAAACAAAGAAGAAGGTTAAGGATATTGCAAAAGAATTAATTGCACTTTACGCGGAACGACGTGCACAAAGCGGTTTCCGTTTTTCACAAGATTCGTATTTACAACACGAATTGGAGGCATCTTTCTTTTACGAGGATACTCCCGACCAAGCTGCAGCAAACGAAAAAGTTAAAGCTGCTATGGAAGAGCCATATCCTATGGATATGCTTGTCTGCGGCGATGTTGGTTTCGGAAAAACTGAGATTGCCATTCGTGCCGCTTTTAAAGCTGTTGCCGATGGCAAACAAGTTGCCGTACTCGTACCAACAACTATTCTTGCCTTACAGCATTACAAGACTTTTTCAAGCCGTCTAAAGAACTTTCCGTGCAAAGTCGACTATTTATGCAGACTTCGCACAAACAAACAGCAAAAGGAATCTCTTGCTAATTTAGCAGAAGGAAAAACCGACATTATAATTGGGACCCATCGATTAGTGGGGAAAGACGTAAAATTTAAAGATTTAGGCTTCCTTATCATAGACGAGGAACAAAAATTTGGTGTGAGCATTAAAGAAAAGCTTAAGCAAATCAAAGTAAACATCGATACGCTTACGCTTACTGCCACTCCTATTCCACGAACATTGCAATTTTCATTATTGGGAGCAAGAGATTTGGCAATAATCAATACTCCGCCGCCAAACCGCCATCCTATTATTACCGAGCTACATACCTACAGCGATGACTTACTAAAAGAAGCCATCATGTACGAAGTAGAACGTGGCGGACAAGTGTTTGTTATAAACAATCGAGTGTCAAACATATACGAAGTCGAAACACATATTCGCACTCTTTGTCCGAAAGTAAAAACAGTAGTCGGACACGGACAAATGGACGGGCCACAATTGGAACAAATCATGCTTGACTTTATCAACCACGAATATGACGTATTGATTACTACAACTATTATCGAGGCAGGATTGGATATTCCAAATGCCAACACTATGATAGTGAACGACGCCCATCACTTTGGCTTGAGCGACTTACATCAACTACGTGGACGTGTAGGACGATCGAACAAGAAAGCTTATTGTTACCTTATGGCTCCACCATTAAGCGTACTTCCTGACGATGCACGCCGACGTTTGCAAGCAATAGAAGATTTTTCCGGATTAGGCAGCGGATTCAACATAGCAATGCAAGATCTTGACATACGTGGTGCAGGAAATCTACTCGGAGCTGAACAAAGTGGATTTATTTCAGACATCGGATACGAAACATATCAGAAAATTCTTGACGAAGCTTTACTTGAACTAAAAGAAAACGAATTCAAAGAACTATTTGCCGGAGATGAAACTGAAAAACAGCGTGCCGCCGAACAATTAGAGTCCATGAAATTCGTATCGGATTGCCATATCGACACCGATTTAGGTATCCTATTCCCTAACGATTACATTGAAAGTTCTAGCGAACGTGTAAAATTATACCGAGAACTTGACAGTATTACAAACGAAGAAGCTCTTGTAGCATTCGAAAAACGATTGATAGACCGATTTGGAGAAATACCACAAGTAAGTATCGACCTTCTCAATATTGTTCGACTCCGTTGGATTGCAATAGACCGAGGTATAGAAAAAATTACGTTGAAGAACAAGGTGATGATAAACTACTTCATTGCTAATCAAAATTCTTTATACTATCAATCGGCGATTTTCACGAATGTGCTTTCGTTTGTTCAACAAAATCCACGTTCATGCACGTTTAAGGAAAATAACGGAAAACTTACTTTAACATTCCAAAATATACAAACTATACAGGATGCAATGAATATTCTATCGATGATACCTATTAAATGATAGATTTTTATCGTGGAACATTGCATGTTATAAACTATCTTTGCGGAAAAATTTTGTATGCAATTCACTTTAGAACATACTGATGCAGCAACAGATGCTCGTGCCGGAAGAATAATGACCGACCATGGTGAAATTCTTACGCCGATTTTTATGCCAGTTGGAACACTTGGCTCCGTAAAGGGCGTACACGCAACAGAACTAAAAGACGAAGTCAAAGCACAGATTATCTTAGGAAACACCTATCATCTATACCTTCGTCCAGGATTGCAAACATTGAGAGAAGCCGGCGGATTACATAAATTCAACAGTTGGGACAAACCTATTCTTACCGACAGCGGTGGATTTCAGGTTTTTTCACTTGCCGACAACAGAAAACTTACCGAAGAAGGTGCAAAATTCAAATCACATATAGACGGTTCCAAACATTTATTCACACCTGAAAATGTGGTTGACACTCAACGAATTATCGGTGCCGACATCATTATGGCATTAGACGAATGTACCCCAGGAACTGCCGATTATAATTATGCAAAAAAATCATTAGAGCTAACCCATCGCTGGCTCGATAGAGGTATAAAACATTTCGACGAGACAGAACCGTTATACGGATATAGCCAAACATTTTTTCCTATAGTACAAGGTTGTACATATAAAGATTTACGCGCACAGTCAGCAGAATTTGTTGCTTCGAAAGAACGCGAGGGAAATGCAATTGGCGGCCTTGCCGTAGGTGAACCAGAAGAGGTTATGTACGAAATGATAGAGGTTGTGAATGCAATCTTACCAAAGGACAAACCTCGTTATCTTATGGGCGTGGGAACTCCTATCAACATTTTGGAAGCAATTTCCCGCGGTGTGGATATGTTCGACTGCGTTATGCCAACACGTAATGGTAGAAATGGCATGTTATTCACATGGGACGGTATTATCAATATTAAAAATAAGAAATGGGAGAATGACTTCTCGGCTATAGAAACTAATGGTGCTACATTTGTTGACACTACTTACTCGAAAGCATATCTTCATCATCTTATAAAATGCGGTGAAATGCTTGGGGCACAAATAGCAAGCATACACAATCTTGGATTTTATCTTGCCTTAGTTACCGAAGCACGCAAACAGATTATAAACGGAACATTCCGTGAGTGGAAGCAAAGAATGGTCATTCAACTTGCACAAAGAATATGATAAAAAAACTTGATTGGTATATTATTAAAAAGTTTTTGGGAACATTCCTGCTCTCAATGGTACTAATCATGTCCATTGCCATCATATTCGACATTCAAGAGAAATACGATGACTTTATCGCTAACAAAGCTCCACTAAAAGCTATTATTTTCGACTACTACGTAAACTTTATTCCATATTATGCGAATTTATTTACGTCCATGTTTGTATTTATTTCCGTCATTTTCTTTACATCAAAAATGGCGGCAAATAGCGAGATAATTGCAATTCATGCCGGCGGTATCAGTTTCCACAGGTTCTTATTGCCATATATGGTTACAGCAACTTTTATTGCGATTATTTCGGCAACACTTATTCTTTATATCATTCCGGAATCAAACAAAACCAGAATTGATTTTGAAGACAGATATGTACGAAACAAATATCAAAACTGGGAGAAGAATATCCACAGACAAGTCCGTCCAGGATTGTTTATCTATATGGAAAGCTATAATGTTGACTCCGAAAACGCATTCCGATTCGCCATAGAAAAATATGAAGACGGTAAGCTTAAATCTAAAATGACCAGCGACTATGCCCGTTGGGATTCCACAAAATCACAATGGACCGTATATAACTATTTCATACGAGAACTAAATTCCGACAATACCGAAACACATAAAACCGGTGCTCGTCTCGACACGGCTTGTTACCTTGAAGCCAAAGACTTAAAAATGCGAGACTCGTACGTTGAAAAAATGAATATCGTGGAACTAAACGAGTTCATTGAAAACCAAAAACTGCAAGGTACCGACAATATCGAGAAATTAATGATAGAGAAATATCAACGATGGTCATTACCATTCTCTACGTTTATTCTTACGTTAATGGGCGTATGTCTTTCTAACAAGAAAAAACGTGGTGGAACCGTCATTAATATTGTTGTAGGAACAGCACTATGTTTCACCTACATCCTACTCATGCAAGTAAGCACAACATTTACGTTGAATCTTGGTTTTAGTCCACTTGTTTCCGTATGGCTTCCGAACATACTGTATGGAATATTATGCTTCTTCTTGTATAGAAAAGCAACGATATAAAAACAATTTTCCAAACTGCAATTCTCTTACTCAAGGATATTTACTATATTTGTATTAATCATTGAGCCGCTTATGCATATTTATAGTTCATTCTACAATTATTGTAGATATTGTATTTTCTATTGGAGGAAATACGGTTTTGTATTTCATAATGGAGGATTTCTTGTTACCCAACGAAAACGAATTCGAGAATCTCGGAAGAGTCGAAACGAGAAAGAAAAATATAAAAAAGAGCATCACATGTGTGAAATATTGAAGAGACATGGATTTCGTGTTGAGCACCTATCAGACAATAAAAAAGAAGGGAGATATGACATCACATTAAATGGAATCCCTGCTGATTTAAAGTGTATGAGTGGCTCTGGAAATATTATAAAAAGAGCACATTACGCAATAAGGAAACAAGGAGCCAAGTTAATTGTTTTTCAATTTATGGAATGGAATGATAAATACAAGCAAGCATTATCTCAACTTTCCTTGGATAACATACATGGCTACTATTTTATAGACAATAAAAATGATTTGAAATCCTTCTAAAAAAAAGCGACCCCAATCTAAAAATGATTGGGGAAGTGCGTTCGGGGTTATTACCACCGACCTATTCATTTACAAATATATAAAATTTTTATCCTTTGTCAATAAGACTCTAAACTTTTATAATAGAATCCTTTATCTCGCAAATATCTTCTTTCATAGCAAGAAGTTCTGTTAGTATCGTATCTATCTTTTCGTTTGACACATCTTTTTCATCGCGTACCAAACATTCAATTGGAGTCTTAAAATAGTTGGCTATTTGAAGTAAACGACTAAATGAAATATCAGTAATTCCTCGTTCTATTCGTGAATAGGACACATTTGTAATGTTTAATTCAAACGCAACGTCTTCTTTCTTACCTTCTTGCAACATCGAAACGTTCTGCAGAATGCACGCCTTTAATTTGACGAAGTTTTTCAAGTATCTTATCAAGATGGTCAATATCTTTAATAGACAATGTAAGCATGCCTTCAAAGTTTCCATCTTTTGAATTCAAGTTAATTCCACGCAATTTTACGAATTGGTCTCGAGACAAGAATTCTGTGATATTGTTCACAATACTAATCTCGTCATTTCCAACAACGCGGACACCAACAGCGAAATCTACATTTGCATCAGACTTACCCCAACGGGCCTTTACAATACGATACGGATATGTTTCCATCATATTGTAGGCATTCGGGCAATTCAAACGATGGATTTTTATACCACCACCTGCGGCAACAAATCCAAAAATATCGTCACCTTTAATCGGGCTACAACATTTCGCCAACTTGTAATCCAAATTATCCGACATTTCATCTATAACCAAAAGACCATCACCTTCTTTTGAGATTTTACGGCTAATCTTTTTATTAAAATCTTCAAAATCAATAGGAACAGGTTTCTTGTCTTCCGTAGGTTTTTCAAATAACAGATTTTTTACGGCAGAAAAATCAACCTTGTTATCCATTATCGCCATATACAAATCAAATGGTTCCTTGTAGTTCAGCGGTTTCAATAACTTACGGATATTTTCATCAGAAAATTTCACTTCCCATTGAGCAAATTTTCTTGACAAAGTTTCCTTTCCCGCCTCGGCCATTTTGCCTTCGGCTTCACGTAAAAACTTCTTTATATGTTGACGAGCCTTCGATGTCTTTACAAACGACAGCCAATCTTGTTTTGGAGATTGGTTCTTTGCAGTAAGTATCTCTACCCTATCACCATTTTTAAGTACTTGTTTTATGGTAACAATTTTGCCATTCACTTTACCACCCGTACAAGTATTACCTACATTCGAATGTATCTCGTACGCAAAATCAAGCAAAGTTGCATCTGCCGGAAGCTTACGTAAATCGCCCTGTGGCGTGAAAATAAATACTTCATCAGTATATAATTCCATACGAGAGTTGCTATCGTTTTCAAGACTCTCGTCAACAGGATTTTCAAGAATATTTCTAATTCTTGCCAACCAGTGCACTGAGCCAGAAGCGACATCTCCGTCCTTATAAATCCAATGGGCGGCCTGACCTTTCTCTGCCACTTCGTCCATTCTTCGAGTACGAATTTGCACTTCAACCCAACGATTTTCCGGACCTAACACTGTTGTATGCAACGACTCATAACCACTTGATTTTGGTGAAGATATCCAGTCACGCAGACGATTAGGATTTGGTCGATACAAGTCCGAAATTATAGAATATACATTCCAGCAATCACGTTTTTCATGCTCTAACTCAGAGTCAATAATAATACGAATTGCGAACAAGTCATAAATATGTTCAAACGTAACCTTACCCTTTTGCAATTTATTCCAAATCGAATGGATAGACTTAGGACGGCCTTTTATTTCAAATGGAGGAATGCCTTTTGACATCAGCAATTCCTTTAATGGATCAATAAAACGCTTAATATACGCATCGCGGTCGGCCTTTTTCTCCGCCAACTTCTGCGCAATGGTTTTATAGATGTCATTATGCAAATACTTCATTGCAAGTTCTTCCATCTCGGTCTTAATCTGATACAAACCAAGACGATGGGCAAGTGGAGCATACAAAGCATCAAGTTCCTCCGCCAATTTTTTTCGGTCATCCTCTTCAAGTTCCTTAATATGATGCAACTGATACAATTTGAATGCAATCATAGTTAGCACCACGCGAACGTCGTCAGCCTGGCTTAATATAAGACGAATGAAATTTTCAGATTGCAAAATAGAGCGAGAAGTGTCTATTCTCGATACTTTCATCAAGCCTGAAACTATACCATAGACTTTGTCGCCATAATTCTGACGAATATACTTTTCATCAACTTTTTGCTGTTCAAAACAAGGAAGCAAAAAGATAGCCATTACCGCCTTTGCTCCTAAACCTATCATTGAAATTGCAATCTCTGCTTGTTCGAACAGGCCTATAACTTCATCAGCAGACAAGTTTTTTTCTGCCACCTCGTATGCCTTATTGATATTGGGAATATCACGTTCCGGCTCACGAATTAAAGGTTGAGCCAAATCAAGTATATATGAAAGAGTATATGTTTTTTCCATAGTCTATAGATAAAAAAAACGATTGCCAAACAAATGACAATCGTTCAATATATTAAACAACTGTCTCCATTATTGGCAACCACCGCAACATCCGCCTTCAGAGTCGCCGCAACCGCCACAACCACCTTCGCTGCCACAGCCACCATTGCCACCACAACCGCCGCAACCACGACGGATACCATTAGCTTTTTCATCTTCAGTAGCCTCGCGGATAGCTTCTATCTTTCCTGAAAAATACAATTCCGCACCAGCCAAAGGATGATTAAAATCCATCACAATAACTTTATTCGGAAGATCCACTTTCACGATTTCGCCCATCATAGGTTGGCCATTGCTATCGCGCATAGGAACTTTATTTCCTACATATAGCATATCTTCCATTACTATACCATTAAGAGCGAAAATATCTGTTGAAAGTTCAACAACGGCTTCTTCCATACGTTCACCGTATGCTTCTGCTGGAGCAAGCACGAAATCAAATTCGTCACCAACTTCAAGATTTGCTAAATTTTCCTCGAATTTTGGCAACAAATCACCAAAAGCATATACAAATTCCAATGGTTTTTCCGGAGAACAAACCTCAAGAACTTCACCATTTTCGTTTCCTTTGTACAACGTGTACGATACAGAAACAACCGTATTTTTTTCTACCTTCATTTTGCAATAATTGTTTTGGCGAATGTAAAAAATAAAATTTAAGAATACAATTTTTTTACTGAAACTACCATAGCTCCTTGCTTTTTTGTAGTTTTGCAACTATGAAAAAAATCGGGGTCATACAAGAATTTTTGGGGAAGCTGCTACTTCCACTACGTGTCAAAAAAAATGACCGTAAACCGAAAGTATTTACCTACGATAACGCAAAGGAAATTGGCATTTTATACAATGTTACAGACAAAGATACCCACCAACAAATTGCCAATTATGCAGCTTTCATTACTAAAGCCCACAAAGAGATATCCGTCAATATGTTAGGATACATGGACTTTACGGAATTGGAACAATGTCTAACAAACACGGTTCCTACCAGTTTTTTCTCGCCACTCGATTTTTCTTGGAACGGGAAACTACGTCCTGGAGCAGCATTAGACTTTGCAAAAAAGAAGTACGACATACTTATTGATATGACCACAGAGACTTCGTTTCCAACACTTTACATTGAGAAACTTTCATGTGCTTCATACAAAGTTGGTCGTTATATAGAAAACGACATGCGATACGATTTAATGATAGACACAAAAAACGACAACACAATTTCGTGTCTAATCACGCAAATAAATGTATATTTGACGAAAATTAAAGTAAAACAATAATATGAATATTCAAGATAAATTTCGTGGTACTGGAGCAGCTCTTATAACTCCATTTTCAGCAGACGGCAGTGTAGATTTTAAATCTTTGAAAAAACTTGTCGACCACGTAATTGACGGCGGAGTTGAATTTTTAGTCGTTTTCGGAACGACAGGTGAACCAATCACAATCAGCGAAAGCGAGAAAAAAGATATTATTGATTTTATTTGCGAATGCAACACAAAGAAAATCCCTATGATTTTGGGTTGTGGTGGCAACAATACGAACGAGATTGCTGACAAAGCTTCTAAAGTAGACACTCGCTTCGACGCCATCCTTTCTGTTGTTCCTTATTACAACAAGCCAAACCAAAGAGGAATGTTCCAGCACTACAAAACAGTTTCCGAAGCAAGTGCGCTTCCTGTAATTGCATACAACGTTCCAGGAAGAACTGGTTGTAATCTTGCCGCAGAAACTACGATTAAAATTGCAAACGAACTACCAAACGTAATTGGTCTTAAAGAAGCATCTCCTTCGGTAGAACAATTCACATACATCAAAAAAGACGTTCCTGAAAGTTTTATGGTATTCAGTGGTGACGATTCCATCGTGGTTCCTCACATGTCACTTGGCGCTTGGGGAGCAATCTCTGTTACTGCCAATGTAATGCCTAAAATGTATTCTGACATGATACGTTTGTGCATCGCAAACAAATATGATGAAGCATTAAAACTTCACCTTAAATTAATCGAATTCACTGACAGTCTTTTCACAGAAGGTAGTCCTGCAGGCGCTAAAGCTGCTTTATCGCAAATGGGTATAGTAGAAAACTACTTACGTTTACCACTTGTTCCTGTTACAGACAAACATTTTGAATACATGAAAGGACTTATTGCAAAATTGAAATAAATCTTCTCCTACAACAATAAAAAAGGCAGATCAATGATCTGCCTTTTTTTATTTGCTTTTATATCCTTTTAATTTTCCAATACGAAAATGCCACTCGGCTGCGTAGAGCCATTTGGCTGTGTTACACCTTTCCACTGCGTTCCATCGTTGAAGGTTGCAGAAATCTTCCACATATATTTACCACGAGGCAACGAAGCACCTTTGGAAAGACCATCCCAACCTACTGCAGGTTTACCATTATCAAGTTCTGAGGTTTCCCAAATCTTCTCATTACGAGCATTATATATTTCCAATTTGTAATTACGTAAATCAGCATTTGTCATTGGCAAGAAATATTTACCAGAACCAACATTGAACTTTGATGGAACAGCAATAAAATTCTTATTAAAATCTATTTCCTTCTGTATAAAGGTGAAACATCCATTCTTATCTGTAACTTTTAACGAAGCGAAAGAACTTCCCGAGCCAGAAGCGGTATGAGTCACAACAGGTTCTGTATATTCGGTACCTTCTATAGACCATTCATACGAATATCCCTTGCGTTGCGATTCTGTAAATGCAAATTCATATTCCATATCGCCAGTTGGATGATATTCAAAACTGATTTTTGGTTGTGGATACACAACTATTCCGACAGACGCACTTGATTTACATCCAGTTACTGTATTTATCTTGGTTACAGAAATAGTATCCTTTCCACTTTTCGTCCAATCAATATTAATATACTTATTACCAATATTGTCGATTGTATTTTGTTGTGTTTCCCACAAATATGATATTTCTTTATTGATAGATTCGTCAACATAGTATAATTGTTTCTCCATACCTTGACAAACCTTTGTTTTACCTTTAATTGTTGGCAATTCAACTGCTTCCACTGTTACAGCAAAATCAAAAACACGTTTTTCCTTACCAACCTTAACCTCAGCAGACATTTTCTGTTTACCCGACTCTTGCCATGCAATAGAAACATTATGGCCAGTCTCAGACGTTTTCTTTGCTGATTTTGGAAGCAACCAACGAACATCGGCATGAGTTGTTAAACCTACTATAGAATAAACCGAAGGGATATCTTTACAAATAGAATTTGTTCCTGTTATTTTTACAAACGACCAATCTATAGTTCTGTCACCATTAGAACCCTCGGAATACTTACCATTTTGAGAAGCAACGGCATTTTCTGTTTGTTGTTCATGTGATTTCACATCAGAATACGATGCCTTTTGATTGTATTGATTCGCCGTAGAAGTTTGCTGAACTTCTATATCAAACATATATTCTTCGGTCTGTGTTTCAGGTTGCACCAAAGCAAGAAGATTCTTATAATACTCCTCGTCTTTTGCAAATTGAGCATGATATTGTGCTTGATTATGAATACGATCTGCTACTGTTACACTTGAATCTGCTGTTTTATCTTGCATAAGATAAACACCCGTCAAGCCAAGAATAGCAGAAATAATAGAGGCATAATAGATATTGAACGTATTGTAATGGAACGTAAGGAATGAACGCCAAGCCAAAGTAGCAGAAATCTTACGCCAAACCGAAGACGCAGGTTCAACAACCGAATTCTGAAATGCAGCCTGAAACATTCCCTCTACATTATTCTGTTTA
The DNA here is from genome assembly GCA_024402335.1 of Bacteroidales bacterium. Taxonomy (GTDB): domain Bacteria; phylum Bacteroidota; class Bacteroidia; order Bacteroidales; family UBA1715; genus UBA1715. The sequence goes on from JAKSTZ010000001.1 coordinate 90,026, forward strand.
TCGAGATCAGTTTCCAACTTCGACCATATATCCGAAGAAGGAACTTCCTCTGCGTCAGAAAAGCGCGAGCTGAACAAATCTTCTATGTTGTTGTCTTCGTTCGTCATTCGTTAATTTTTCTCTTTCGACAATTCAGCAAGTTTTACTTGAATCATCTTTTTTGCTCGGTGATATTGAGTCTTTACTGTTGATACTTCTATATGTAATTCATCTGCAATTTCCTTGTGCTTATAACCTTCTATCGCAAACATATTGAATACAATTCTATATGCATCAGGAAGAGATTGAATCACGCTCATCAATTCTTCATTAGAGAATTCAGCATCTTTTAAGTCAAAGGTCTCAATATCTGTTTCGTTTATATCCTCAATGTTCTGTTGTTCATTTATTTTTTTGTTTTGGTAGTAATGAGTGATTGCCGTATTCGTCATTATTCGGCGTATCCAACCTTCAAATGAATGTTCCCGGGAGAACTGGTCCATTTTTGTAAAGACCTTCAGAAATCCGTCCTGCAAAATATCAGAGGCGTCGTCACGGTTTTGCGCATAACGCAAACAAACCGCAAACATTTTCGATGCATACTTGTCGTACAAGGCTTTCTGCATCTGCCTATTGTTGCTCAAACATCCTTCTATAATTTCATCGTCGGTATACATTATCACCAAATCAATTATAAGACATTGAAAAAAATGAAATAGTTACAATCGTTCTTAGATTTTTTCAAAAATAAGAAAATACTTGCAAATTTTTGTAATTAAAACAAAAAGGGATGACAAAAGCCACCCCTTTTATGGTTTGAATAATCAGAAAGAGACGCTCCAAAGAACGTCCTAATCGATATTAATTTTCTTTTTTACAGCAACAACATTTGTCAGAAGACAAACAATTCCATACTAAAGCAGCAATAACTGCACCAGCCAATGGAGCGCAAATGAAAATCCACAAGTCGCACAATGCTTGACCACCTTCGAATACTGCAGGAGCAATACTACGAGCTGGGTTTACACTTGTACCTGTAATAGGGATAAGAACAATGTGAATCAAAATCAAAGACAAACCGATTGCAAGACCGGCAAGATTGCTGTTTCCTTTTTCTGAATCAGTAACACCAAGTACTACCAATACGAAAATGAACGTACCAAGCAGTTCAGCCAAGAAACCTGCACAAGAAGAAACACCTTCAGCACATGCATTTGCACCAGTTTCAGTTGCGTATGGCATATCAATACCTTGTGTCAACGCCCATAGTAAACCTGAACCGATAAAAGCACCGATAATTTGGAATACCACATACAAAGCAGCATCCTTACCGCTCATTCTACCACTTGCAAATACGCCAAGAGTAATTGCAGGATTGATATGACATCCTGAAACGCCACCAATTGCATAAGCCATTGCCACTACCGACAAACCAAAAGCACAAGCAACAGTTAAAACTTGAGCAGTTGTTCCACAACCACCATTGAAGATTGCACTACCGCAACCTAACAAGACAAGAACCATAGTTCCTATCATTTCAGCTACATATTTTTTCATAGTTATTAAATTTTAGACAAGACAAAAATACATGTTATTGGGAGTTTCACAAATAGAAAAAATCTAACAGACTATTTTTTCCCGAATATACCTTTGACAATCGCATTTCCAATTTTTCTTTCTAACCCCGCCTTGGTTGTTGGAATGCCTGTTTTCTTAGCAACAGACTGTTTTAGCTTTGAAATACCTAAAGCTCTTTTCAACGAGAACGATACACCTGGAATTTTCATAAATACAATTACTTAGACAAAATTTTAGTAATAAAAACACCCATCAAATATTCTTTTCCCGATGTTCGTTCTATATGAGGACTTACAGCATACACCATTCCATCGCCATATTTGTTTTGCCATATAGCTGGTGTGCCAAAAGACTTATGCATACTATCAGGGAAATATATTTCTTCATCAAATGTTGCCAAAACTGTAAAATCCGTCCCAGCAAACAATCGCTTGTAATTTGAAATGCTACGCTCACTTAAAAGTCGCTCAGTATCATAACTCTCGCCATTTAGAAAAATTTTCTTTCCCGAGAAATTCTCATACAACTGCTTAACAAGATTTGTCTTTCCCACACGACGCGTTCCATACACAACCATTATTTTTTGTGGTTGCATCTTACGCTCTATCAAACTATATATATTTCGTTTTATCTCACCCATAGTAGTTAAAAATGTATACAAAAATAGCTTTTCTTATACTGAAGATTTTTACATAAATTTCTTTATTACTATTGAAGATTTTTGCATTTTTAACTAAAAAAATTTTTGAATATCTTAATCACTTTTTACATTTAGTTTTACAAGTTGTTGAATCAAAATTTCAATTGCCTTTATATCTTGTTGTAAGCTTAATGATGGTTTATCCTTTTTATTGACTATTTGTTCTGGCAAATATGGCAAATGAACAAAGCCAACCTGCATAGAGGGATTAAAGCGTTTTGTATATCTACAAACTTCATAAAACAAATGATTGCACACATACGTTCCCGCCGTATTAGACACCTTTGCTTCAATAGAGTTATCTTTCAACACGTTAACCAATGCAGATATAGGCAACGTTGAAAAATAAGCATTTGCGCCACTTTTACTTATAATAGTATTTTGTGGACAAACACCATCATTATCGGACACAGTAGCATGATCTATATTAATTGCAACCCGTTCCAACGAAATTCCCGACCTACCGCCTCCCTGACCTAACATTAGAATGACATTGGGGTTGACTTGACGAATTACGTTCTTTACAATAGGAGCAACACGATTAAAGGAAACTGGCAATAGCAATTTCTCAACTTCAACATTTTCTATTTTTGGGAAATTAAGAACAACTTCCCTTGATGGATTTATATTTTCAAGACCAAATGGTTCAAAACCTGTAAGAAGAACTTTCATTAATCAATATATCCTATAGATGCCTTCATAAGATCCTTTGATTCCGGCAACGGCAAAGCCTCACAATTTTTCTTGATTATTGCCGCAAAATCATACGCAATTTGTATTGCACGCATATCCCAACATAATACACTCCAAGCCACTCTCAAACATACAACGTTCACTTTTGTATTTAAATGACGGGCAAAATTTGCTTTAGAGGAATTATTATGATAACGTTGATAATCTGCGGACAACTGATATTTAGTCAATAGTAACTCTGAGAGTTCACTATACAGAGACTTAAATAAAGTAACATCATTTAATGTAATGTTAGGATCATCAAAGGTTTCATCACCTTTTTTCGCGCCATATCCAAAATGGAATTGCGTCGGCAAAGTTGGTTCATTCGCTCCACTAGACGGTAAAACAGTAAATAGCCACTTATCTTCTTTATCAAGGAATTGATTTAAATCATTCATACACTCGTCCCGACCAGGAATCTGCAACTCTGGCTTACAGGTATAGTAAGATTGATACGGACGAGCTTCACCAAATTCGCGGCTTACATAATTAAATCCACCTATTTTTGCCAAATAATAAGCCCACCAACCTGCGATTGGATCAACAATATTGCTCGGAGCAAAAATGGTAACTTTTGAATTTCTATTTATGCATTGACCATAAACTGTAGATATAGAAAAATGTTCTACTCCTAATTTATCCTCTGGACGTTCGTCTGCAGGACGCGTACATGCCAGATTTATTAGTCTAAACTCATCTCCCTTAGTAGTTGCTTCTATTATTTCGGTAGCAGTCAACCCCATACGAGCCTGAATTTCGACTACCGACAAATATCGAGGAACAATTTGAAACCCTGTAAGTCTATCTAACTTTGTTTCAAATGCCAATCGTAATCGTTCTATATTATCAATTATTTTCTTTTTCTTTCTATCGTTATCCATTGCATCGGTAAAGCCACTGCCTATTAAACCAGCAGGTACCGCAAATATTGCAATGCCAAGAATACCAATAATACAAGCAATCAACCGACCGACAAATGTAATTGGAGGATTTTCCGCAAACCCTCCAGGATCACCTATATATTGAGCAAAAGCCCAAACAACCGGATATGTTCCATCAACATAGACATCAGGTTGCGCGTCGTGTTCTACAAAAAACAAAATAAAAGAAAGAATTATCGTTACGATAAATAAAAATTGCAACGACACCCACAATTCCATTTTCTTTGAATTAATAGCTTCTGAAAGCAAGCGGAACGATTTCATATAACGGAATATTCTAAACAAGCGGGCGATTCTCAGTGTTTTGAGAACCGTGTATGGAATATTCATCACAAAATTCAAATAGAATGGATAGGTAGAAAGAATGTCTATCAAGCCATAAAAGCTAAAGCAATAGCGAACTCTCCCCAAAAAACCTTTGTATTTTTCATCCAATAAATCTGCACACCAAATACGAAGTGATACTTCCACAGTAAAAACTACGGTTGTGAACACATCAACCCAATGCAAAAGCCGTCCATATTTTTCAACCACTCCATCGAATGTTGAAAGAAAAACCTCAACTGTACTAATAATTATTAATGCAATTATAGTGTAGTCAACTATATTGTGCCATTGTTTTGTATGCAAATCATCGTCGAATACACGCGATAGTTCTTGCTTAATTTCTTGTATGTTCATTTTCCCTAATCAAAAACACTCCTAAAAAAAAGATTGACTCTTTTTTAAATTAGCTGTATAATTGGATTAACGTTTAATCCAACTTAAGCCTTTATTTGTTGAACGATACAGCCCTTTACTTGTAGTAGCAATAATTTCATTCCCAGTTACCATTAAGCTATGGAAATCGCCGCACGAAGTTCCTGTATATCTTGACATCCAAGACAAGCCTTTATTTGTCGAATAATAAATACCCTTACTTGTGGCAGCAATAATATCTGTTCCGTAAACAATCAAGTCACGAAATTCGCCACACGAAGAACCAGTATAACGTCGGTTCCACGTTATACCTTTATTGATAGAATACTCTATCCCTTTGTCACTGTAACGAATAATTTCGTTACCATAATTAATCATTTGAGGCATAGGTGTGATTATTTTTCTCGTTTCATGCTCTCCTTTGCTGATTCAATCTGCTTTTTGTAAGACTCAATATGTCTATCATGAGTTGCAGCATGATCAACCTTTGATTTTCTATAAGATGCTTTAGAAGAAGGAGTGCTTGCAGTTTTTATCATCTTAGCATAATATTCGTTATCTTTTTTCTTTGCGTCCTTTTCTTTTTGCATAGCAGCACGCAAGTCTATAATTTTCTTTCTGTAATATTCTTTACTCATAAATTTAATTAATCTAATATTTCTACAATAAGCGCAATGGCCAATGGGAAAAGGAAAAATTGTATCATGTTTCCAATAACACAACCAACCTTATTTTCAAACAAATCTAATTACTTACTTATTTATTAATCTCGTCAATAAGTTTTGAGCCAAATTGGCGAGTATTCCAATTAGGATCTGCCGTGAAGCCAATGTTTTCTGCAATGGTACGCAAGGCTTCTATCGTGTTATCGTATGTTCGATAGGTTTCTATTCCACCGTCTGCTTTTACAGTAATGAAATAGTTTCCTATTTCAGCAGACTTACCATCGCCAAATTCTTTACAAAGTTTGCTACCAAATTGACGAGTGTTCCATTTCGTGTCATACTCAAAACCTTTTACTTCTGCGACTTCGCGCAAACTTGCTATTACATTATCGAAAATTCGATACACTACTATGCTACCACTATCTTCTACTGTGATTACATACTCTCCTGAAATTGCAGATTTTTTTGCCATAATATTTACCTTTAATTACACAATTCTTTTGCTAACTCAAAAAGTGATTTCAACACTGGCTTTTCTTTCAAAAATTTCATTTTTGTCAAATCATATTTTGAAAAGTCAAAACCCTTTTCATTAAACTCACAACCATATTTCTTATACTCTTCCATAGTAAGTATAAGAGAAAGATTTCCTCTTAGAATCTTACCTGTATGCCACAGCAACCGATCAAGCGAATCGTATGTTAATTCTTTAGGATTACCTAATTTCTTTTTCAACAAGTCTATTGCCTCAACAAATGCGATAATATTATCCACCATACTCGTCATTTTAGGCATCTCTTTTTTAGGCAATCCACAATAACTCCATAACAACGGATACATTTCCCGAACTATAGAATCATAAATAGGGAACTGATAATTAGTTTCAAAATATGCATACTTTGTAATAAGCGAAAGAGCATGTCCTTTATCCCTACCATCCTTTCCTATTCCATAATTTTCTGTAAAAAGCTTCTTTTCTTCACCGTTGTAAACAACAGTAAATTTTTCTACATCTTTGTCTTTTAGAAAAGTCAAAAACATATCCGATAGTTTTTGCTTCTCCTGCAGTTTGGCAAGAACCTCTGCCAATTCTTCTAAACCGTAATATCTTCGTCCCATTTGGGTAGAATACATACTATCAATTAAAGTTAACCGTGCAAGAATATTCTCTACATTATCTCCCTTAATTGATTCAAAAACTTTTCTAATAGTATTCTTCCCTGTTACATAGCCAGAACTTTCTTCTCCTGCTTTCTCAAAAGAAGAAAGAATATTTAATATTTTATCAGTGTTTGTCATCATTCTTTCATAAAAGCCGACGCAGAAATGCGTCGGCTTTATAATTATTTACCTGCTTGAACAAGTGTTGCATCGTTGTCGGCAAGTTTAGTGTCGTCAGCATTTGCTACTTGAACACCAATACCCCACATTTCAACGAATTCAGTTTCGAAATTGCCTACGCGTTTAGCACCTCCAACTGTAAGTTCGCCACCTTTTGCACCTTCAGCACGAATTGACGCTAATGTAGCTGCGTCATCTGCCATTTTACCTTTGCATGATGGACTCATGTAAACACGAAGAGAACTTCCAAATGCTTTTTTGAACTCTTCTTTCAACTTGCGTACTGTTGTACGACCACTGATTTTTAAATCTGCCATAACTATTTATTTTTATTATTACTTTTTTTATTTTTCTTATTTCTTTTTTTTGCTTAAAACAGAAGAATTTTTCTTCTTACCTGTTGTATCTACAATACCTAAAGTGGCTATTTTGAGAGCTTTTTTAACCGCCTTAACATCTTTACGACGATCATCTAACAAGCCACTATCTTTCCCTTTTGTAAAAAATCCCATCTTCTATTATTTAAATAATCGTTTTAATTTATTCTTGAAACTATTTTTAGCCTTTCGAGCCTCTGCCATTCGAGCAGCAGCAGCTTTTCCTTCTTTTGTTCGTTGGTCTAAATGACCGTCGGCACGACGAGTAGAAGACGAAGATTTTTTTATTGTAGGTTTACTTTTTGTCGTTTTCTGAGCCGCACGTGCTTTTTTTGCACGTTCAACCATTTCTTTATATTCTTTGGTACGTTTGTCAACTTTACCAGATGCTGTTTTTTGTATCGCCATAGTTCTATAAATTAATGGTTATTCTTCTATTATTAAATCTTCTTCTTCATCAACAAATTCATCAAGGATTGATGATGCTGTTGTTTCATCAACGCCAAGAATTTCAGCGAAGGCAAAAAAGTTCTCCATCTCATCTGTCGCCAAAAATGCATCTGCACACATCATTTGTAGACATAATGTCAAAACTCCTTCTTTTTCTTCATTATCAACTTGTTTTGCTGCTTCCTCAAGACATGATGCTAATTCATCTTCTGTCATTTTTTCTGTTGCCTTTATTGCATTTTCCAAGTCAGCACCTAACGTTTTTACGTCAAGAATTTCTCCTACTTGTGCAACAAATTCTTTTTCAAATTCATCATATTCGCCATCTGCCCATACAGCAGCAGCAAGAAATGACGACAATGTTTTAGAGCTTGTTTTCATTTGTTTCTATATTTATTCTATTACTATAAATTCTGTTCTTCTATTCACATTTGATTCTGGATTGGCAGCATCTTTTAGTTCACTGCTTCCCTTTCCTTCCCACTGTAAACGGTCTTGGGAAATTCCTTGAGAAATCAAGAAATCAACAGCTGCTTTCGCACGACCCTCCGAAAGTTTTTGGTTAAATTTAGCATCACCTTCAGCAGATGTGTGACCAACAATTTTTAATTTAATTTGTTGTTGTTTACCCATCAATGTTGCCAAGTCATGAAGTACAAACTTTGAAGCATCAGACAAATCTGTTTTTCCTTTTTCAAACTCTGCAGCATTAAAGTTCTTTTCTATTTCTTCAATTTGTTGTACATATACTGTATCTACTACCGTTACTATTTTCTCAACAACTTGTGGTTCTTTATTACAACTACGCATTAACAACAATGCTAAAATTGCAATCACAATTGCAGCACCTATTAAAATCCATAACCAAGTTTTTGATTTAGTTGGTACAGGTGGAACATAGCCATTAAGATATTCAAGACGCCAACCGCCTTTTTCTCCCTTTACACCTTTTTCAAATTCGGCAATTTCTATATCATACGATTTTGCATGAGAAACCAATCTATCAAAACTAGGTTTTGTCCACATGCGTACAACTGCGAATTTTATACCATCACTAGATGTCATATATTCTTCTGGCTCAACAAAGTATCCTTGACCTTGTGTATACCATGCGTCTCCTGCTGCAACATGTTCTTGAATTTCTTTCTCCGTAAGAAAAATATTTTTTGATCCACAATCTGGATTTATCTCATTAGGAAAAGATTTCTTGAAATCCTCATAGGTTGCTTGAGGGAACATTACTTGATACGCATTGATAATTCCCAATGCTGTTCGGTTTTGTGCTTTTCCGTAAACTCTTACTTTGCTTGGCATATTTTTATATTTTTTTAATTAAACTTCCACATTACAAACAAACATCTTTTCGCAACCTTTTCAAAAGTCCTTTTTAGTCCTTTTCTAAATCTGTAAGCAATCATTATGTAACAAAATCTGCCTCAAGAGCCTGATTAAGATGTTGCAGACAAAGTATTATCATTTATGATAATGCAAATATATAATTTTTTCAGGGAAATACAAACAAATCATACCGAGAAACTTATCATTTATGATAATAAACAAGCGGTAATAAACTTGTTCATTTGAACAATTCAAATTGTTTTACCGTGAACGAAGCAGATTTGTATAAAAAAATCGGACAACGAATTAAGTTTTTACGAGAGCAGGAAGGCATTTCACAACATGAACTTGCGCTTCGTTGCGATTTTGAGACATCAAATATGTGCAGAATCGAATCAGGGAAAACTAATCTTACCGTAAAAACAATTGCCACAATAGCAAAGGCTCTGGAACTTCCATTTTATAGAATCACTGAAGGGATAAAATAGATATATAGTGTTATAACCGTTTCAAATAAGGAATAAAAGCATATAAAGGTACATTCACCAAATTTTCTTGCTCAATCATATTCTTCATAGAAATTCGTACAGCCTTTAAATTTGGATTTTTTTGTAGAAAAGCTTTTAATGATTTTGCATGAACATTTTCTTCTGCTTTTACTTCTATCGGGAAAACATTCATTGTACCTTGAATCACAAAATCTAGTTCTTTATGAGCGTCGTCAGAGGAATAATAAAAAGGATTCATTTTATTGGAAATCATTTGAGTTGCCACAAACAATTCTGTGAACATACCTTTATATTCAGAAAAAATATTATTATTAACCAACATTGATTCAGCAGAAGTGTCCGCGAGAGCACCCATTAAACCTACATCTATCAAAAAAAGCTTAAAGGCTCCCATATCCTCATAGAATTTTAATGGCATCTTAACAACAGAAACTCTATTTACTTTATATATCAAACCTGCATCAATGAGCCATTGAATTGCCAATTCAAATTCCGAGGCTCTTGCACCATGTTTTAATGCACCATAAACAAATTTTTTATTTTCTTTTGACAACTGCGATGGTATGGAATTCCAAACCAAATTGATTCGAGGAACCAAAGACTGTGGAGCATGTTTCGAAAAATCTCTTGAATAATCAAATAAAATCTGATTTTGTAACGTCCGAACTTTAGTTAGTTCCCTAGTTTCCACAAACTGTTTTACAACTGCTGGCATACCACCCACATAATAATACATACGCAGTAATTCTTGCAATTCAGTAGAAAGAAGATTTAAGACTTCGTAATTTTCTTGCATAATTACTTCGACATACTTTGTCTTACCATTTGCTTCCAGAAACTCACAGAAATCCATAGGGAACATTCTAATCATATCAATCTTACCAACAGGAAACGAGATATTGTTATGTAAAGATATTCCCAATAACGAACCTGCAACAGCTACAAAATATTCGGAAGCATCCTCTGAAAAGTATTTCAAAGCTTCTAAAGCTTTGGGACAATCTTGAATTTCATCTAAGACGATAAGAGTATCTTTAGGTGTTATATCAACACCCGATATTGCCGAAAGAGAAAGTATTATGGAGTGAATATCAGTAGTATTCTCAAAGATAGAGCGTACACTCAACTCTCTATCTAGAGAAAAGAAGGCTAATTTTTTAAATTCAGATTTTCCAAACTCCTTTAAAATGTATGTTTTTCCTATTTGTCGAGCCCCACTTAAAACCAATGGTTTTCTACCTTCACTCAATTTCCACTGTATCAAATCATTATAAACACTCCTATACATAATAATTACATTTTTCGTGATGATATTTCACAACAAATATACACTTTTCGTAACAAGTTTAGTATAGAACAACACATTTTTCGTTAGGAGTTTTATACAAAAAAATACACTTTTCGTTAGGAATAATTGGTATTACCTTTTTATTTACACCTAGGTAAATCCTTAATACGAGGGTACAATTGTTGGTTATAAATGGTATCATCATATTTACGAACATAAGGAAGCGCATACTTCTGCCAAATGTCCATTTCTTCCTTTTCGGACCTAAAAACTCCTGAATCCTTTAACGGAATCCAAATATCATAGGTTATTTTCACAGCCAAATCATAATAACGATTAAGTGCCGTCTCCCAACAAACATATTTATTTGTCATCAAACTGTCAATATATGGTTTATACAAACTATCTATCGCAGTCTTAAAACTTTCCAAATCAAAGCCAACAGTTTTTTCAACTGATGAACTTTTTTGTTCGGTAATTATTGCATGAACAGATGCACTATCACTTGATGTTTTAACAGGAACAGATTTAATAACTTGTTCTTCTGACTCGTAATTTACCATAACCGTATCCCGAACAAATGCTCTATTACTTAACGTTTTAACAGGAATAGATTCAACAAATTGCTCTTCTGACTCGTAATTTTCCACAACCGTTTTTCGAACAGAAGTACTATCATTCAACACTTCATTATTGTTAACATATTCAACAGTTGATACTGATGGTCGAAGTACAGTTTCTGTTTTTTTTAACATAAAAAAACAAAATAGAACAATCATAAACACAAGAAGTCCAGAAACTATTCTTCTCAACCAATACAAACGTAATTGCTGCTGTATTTCAATAGCAGAACCATACCGTTTATCCCTATTTTCTGTAGTACATTTTTTTGTAACACCTCTATAGCAATACGGGAAGACATCTCCCATTATTTTTCCGAAAGAATATAAATCGCTTCGGCAATCAAGCACAACGCCTTCTTGCAGTTGTTCCGGAGCAATATAGTTCGCACTGCCGGCAGGTTGCTTTAGAATTGCATGGCTATCACTATCAGCCAAACCAAAATCAATAATTTTAACATGATTACCATTACGGGAAACAAGTATATTGCTTGGCTTTAAGTCTCTATGTATTATTTGTTTTGAATGAATATACTGCAAACCATCAAGCAATTCATTCACCACTGCAATACGGATACGCGAAGATGGATTTAAACGAAGAAATTCCCGCAGAGTATAACCTTCAACGTATTCCAGCACAATACATTTTCCAATTTTAGAATCATATTCAAAAGAAAATGCACTAACAATATTGGGATGATACAGCAAAGAAGTTAATTCATACTCTTTGCGTAAAAGATTTTGATAAATTGTTTGTTGCGCATATTCTGGCTTTAATCCTTTCAACACAAACCATCGTCCTTGGCGTTTTGCACGATATAGACAATTAAAGCTAGCACAAGGAATTTCCACATAATCAGAAAATTCCGAACATATCAATTCATTATTTGATAATACTATACCAGAAGATGAAGTGTCCATTCATACAAATATCACACATTTTTATGAAAAAAAGCTATCTATTCGACCATAATTTCCTCCAAACCACCTTTTGTACCAAGAACGAAAGGCATAGGAGGATTATCTTCCTGTATAAGATTATCTATATATAACGGCTCATGATGTATAAAAAAGGAACATTCAAACGTATTTCCCACTTGCAACTTTGAATTCAATGCAGAAACAACACGGAACTTTATTCCTCCTAAAAAAAGAAAAGTACATTTTCTATCTGGTTTCCATGAAACGGTTACCATATTTCCTTCATGTAATTCCGACGTTTTAACTGATTGTGACACAATAAAATCGGAAGCATCCGGAGCTGAATCGTGTAATTTTACGAGAAAAGCATCCCAATGTTCGTATCCTAAGAACTGTGACAAAATATTTAACGTACTCCTACGGGTCATATCTGCCCCTTCTATATATCCCCATAAACGTTTTAATGTCGTAGGACTAATCGTTACATGCATTCTCTCCCATATAACACCAACCAAAAATTCAAAATCAGAAGGAGTGCGTATCAAACGATTTACCGACTGCTCAATTTCGTATCGCAACATCAATATTTCTGGAGAATGTTTTGTCATCGCTTTTATTTTTCACAAAAATAAGTTGTTTTATCATTCAACCTACAGTCCTTTTTAGTCCATTTGGAAATTCAACTCCTACGCAATACCTTTGCCGGCAAAGATTTTCATACGATGAAGGAAGAACGCGACTCACTTGATTTTAGCAAAGAGCCTGTAAGCCAACTCTTTCGCAAGATGTTCATTCCTACTCTTCTTGGTATGGTTTCGATGGTGGTACTTAACATTACCGATGGTGCATTTGTTGGACATGGTGTGGGCAGCGAAGCATTAGCTGCTATCAATATTGTGGCTCCATTATTTCTTATTGCTGGCGGTTTGGGACTATTATTCGGCATTGGCAGCAGTGTGGTCGCAAGCATTCATTTAGCAAAAGGGAATGAACACGCAGCAAATCTTAATCTTACTCAAGGTGTGATTGCAAGTGTGACTATTGGAATACTTGTCGGTTGTATTGTGTTGCTTTTTCCAGAACAAACATGCCTATTGTTTGGTGGTTCTGAAGCACTTATGCCACTTACTTGTGCTTATCTAAAATGGATTGCGCTACTTACCCCATTCAACATGTTCGGAATGACATCCATGTTTATGGTGAGATTAGACGGAAAGCCTCGATTTGCCGGTTTTATGAATAGTTTTTGTGCAATACTCAACATTATTCTCGACTATATTTTCATTTTCCCACTACAAATGGGCATAGAAAGTGCAGCACTTGCCTCATTCATTGCATTAGCATTAGGAAATATTCCACTGGCAATATTCCTATTTACACAAACAACAAATATTCATTTTCACCCGATAAAACTATCTAAAACCAGTCTATATCTATCTCTTCGAAACCTTGCATACCAGATAAAAATTGGTGCTTCGGCACTGCTTGGCGAACTTGCTATTGCATCGATTATGATCGTAGGCAACTATATGTTCATGCGTTTTCTTGGAGAAGATGGAGTTGCCGCCTATTCTGTTGGGTGTTATTGTCTTCCGATAGTGTTTATGATTGGTAATGCCATTATTCAAAGTGTACAACCAATAATGAGTTTTGCTCACGGTGCAAATGACAAAATCCGCCTCTATGAAGCAAAAAAAATCGCGCTAAAGTTTGCATTACTCATTGGTTTGGGCGGAATGATATCGCTACTATTTTTCTCAGAACCAATTACTTCTACTTTTCTTATTTCTGGGTGTCGTGCACATGAATTATGCAGCAATGGACTACGGATATTTGCGCCATCATTCTTGTTTATTGCAATAAACATCGTTTTAATTGGCTACCTACAAAGTATCGAAGCGGCCAAAGCAGCAACAATTTTCACTCTACTCCGCGGCTTCATTTTCTCCATACCATGTTTTATTGCTTTACCATATATTGTAGGATCCAATGGACTTTGGTTAGCATTACCGTGCGCTGAATGTGCAACAATGGTATTACTTTTTATAAAAATGAAGAAATAATATGATTAACCAGGTAGAATTTACACTTCAAGAAAGAAGACGTGGCTGTCATCTTATAACAAGCGAGATTATTGCACAAATCAGTCATCTTTTACCGAAAACCGGACTACTTCATCTATTCGTTAAACATACTTCATGTGCGATTTCAATTAATGAAAACGCCGATCCGGATGTCCGCAACGATATGGAGCAAATTCTTAATCATATCGTAAAGGAAAACGAGACATATTACCTTCATACACTTGAGGGTGCCGACGACATGCCAGCTCACGCAAAAAGTAGTTTGTTCGGCGTAAGTCTAACTATTCCTATAACAAACGGACATCTAAATTTAGGTACATGGCAAGGAATATACCTATGTGAATTCCGTAACTATGGCGGACCACGAAAAATTGTCGCAACTATTTATTCGTAATTGATTATGCAAACAAAAATAACATACAAAGCTATCGTTCTTGATTTAGACGGAACGCTTACAAACAGTAAAAAAGAGATTACGCCAAGAACAAAAGAAGCGCTTATGAAGGCGCAAAAAATGGGTGTACGTGTCATCTTAGCTTCTGGCCGGCCGACACATGGAATAAGACATGTTGCCAAAGAACTTGAAATAGAACAATATGATGGCTATGTTTTATCGTTCAATGGTGGAACTATCACTCATTGGCCAACAAAAGAGATACTATTTGACCAAAAATTAGATCCTTCATTTGTGCCTGAACTTTATAAAGCAGCCAAGGATAATAATTTTGAAATACTTACTCCTCAAGGAGAAAGCATTGCGTCATCGAATATTCAAGACTCATACGTACAACACGAGGCGTTTATAAATAAGCTATCACTCATCCAATATGATGATTTTTTAAACCAAATACAATATCCTATCAATAAATGTCTTATTGTAGGAGATCCTACCCGTCTTGCCGTTTTGGAGAAAAATCTTGCAAAACAAATGGAAGGTCGTATGAACATTTATAGATCGGCAGACTTCTTCTTGGAATGCGTACCACTTGGCATAGACAAAGCAGCATCACTCGACAGGCTTTTCACAAAATTAGGCATCAGAAAAGAAGAAGTTATTGCCTGCGGTGATGGACACAACGATATTTCCATGATACAATATGCGGGATTAGGAGTCGCCATGGCAAATGCCGACGATGAAGTAAAAAGTCAGGCAAATTTCATTACACTATCAAATGAAGAAGACGGTGTGGCTGCTGTTGTTGAACAATTTATACTACAACAATAATGACAGGTAAACAACAAACATTATATGCTTTAATGGAAAATCAAGGATATAGCTATGGCTTTATTATGACTGCCATGCGTATTCTTGGTCAATCAAAACAAGCACTCGACGATATGATTATCTTCATTGATGACTTCCATCCAACTGAAGAACAATGCATAGAACATTTAGCAGAAATCTGCAGCGGAGGGCAACAATAAATGACTACTTTGTTTTTATACTATATCATAGGAATTTCAGTCATTACATTCTTTGTTTATGGCATCGACAAATACAAAGCGAAACAGCAACAATGGAGAATTCCAGAGAAGACACTTATTATGTTGGCTATAATTGGAGGTTCTATTGGTGCATTAGCGGCAATGCGCATATTCCGCCACAAAACACTACATACTAAATTTCGATTGGGAGTACCTTGTATTCTTATAATACAGGTTGTGTGCCTGTATTATCTACAGCAACAAGGATTATTCTTGTAATAACTTATCCAAATCCGACAATTCTTCTTCGCTTTGCAATGCCGGGAAATTTATTTTGTCGGTGATTAAATACGATACTGGGAAATCAACCAATAACTTTTTGTACAAAGCATACGCTTCGTCTTTTGTGCGAAAATCACCCACACGTATTTTGAAAAATGGAGGCTGATAAATTAAATAGGCACCAATATCCGGATACTTCGACAAAAACAATTTACGTTTGTTTTGTGCTTCTGTTCTTGAATTTGTTCCCGAAGAATTATATATCTGCACGCGCCATCCTGTCATTGTGCCATTTTGTTCTTTTGCCAATGCTTTATGCGTGTTCAATAATTCTTGAATACGACTATCCTGAGTAATTGTGATTACCCCATATTGCGTTGTATCAACCTGAGCAAATGCTCCAAGCGACAACATCACACACACTATGACCAATAGTTTCTTCATCAGTATTCTTTCTGCAAAAATATGATTTTACTAATACACAACAATCAGTTCGTCTTTTTTTTCGCTAACAATTATTTATCTATATAAACCTTATCCAATCCAAGTATATTCAAATGATTGGTACACAAGTTTTTTACATATGAACGAGTTATATTATAATGTCGTTGTGCGCCATATAATGTTATACCGTTTGCATCGGAGATTTCGTACTCCATGTCTTCCGGAAACCTTGCTACAATTGAAGGGACTTTCTCACCCGGTACAAGCAAAATAGCATCAATTTCGTTATTTACAAACAAATCTACTTCATCATCTAAAGTCTTTACCTTAGTTATACGCACAGTATCGAGATAAGGCAATTTACAGTTTTTCTCGTCTTTGCCAAAATAGTATTTACTCTTTATGAAACGAAACTCGAGGCTGTCATGTTCATACAAAAAAGGACCAACATTAACTGTTGACTCCATTCCATACTTTTCAACTGCTTCATGTGGAATTATTGCCGCTGCCGGATATGCAAGATTCTTCAAAAAATGGGCAGATGGTTTATCCAATGTAACTGACAACGTATAGTCATCTATAACCTTAATACCGGCGATACGACTTGTATCACGCTGCTCATCTGTCATAGAAAAATATTCTTTTGCGCCCTGAATACGATAGACCGTATTCGTGAAATTTGCAGTACTATAAAGTGGATTTGCAAGTATATGGAATGTGTATTTAACGTCGTAGGCAGTAACATTTCTTGTCATCGAACGACCAAAACATTCATTCTTGTTGAAACGAGCTGTAGAATCAAGATAAAAAGTATAAACAAGACCGGAATTATCGACTTCCCAATCACGACAAACTGAATTTTCCACCTCTACAGTCACAGGATTTATTTTAAATAAACCTGTATAAAACATACTAGCGAAACATTTTTCCAGCTCACTTCCTATTGTTGGTGGGAATATATAGTCGTCGAAAGTGTAGCGAAACACCGCAAGTCGAAGCGTGCCACCACTCTTCTCACTCTCTTGCTTATTTGAAGTATTTGCACAAGAAGCAAAAACAAATAGGGCAAGAAAAACAAGAAGAATATTCTTACAACTATATGTTTTGAAATACTGCATTATAATCTATCAACTGTTGTTTTTTAGTAATATTCGCTGGCGAGACTTTTTGTATAAACGTAATTTCCGCACAACTACGCAATTTTCTTTGCAGCCACCGTATTTGCGCCTCGGAAAATACTGGAGATATTTTCACAAAAAAAGTCACCGTACGTAGAAAAACAAAAAGTGGCCCTTCCTCTGTTTTATTATCAACTATAGAAACTTCATAACGTTTTTCTTCATCAAAGAAAGAAAACACAACAGGAACTGTTTCCTTACCGTTTATAATAATAGGAGAAAGATTTTTACGCTGTAAATCTATTTCAAACAGGCGATTCAACAAGGCACAAAACTTATAATCCGGCAAAACAGTGCCTATAGCAAATACTTCGAAGAATTCGCCTTGCGGACTATGTTTTATGACCACTTGTTTTTTTATCATCATTTAAAATCTTTTAAGAAGAACAAAAGACTCAACCAAAACGATTCATTTCCTTCCGATTCCCACCATAATGATTTAGCGCCATGTTCTTTTGTATTTTTTTCTGGGCGGAACACCACTTTTTTCTGTGTGGCAACATTTTTTACCAAAGCAGACACATAGGAATATTCTGTACGATTACTTGCCACATACAATGGAGTCTTTAGATTCTTCACATAGTCCGCCATATTCATTTCCCCGAAAAATTCCCCTGGGCTATATGCAATCACAGCCTTAAACAACGAAGCGCTATCGGTTGCCACTTTTAAGCACAACGAGGCAGAAAAAGAGCTACCCATAATGAATAATTCAGCATCCGGTTTTTCAGAACGTACATAATCAATAGCAGCAAGAATATCCTTTTCGCAATCAAGCATAGAGACCGCATAATTACCCGATTTTGCAGACATTGCTGTTTCATTATTGATAAAGTTGACTTCGTTTCCATATCTCAAATCAACAGCAATACAATTGTAATCAAGTTTTACTAATCTTTTTGCGATTTGTTGGAATTCGCCACGACTATATTCCTCTTGATGAAACAAAAGCATATACTTATTCGAAGGCTCAAATGTCTCGTACACATCGGCTGTAATTGAAAGGCCATCGGATGCAGTAAATGACACAATCTTCTGTCCACACACTGTAAATGCAAGACAAAGACATAATATGATTGTGTATAGTTTCTTCATAGTTATAATACCAAAAAAGCCACTATTTGATTAGTGGCTTTTTAACTGAGTCCAAATGTATATTATTCAACTAATACGATTACCTTATTTGCAGACTGTTCCACAACACCGCCACCAATTTCAAATGTTTGTGTTTGATTGTCGTTGTCAACTATTGTTATAGTTCCTGCCGACAATGTTGCAACAATAGGAGCGTGATGTTCCAACATACCAAATGAACCGTTACTGCCAGGCAAGTTGATTTCCTTTGCCGTACCAGAGAACAATTTTTCTGTTGGGGTAATTATATCGATTGTCATAATTTCAATTATTTAGCGTTAGCCAACATTTTTTCACCTTTTTCGATAGCTTCTTCTATTGTACCAACAAGGTTGAATGCTGCTTCTGGATATTGGTCAACCTCACCATCAA
The DNA here is from genome assembly GCA_024402335.1 of Bacteroidales bacterium. Lineage (GTDB taxonomy): Bacteria > Bacteroidota > Bacteroidia > Bacteroidales > UBA1715 > UBA1715. The sequence continues at coordinate 109,086 of JAKSTZ010000001.1, forward strand.
TAATCATATTGAAACCTTTAATTGTATCTTCAATAGAAACAAGTTTACCTTGTAAGCCAGTGAATTGTGCAGCAACATGGAATGGTTGAGACAAGAATCTTTGTACACGACGAGCGCGGTGAACAACCAACTTATCTTCTTCAGACAATTCATCCATACCAAGAATTGCAATAATATCTTGTAATTCTTTATTCTTTTGAAGAATGTTGATAACACGTTGTGCTGTATTGTAGTGAGCTTCACCAACAATTTCTGGAGTCAAGATACGTGAAGATGATTCCAATGGATCAACTGCAGGATAAATACCCAACTCAACAATCTTACGGCTCAACACTGTTGTTGCATCCAAGTGGGCGAAAGTTGTTGCTGGAGCAGGGTCAGTCAAGTCATCAGCAGGCACATAAATTGCTTGTACAGATGTAATAGATCCACGTTTTGTAGAAGTAATACGTTCTTGCAAGAAACCCATTTCTGTTGCCAATGTTGGTTGATAACCAACGGCTGAAGGCATACGACCCAAAAGTGCAGAAACTTCAGAACCAGCTTGAGTAAAACGGAAAATGTTATCGATGAACAAAAGGATATCACGTCCGCCAGTTTTTTCATCACCATCACGGAAATTTTCAGCGATAGTCAAACCTGACAATGCAACACGAGAACGTGCCCCAGGAGGTTCATTCATCTGACCGAACACCATTGCCAATGAAGAATCTTTCAATCCTTCTTTGTCAATCTTAGAAATATCCCATCCGCCTTTTTCAAGACTTTCTTTAAATTCATCACCATATTTAACGATACCTGCTTCAATCATTTCACGAAGCAAATCGTTACCTTCACGAGTACGTTCACCAACACCTGCAAACACAGACAAACCATTGTGAGCCTTTGCGATATTGTTAATCAACTCTTGGATAAGCACAGTTTTACCAACACCGGCACCACCGAACAAACCAATCTTACCACCTTTTGAATATGGCTCAATCAAGTCGATCACCTTAATACCTGTGTACAATACTTCTGTACTTGTAGAAAGTTTATCATATTCAGGTGGATTAGCGTGAATTTGATAACCGTTTTCTTTAGGAATTACACCTATACCATCAATAGCATCACCAGTTACATTGAACAAACGTCCACGAACTTGGTCACCAATAGGCATAGTAATTTGTTTTCCAGTAGCAAGTACATCTGTACCACGAGACAAACCGTCTGTAGAATCCATTGCAATAGTACGAACGGTATTTTCACCGATATGTTGTTGTGTTTCCAACACAACTACTTGACCATCAGGTCTCTTCACTTCAAGTGCATCGTAAATACTTGGAAGAGAACTGCCTTCTTGTTCAAAACTAACGTCCACAACTGGACCAACGATTTGAACTATTTTTCCAATATTTTGAGCCATACAATCTTTTATTATGAATTATCTTATTTTGTACGTTATCACAAAAGTACTTTTTTTTTGAATACCACAAAAGATTTCTTCTTTTTTTTCTACTATCAAACTGAAAAAAACAGAAGCCACAAAATATGGCTTCTGCGATGGGGCGGTATTGCGAGATTTCTATTCATGTCATTTTGCCCCTCAACGACACGAGTACAATGATTGGCATGACAAAGATTACACTATTTTTACATTCCACAAAATGCCCCAAACAGCTGTTTGTCCAACTGACACAGACTATTAGGATTTCGTTGGAATTCCTACAATATTTTTATGGTTATTTGGTAAAATTTTTCGGAAAAACTGAAAACAGTACACAAAACTGAGCGTAGATATTTGCTCCTGTCTATCAAACAAAACGCAATTACAAATCGGTAATATCGACCAATTTGTTCATGATTGCATAACTGGTCAAGCCCGCGATACTATTAATTCCTAATTTATGGGAAATATTTTTTCTGTGTGACACAACAGTATAGACCGACAAACTAAACTCATCGGCAATTTCTTTATTGGAACGGCCTTTGGCAACGGCTGCAAGAATTTCTTTCTCGCGCGGAGAAAGTTCATTACTTGCCTCCACCTTAGGACGATCGGATACAGCTTCAATAGCATTACGCAAACGACGCAACAATTGTTCCTCTGTATGAAAAAGTCCAACATATCCATCGTAAGGTTTTAGCACCGACTCATCGTAAGGTCCATAAGTAATGGCTACAAATGCAGTATTATTTTGAGTAGGCAAAAGCGAACGTATGTTCCCATCTCTATCTAAAGAAACATTCACGAGCATAACATCGGCCATACCATACTGAAATTCATTATATGCAGACAAACATGGCAATGTTGCAAGTACCGAAAAATCAGCGTTGCTTTCCACAAGTTTTTTCAATCCTGCAGAAACAATCAGCGATGGTTCAATAATCACAACTTTTGTCTTTTTCATAGTATTCCTTTTTCTATTTTCGAGACAAGAGGAATCAACAAACTGTTTTCTATCAATGTGTGTTTGTTTAAATCTGTCTCTATCTTAAAAATATCGTTCAAGACATCTATACGTACAGAATGATTAGAAGCACATTGATCATCGGATAAATACTTTACAATAATGTTCTTCAAATCGCGCAACTTTTCATCTATATCACTATGATTTTTTTCAAAATCCAAGATATGATACTTAGAATTCTGTTCCCCATGTATTACCGACATCACATACGGGAATACAACATTTTCTTCATAAGCCAGATGTTTTTCAACCTCAGCATCATAATCATCATAAAACTGATTAAGAACACGTTGATTTATAGCATCGCAGGATTGCAACATGGCATGTATATTCGCATGTAAGCGAGGAAAACATTGCTCTAACCAATAACTATGAGTCTTTTTCAGATAAGAAACTACTTTTGGAATATCACTTCTTGTAAGTCCTTCTATACTTGGCACATACGAATCCGACGTATATATATTACATATAAGTATGAATAGGTTTGTTGAGAGACCATACTTTCCACAAATTTCCTCTATTGTTGCCTCGCCAAAGCCAAGACGAATATTCAACCGCTCTAAAATAGACAGTTGCTCTGGGCAACATACTATTTCAGCCATTTTCATTTTTGCAGAATAGGTAATTGTAGTAGGATTCATTTCTAAAATTTTCCTAAAGATACAAATTTTTAAAAAAGGACAGACTAACCATCTATCCTTTCTCAAACAAACCTAAAAATTATACTATCAAATTTCCAATATTATAGACAACAAGCGCTATCAACCAGGCAATCAAAGAATTATAAATCACCGTAAACGTAGCCCATCGTTTTTTTCCAGACTCTCCATACACAGCCGCTATAGTCGCCATACAAGGGAATGTAAGCAACATAAACACCATCATTGCCATTGCAGAAGCCTTACTGAATGTACCCGCACGAATAATATTCTCTCCCAAAGTATCTTCATCTTCATTACCATACAATACTCCGAGTGTACTTACCGCTATTTCCTTCGCCGGAATGCTTGCAACTACCGCTACACTTGCTCTCCAATCGAATCCCAATGGTGCCATGATAGGCTCAATTAACTTACCAAATTTGCCCAAATATGAATCCTCACAATTCTTTTCGTCCGGTGCAGCTTCGACAAGAACAACCTCGCCTGTTTCCGTCACTTGTTCCACCATTGGACGTGGAAAATAAGTTAGAACCCACACAACAACAGTTGCAGCAAGGATTACTGTTCCTATCTTCTTTATATATTGTAAACATTTGTCCCACATGTGTTTAAGCACAGCCAAAACTGTCGGCATACGATACGGTGGAAGTTCCATAACAAAAGGTGTTTCGTCTTCGCCAAACTTCACAGCACGGAGCATTTTTGCCGTAAAAGCAGCAACCAAAATTCCCAACAAATACAACAAAATCATAACCGTTGCCGCATGTCCTGGAAAGAATGTACCAGCAAACAACACATAGATAGGCAAACGTGCGCTACACGACATAAACGGAACAATCAACATAGTTATCAAGCGACTACTACGACTTTCTATCGTACGAGTTGCCATAACTGCCGGAGCATTACAGCCAAACCCCATAAGCATAGGTACAAAAGATTTCCCATGAAGTCCCATTTTATGCATTAAACTATCCATAATGAATGCCGCACGAGACATATAGCCGGAATCTTCCATCAAGGAAATGAACAGATATAACAACAATATATTTGGCACAAACGAACAAACTGCACCTACTCCGGCAAGAATACCATCAACGACTAAAGAGCGCAATGCAGAATTTGGCATAATTGAATTCAACATATCGGCCAATGCCGTAAAGCCCATTTCTATCCAATCTTGCGGATATGATCCGAGTTGGAATGTGACAAAAAACATCAGCCACATTATAAATATAAACAACGGGAAGCCTAACCACTTGTTTGCCACCAAGCGGTCGATTTTTCTTGTAATCTTATTGATATCGATTTTTCCTTCTTCAAAAGTTTCTTGAAGTGCGCCCGAAATAAATCCATATTTTGCATCGCTTATAGCGGTTTCGATATCATTATCAAGTTCTTTCTCTATTTGCTGACGGGATTTTTCGGCCGTGTGCTCCCATTCCTGATAATTCTTACAAGACTGTAGAACAGACACTGCTTCGGTATCGCCTTCTATCATTTTCAAAGCCCAATACCGTGCCGGAAATTGCTGTGGTAAATCAACAACTTCGTGCAAATCTTTCGACAAAGCCGAAATTTCAGGTTCCATCACGGTACCATAATTAATATGTATATGACGAGTTTGTTGATCTCTGTCTATCTCTTTTCCTTCGAATACAGAAATAATCGTATCGAGTAAGGCATTCAAACCTTGTCCATTCTTCGCAACCGTTGGGACCATAGGAATTCCCAACATCGAACCTAATTTTTTATAGTCGAGTTTCGCACCGCTGGCCGACAATTCATCGTACATATTCAATGCAACAACAACACGTTGACTTAAGTCAATCAATTCTGTCGTCAAATACAGATTGCGTTCAAGGTTCGAGGCAACAACCGCATTCACAATAATATCGGGCATGGTTTGCTGTAAATGCCGACGAACATAAACTTCCTCCGGAGAATATGCCGACAGCGAATACGTTCCCGGCAAATCTGTTACGTTAAAGTGATAACCCTTATAATTAAAATGACCCGTTTTTACATCAACTGTGACGCCACTATAATTACCCACATGTTCATTGCCACCCGACAACGCATTAAACAACGATGTTTTACCACTGTTAGGATTTCCAACGAATGCAATATTGATGATATTTCTCTGAGTTGTTTTATGAAAATCATTCTTGCAACTACCACAACAACCGCAGTCGTCGCAAGAAAAATATGTTGGAGCACTTGCATCTTCGCCCGACACCAAAGCATCGGCCGCATCCTCAGAAAGCACTTCAATCAAATCAGCCTCGGCACGACGTAACGACACATCGTAGCCCATAATTAAATATTTTATAGGATCATTTGTTGGAGCATTTATAACAGAAGTTACCTTGTGACCACGCACAAACCCCATTTCCATGATTCGTTTACGAAAGCCTCCATGGCCCGAAACACGAACAATTATGGCCGATTCACCGTTCTTTAATTCCGACAGCTTCATATATCATCTATTTGCGACACAAACATACGCACAAGCGGAAAACTTTCCAATCACTATTTATTGTGATTTTTCGAAACAAAATCACTTTTTATTATGACAGCAAAAACAAAGATATAAAGCAAGCATTTTTCTCTTCCAAAATTTATATCTTTGACTCAAAGAATGTTCTTCAAAAAAATGAAAAAAATCATTTCAGTATTACTCCTTTGTTGTTCCGTGTTTGCATACGCACAGACACGGCATTCCATTGATAGTCTGGAAAATGTGTTAGACAAAGCAAAAGGCGACGAAAAAATTACGACACTACAAAAACTGTCGATTCTATATCTTAACGAATCTCCACAAAAAGCATTCGAAGCTGCAAGAAAAGTATTCTACTACACATCTTTTAGTACCAATACTACCCTACTTTCCGACGCATATTACACAATAGGCTATCTTCATTCTAAAACAAGTTCCTTAGACTCGGCAAAGATTTACTTCAACAAAGCATTACAAACAAGCGAAACCAACGAACAAACTGCAAAAATCCTAGACAATCTTGGCACAACATACCGAGAATTAAGCAAATACGATTCTTCCCTTGTCTGCCACGAGCAAGCATTAAAATTAGAACAAATTCTTGGTGACCGCGAAGCTATTTCTATCTGCTACAAGAACATAGGCAATGTGCACATGCAAATGGCGAGATACGAAGATGCTTTGGAATACTACAAGTTTTCGTTAGAGCAACGTTCCGAAGAAACCGATAAGAAAGCAATAGCCTCGCTATACAACAGCATGAGTAACGCATTAGTCGGGCTAAACAAATACGGTGAAGCGCTTTCGTACTTGACACAAGCTGTTGACCTACAAGCACAAATCGGCGACAAAGCTGACGAAGCTTATACATTAAACGGCATCGGTAACTTTTATTTCCGCCTAAAAGTTTACGACAAAGCACAGGAATACTATACTAAAGCACTTGACCTACGACTACAAGTCGGAGACAAGAATGACATTGCCGCATCGCAATTCAATATTGCCACCGTACACCGTGATTTAGGCAACTACCGCGAAGCGCTTAAATACTATAGTCAGGCATTGGAGCTCCGTAAACAAACCGACAACAAAGAAGCCCAAGCGCTGATTTACAACGCAATAGGTGGAACATACAAGAATCAGAAAGCCTATCAAAAAGCAATAGACAATTACCAACTTGCACTTGAAAGCAATGAAAAAATCGGCAGCAAGAAAAACATTGCGAGTTCGTACGAACGTCTTGGTATGATATACAAAGACACTTGCCTATACGACAAAGCAGCGAATTACTACCAAAAGGCAACAAACGAATATCTTGCCATTGGCGACACACTCAATGTTGGTAGAATGTACAACTTCTACGGCAACCTCAACAAAGAAAAAGGCGACATGGCTGCCGCAATGCAATGCTACGAAAAAGCTATGCAATTCTACAAAAACAATCTTTTAGGAAAAGCATACACAACATTCAACCAAGGAAAGATAACAAACTCCGAACCGCACTACCTACGAGCATTGGAATATGCAGAACAATGTGAAGAAAAAACACTCGTACGCGATATTTTATATGCATTGTACACGTTAAAGAAACAACAAAACAACAAAGAACTATCGCTTGCATACTTTGAACGATATGTTGCACTGAAAGACACTATCGAGAACGATAAGAACAAAGAACGTATAGCCGAATTGGAATTTGAATCGGATATTAAAGTATTGGAGCATGTCAACGAAAACCAATTACTCCGCCTACGTGAAGAGGAACTAAAAAACAGCCAGACTCATATTTTCATTGGTTTTCTTTGTTTGATTTTGTTGGCAATCCTTGCATTCTCCATCATTATCTACAAGCAATTCGCACAAAAGAAAAATGCGTTTAATTTATTATCACAAAAGCAATTAGAGGTTGAGTCTGCCTACAGCGACGTAAAAAAAGTAAATGACGTTTTAGCCCACAAGAACTCACAAATTACCGACAGCTTAACATACGCTAAACGTATTCAAAAGTCTATTCTTCCTTCGGAAACAGAAATCGCAGGTGTTTTCCCGCAACATTTCATCTACTATTTACCAAAAGAAATAGTAAGTGGTGATTTCTATTGGTTTTCGGAAATAGACAACTACGTATTTTTTGCCGCAGTTGACTGTACCGGCCACGGCGTTCCGGGTGCCTGCATGTCGATGGTAGGCAACACATTATTAAATCAGATTATAAATGAGAACAAAATAACTTCCCCATCGGAGATACTTAACCAACTCGACACAGAAGTTATGAAGACATTACGTCAGAATGAGGATAACGATTCGCAGGAAGACGGAATGGCAATTTCATTAATCCGCTACGACAAGAGTAAATCGGAGATAGTATTTGCCGGTGCCGGGCAGAAAATTCTTGTACACAATGCCAAAGGGCTACAGGAATATGCAACATCGTTGTATAGCATTGGCGGTATGCACGCATACAAACAAACCAAACAAATGAAATTTGAGGAAACCACGATTTCCGTAGAGCCAAACACAAGCATATACTTATATTCAGACGGATTCGCAGATCAATTTGGCGGCGGAGACAAAAAAGAACGATATTCTTCGCAACGATTCAAACAAATGATTGCCGACATGCAATCGATGGATATGGCAGAACAATTCATGAATGTATCAAGAACATTTGATTCATGGAAAGGTAGCGAAAAACAAATTGACGACATACTTGTCGTGGGTTTAAAACTATAACTATGGCGACACCTTTAGCAGAAGCTCTTATCTTTATTCGCCATCACCAAGATGGTGAAATTGCCGAAAAAATACGTGAAAGCGGCTTGCAATATAATATGAATTACGGCGTATCGTCGCTCCTTTTGGCAAATTACGCAAAAGCACGCGAGCGCAACCAAGAACTTGCCGACCAATTATGGAAAGAAAATTTCCGTGAGGCAAAATTGTTGTCGTTTATGTTCGCCGAACACGAAAATTGTCCGGATTCCACTGTGCAACAATACGTTACCGGTTGCGTGAACAACGAGATGGCGGAAATCGGTGTAACATATTTTTTTGCGAAACTAACAAACGCATTCAACTACGCAAAAGAATGGATAGCTTCGGACAACCGATACAAAAAAATGGTGGGATACTTAACACTTGTACGCTTAACCATGACGAAAAAATTAAGCGATAAAAACGACGTATTGGTATTATTTCCAGCCATAGAAAAAGATATCGTTTCCGACGATTACTTTGTATTTCAATCAGTTAGCAAGCTGTTACAAGAATTAGGATTCCGTTGTCCGGAACAGAAGCCATTATTAATTGAAAAATTACAATACATTTGTGAGGAAAATAAATCCTCAAAATTTGAGTTACAACTAAACGAATTATTAGAAAACATACAAAACTTTTAAATAGACACATTATGGGAATGTTAGCAAAAACTTCGAATCCTGCATTTTCGGGTAATGTATTTGAACAACAAACTCGCACATTTGCAGCAAACTCTATGACTCTACAAGGTACAGTTAATAAGAGTTTAACATTATTAGGTCTTATTTTGGTAGCAGCCTTAGTCACATGGAAAATGGCTTTTGCAGGAAATGGAATGGTTATGCCATTGATGATTGGCGGTTTGATTGTTGGAACTATCAGTTCGTTCATTACCATTTTCAAGCCAGAGAAAGCAAAAGTAACTTCTGTTATCTACGCTATTGCCGAAGGTTTGGTATTAGGAGGTATTTCTGCAGTTTACGAAATGGGTAATGGCATAGTATTCAATGCAATACTTCTTACCATAGGCGTATTTTTCGTGATGTTGTATTTGTACAAGCAACGCATTATTCAACCAACGCAAAAGTTCATGATGGGTATAGTTGCCGCTACAGGAGCTATTGCAATTGTTTACCTAATTGACCTTATAATGGGCTTCTTCGGTTCTTCTATCGGATTCCTACACAGCAATGGTCCTCTTGGAATTGGCATCAGCCTTGTTATAGTTGCAGTTGCAGCACTAAACTTTATCCTTGATTTCAAGAATGTGGAAGACGGCGTTGCCAACGGTGCTCCTGAATACATGGAATGGTACTGTGCCTTCGGTCTTATGATGACTTTAGTATGGTTGTACTTGGAAATGCTACGATTGCTTTCGAAATTGAATAGAGACTAGGTAATTGACAATTGATAATTTAAAAAACGCAGAACCAATGGTTCTGCGTTTTTTTATTGCCACCTGTTTCTTTGTTCTTTATACTGATTGATGGTATAGCCTGTATGTTTTTTAAAAAACATACGTAAAGCTGCAACTTCCGAAAAGTGGAATTTAGAACAGATTTCTTTTGTTGTTAATCTATTTTCGGCAAGTTCTTTTTGTAATTGATCTATAGTAATTTTGTTAATCCAATACATAGGAGTTTTTCCAGTTTCCTCTTTTATTTTTGCAGAGAAATACGATGTACTTAAAGACATTTTTTCTGCATAGAACTTGATGTTTCTTTCCTCCTTGCAAAACAGAAAAAGCTGTTCCATAAACATAGGATGTAACATTGTCTTCACACCCGACGCAGCATTTTCTAAAACAACAGGAGTAATAGAATTAAGAGCTATAAACAAACATAAACAACAATGTTGTACCTCTAACAAGCGTTCTTGTATTGATGGTTTGGGAACCGCAGCTATTTGTTTTTCCAATAACTGCAAAGCATAAGCCTGATGAATGAAATTATTGCTTTGCTCCGCCGACAATGTAACAACAGGCGTAGAATAGGGTCTTATCTCCACAATTAAAGGCAAAACGAGTTGAAAATAATTGCTAAATCCACTACGAGGAACACATTGTATGAACGAAGCATCGTTAGATACTTCAATAACCGAAATAGAAGAAATCTTTGCCTTACGAAACAGCATATTTTCTTTTATTTCAATTTTGTTGCCATCTACAATACATACAACCGTGCCACTAACACAAAAGAGTATGTATTGTTCTGCATCCCATTTAGGAGATTTTGTCTGCAATACAACATCAAGATAATTCATTTCAAACTACTTTTAATGCACAATTGTAATAAAAATTTACCACACTTCCGTACAATAATAGAAAACACCCACTATTATCAAAGGATTGTTTACTAAAAGTTTAGTGCTTATTGCGAATATTTGCAGAAATAAAAAAAATTTAAATATGAAAAAAATTTTATTATGTATTGCCACAAGTGTAATGGCAATGGTTTCCACACCATACATTCCGTAGAATGGCCGTAGGCCATTATTTGAGTAACCTGTGACGAAGTCTCAGGATTAGACTATATGGAATGTAATTGGCTGGAAGCCAATACAAGAATTATGTGATTTGTAATAATTTTTGCAAAATCCTCAAAAAAAGATTAGTTTTTCATGCAGTCTTTTGCATTTTTTAGAACTATATAGATAAACGAAAAATTTAAAGAATTATGAAGAAATTATTAGTTTCAATGGTATGTTTGATTGCTATAGTAACAGCATACGCACAAGATTCCTACTATTGGTATAAAGGAGAAAAAATACAATTAAAAGAAGTAAAGACTGAATATTTTATCTGTTATACAGATAAAAATCTATTTGACTATTTGAAGAAATCGGATGATGTAATACAAAATACATCAGGAATGTCTTTCCCAAATATGAATCTACAAGCAGGGGTTGAGTCAAAACTACAGGAATACTTTTATTCAATTGTTCCAGCAACTAAATTAGATGAGATTTCACAAAATTATGAGATTCCATATATTACAAAAAATTATAAGTTAGATGGTTCAGAAGAAGACTTCTGTGTTTCAAATATTTTTTATGTGAAACTGAAATCTGAAGATGATTTCTCCGTTTTACAAAACATGGCAGAACAATATGATGTCACAATAGTCGGAAATAATGAATTCAATCCATTATGGTATAGTTTAATTTGTTTTAACACAAAAAATGGTGATGCACTTCATTTGGCAAATCTATTTTTCGAATCAGGTGCTTTTGCTGCTTCAGAACCAGATTTAATGGGTGGTTTACCAACAGCGGTCATCTCAGTTGAGCAAGAAAAAGAAGTCTCTTTAAGAATGACAAACAATTCTTCATTGAATTTACAGGCAAATCTGTCAAACTTACATTCGGTGATTTCTATCAATGTATATAATATTCAAGGAGTACAGGTTAAGGGAATGACATTATGTAATACCAATTCCTTTAACGAGGAAATTGAATTATGTGGAGAACCTATTGGCTTATATGTTGTTGTTGTACAAGCAGATGGCAAAATAATATTTAGTAAAAAAGTCCTAATTTGCAAATAATTAGAAATATGAAAAAACAAATTGTAATTTCCATGCTTGCGATGGCATCGATAGTTGCCTGCAACAAAAACGAAGAAAGTCAACCTCAAGTTCAAGGACAAACTGGTATGGAACAACTAACGATTCTCAAAGCAGATACACAAACAGGCGATATTTGCGTATCTATAAAAGACGGAGAAACAGAAAGAGATTCATGTTTTAACATTGGTGTTCCTTTCCATTCTGCAACTCCAACAATTGTTATTGGACAAATTGCTGTAAAAATGGGAGAAGGAGATAATATTCATGATTCTTTGATTGATGTGTATGCTCCTGTTCCACAACCTGATTTTTCAAAAATGCCTTGTGATACTTGTAAATAGACTTAGATAATAGCACCGTATGCCTAACGGCATACACACTTGGTAGAAACAAACGATTTCCACCACCATACATTCCGTAGGAATGAACCAAAACGGTTTGTTTCTACGGATTTTTTCATAAAATTTTAACGCTCATTCGTGAAGTCGAGATGGTTAATCTTCGGATGCTTTTTGTATGCGACAGGCAATACATTTTTTTGTAATGGCTTTCAGCCATTGGGTGCTGGGGTTATATTCTCCCGAGACTTCGTCACGGGTTACTGGAATATTGCCTTGCCAGGCAATAGTATATTTTGATTCTTATTGCACATAAAAAAGTAATGGCTGGAAGCCAATACAAAAATTTCAGAACGACTATTTGCCTTCTTTCTGTTTATCCAACACTTTTTGTAACGCAACTGCAAGTTGGTCTGGGCAAGATGTTTGTTTTGGACCACAAGTAATTCCCGACAAGCGTTTAATCGCTTCTTCGGCAGTCATTCCTTCCACCAACTTACCTATTCCCTTTAGGTTCCCATTGCAGCCGCCATAAAAAACAACGTTGGAAATCACATTGTCATTCAATTCAAAATCAATTTGTTGGCTACAAGTACCTACTGTCTTATAACGATATTTCATAGTCTATTACATTAATGATTTATACACCATATCTGTTTTGTCGGCAAACTCCTTCAAAGTGAATTTCTTTGCCTGCTCAAAACCATCGTTCACCAATTGCATACGAAGATTTTTATTCTCGTGCAATTCCATCATTGCACGGGCTATACTATCTACATTATATGGATCAATATAATAACAAGCATCACCGCCCACTTCTGGCAACGACGACACATTACTGATTACCACCGGAACACCACTACGGAATGCTTCCAAAATAGGAATACCAAATCCCTCGTAGCAAGACGGATACAAAAACATTTCCGCACATTGGTACACTATAGGCAACATATCGTTTCCCACCGAAGAACAAACAAACACCTTATCCTGCAAATTCTCAGCTTCGATATAGGCCATCAGTTGCTTTTGGCAATCACGACCCTTTCCAACAATAACCAAAGGAATATCTATTTGATTTTTAATCTTATTGTAGGCTTTTGCCAAAGCAAGCACATTTTTTCGGTCCATTATGGCGCCTACGTACAACAAATAAGACGAAGGCAATCCAAGTTTTTGCAAGACATCCTTCTTTTCGGTTTCGGTAAATCGAGCATCAAAAATAGAACTACACGTTTGATACACGACAGAAATCTTCTTTGGATCTACATTGAAGAACTTTACTATGTCATTCTTTGTCGCTTCGCTCGTGGCAATAATTGCATCAGCATTCAGACAAGAATTTCTCCACTTTAAATCGTAGATTTTCTTGTCTATTAAAGGGAAATCACTCGGAAACAATTTGTAAATCAAATCATGAATAGTTACCACTGTTTTTATAGTAGTATCTTCTATGCCAACTGGCAATTCATGGCTTAAACCGTGATAAATATCAATATCTCTTTCAATAAGACTATTTACAATCAAATGTGAGCGCCAAAACGACTTCGACATAAAGATACTTGGCGTAACAGTCTCAAATTCTTTTGTAAAATAAAAACTCTCGTCATTATAGGTTATTGACGGAGAGTACAATATGTACATATTTTCGGGATAATATTCCTTCAAACTACGTAGCAAGCTCCGACTATAATTTCCAAGCCCTGTCGTATTATGAAACAAACGCTTTGCGTCGAAACCTATTTTGTACATATTAGAAATTAGCTAAAATATCAACAATATGTATTACCGTGATAGGCAAATTATTACGGTCGATATATGCTTTCATATTCATTAAACATGAATATTCTGTTCCTGTAATATATTCAGCACCAGTTTCCAAAGCGAAACGCACCTTTTGTTCTACCATTGCAGAAGAAATATCTTTCTGTTTGATTGAGAATGTACCACCAAAACCGCAACAAGTCGTACTTTCTTCCATTTCAACAATTTCCAAGCCCTTCACGTTCGAAAGCAATGTGCGTGGTTCCGACACCATTCCATATTCACGCAATGCTGAACATGAATCGTGAACAGTTACTTTTGCATTAAACGTTGCACCTAAATCAGTTACCTTCACAACATTTACAAGAAAATCACAAATGTCATAAATTCTATTTGAAAGAGATTCTGCTTGTTGTTTTTCTGCAGCATCGTCGAATAACGAAGCATACCGACGTTTTATGAAACCGGTACACGATCCACCAGGACTAACTATCATTCTATCGCCTGCAAAATCTTGCATAAATTTACGCGCGAGTTCTTGAGTTTCTTTTGCATAGCCACTATTGAACTGTGGTTGTCCGCAACAAGTTTGTTTCGGGTTGTAGTTTGTTTCACAACCAACATGATTCAATATCTTTATAAGATTTTCCCCTGTTTCAGGTGTCAACTGATCAACAAAACAAGGAATAAACAAATCAACTTTCATACTAAAAATTTAATAACACAAAAGTAATATTTATCGTTTACATAACGAATTAAGTTGTAAAACTTTTAAGCCTAATCTCTTTTAAAGATATCGCGTGTATAAACCTTATCTTTCACATCGTCAAGACAGTTATCGTATCTGTTGGCAATAATTGCCTGACATTGTTTTTTGAACGACGCCAAATCATTTACAACCACGCTGCCAAAAAAAGTACTACCATCTTCGAGTGTTGGTTCATAAATAATAACCTGAGCACCTTTTGCCTTGATACGCTTCATCACACCCTGAATAGAACTTTGACGGAAATTGTCGCTATTGCTCTTCATCGTAAGACGGAATACACCAATAGTCACTGATTTTTCCTGTGATTTATCGAAACCGTTTGCATTGCTATAACCATAATAACCAGCCTTTGCAAGCACTTGGTCGGCGATAAAATCCTTACGGGTACGGTTACTTTCAACTATAGCCGTCATCATATTTTGTGGAACGTCCTGATAATTCGCAAGCAGTTGTTTGGTATCTTTTGGAAGGCAATAGCCGCCATAGCCAAACGAAGGATTATTGTAATGAACACCAATACGTGGATCCAAGCCAACACCTTGAATAATAGCCTGAGAATCAAGCCCTTTAACCTCAGCGTATGTGTCTAATTCGTTGAAATAACTTACACGTAAAGCAAGATATGTATTCGCAAACAATTTTACCGCTTCGGCTTCGGTCATTCCCATGAAAAGCGTATCGATAGATTCTTTTATAGCACCTTCCTGCAACAATGCGGCAAACGTATGTGCAGCTTGTTCCAAATCGCCACCAATAATTTTTCGTACCAAAGCATCCTCGTCACCAAATTGTTCCGATTCTTTCGGATAACCGACAATAATTCGGCTTGGATACAGATTATCGTACAACGCTTTACTCTCGCGAAGAAATTCCGGCGAAAACAATAAATTCAAAGTACGGTTAGTCCAACCATTTGCCGCAAATTTCATCGCATATTTCTTATAAAGCGAACGACAATATCCTACCGGAATGGTACTTTTTATAATCATTACTGCCTGTGGATTCACCTCCAACACTAAATCTATCACTTCCTCCACATGGCTTGTATCGAAATAATTCTTTACGGGATCATAGTTTGTTGGTGCTGCAATTACCACAAAATCAGCATTGCGATACGCTTCGGCACCATCTAAGGTTGCCGTTAGATGCAAATCTTTTTCTGCCAAAAATTTTTCTATATACTCGTCTTGTATCGGCGACTTTTTGTTATTGATCATTGCCACTTTTTCTGGAACAACATCCACTGCCATAACGGAATGACGTTGCGCCAAAAGCGTTGCAATACTTAAACCTACATATCCTGTTCCTGCAACAGCAATCTGTAAATCCTCAATCTTTTTATTCATATTTTCTTCTCTATTCTATAAACTTTGTGTAGAGCCCAGGCATAACACGGCATAAAATTACAGTTTTTATAGATGTGTTCCACCAATTTCTCAAAAAATAACTAACTTGCACTCGTTTTAAAAACAATTTGAGATGAAAAAACACATTCCTAATACACTAACTATCTGCAATTTGCTATGTGGTGTATTTTCTGTAGTAATTTCAACAACACAATTCAAATCGCTTGAACTTGCGGTTGCATTGATTTTCTGCGGAGCAGTTTTCGACTTTTTTGACGGTTTTTCCGCACGACTACTAAAAGTTGCATCTCCTATCGGCAAAGAACTTGATTCTCTTGCAGATTTAATAACCTTCGGATTTGCTCCTGCGGCAATAACCTCAAGTCTTATCTTCGACTCTCTATACGGCGGACAACTAACTGACTACGACACAATTAGCACATCCACACTCATGCTTACATTTTTCCCATACATTATAGTGGCTTTTTCGGCACTACGTTTGGCAAAATTCAATTTAGACACACGACAAGCACATTCATTCATAGGATTACCAACTCCAGCAAACGCCATTTTCTTTGCAAGTTTCGCATTCCTACCAGATATTGATTTGGAGATTTTCCCTATCATACTTGACGTGCTTTGTTTAGCATTTTCGTTACTTCTTGTATCGGAAATTCCTATGTTCTCGCTCAAATTCCAAAACTACTCTTGGGCCGATAACAAAATACGTTTTTCATTCCTGATCTGTACTATTATTTTATTGGCTATCTTCCAATTACAAGCGCTTACAGGCATTATGGTCTTATACATTGTTCTATCGCTTGTTGATGACTTTGTAAACAAAAAAACACCTGACAATTTGGAATAAAATTGATATTTTGATGGTGAATGCATATTGGGTGTATGCAATACAACAACCCATTGGGCGTATGCGATACGCCCCGACGATAATCAATATTCATTAACCATTTAATATTAACCATTTTATTGTAACTTTACCCCAATTTATTTGTCTATTGTAAATGAAACGATTGGGGCTGATATTACTATTTCTCTATTCATTCTTGAGCGTATTTGCCCAAGAATCATCCATCGTTTTCACCGAAAACCAGAAACAATGGCCTTCGAATGTTTTATTTCGCAGCCAACTACACAAAGGGAATGTTTTTCTTGAGAAAAACTGTCTCACCTACTACTTTTTCGACGAAGAAAATTCGAAACATCGCCACGGTGCATATTCTGTTTCCGAAGAAGAACTACAACAAAGTTTAGAACGATTTGAGCAAACTGGAGAACAACCGAAGCGAAAACAAGAACGAAAACCTGATTTTTTTCGTGCACACGCATACAAGGTTTCGTTCGTCAACATGAATTCACGAACAAAAATTTATGGAACTTCACAAACACCATATACCGAGAATTATTTAATCGGCAGCAATCCTAAAAATTGGGCTACCGGTGTTCGTAGTTTCTCTAAAGTAATCTACGAAAATATCTATAAAAACATTTTTCTACAGATTTATGGGAATGGCCCCGATCTCAAATATGACTTTGTGATTCAACCTGGCGGAGATCCACAAAAAATACAATTACTCTATTCGAACGTGCCTGCAATGACTGTCAGAAGCGACGGTGTTTTGCAAATAAAAACTTCGGTAAACGAAGTTTATGAACAAAAGCCATTTGCTTATCAAATAATTGGCGGCGACACTGTTACAGTTCCATGCACCTACCATTTGGAGCATTTTACCGTAAGCTACGATTTAGGGAAATACAATCCGTCATATACTCTTTACATAGATCCCGATTTAATTTTCTCTACTTATACCGGCTCAACTTCCGACAATTGGGGGTTTACCGCCACATACGATTCCGAAAACAACGCTTATCTTGGAGGTATAGTTGAAGGATTTGGTTACCCGGTCAACATGGGAGCAATTCAAACAGAATATGCAGGCGGCAATTGGGACATAGGAATCATAAAACTTGATGCAACTGGCACCAAACGATTATATGCCACATATCTTGGTGGCTCAAGCTGCGAAATGCCTCATAGTTTCATTGTGAATAGCAAAAACGAGCTATTAATCTTAGGCACAACCGGTTCTGCCGATTTTCCGACTGCCAATGCTTATCAAAAGACATTCGCCGGAGGCGACTACACTTTATACGACAACACTATATTATTCGAAAATGGTGTGGACATATTCGTAAGCCGCCTTTCGCCTGACGGAACAACGTTGCTTTCATCCACATTTTTAGGCGGAAGCAAAAACGACGGCATCAACTTTAGTTGGGAAACCGATTTGGAATACGGACACGATTCGTTGTATTACAACTATGGCGACGGTGCACGTGGTGAAATCATGATTGACGATGACGACAATGTATATATTGCTTCAACCACATTCTCCGACGACTTTCCTATTGTAAACGGATTTCAAAGCACATTCGGAGGCATGCAAGATGGCATTGTATGCAAATTCGATCCCGAAGTTTCCACCTTACAATGGAGTTCATATATCGGCGGCGACAGCAAGGACGCTTCATATTCCATAGACATAGATCACGACAATAGTGCGTATGTTACAGGAGGAACTTGTTCTTCTACCCTCAACTTGCCTGCAGGAGGTTATCAACCTGACCGTATTGGCGGAACCGTTGACGCTTATATTCTGAAAATAAACCGCAACTCGGGAGAATTAGAAGCAGGCACATATTTTGGTTCAACTGAATACGACCAAGCACATTTTGTACGAGTAAACTCAAATAACAAAGTCTTTATTTTCGGACAAACAACTGCAAAAGGCAACACCCTGATTTACAACGCAAAATACAACAACCCAAATAGTGGACAATTCTTAGCCTCGTTTTCGAACGACCTACAGACACTAAATTGGTCAACCGTATTTGGTTCAGGATTAGGAAGGCCGAACATATCACCTACAGCTTTTGAAGTGGACATTTGCAACCGTATTTATCTTGCCGGTGTCGGACGAGATTGGAATGACCAACCAGGTTGGTATTTTTACGGGAATACCGGATATCGTTTATATGACTACGGATGGGAAGCGATACAGGGGACTAAGGGAATGGAAGTAACCGATGATGCTTACCAAAAAGAAACCGATGGTAAGGATTTCTACATCATGGTTACCGATGACGAAGCAAATAATCTTGACTATGCCACATTTTTTGGAGAACTCTCGGATGCGTATGTACTCTACAATCCTTTCAATGGACAATATCTATACAATGGATGTACGTCAAGCGGACGCGACCATGTAGATGGCGGAACTAGTCGTTTTGATGCAAATGGCTATGTTTATCAAAGCGTTTGTGCGAGTTGCGGAGGATGCAACGGATTCCCGATTTATCCAAAACCAGGAGCGTGGTCCACTAAAAACAATGCAAGCAATTGCAACAGCGCAATTCTTCGCTTCGTAATTGATTTTGGCCTGATTAAAGCTAATTTCGACTTGCCTGAAGTTGGTTGTGCAAGCAAAGAACTTACGTTCAAAAACACATCGGAAGTTCATTACAATAATCCAAAGCTTACCTATTTATGGGACTTTGGAGACGGAACTACCTCAACAGAAGAATCACCTGCACACACATACAAGGCAAACGGGAAATATACTATAACTCTCTGGGTAAAAGACTCAACCTCGTGCAACCAAAGTGATTCGGTAACAAAAGTTCTTTCCATAGTTACCAAAACAAATTACGAGATATTAGATACAAAAAATATCTGTTTAGGCGACAGCGTGTTAATTGGTATTCCTAACGAATACGATGAATCGTTGGAATATTCATGGTCGCCGACAAATTGGATTACCGATCCGTCAAAACCGTCATCATACACAAGACCAAACGACACGACCACATATCAACTTTCGGTTACATCGGGATGGTGCCAAACTATTTACGAGCAAACCGTCAACACGTTTAACCAAGATTATTTTGTTAAAAAAATCAATGTTGAGAAAAATGGTGTCCCACAAAAACCATACATCTGTAAAGGAGACAATGTGAAACTTACCGTTGAAACCAACGCTCCTTCTCAACGATATTTATGGGCAACAGACAAAAATTTCAGGAACATAATCAGCCCTGACTTTTCACTAAACTATATTGAATTCACCCCGACAGAAACCACTACACTATACGTTAAAACACTCAGCACCTATTGCGAATTCGAAGCAATTGATTCAATTACTGTACACGTGTTCCATAACAAAATTACCGTTACAGGTGACACGCTGATTTGTAAAGGAGACATGACGCCTATTTTCGTAGAAAATCTTACGCCAAAGAATCCTCTCACTTATTTATGGACACAAAAAAATCAAATATATGACGGAGCAAATACAAGTTCTCCACTTGTAAAGCCAAATAAGACAACTAAATTTATAGTATATGCAACCGACTCTGTTGGTTGTAGTTACACCGATACCGTACTTGTAGAAGTTGATGAATTGCTCATAAACGTAGAGAACTTCCAACCTATCAGCTGCCATGGCGAAACCGACGCACAATTTGATATTGTTCCTATCGGATTCCCGCCATATCAAATTGCATGGGATGACAACACATCTTTTCCCGGGAAATACAACGTCGGTCCTGGTACATATACCGTTTTTGTAAGCGACAGTTTAGGTTGTACAAACAAAGAAGAAATAGAAGTTGTTGATCCAAAAGAACTTACAATTGATTCAACCATATTTTCACATGAGACCTGTAAAGGCGCTTGCAATGGCACAATTACACTAAAAGTTTCCGGAGGAACCGAGCCATATTCTTATCTATGGAATACTGAAGACAACAGCGCAGAACTAAAACGACTTTGCCCTGGAGAATATAGTGCGACAATAACCGATGCACATGGTTGTACCACAGCACTTTCACAACCAATACAAATCAGGTTGGAAGAAAAAATTCCTAATGTTGATGCGTTTGCCGAATCGAACTTGGTTTTCATCGGACAGGAAACAAAAATTCATGCAACGAAAAATCCAGAAGAAAACATAACATATCTTTGGACACCAAACATTTGGTTAGACGACAACACGAAAGCAATAGCCACAGTTACACCAGACATTCCTTTAGAACTCACATTCAAAGTCATTGCCATAGATGCATACGGTTGTCAAAATACCGATACCGTACAACTTACATCTGTAGAATGGATTTGCGACAAGCCGTTCATATTTGTACCTACAGCATTCACTCCAAACAACGATGGCAAAAACGACGTAATTTCCGTCAACAGTAAAGTAATCACCAATTTAGAATTCTCCATATTCGACCGTTGGGGAGAACTTGTATTCGAAACAAATGACATCAACTCTAGCTGGGACGGAACATACCACGGGAAATTACTTCAGCCACAAGTGTTTGTGTATCATCTAAAAGCAACTTGCTTAAATGGTGAAAAGTTCGAAGAAAAAGGAAACATCACGCTCATACGATAATGCGCAAGAAATTGCTGACATATCTATTTTTCTTTTTCCTTGTGCGAAGCGTTATTGCACAAGACATTCACTTTTCTAATTTCTATTCGAACACACTCAATCTGAATCCGGCAGAATCAGGATTTTTTACGGGAAGACATCGATTTTGCTTAGCATACCGCGACCAATACAGAACTGTAGCAAGACCATATAAAACACTTGCAGCAAGTTACGACAGGAAAATAGCAAAACGAACAATGAATAGCATGTTCGGTCTCGGAATATTACTCGATGCCGGCGATGCAAACTATACAACTGTTCAATTCGGTATTCCGTTGGCACACCATATCCCATTGGCAGGGAAAACCATATTGATTTCATACGGAATTATGCCTGCAATACATCATTCTTCTATCGACTACAGCAATCTTACTTTTGGAGAACAATTTAATGGAATACAATTCATTCCCGACATAGAAATAAGCGAAGACGTGGACATGAATTCCGTACTTTATTGCAATATTGATGCTGGGGCACAAATCACGTACAAACCTTCAAAAACACAAACCTATACTTTGGGGATGGCTTGGAACAACATCAACAAGCCAACAATGTCATTTTTTAAAGACAATGATGCGCAATTACGACAACGAGTTCTATTACATGCATCCGGAATCATATCTATAACCTCAACATTCGACGTTGTTCCCGGAGCAAAGATTCAGTTTCAAGGCAAGCAACACGAATTCCAATTTGGCGGAATGGGAATCTATTATTTCCCTAAGTCAACTATATCGCAAGGGCAAGCGGGAATCTGGTTTCGCTCCAAAAATAAAGACGCCGTTATTTTTGGACTCGGAGCACAATATAGCGGATTCGACATCATGCTAAACTACGATTTAAACATTTCTAAATTACACACAGCCAGCAACTTCCACGGAGCTTTCGAAATCACATTGTCATATATTGTCGAGGATCAAAACCGCAGCAAACGAATGACTGCCATACGTTGTCCGCACACATTATAAAACATCATTTTATTCTAAAACTGACCATGTAACTATTCGAAATTTATATCTTTGTGAAATAAAATGTATTGACTATGAAAAAGATAATCTCTACCATATTTTTAGTTGGATTAACTGCTATCGTTTTTATCGGTTGTAAAAAAATTGAACGCATATATTTTAGTCCAGTTACAACCATAGACAAAATGGAAATAATTGATATGACCGCCATTACAGACAGCACATTCCTCGTATTATGCAAAGACAAAGACGAGAAACGTGAAGTTTATCGTTGCACATGGGGAAAAAATCAAAAAGTTACATCTAAAAAAATGGGAAAAACACTCAGTCTAAAATTCAACACCATAGAATTTAAAGATGGCAAAACATGGTTAGCCGGCGACACACTTGCTATTCGCATGAGTGAAGACACAGGAACTTCATGGGCACGATGGAAATCAAAATCGTTTGACGATTGGAAAGAAAATTGGCATAGCGACATATCCGACCTAACAAACATTTACATCAAAAACGACGAACCATATTTTGCAATAGGCACTGATGATTTATTCAAAGGTAACTTCTATTGGTTTAGTACAGAATGGAATAGCTGGAAAAGCGGACAAAAACAATTCGGTCTTAACGACATGCTTGTATGCGACGACAGTCTTGTTTACATTGCAGGCTATGGTTCCATCTGCTTTGCCAATAAGATGGGAGAAAATCATACATTAGAAAACATTGGTGGCGAGAACTTTACAAGCATCTGTACAAACGGTAAATATGTCTATGCTTGTTCATATTCCGGGAAAATTTACCGTAGCAAAATAGCTGAAAACAAATGGGAACATGTCTATTCAAAAGGAACTCGCCTATTGTTTATAGAATCCGACAACGCCGGAAATGTGGTAGCCGTTGGCGAAAGCAAAAAAATCAGTATCTCTAATGACAATGGTGAGAACTGGCGAGAAGAAAGCTATTCTGACGGCAACAAAATCTCATGTATGAAAATGATAAATAACGAATTTTATATAGGTACAGAGAAAGGAGTTATTATAAAACTAAACAACGCTAACCTTCAATAAATGAGAAAATTCTTTTTCCTCGCAGCATTTGTTATCTCTGCTTTTTATTCATTTTCGCAACAACTTATTTTAAATGAGATAGTTGCAAAAAATGCAAACTCATACACCAACGAGCAAGACAAAACACCGGATTGGATAGAAATTAAAAACACATCTAATTCCGCCATTCAACTTTCAAACTACAGTCTTGCCACAAAAGATTGTTTAAATACACCATGGCAACTACCCGACACAAAACTTGCAGCCGGTGCCGTTACATTATTTGAGGCAAAAGAATCTCAAACGGTAGCACAATGGGAAACGGTTATTGACTTAGGACACTCTTTCACATATACAGTACCTTCATACGAGATAAGCAACTGGAACAAAGAAGATTTTAACGACAACGAATGGAATAACGGGCCTTCCCCTATCGGATTTGGAGAATCAATTATTGCCAGCAGCGTTCCAGCAGGAACAAAATCGGTATTTCTACGAACAACTTTTCCCGTTAGCGATATCAACGACATTGCAAACCTTATGCTCCACATGGACTGCGACGATGGATTTATCGCATACATAAATGGAAAAGAAGTTGTTCGATTCAACATGAACCAAACAACATATAACGCATTTGCAAACAGCGCAACAGAAGGAGTTATTGCCAACGGAGGAAACCCAGAAAAATACATAATTGAAAATCCACAAAGTTTCTTACACGAAGGAACAAATACATTTTGCGTACAAGTACACAACTGCAATGCAACATCAAGCGACTTGCTGGCAATTCCTATCTTAAGCATTGGGTATAACACAACAAAAGACTATCGCGGAGAAACATCCAAATACTGCAGTTTCTCAAGCGGTAATACATTTCCACACTCGCTAAACGCATCTTCCGACATTGTATATTTACTATATAACAACAGCATTGTTGATAGTATTTCATGGAAAGATATTCCTGTAGATATCTCTATCGGACGAAAAAGTGGTGACAATACGAATATTTATTATTTTCAAAAGCCAACGCCTGGGAAAGCAAACATTTACGAGGCATTCGTTTCTGAGACTCTTGAGAAGCCAAAGCTTTCAGTACCAGGAACCGTATTCACAACCGGAGAAATATTCTATGTATCTGCATATTCCAGCGAAACAGAAGTAACCATTCGCTACACAACCGACGGATCTGTTCCTACAGAAAGTTCCAAGGTCTTTCCTGAAAAACTACTTATCTCCGCTACAACCAACTTACGTGTACGAGCATTCAGAAGTGGCTATTTACCAAGTAAAACAACAACATGCACATACCTATACCTAAACAGAAATCAAAATCTGCCAATCGCTTCTATTACCGCTAAAAAAGGAGATTTTTTCAGCAACACGGAAGGTATTTATATGCTTGGTCCAAACGCGGAAAAAGAAGAACCATACTATGGGGCAAACTTCTGGCAAGATTGGGAAAAGCCTATCCATTTTGAATATTTCGACGAAAATGGAGATTGCGTAGTTTCACAAGATGCTGGTGTAAAAATCGGTGGAAACTGGAGCCGTGCCCAACCGCAAAAAACACTAAAAATCTATGCCCGCGATGAATATGGAAAAGACGAAATAGAATATCAGTTTTTTAAAGACAAACCTATTTCTTCATTCCATCTTATTTTATTGCGAAATAGCGGCAACGACTTTAACAACACTCAAATGCGCGATGGTGTTATTTCCGAGCTTGCAAAACAAATGGACATAGACCGACAAGCATACCAACCTGCTATAGTTTTTATAAACGGTAAATACTATGGAATCCAAAATGTGCGCGAAAAACAAAACAAACATTATGTTGCAGAAAACTACGGCTACGACAAAGACGATATTGATGTCATTAAAAACGGTGGTGAAGTTGTAGATGGCAACAACACCGACTATTTTGTGATGCGAAATTTTATGGAAAACGCCGATTTATCTCAAGAAAACAACTACGAGCAAGCTAAAAAATATATAGACATACAAAACTTCATCGACTACAACATTTTGGAAATGTATGTGGTTAACGAAGACTGGCCTGGGAACAACATTGCCTATTGGCATTCCCGCTCAGCAAACACCCCTTGGCGCTATATGCTTTTCGACGCAGATTTCGGATTAGGTATATGGGACCTTGAAAAGAAGGTCAACAAAAACATGTTTCAATGGTGCACACTTGCAAATTCCAGCGACTACGCAACTGCTCCATGGTCCACTATCATTTTACGACAGCTACTTAAAAACGCCGAATTCAAAAAAAATTTCCTTAACAGCCTTGCCGACCGATTAAACACAACACTTTCCGCATATACGGTAAATCACACTATAGATTCTGTTCACAAAATCATAGAAGATGAAATGTATTTCCACAAAGAAAGATGGAAAGACAATTGGCAAGATGGTTGGCTTAAACAAATGAAAGATTTCGGAAGTCGTCGCGATGACATCATGAGAAGACAAGCCGAAGATTTCTTCTCAACCAACGGCAGTTATAAACTAACAATTTCATCTTCGGGAAAAAATGCAGGTGTTATTCAACTGAACAGCATAACTGTTTCTGCTTTCCCGTGGTCTGGGAAATACTTCAACAACAACACTATTTCATTAACAGCCATAGCAAAACCTGGATATAAATTCATACGTTGGGAAGGTGCTGTTAATTCTACAGAAAAATCTATCACTATCACCACAAATCAAGCCACGAGTATAACAGCCGTGTATGAGTATATTGGAAACGAACCAAACATTCAATTTACTGAGGTTTACTATCATACATATCAAGATGATGAAACCAAATGGATAGAACTCTACAATATAAATAGCGCACAACCAACCCTTGATATCTCAAATTGGACAATTACATTCGACAGATACAACCAAACATTCACCTTCCCAGAAGGAAGCAAATTAGGAACAGATGAACATCCTAACATTCTTATTGTTGCGAAAAACAAAGAACGCTTTTGTGCTAAATATCCTAGTGTGCCTGCAGAATCAGTCATTGGCAATTTAGGCATTGACTTTCCAAAAGATTTTGCAACGATTACATTACGAAATGCAGATGGTTGTAAAATGGCAGAAATGTATTATTCCGACCAGTTCCAATATGCAAAAAAAGCCGATGGATACGGATATTCTTGTGCAATTCTCGACCAAACTTGGTGTTCTTACGAATTAGGTGGTGATCCTTTAAACATATATTACAAACCCGAAAATGTTGACCCTGAGCGATGGCCTATAATTACAGAAATCAATTTTGCACCAAGCAAGACATTTGATTCAGGCGACTGGATTGAGATTTACAACCCTGACAAATATGCTACTTTCAGTCTAAAAGATTGGATGATTAAAGATGACGGAGGTAAAATATCCGTAATCTACGATGATATAACTATTGCACCAGGAGAATATATAGTATTCGCAAACAACCCAGAAAAATTCCATAACATCTACCCTGACGTACAATGCTATCAATTAGACTTATCGCTAAACAATTATCAAGACGGTATTAGTTTGTATAACAAATTCGAAAGAATAATTGACCAAGTATCATACTCCATGTTTGATGGAAAATGGGCAACGAACACATTCAAAACAGGAAGGACACTTTCACTTCGAGACTATAATTCAAACAACGCATTAGGTAAAAACTGGTCGGCAAGTAAAAGTTTTGGAACACCAGGAAGAGAAAACGACTATATTCTAACAGATATTCCTGAAAATGAACAAATTCAAGTTGCAGCATTTCCAAATCCATGTAAAGATTATCTTACAATACAATGTGAAGGTAGTTTCACATACGAAATAGTTACTTCTAATGGCGTGATGATTGCTTCAAACGAAGCCGAAAACCAAGTATTCGTTCCAGTAAGAGAACTTTCTATAGGAATATATTTTGTTGTTGTTTATAAAGACAATCTAACTATTATTAAGAAAATAGTTAAAGAATAGCGGATTTCCCAAAGGTTACATTCCGTTTTCAACAATTATGAATACTTATTAACAACAGACTTTTGTTTGTTAAGAAATGTCTATTTTTGAAATCGGTAAAAAATGATTATTGAACTATGAGATTTAGTAAGCTTGTATTGTTATTAGGAATGTTGATAGTTAGCACTACAGCATTTGCCCAATATGACGATGATGAAACTGTACAATCAAGAAAGAGTACACATAAGAAAGAAAAAGTTCACTCTGGTCCAGCGGCAAAAAGCCGTGATATGAAGAAGCAAGACAACTTCAAATCAAGCGTTAACAAAACTACGCACTTGAGCAAGAAGGAACAAGCTAAATTACAAGCTAAAAAAGAAAAAGAACATCAAAAACGTTTCGAGTCTAACCGCAAAAAAATGCAAGACAAGAAGACTTTGAAACGAATGAAACAAAATGAAAAATACTCATATCGTACCAATTCAGCAAAAGGAAAATCATGGCAAAGTCGAAAACACGAGTCTAAATCTACTAAGGCTAACAGGAAACGATCAAAAGCTTTAGAAAAGAAACAAGACGAAGCACGCGAAAGGTACGAGAACAAGGACTATAAACCTGGAGCAAGGAAAACGACTCGAAAAGGTAAAATCCGCGAATTCCAAAACCCTTTCAAACGAGATAAACACTAGAAATGAAACGCTATTGCTGGGAAATAGTTATTGCTCTGCTTATTTCAATAACAGCACAAGCCCAACAATGTGATTCTCTCTACATTGCGTCACTAAAGTTATACGATAACGAAAAATATGGTGCCTCTTTAGAGACTATCAACAGCGTTATTGCTAATTGCGGCAACGAAGTTGACTATCAACTACATAGAGCAAAATGCTACTCCGAACTAAAAGACACTAAGGGGAAACTAACAGCTCTTAATGCGGCTTTAGCCATTGACTCGAATTGCATTGCTGCCTTATCTGAAAAAGCGGCAATGTATATGTCTGCAGACATCTATGGTTCTGCAATAAAATGCTACAAGAAGATTCTTTCTATAATCCCGACATCCGACACCACAATTCGTATATACCTAACGAATTTGGGCGCATTATATGTTTACACAAACCAGAACTCAAAAGCATTTGACTTATTATGGGATTATTGTCAAAAAGATTCCTCGGCAAGCAATGAGTACATGCTCACAAACTTAGCAGCTGCAGCAATATATATCGGCAAATACGAAGAAGCAGAATGGGCTCTTTCTAAAATATTAGACGATAATCCAGCAAATGTAAAAGCTCTTGTAAACATGGGACTTTGTAAACAAGGCAAAAATGAATTTGAAGCTGCTATATCATACTATGACAAAGCAATGATATACGTACCTGATGACGCATACGCATGGAACAATCGTGGTTATGCGTATTATATGCAAGGAGACTACAAATCTGCGCTCAACGACATAGAAAAATCTCTTTCTATTGATCCTTCAAACTCATACGCATACAAAAACAAAGCTTTGGTTTTAATAGCTATGGGTAAGAAAAAAGATGCTTGCAAAAACCTTGAGCAAGCCATTGGAGCAGGATTTACCGAAATGTACGGCGACGAAGTTCTTCAACTGATAGAACAAAATTGCCGCTAAAAAATACCACTATGGAAGAAAAGAAATTGTTTCTTATAGACGGACATGCCGTTTTATATCGTTCATATTTTGCATTCATCAACAATCCTCGTGTAAATTCCAAAGGCGTCAACACATCTGCTGTTTTTGGTTTTGTAAACACTATCTACGAGATGATGCGTTCACAAAAACCTACACATATTGGAGTTGTATTCGATCCTAAAGGGAAAACGTTCCGTCACGAGATGTACGAAGCCTATAAGGCAAATCGTCAGGCGACTCCAGAAGACTTAAAAGCAGCTATTCCTGAAGTCATAGAAATTATACAAGCGATGAATATTCCTGTCGTGCAAGTCGAAGGATACGAGGCTGACGATGTTATCGGAACACTTGCAAAACAAGCTGCCCGCAAAGACTTTATGGTATATATGGTTACACCAGATAAAGACTATGCACAATTAGTGGAAGATTCCATTTACATGTATCGACTCGGGCATAACGGCATAGACATAATGGGACCACAGCAAGTGGCCGATAAATTTTCGGTAAAAAGACCTGAACAAGTCATCGACCTACTTGGACTTTGGGGCGATAGCGCCGACAACATTCCTGGAGCACCAGGCGTTGGCGAGAAAACAGCGAAAGCACTTATCGCTCAATATAATAGCATTGAAGGAATATATGAACATATTGAAGAACTAAAAGGCAAACAAAAGGAGAAAATGATTGCAGCAAAAGAGCAAGTACTTCTATCAAAAGAACTTGCCACTATTTGCACACAAGTTCCTATTTCCTTCGACGACTATAACTTCGAAAAAGAGCCCTTTAATGCGGAGGCTCTACAAGCAAAATTCACCGAACTAGAGTTTATTGGCTTAGCTCAAAAAATGCTTAAAACAAGTATAGAGCCACAAAAAACGGTTCAAAAGGTTGTAGAGAAAAATCCATCAGATACACAATTGGACTTATTTGCCGAACCTGCTGCACCTCAACAAGAGCACATGCAAACGCAAAATTTCCAAAACTATCATATAGTACGAGATGTTGATTCTTTCATAAAACTGTTATCCAAACAGTTAAGCATCAGCTACGTTATATGTACAGACACTTCTACAACGGTGAATGCACATATTTTAGGTTTTGCCTTTGCATGGAAAAACGGAGAAGCACACTACGTTGCAGCACCTACCGATCCAAGCCAACACAGCGAGCTAGTACAAAAATTCAAACCTATTTTTAATTCGTGCTCAAAAAAATTCACATACGACATAAAACAAAGCGTATCGGTTCTATCGCATTACGACATCAATATCTATGGAGAATTACATGATGTGCAGCTTGCCCACTATGTTCTACAACCAGAACTACGACATTCATTAGAT
Organism: Bacteroidales bacterium; assembly: GCA_024402335.1. GTDB lineage: Bacteria > Bacteroidota > Bacteroidia > Bacteroidales > UBA1715 > UBA1715. The sequence continues at coordinate 139,704 of JAKSTZ010000001.1, forward strand.
ACAATTGCAAGGCAATATTTAGGAGCAAAAATGCTACGTATCGAAGACTATTCGAGTACGAAGGCAGCACAATTCACTTTTAAAGAATTCACCTTAGAACAGCAAAAAAACTTTTTCTGCGAACAAGCTGACATCATATTCCAAACGGCGCCATTAATAGAAAAAGAACTACACGAACTAAACCAATACGACTTATATACAAAAATTGAATGTCCACTTGCTTCAGTACTAAGCAAAATGGAAATGGCCGGAGTAAAAATCGACTCCGATGCCCTACATGATTCGTCAAAGGTCATCAGCGAAGAAGTACAGAAAATTGAAAACCGCATATATGAATTGGCCGGAGAGACATTCAATATTGGTTCACCTAAACAATTAGGAGAAATACTTTTCGACAAATTAGCGATTGTTGAAAAAGCAAAGAAAACCAAGACAAAACAATATGCTACAGGCGAAGAAGTTCTTGATAAACTTCGTGATACGCACGAGATTATTCCATTGATTTTGGAATATCGAGAAATGAAGAAATTGCTTTCGACCTACATTGATGCCTTGCCACAATTGGTAAATGAACGTACTGGAAAAATCCATGCCACGTTCAACCAAGCCATAGTTGCCACAGGACGATTAAGTTCGACTAATCCTAATCTGCAGAACATTCCGGTACGTACTGAAATGGGACGTGAAATACGCAAGGTCTTCATTCCTTCTGAACCAGGAAACATCTTCCTATCAGCAGACTATTCTCAAATAGAACTTCGTCTTATCGCCCACTTTAGCGGTGACGAACATTTTATCTCAGCATTTAAAAATGGCGAAGATATTCATAGCGCAACTGCCGCTAAAATCTTTGGTGTGCCTTTAGAAGAAGTAACTTCAGACCAAAGACGAAAAGCAAAATCTGCCAACTTTGCCATTTCCTACGGAACAACTGCATTCGGACTTTCACAAACGTTGAATATTCCTCGCAAGGAAGCACAAGAATTAATTGACAGTTACTTTGCAAACTATCCAAAAGTAAAAGCTTTAATGGATTCATATATCGACATGGCACGCAATAAAGGCTATGTGGAAACTATGTTTAACCGTCGTCGATATTTGCCAGACATCAATTCACAAAATGCAACTATACGCGGTGTTGCGGAACGAAATGCCATCAACGCACCGGTACAAGGTTCTGCTGCCGACATTATCAAAATTGCAATGATTAACATTGCAGCAAAAATGGAAGAACAAAACCTACGTAGTCGTATGATTTTGCAAGTACACGACGAATTAAACTTCGATGTTTTTCCTGACGAACTTGAGGCAATGAAGAAAATCGTGACTGAAGAAATGCAAAATGCAGTAGCATTACAAGTACCACTTATTGCCGAAATGGGAATAGGCAACAACTGGCTCGAAGCACATTAAAACAATTGTAGAAATGCGGTGCACCGTATTTCTACATTTTCTTCACATAATTTGTAGTTGAAAAGCCTGCAACAAAATCTATAGTTTTAACCTCACCACCGTTGGCAAGAACCTCTTTGGCACCAACTATATTTTCAACCGTATAATCGCTTCCTTTTACTAAAACATCGGGAAGCAACGAAGAAATCAGATTCAACGGAGTATCTTCATCAAACAAAATCACAAGGTCGATAAATTCAAAACTGGCAATCGTCAACGCTCGTGATTCTTCTTCTTTTATCGGACGATTCTCACCCTTTAATCTCTTAATAGACGCATCCGTATTCAATCCTAAAACCAGTTTTGTACCAAGGTCGCGGGCTTTTGCCAAATAATAAACATGACCTTTATGGATGATATCAAAACAACCATTGGTAAACACAATTTTTTCTCCTTGTTTCTTCCAACTATCTACGATTTGTAACGCCTCTTCACGCGAAACTATCTTGTGTAAAATTGTGTCTAACTGATTCATTTATTCTGCTTTTTACGGAAAACGAAACATAAAGATACCAAGCCTAACAGTATCTCTAAAATTAACTGCGATTCATGACTAATAGTTGCGTATAACAATCCAACCGAGTTAAAGTCAAGATTATAGATAGTGAGTGCCAAAGCCACAATATAATGATAGGCACCTATTCCACCTTGTACAGGAACAGCCATACCGATACTTCCCACCACAAGCAAAAACAATCCATCATCGATACCAAGATGCGCTGTTGCAGGCAATGCCAGACAAACAAACCACGTCATTATCCAATAGCATACCCACAATGTAATAGTATAGAAAATAAACCACCCACGTTTTTCCAATTTATATACCGAACTCAAACCTTCTAATATTCCCTTAACAAATGATTTTATCTTAGTCACAACAACATTTTCTTTTCCCTTAAAAACAAAAAATATAATGACCAATAGTAACAGAGCTACGACTGCAAAAACATAAACACTTAACGAAACAGACGAAAACCGTTCTGCCGTAGGCGCCAAAACTTTTTCAGTTATAAAAGCACCAAACAAATCAATTTGTAAGAAAAACGTTATACAGGCAAGAATCAAAGTAACCAACACATCAAATGCGCGCTCAACGATAACAGTGCCGACAAGGGTGTCAAACGGAAGATTTTCCGTTCGCTTCAATGCACCACAACGAGCAATTTCGCCGACACGAGGTAATGCAAGGTTAGCAAAATAACCAAACATTTCTGCCCAAAAGGCATTCGCAAGAGTTGGTTTATGATCACATGTAGCCTCAATTAGAAGATTCCAACGAGCAGCACGGCAGAGATAGGCTATCATAGCCAAAATCAAGGCAAAACCTATCCACAAGAAATTCGCATGAAGAATGTCGTTCCACATTGCAGAAAAATCAACATCCTTAAATACAAAAAACAACAAGCCTACTCCAATCAGAGCAAAAACAATGTACGATATTGTTTTTGAAAGGCTTTTATCCATAAACTACACTAACTTATTTGTAGCAGTATCAGGGAAGACAACAGAAGGAGTGAAAGATTTTGCTTCTTCGAAATCCATTTGGGCATACGAAATAATTATCGCAATTTCTCCTACATTGAACTTATGGGCAGCAGGCCCATTCAAGCAGACAACACCGCTATTACGTTCACCTTTAATTGCATATGTTTCTATACGTTCACCTGTATTCAAATTCAATACCTGAACTTTTTCGTTTGGAATAATATTAGCAGCCTCCATCAATGCTTCATCAAGAGTAATGCTTCCGATGTAATTTAAATTCGCTTCGGTGACAGTTACTCGATGAATCTTCGACTTCATTACTTCTATCATCATAGTGCTATTTGTTTTGTAATGTGATATTATCAATTAAACGAACATCCCCAACATTAACAGTAATACAACCAACAACCCATTCTGCTTCGTCCCACGAAGAAATCGGCTGCATCGTATAACCATTAACTACCTCGAAATATTCAACCTCCAACAAAGGAACAGCATTCACAGTATTTTCCACAAATGCTTTTACTTCGGCAACCGAAGCTGTTTTTGCCTGTCCTACAGCCTTAAACAATGTTTGTGAAATTTGCACAGCTTGAATACGTTGTTCCTCATTCAAACGAGTATTACGGGAACTTAAAGCCAAACCGTCGGATTCACGGACAATAGGACAAGGAATAATTTCGATATTTATTCCACGTTGACGTACCATTTCGCGAATGATTGCAATTTGTTGGAAATCTTTCATACCGAAATAACCTCTGTCGGCAGGAACAAGTTCGAACAAACGATGCACAACTATGCCAACACCGTTAAAGTGTCCCGGACGAGCAGCACCTTCCATTACGGCACCAATTGCGCCAAAATCATACGATTCTGTAACATTTTCCAAACCTTCAGGATAAATTGCTTCAATTGTAGGAACGAAAGCAATGTCAGCACCAGCTTTTTCCAACAAAGCCAAATCAGCATCCACAGTTCGTGGGTACGTAAGAAGATCATTCTTATTGTTGAATTGCGTTGGATTCACAAAAATACTCACAGCCGTGCAGTCATTTTCTGCAATCGATTTCGAGACCAATGAAATATGTCCTTGGTGAAGAGCACCCATAGTTGGTACAAATCCAAGTGAACGATTTGCCTTACGAACTTCTGCTATCGCATTCGTAATCTCTTCTCTTGTTCTACAAACAATCATTTCAATATCAAAAATTTGGACAAAGGTATGTTTTTTTTTCACTATCGTTCTTTTTTTCATAGTTTATTCAAACACAACAGTGTAGTTTTTTGAATTTTCTATAAAAATTCCCGAAAAAATTTTTATAATTTTGCATACGAAATTTTTTTAAGATGAAGAAAGCAAAAGTCCTGTATGTAACTCAAGAAATGGCGAAATATCTTCCTGACACTGAAATGTCGCTAAAAAGTCGCTATTTACCTCAGTATATCCAAGAAAGCGGAAAAGAAATCCGTTGCTTTATGCCTCGATATGGATTAGTAAACGAACGAAGAAACCAACTTCACGAAGTTATTCGTTTATCTGGTATGAATCTTATCATTGATGATACCGACCATCCACTTATCATTAAGGTTGCTTCTATTCAACAAGCAAGATTACAAGTATATTTCATCGATAATGATGAATTCTTCCACCGCAAAGCCATGTTCGTTGACGAAAATGGTAAAGAATTTGAAGACAACGAAGATCGTATGATTTTCTTCGCACGCGGTGTGTTGGAAACAGTAAAGAAACTTCGTTGGGCTCCTGATATTGTTCACTGCCAAGGTTGGTTCACTTCTTTATTGCCATTATATCTTAAAAAGACATTCTACGAAGATCCTCTTTTTGCAAATGCAAAAGTTGTGTACTCACTATACAACAATTCTTTTGAAAAACCGTTCTCTAAAGACTTCGCTAACAAGATCCACTTCGATGGCATCACGTCTGACGACATTGCTTCAATAAAAAACAATGCAGACTGGTTAAGCATTAACAAACTTGCCATCGACCAAGCTGAAGGTATTGTTCTTGGTGAAGAGAATGTAAATGAAGAGTTGTTGCAATATTGTAAAGAAAAGAATAAAATCATCCTTCCTTACCAAGGACAAGAAGGTTACACACAAGCATATTCTGATTTTTACGATGGTTTATTAGATTAGGACTATGAACGTACACTTTCGTGTAATTGTATTGTTGTTACTTTCCCTTCTCTGCTTTTCTTGTAACAAAGAGGACCAGACAATAGGTATAGGTATGCTCCCTGACAGCGACCTACTTACAACTGCTGTAGATTCTTCTACAATAATCACCATGCAAACAATAGCCGACGACAGCACTCGCTCTACTTTGGTAACCTACATGCTTGGTGAGAACTCCGATGCGATATTCGGAAAAACACGTGCTTCGTATGCAACTCGACTATACATACAATCGATGGTCATGGACATGTCCGAATACAAACTTGACTCGGCATGTTTTAACATTGCAAAATCTGCAAAATACGTCTATGGCGACACAACTGTCGCACAGAAATTTTCAGTGTACGAACTTACGCAACCTATTACCGTAGCCGACTGCAAAAACTACGAGCAAACAGGAGCAAAACCAGCATGGACATTTTCCGACGCAAACAAAATTTGTGACATACAAGTACCTGCCTATAAAGATACCCTACGCACATATAGTTGTAAATTGGCTACAGATTTTGCAGCATCACTTTTTTCTAAAATAAAAGAGTGCACTAAAACTGATACTTCCTTACAATACGTTGATTCTCTATTCATTAAGAAATTCAACGGAATTTATGTAACAACAAAAGACAATCAGTTCAACAACGTAAATTCAGTAATTGTCCATAGTCTTCCGGGGATTACATTCTATCTTTCTGGCAAAGACACAACTACAACATTAACATTGGCTCCGTCACCACAACCATATGACGAAGCTTTGAAAACCGACCCAAGCCAGATTTATCTTCAAGCTATCAACTTCTTTGAGCACGACTACTCGGGTACAGATATCACTCTCAATACCGAAAGCAATACGGCTTACGTACAGGGGTTCATGGGAACAAAAGCAAAAGTCACATTCTCAGACCTTGAAAGATGGAGAAAAGCTGTTGACCACAATACTCCATCCGACTCAACTATCGTGATTAATTCTGCGAAATTGTATCTTCCAATAAAGAAATACGACACTTGGAACCAATACCTTCCTCTGAATTTCAGAGTGTACGACGAGACAAAAAAGCCTCATAAATTGGTATATTCTACAGTATCGACAACAGAAGATAGCACAAACTTTATCTTCAATATCCATAGTTTCCTAATAACGTTATACAATGGAGCAACTAAGGCCGACAATTACTCGTACGAAATTGCTGTTCCTGAAAATAATGCGTATGGAAACATGTTTGTTCTTGACGGAACTACCGATCCTAAAAAATTGAAATTAGTAATTACATACACCAAATAATATGTGTGGAATAGTTGGTTACATTGGCGATAAGGACGCATATCCTATCCTTATTACAGGTTTAAAAAGATTAGAGTATAGAGGTTACGACTCTACTGGTATTGCACTTATCCAAAATGGAGAAACAATATCATATAAAAAACAAGGAAAAGTTGCCGACCTTGAAGCCTATTTGGAAAATAAAAACACATCTGGCTGCATTGGAATGGGACACACTCGTTGGGCAACTCATGGTGAGCCAAACGATGTAAACGCGCATCCACATACTTCTATGAAAGGTAAATTCGTTGTTATACACAACGGTATCATAGAAAATTACAATGCACTAAAGAAAAAACTAACGGCAAAAGGTTACGAATTCAAAAGCGAAACCGATACCGAAGTTATTGCCGACTATATCGAATATATTTACTTAAAAGGCAAAGGTAAAGTTACGGCAGAAGTAGCAGTACGTTTGGCTTTGTTGGAAGTACAAGGAGCATACGGTCTTGTAGTTATTTGTACTGACGAACCAGACCAACTTATAGTTGCGAGAAACGGTAGTCCTCTTGTTGTTGGTGTTGGACAAGGTGAATATTTCGTTGCTTCCGATGCTACTCCTATTGTAGAACACACTAAACGTATCATTTATTTGAATGACCTTGAAATGGCGACAATTACAAAACATGAGTTGTCATTAAAGACTATCAAAAATGATATGTTAACTCCTGTTATTCAAGAACTTGAACTTGACATTGAAGGAATAGAGAAAGGCGGATACGATCACTTTATGTTGAAGGAAATTTTCGAACAACCTTCAGCAATTATGGACACCTTCCGTGGTCGCGCGACAAAGAATCCTCCTAAAATCTATCTTGGTGGCTTATACAATGCATTCGACAAATTCGACAAGGCAGATAGAATCATTATCGTTGCCTGTGGAACTTCATGGCACGCTGGTCTTGTTGGAGAATATCTTTTTGAAGAATATGCCCGCATTCCTGTCGAAGTTGAATATGCGTCGGAATTCCGTTATAGAAATCCTATCATACGCGAAAACGATGTGGTTATTGCAATCAGCCAAAGTGGTGAAACTGCCGACACTTTAGCAGCCATTCGCCTTGCTAAAGCTGCGAATGCAACTGTTGTAGGAATCTGTAATGTTGTCGGTTCAAGCATTCCACGCGAAACCGATGCCGGCGTTTATACACACGCAGGACCTGAAATCGGTGTAGCTTCAACAAAATCATTCACAACACAGGTAACTGTGCTTACCATGATGGCACTTATGCTCGGTAAACGAAGAAACACAATTGCCGACGATGAATACAAAAAACTTATCTCTGAACTATATAAGATTCCAGCAAAAGTTGAAAGTATTCTAACTCACGTTGATGATTATAAGCAAATTGCAGAAGCATATAAGGATGCACAAAACTTTATCTACTTAGGTAGAAGTTACTTGTATCCTGTGGCATTGGAAGGCGCTCTAAAGTTGAAAGAGATTTCGTACATTCATGCAGAAGGGTACCCTGCAGCAGAAATGAAACACGGACCTATTGCACTGATAGACAAAAATATGCCTGTCGTTGTTATCGCAACAAAAGACAAACATTACGACAAGGTTGTAAGTAACGTACAAGAAGTGAAGGCACGCCAAGGTATTGTAATTGCTGTAGTTACGCAAGGTGACACTGTACTTTCGAAAATAGCAGACCATGTGATTGAAGTTCCTGAAACTTCTCCTGCGCTTACTCCACTTACGACAGTTATTCCTTTACAGATTCTTTCATATTACATCGCCGTAATGCGTGGCTGTAACGTGGATCAACCTCGTAACTTGGCAAAATCGGTAACGGTAGAATAGTGAGCAATTCATCGCAGATATCTAAGATTCTTGTTTTTCGATTGAGTTCAATCGGCGATATTGTTCTCACTACGGCATTATTGCGCTGTTTACGAAACAAATATCCGCAAGCACAAATTGACTTTGTTGTAAAGAAACAATTTGCCGCAATCTTACGCTGCGTACCATTTGTTAGCAATGTCATAGAACTTGATTCAAAGAAAGGTCTTACTGAACTGTTTGCCTTACGAAAACAATTACAAAAAGAAAACTACGACGTTGCCCTTGATATTCATAAAAATTGGCGTAGTTTATTCATTTGCAGAACTATAGGAGCTAAACAGGTTTTTGCATTCAACAAACACGTTTTTCGCCGTTGGGTATTAACAACATTCCATAAAAATATCTACAAAGAAGTTCGACCTGTTTATCTACGATTTACAGATGCAGCCAAACAAATTGGCGTAGAATCTGACGGGAAATACACTGAATTGGTTGTTCCATCAGAAATTCAAATTACAACCGACAACATATTGCAACAAAAAGGATTCGACACTTCGAAACCAGCAATTGCCCTCTGTCCAGGCGCAAGCTTCAAGAACAAGCAATGGCAGCCGGAAAAGTTCGCCGAATTGGCTAAGAAAATCGTTACAGAGCTTGACTATCAAGTTATTCTAATTGGCGGCAAAAACGAACAACCGTTGTGTGAAATTATACAAAAGGAAGAACCTACGGCTATTTCTTTTGCAGGAGAATTAGACTTAAGTCAATCTATCGCCGCACTTAATAGAGTACAAGCAACAGTGGTCAACGACACTGGTATGCTTCACGCTTCCGAAGCACTTGGCGTTCCTGTTGTTGGAATCTATGGAGCAACCGCATATCCGTTCGGTTATTATCCAATTCTACCACAAAGCAAAGTTGCCGACGTTGACCTACCATGCAGACCATGCACAAAAATGGGCAAAAACTCCTGTCCTAAAGGACATTTTAACTGCATGAACCAATTGCACACGCAAAAGGTTTTCGAATTGTTACAAGAGGTTTTAAAAGGGAAATAAATATACTACTCCTATCGTTTCTTTACATAATACTGGTAGCACATAGAAATAGGATTATTTCTAAACTCAGAATCGAGGCCAAAACAAAGAGTATCATTTAACAAGCAAACATAGCCTGTATGTTGACTTAAATCCATCAAATTTCGAATAATTAAAGAATCAGCTGCAATTGTGTAAGTATACACTTTCTCCACACTTGTACATTTTTCAATAGCATCATCGTCGGGAGCTATTGAATAAACCTCATCTTCTGTAAATGTAAAATAGAAATTATGCTTGCAGCTACAATTATTATAACCATTCTGTCCTTTAACATATTCAAGATACCAATCATATCCAATAACTTGCTTTTGTATCTCGTAAGGATCTAGAACAAAAACACTTTCTTCTTGAGATATTTCTTTCTGATTATCCCCACCATTAGGCTTGGGTTCATCATCTTTATTGCAAGCACACATTACCAATGCACTTAGCAAAATCATCAATATCTTTCTCATAATAGATTGATTTAAAGTTTACTACGCAAAGTAAAAAAAAAATAAATAAACAAATAAAAAGATTTCTTTTTAGGATTTTTATAAAAAAAATGAACTCAAAACAATGAGCATTTTGCATTTATCAGAATTTGTTTACATTTGCCGCATCAAAAAATTACGATGAAGAAAACCTTCCGATATAAAAAACAGACTTTCCGTTTCCATCGTTGGAATCGTGCGAATTACTCTGCATTTATGAGTATCGGAAAACAAATCACGATTGGTCGTGTAAACACTGAAGTTGCCGATGGTCTTCTTCGCGACCAACATATCAAAGAAATTTTCACATCTGAATTCATGAACGGTTCATCAGATGATGATGACTCTTCGGGCGGAGACGAAAATATACTTACTCTTTTAGAACAAACTATTCTTTGCCCTACACAATTAACTACAGAAGCATGTCCTGCTTCTTGTAAATCTTCCTATTTTGTAAACTCTAATCCTATCTTCTGGTGGCCACAGTCGATAGGATTTTTTATTTTTAAATCTTATGAAAAAAATCAACTTGCTTTGTAGCATTGCGCTACTCTCTCTACCTGGCTTTTGCCAAGTTTCAGACGATTCCCTATTAGTGAATCTGCCTAACATCGAAGTAGTAAAACAACAAACGACATTGGCGTCTGAATCACTTCGTATTGTAACAACATTGACGAAACAAGAAATCGCCAAAATTCCGGCACAAAGTATCAACGACCTACTTGACTACATTCCTGGTATAGATGTACGTTCTCGTGGAAACAACGGTGTACAAGCCGACATGATTATGCGTGGCGGAACATTCGACCAAGTTATTATTCTTCTAAACGGCGTGAACATTACCGACCCACAAACAGGTCACCAAAATCTCGACATTCCTATCGATCTTTCTATTGTTGATAGAATAGAAATCCTACAAGGAACTTCTATGAATGTTTTTGGACTATCGTCTTTTAGTGGTGCAATCAATATCATCACAGGCACACGAAAAGACACTAAAGTTGACGTCGGTCTTATTGGCGGCAGCAACGGATATGTTGCACCACACATTAGTGCAACTGCTTCAAAAGGCAAATGGGATGTATCGGCATCTGCGTCAACTAATCAATCAGCTGGTTATATAGACAACACTGATTTCAAGTACACCAATGCCTACCTACAAACAAATTACACGGATTCAACCCTTGGTAAATTCAGTTTTCAACTTGGCGGACAACTAAAAGAATTTGGTGCAAATTCTTTTTACTCACTTGCATATCCAAACCAGTTCGAGAAAGACAAAACTTTACTAACATCATTACTTTGGACTAAAGGATTCGGTCGTTTTGATGTGACATCATCGGTTTTCTATCGTGCGCACTACGATGAATTCCAACTATTCCGCGACGACTACGGTCTTACTATACCAAGTTGGTACACAAACCACAACTATCACATTTCACAAGTTACTGGTGGTAATATTAAAACTTCGGCATACACAAAAATTGGTAAGTCAACTCTTGGTATTGAAATCCGTAACGAACACATTGTCAGCAATGTTTTAGGCGACTCTTTATCTGCACCAAAAGAAGTTCCATTTGCTAAAGGAGAATATTTCACTGTTGGGAAAAACAGATTGAATTTCAATTACTTCGGCGAACAGACATTTATTGCAAAGAAATTCACAGCATCTGTAGGATTTTCAGGCAATTACAATTCCATGTTTAATTCAAACTTCTGTGCTGGTGGAAACCTTGGCTATAACTTTTCTTCACTTTGCAAAATCTATGCAAACGCCAACAGCGCACTACGCTTACCAACATTCACCGACATGTACTATAAAAGTGCAACACAATTGGCAAATCCAAACTTGCAACCAGAGAAAAGTATCACTATGGAATTGGGAGCACAAGGCCATTCTAGCGCATTTTCTTACCGAGCATCAGCATACTACCGCATAGGAAAAGACATTATTGACTGGGCAAAAGCCGAAGGCGAAGAGAAATGGAGAAGTATGAATATTGATAATGTGAACGCTCTTGGAGCAGAACTTTCGGCTCAATATAAATTCAAGACATTCTTGAAACAAATCGGTGCTACATTCTCATATTGTAAGCTAAATAAGGAATCTGGAGAACTAATCAGCAAATATGCACTCGACTATCTTCACACGTCGTTTACACTTAACATAGATCATACTATCTACAAAAATTGGGGAGCTAATTGGCAACTTTCATATCAAGATAGAGAAGGAAATTATATCGGCACAAAAGGAACTGCCGAAGATTATGAACCTATCGCATTGTTAGATGTACAAACATATTGGTCTAACAAAAACACAAAAATTTTCATTGAAGCTACTAACTTGTTTGGAACCAAATATTTTGACTATGGTGGCGTTGAACAACCAGGCTTACAAGCACGCGTTGGAATTAACGTACATTTCGCAAAATAATTTGGGATTGGTGGAGGCGCAAAATATTGCGTCTCCACTTTTTTTATAAAAATTGTTGTGTTTTCTCGAAGTACTTCTGTAATACAAGCAACGATATAATGTCTTCCCGTTCTGCATCTAAAAATTGTTGCACATATTCATTTGCGTGAGAAATAATCGCAAGGGCCTCATCCTCATGCGAAATATAATAATTCAAACGCTCCTCTAAATCAGAAAAATCGTCAGCAATTGCGACATAATGATAGTTTGGAATAAGCGTTCCTTCCATAAACCACGTTTCAAATTTAGGTTTAGGCATAACCGCCAACGAATTCGTAAGCATTACCCATTTTAAATTTGTAGCGACGTCATTTCCCTCTAAACACAATATAAATTTATATCGCAAATGAGCTTCGCGTGACATTTTTTCACATATCCAAGCAGGATTATATACTGGTTTCGTATTTACCTGCCCTAAATCACAAAGAGGTGTTCCAAACCATTTCTTGTAAAAATCTATTCTATTTTGCTGATACAGCAACCCACGACCAATCAATTTGTTCTGTTTAGCAGAAAAAGGCGTTTGATCTGCAATAAAATTAAAATGGCGAAACTTATTTAACTTTAAAAGCACCGAATTCTCGTTTGACTCACCTATAGGACGACTTTTTACAATAGTTGGACATTCCGGAATCCAAGTAATATCACCAAACGAAAAACAAAAGCGAAGCTTCTTCGAAAAATATCGCACATATTCGTATGTATCAAAAAAATAAGCAAAATGGTATTCTTTACCATACTTAAAATTTCCCAAAGTCATAGAATCCGACGGCAGACCTTTTTCCTCCTGCAACTTGCAATAATAGTTTACCCGTTGTTCGACGTATGATTTTTGTTCCGGATATTTCTCAAAATAGCGTCTGATTTTTGCATTTCTTCGTTTCTCAAACAACCCACGTGGAATCAAGTACGACACAAGATTCTTCATCTGATAGGGAAATTTTGCATTTTGACGTATTTTCATAACACAAACCTATTTCTGCTTGTTCTCCACTACAAAATTTGGGAAATGCCTTAAAAATGACTTTGGAATTGGCACATCAAAAACCAAAGGTTGTCGAGTGACAGGATGTATAAATGCCAATCTATTATTATGCAACATTAGACGATTTTCCGGATCTGTTTTTGCACCATATTTTCTATCACCAGCAATACACCATCCATGTTCAGACAATTGTACGCGTATCTGGTTTTTTCGGCCCGTAAGTATCTGAACATCAAGCAAAGCCATATTTTTATGTTCGGCAACAACCTTGTAACGAGTTATCGCCAACTTTCCTGTTTCCGGATTACGAGTTGAGTACACATACGTAGCTGAATTTTCTGCCAAATACGAGCGGATTTCCGCCTTCTTTGGATTAGGAATTACTTCTGTAACAGCAACATATCGTCTATCTAACACATAATCATTCCAAGCATTACGAAATACTTGTTGAATTTCTTCTGTCTTTGCAAACAACAAAATTCCCGATGTATATTGATCTAACCTATGACATACATAGGCCTCATTTTTTATATATTTATGTTTAACATATTCACGTACTAACTGCCAGGCATTCACATCCTTAGATGTCTTATTACCAACCGACAACAATCCAGATGGTTTTTCAATCACAATCAACCATTTGTCTTCGTACAGAATATTGAGTTTACGGGAATTCATTTCTAATTTGCTAATACATTTCTATAGTAAGCAAGAACATCATTCCATTTATAGTAAGGAGCTGTATCGCTCTGCAACGGAAGATCAACTTCATGTTCGTTCAACAACACTTTTACCAAAATAACATCGGACTTTGCAGATTTATAAAATATCATCTGAAGATTTCCCGCCATTGGAATAATTGCATAATCCTTCCACTGATCACCAAGCTTTTCTAAATCGCTAACCTGGGCATTGCAACCTTCTAATTGCATCAAGCAGCATAAAGGCAATAAGCCAGTATCGTGACCAAAACGTAAATTTGCGCAGACCTTAGCCGAACCCGCAAGAACCATATCTGCATCATCTAAAATATCTTGTAAAATAGTCTTTCCAAACAATATCCCTTTAGAATTTGTTAATGGACACGCACCATACGAACCATACCACCACGCATTTTGCACGACCCAATTTCCATATAATTCATCATCAGTAAACACATCATTCAAATCAAATCCCAAAGTATCCAATCCTTGTACACTTGCCTGAACATCATAGAATTTACGCATAAACTGATTTGCATCAATATTTTGTGCTACGAAAATAGAATCCGAAAATATTCTTTCCATCATAGCATGTGGTTTTATATACTTTTCACATAATGCTCCATACGGTTTTTGCCATTCATCTTTTGACTGATAATCTGAAATTTCTTTCCATGCATCAGTAACAATGGAAGGCATCGTTTTCTTGCTGCACTCTGTCTGGAACTCTAATTGAGGACTTAAAGCCGATAATTCCGTACAAAAAGCAGACATACTCACAATACAACGTGGTGTTGTTGAAGCAGTAACAGCAACTAATTTTTGTTGTTTGAAAACATCTGGAAAATTTGCGTACATACGTTTTGCTATTCCTTTATGTTGCTCTTGGCCCAATAAAGTCAAATCACCAGCCCGCAATGTTGCATAATCGTTTAATTTATATACTCGTTTTGCTACAGATTTACCAAATTCAGTCAATGCATTGGCAGATTCTGCTTTGTGGAATAAATCAGAGAAAAACTGATAATCATCCTGGCTCCAATGGAAACGTGAACCATGTCTTCCATAGTGGCTGATATAAAATGGTTTATAACCTTTAGGCGCAGGCGTGTATTTTTCATTTGGCTTTTCATATGCCAAATAATTACTACACATTTGGTTACGACTAGGTCGAGTTGTTTGCGAGAAACAAACAAAACACGTACATATTGTAAGAATTATAGCTGCTAATTTCTTCATTTCTACTAATTATTCATTGCCGGGATATTCTTTAAAGAACGCTCTTACTAAAAAAAATCCCAACAGAAAACTCTATTGGGATCCTTAACTTATTAAGCTTAAATAATTAAATCTTCATAATATCAGCTTCTTTTGCAGCAGCTACTTCATCGACCTTTGCAATTGCAGCATCAATAATTTTTTGGATTTTACCTTCGCCGTCTTTTGCCATATCTTCTGCAAGACCATCTTTTTGCAATTTCTTTAGCATTTCGTTGGCATCACGACGAATGTTACGAATAACAACCTTAGTATTTTCAGCTTCTGAACGAACTTGCTTACAAAGGTCTTTACGACGTTCCTCTGTCAAAACAGGAATAGAAATACGTATTAATTGACCATCGTTAATTGGAGTCAAGCCAAGGTTTGCAACCATGATTGCTTTTTCGATTGGGTCAATCATTTTCTTTTCCCAAGGTTGAACCACTAAAGTACGAGCATCAGCAGAGTTCACATTCGCTACCTGATTCAATGGAGTCATTGTACCATAGTAATCAACACGAACAGATTCCAACATAACAGGAGACGCCTTACCCGCACGTAATTTCGAAAGTTCAGATTCTAAACGCTGCAATGGAGCGTTCATTCTATCTTTTGTATCTTCAATAACTAGTTCTAGTTCTTCCATATTATTTACCTAATTTGAATTGAACTGGTAAGTTGAAATATACAGGAACTTTTTCACCAGCTTGTTCGCCTGGTTCAAATGCTGGCAATTTTGCTACGACATCCAAAGCAGCCTTATCAAGCAATGGGTTTACTGATTTCAAAATTTCTGGATGAACAGCTTTTCCTTGTTTATTTACAACGAATTTAACTACCACTATACCTTCTGCACCCATATCGGCAGCTTCTTGTGGGTATTCCAATTTTTCACCGATGAATTTAATCAAAGCACCCATACCACCAGGGAAACTAGGCATTTTTTCTACACGAATGTGTGGAGTACCTTCGTTTACTTCTTCATCATCATTATCAAAATTTATAGGATCTTTGATATCAGCATTTTGGTCATCATTGTTAGCCTGCATTTGATATGATTGGTCTTCGTTTTCATCTTCTGTTTCTACAACCTGATCAGAAGCAGGAGGTTCTGGCAATTCTGGTTTTGGTTGTTCAACTTCTGGTTGTTCTGGCTCGCGAGTAACTTCAACCATTTCCATATCATCTTCCGAACCTATAGTTTCACGTTGAACTGAATTGCTTGATTCACTCACACCAACTTCAAATGCAACTAATACGATAAGAAGCACTACAACAAATCCTATTTCTCTGAATAACAATCGTTTGTCTTCAAGATTTGCCTTTTCACTTTTCTTTATTTCCATAATACAATGTATAAATCGTCAAAATTTTTGCTAAAATAGTAAATTACTTTGAATAAATAAGATGACACACCTATTTTTTCGACAACAAATTATTCCGCATTCGATTTTTTGAAAATTTCTCTGAATGTGTTGTCAATTCGTGAACACGAAATCACTTGACACTGCGAATTACTTTTTACTTCACAAGGAGGAACAAACATTTTCTGTATGCCTAATTTTGCAGATTCCTTCACTCGTTTTTCCACCTGAGAAACAGAGCGTACTTCGCCGGTAAGACCGATTTCCCCTGCAAAGCAATACGTGTTTGGTATATAAAAATCAAATAAAGACGAAAGTATTGCAGCCACAACGGCAAAATCTATAGATGTATCTTGAACTCGTATTCCACCGGCAATGTTTATAAACACATCTTTCGTATAGATTTTCACGCCAAGTCTCTTTTCTATGACAGCAAGTATCATGTTCAAACGCTTATTATCGTAGCCATTCACTGTTCGTTGCGGGGTTCCATAAGCAGCTGTACTTACCAATGCCTGCACTTCTATCATCAATGGACGAATGCCTTCCATAACAGAAGCAACAGCAACACCACTTAGCTTTTCAGGATTGCCACTCAACATAATCTCCGAAGGATTTGAAACTTCTTTCAAACCAGACTGAACCATCTCAAAAATACCAATCTCGGCAGTTGAACCAAAACGGTTTTTATTGCTTCGTAGGATTCTATAAACATTGTGCATATCGCCTTCGAACTGTAGCACAACATCTACCATATGTTCCAGTATCTTTGGACCAGCAATGCTTCCTTCTTTGTTGATATGACCAATCAATATCATTGGCGTATGTGTTGATTTTGCCAATTCTATCAACAAATTTGATGTCTCCCGTATCTGCGAAACGCTACCTGGAGTTGCATCTATATCAGGATGTTTTAGTGTTTGTACCGAGTCAATGATCACCAACTCTGGTTGAAATTGCTTTACTTCCTGTATAATTGCAGCCACATTTGTCTCACTATAGATATAGCAACTATCTGATTTTGTATTCAATCGTTGCGCACGAAGAAAAATCTGTTGCGGACTTTCCTCTCCTGAAACATAGAGAACCTTCTTTTGTAAAGATACAGCAACCTGAAGCAGTAAAGTTGACTTTCCTATACCTGGCTCTCCACCCAATAAAATTACTGAACCCGGTACTATTCCTCCACCAACAACCTGATCAAGTTCACGAATACCGGTTTGAATACGGTCTAACTTTTCCGATTTTATTTCACCTAAGACAACTGGTTTTGATGACGAAATAACAGCTGTTGCAGAAGTTGTTTTTCCAACATTAGACTGAATAACTTCTTCCTGAAATGAATTCCAAGCGCCACACGAAGTACACTTGCCCATCCATTTAGGAGACTGGGCGCCACAATTCTGACAAACAAATACAACTTTTGATTTTATAGCCACAATTATTTTGTAAATTCTCGTCGAAGATAAGCTCCTTGAGTATTTCCATCAAGTAACTCCACACGATTTAGTTTTAACTTACGGCTATTAACTTTTTCCACACGCCACACACCATTCATGGTAGATCCTTCAATACGAACATATCGAGTTACTATAGATCGTGTAAAAACATCATAAGAGCATACTTGAACACTATCTTTTTTACCAAACATAATATCATCGGTAATCTCTAATTTCCCACCTGAATAAAATGTCCATTTTGCATTTTCCGACCACCCGCAATCGCCAACGCTTTCTATTTTCCATTCACCAATCAAACGTGTTTCCGTTGCCTTTGAACAACTAACAAAAGCAACTGCAACCAAGATTATAAATAAATATTTTTTCATAGGCATTTATCTATTTTCACAAAAATAGGAAACTCTCTACTTTTTTCAAATAGAAAACGAGTTAAATATAACTAAAGAAGAATTTCTGCTTATTTTTTTATAAACTCACGACGAAGGAATGCGCCATCTTTAGAGCCATTAAGAAATGATTCACGCGTAAGAAGAAGTGTACCACGGGAATGTTTATCTATTCGCCAATTACCTTGAAACCAACCATAATCCGACTTTATCCGGATATAATTGTTCCATCTATCATGGAATGCATCCCATGATGCAACTACAGTAGAATCAGCTTTGGCATTTACATCATTAACCAAAACAAGATCACCGTTTGAGTGAAATGTCCATGTGGTAACATCAGGCCAACCACAATCCCCCACAGTGATAACGGTCCATTCTCCCACTAAACGTGATTCTTCCATTTTTGCACAACCTACAAGACCTGCAAAAAATAGGACTACAGTTAAAAGTGTTACTATTTGCTTTTTCATTTTTTTGAAGTAGTGTATTCGTATGTAATTTTCGCGTAACGCGTTGTTCTTTCATCTGGTTGGAAAGTTGTCTTTTTTGCAGCTTCTTTTGCTGCATTTATACAAGCTTGTTCTGTCAAAGCGGTTTCAACCGATTGTATAGATGTAACAACACCTGCTGAGTTCACAACAACTGTAAGAACTATAGGGTTATTACAGTTTGATGTATTACTTGGTTTCACCAAATTCACGGCATCACCGTTTCCATAAGGGCTACCAGGATTTCCTTTTTTATTCTTCGATTCGGTTCCATTAGGATTTCCTGCACGACCAGTAGAAGCACCTGTTGTGGAATTTCCCGCGGTACCTTGTCCATCTGTACCGCCACCACCAGATAAATTTCCTGCAAGTGCATCCATCTTTTGTTTGAATTCATTCTCCCGACGAATTCGTTCTTGTTCTTCTGGAGACAATTCTGGTTGCTTTGGTGTTTCTACTTTTGTATTATTTTTCTTTACCTGAATGGACGGAACCTCCGTTTGCGTCACATAATCATCTTCACTAGATTGTGGTTGTGAAGGAGTTGAAGGGTTTGTGGCAACAGGTTCTATCGGAGCACCTGCATCATCTCCAACAACTAATTCACCAAAGTCAACAACAATTCCATCTGGTTCAGGGAACTCTATTGGAGGAGCAGAAAAGCCAAATAGCAAAAGAATCAGTAATACAACACCGTGAACCAGTAGTGTACCAATAATTCCATACTTTCTATCTCCCGCAAAGAGCTCTCTCATATCAAGGTTTTGTTGCCAATGTAAATTTCCAACGATTTCTATTTGCGATTTCCATAATCTTCACCGTCTCCCCTGTTGGCACATCTTTATCGACACGCAACACAATGGCTGGTTCTTCCTGACCTGCCAACTCTTGTTTCAAACGATTCTCAACTTCTTCAAAAGGCACCACTGTCGTATTAACCGCAAAACGACCGGCTGCATCTATTGAGACAGAGACATGAGGAATCAATTTCACCTGAGACGAACTTTGAGGCAATGACACTTGCAAACCATTCGGTGCAATTTGTGTAGATGTCACCATAAAAAATATAAGCAACAAAAACACAATATCCGTCATCGACGACATATTGAAACTTGTGGTGATTTTATTTCGAGCTTCTATTGCCATTATGCTGGTTCGTTAAGCAAATCCATAAATTCTGTCGTACGTAATTCCATCATATTGACAACCTTACCGATCTCTGCTGTCAAAATGTTATAACCTAACATTGCAATCACACCAACAATAAGACCAGCGACTGTTGTTACCATCGCCGTATAAATACCATTCGACAACATTGCAATACTAAAGTTTCCACCAGCATTTGCCATATCGTAGAAAGCAGTAATCATACCCAATACTGTACCAAGGAAGCCAACCATAGGACCTACACTGGAAATTGTTGCCAACATAGGCAAACCTTTTTCCAAGTTAGCGACTTCCAACTTACCAACATTCTCAATAGCTTCACGAGTATCGCGCATGTCTTTGTTCAAACGGCTAAGACCTTTGTCTATCATTCGTGCAATTGGAGAATCTGTACTTTGGCAACGAATATGAGCCTCTTCTATTTTTCCTTGTTTTACGAAGTTTTTAACCTCATTCATAAAACTAGAATCTTCTTTAGCGGCTTTTCGAATAGCCAACGCACGTTCAATAATAAGATACACTGCGGCAATAGAAAAAAGCAAAAGGAAGATCATTATCCAACCTCCCTTTAAAGCCATATTCCACAATGTTAAATCTTCTGCTACAGCGTCAGCAACAGCCGGAGTATTTCCGACTGTTACATCTGCTAATATTGTACAAATTGATGCTAACATATTATAATCCTAAAACTGATTTTTCTACATAAATCCAAGCAACACCAGCTAAATAGCCAACCAAAGCCAACCAGCTAATGTGTTTTAAATACCATACGAAATCAATTTTCTCCAATCCCATTGCAGCAACACCTGCAGCAGAACCAATGATCAAAATTGAACCACCAGTACCAGCACAGTAAGCAAGCATTTGCCAGAATGTTCCGTCTTGTGCAAATTCTGCAACAGAAGGATCTACAAGATACATCTTCATTGAAGCTGCAACAAGTGGTACATTGTCGATAATTGATGACAATACACCTATAACGCTATCTATTACATAAATATTGCCTCCCGTTACATCACGCAACCATTCAGACAATAGTCCTAGTTGACCAGCTGCACCAAGAGCGCCAACTGCTGTTAATATACCCAAGAAGAAGAAAATTGTTGGAGTTTCAACATGTTTCAAAATATGAACAACAGTAAGTTTTTGTTTGATCTCTTTTGATTTTTTCTTGTGCATAAGTTCTGTAACCATCCACATGATACCCAAACCTAGCAACATGCCCATGAATGGAGGTAAGTGAGTGATAGTTTTAAATACAGGTACGAACAATAACAAACCTACACCAAGAATCAACAAGGCTAATTGTTCGCCTGGAGTTGTTATTGATTCTGCAGCTTTTGCTTGTTCTGGACGTTCAATTTCACCTTTCATTGTGAATGTAAGAATCACTAAAGGAACTATCATAGAAATCAAACTTGGTGCTATGATACCTGTAATAATTTTTGCAGCAGAAATCTGACCGCCAATCCACAACATGATAGTTGTAACATCACCAATTGGAGACCATGCACCACCTGCATTTGCAGCGATAACAACGATACTTGCGTACGTCCAACGAGTTGGTTGATCTTTAATAAGCTTACGAAGTAATGATAAAATCACAATAGTTGTTGTAAGGTTATCAAGCACTGCAGACATAAAGAATGTCAAAAAGCTCAAAATCCACAACAATTTCACTTTACTAGTAGCTGTAATTCTGTCTGTAATGATTTTAAAACCATTGTGACGGTCAACAATTTCTACAATTGTCATTGCCGCAAACAAGAAGAACAATGTTTGTGCTGTTTCCGCCAAGTTTTCATCCAAAGAATGAACAACTTCATGAACATCAACGCCACCGAAAAGGATGAACACAGCCCAAGTTAACACACCTATCAACAATGCAGATGCTGCCTTGTCAATTTTTAAAGGATGCTCTAATGCTATACACAAATAGCCTAGAACAAAGATTATAACCATTACTAATGAGTAAGACATAATAATTAGATTTTTTTGTTTGTTTCCGTGCAAAAATAAAAGAAATCTACAACCTTTAAACTTTCATAGACTTTTTTTTCTTCTAATATGAAAAATTTATAGTTTTTCTTTTTTTAGAACATGAAAGTATAAAGCCCTAGTACCTCTTACAACCATGATTGCAAGCAACAGATACACCAACTTTGGTATAAATTGTCCCACCACTAACGAAATTATCACATACACTATTGCCATTATAGATGCAAATAGAAGATACCATTCTGCATATTTGCGTAACGATGGAATAAATAACAGTAGTGCAAAAATCAAATGAAATGGCGTCAACCACAGTGTATTACAGTTTGGGTAAACAAACGAATGAATGCTGACAAACGATAGGAACCACAACACACATCCAAGAATTCCAAATACTACAAACAACAATACATCCAAAGCAACAAACCAACGTTTTTTATAAAACTCTAAAGTTGTCAGAATTAGAATTAATATAAAAAACAACACAAGCGGTACAACTGCACCATCATCTTTTCCAGATTCTAAATTACTTTCCACGACAACTTGAGCTGGACCACATAGTTTTCTGCCATCATTACGAGTAGCCGTTTCACAAACAGAGGCAATAGCATCAGGTAAAAACAGCAATTCTTCTTTTGCCGCCAGCGTATCTGTTGGCACGCCTAAAGCAAGATGAATCCCTAAACTTGCCCACGACGTCTGACCTACATAACGTAATATCACTGAACGCCAACGTTCTTCATCATACGATGCATTCCATGACAAGCCACCCACGTGAGTCTGTAAAATATCTCGTAAACGGGTAGCACAATTGTCATAGAAAAAATTGTACAAATACTCCCGATTTTGTGGTAACATATTTATTCTAACGAAGTTACACACCTCTTTTTTTTCTTCAAACGTCAAATTCAAAGGATACTCAACTATACCTCTTCCTTCAAAACTATATGCGAGAGTTGTATATCTATAATCTTTAGCATCAAGCAAATAGTACGTTTTCCCCGTAAAGAAATTCCCAACAAACTGAAATATATCTTCTATACTAAATGTTCCATAATCAAATACAAAATCAAAATTTTGTTCTTCATCACAAATACGCAAAGCCGCATGGCCAAATTTTGCATACAAATCCTCACCTGGAGAACACACTAAAATCGACAACCGTGTATTATCCGTAGGAACAAACGAAAACGATTGATATCCAACGAAAAAGAATAATATGAGGACTAACAGTTTTTTCATTTTTTTAATCCTATATACGAGCACATTCGCCCTGTTTGCCCATCACGACGATACGAATAGAACAAGTCTTTATTCGAGAAAGTGTCCAATTTTGCATTGTAAACAGTTCCGACATTACAGTCATGAAGTATTTGTTCAACGCAAGAATTTAAATCAAAGTAATAAGAGCCTTCTTTTTGACAGAAAAATTGTCTTGGGAAAAATCCAAGAAATTCTTCTCCTACTTGATAATTTTCCTGTTGTATCATTGGACCAATATATGCAGTTAACGACTGTGGATCTGAAAATCCAGAAAGTATCTTTACCATATTCTGAATAATACCATCACGAGTTCCTTTCCAACCGCAATGCAGACCTGCAATCAAAGAAAAATCATCGTTATGAAACAAAACAGAACCACAATCGGCAATAGAAACAGAAAGTATTACACCCTTTTCTGTTGTATAAAAGCCATCAGCCTCCACATCGTTACAAAAAAAAGAATCCACACGCACGATATCGGCCGAATGTATTTGTTTGAGGTTTGCCACACGAAAACCAGGCGCAACAACGTCAAAAAACAATTGTCGATTTTGTTTTACATTCTTCGCGTCATCTTTCGAATGTAGGCCCGTATTCATGCTTTCGTACACGCCTGAGCTCACACCACCTTTTCGCGTCGAAAAACCAGCGATACAGGTATCTGTATCAAGCCACAAGCCATGCGGTATCGGAGTCTCTATTATTTGCATTACATAAAATTCTGATTCAAATATATATAATTCGAGAAATTCATCTCGCTTTTTTTGAAAACTTATACCTTTGCAAGCAAAGAAATGGAAAATGAAACAAGAAATTCAAAATATAATTCGTCGTTCTATTGATGTGAAAACTGCTTTATTAAACGATGAAGTTGCTATTTCACAAATAGAAACTGTTGCAAAAAAAATGATAGAATCCTACAAGCAAGGCCATAAAACCATGTTTGCCGGAAACGGAGGTAGTGCTGCCGACGCACAACATCTTGCCGCAGAATTAGTCAATCGCTTTTGCTTCGACCACCTTGGACTTCCTGCCATAGCACTTACAACAGACACTTCCATTGTAACAGCAATTGGCAACGATTATGGATATGATTTCTTGTTTACCCGTCAAATCGCAGCATTGGGAAACGCCGGCGATGTGTTTATCGGCATTTCTACTTCTGGAAATTCAGAAAATATAGTAAAAGCCTTAGAATACTGCAAAGAGAAAGGCATCTACACTGTTGGTCTGACTGGCGGGAATGGCGGAAAAATGAAGTCATTATGCGACGAATGCATAGTTGTACCATCAAACGAAACCGCACGTATTCAAGAATCACATATTGTAATTGGTCATATACTTTGCGGATTTGTTGAATCGGCAATGTTTGAAAAAAAATAAATTATGGAACATCTTTATATCGAACAATCAGCTTGGACACCAGAAGTGTTTTTCAACATCGATGAGAACAAATTATGCCTAATCGGCCGTTCGTTTCCCGAAGATGCCGCCACTTTCTATACACCAATTGTTGCCTGGCTAGAGAACAACATTCAAGAATTCAGCGACAATTTCATATTAGAGATCCAACTTGAATATTTCAATACTTCTTCTTCGAAGTATCTAC
Organism: Bacteroidales bacterium; assembly: GCA_024402335.1. Lineage (GTDB taxonomy): Bacteria > Bacteroidota > Bacteroidia > Bacteroidales > UBA1715 > UBA1715. The sequence continues at coordinate 164,668 of JAKSTZ010000001.1, forward strand.
TTAAAATGTTCCGATTTCTTGAACAATACAAACAAACTCACAACATGCCTGTACAAGTCACATGGAAATATTTTTCTTCTGACGAAGACATGAAAGAATCTGGAATGGAATACCAACAATTTGTTGACGTGCCATTTGAATTTGTGGAAATCAAGAAATAATTTCTAAAGAATAAACTTTTCCTATCGTTTTCTAAACGAGATAGTTATTGGCAAATGATCGCTGTATCCACCATGATACATTTCGCCTTGGTATGTCCTGTACGGAGTAGCCTCACCTGTTTTCTCATTTCGCTCTAGTAAACCCTCATCTTGAACTACATGATAATTGATTTCATAGTCATGTAAAAATCCCTGGCTTACAATACCCTGGTCAAGGAAATTCCAATAACCCTTGTACTTATAGGTTCCATCGGCATTTTCATCTTGTAGATTCACTAAACATTGCGGACAATTATCAACATATTTACGTGCCTTCAACCCCTTGGTTATACTTTTTTCATTTGGATAATCATTAAAATCTCCCGTAACCACAATGTTCGCATCAGGATCTTTTGATAAAATAGAATCAACCACAACCCTTACCTGACGTGCGACCGTAATACGATATTGTTCACTTTCATCCTTTCCTCCACGACGTGAAGGGAAATGGCACACAAAAACATGAATAGTATCATTTGTAGAAAGCATACATCCCTCCACATACAATACATCGCGCGTTTTTCTAGAGACATCGGCAAACACAGGTCGAATTATTGAATCAAGCAAAGGTTTAAATGTATTTTTATTATACAAAAGAGCTACATCTATACCTCTTGTATCCAAAGACTCATGATGAATAATTTCGTAACCGAATCGATACAAATCTGTTTTCTGAATAAGATCTCTCAAACATGTATCATTTTCAACTTCACAAAAACCAACAACATCCGGCATTTGCCAACCGCCAGCCAAAGCCATCACTTGTGCTATATTTTGCAATTTTTTATTATATCGATATGAATTCCATTGTCGTTGAGAATTAGGCAAAAAATCATTGTCATTTACCCGAGGATTATCAACCGTATCAAATAAATTCTCTGTATTATAAAACATTACCATGAAGTCACGCTCTTTTTGTCCTACACAGCTACAAGACAAGAACATACAAAACAACATGACAAAGACATTACTTATCGTTTTTCTTTTCTTCATAAAAATATTCTATTGCGCCAACATCTGGTTTTAAGTCAGCAATTCGTGAATGGTTCAGTAAATCGGTAGAATGTATATTGGCTATTGTTAGGTCACCAATATTTATTGCTTGTGACAGCGAATCAAGATAATACACTCCTACTTCTCGGAAAAGCGATTTCCCTTTGTCGTAAAAAGTATTGTTTTTATAATAAGAACTATCTGCATTCGTATATGTATCACGTAACAAGCAATATTGAATACGGCAAGGTAGTGTATTATCTCCGTTTTGTGCATCCATAGTTATTTCATTCGTCATAGAACCAACAACTATAGAGTTCGATAGTTGTACATTCTCCAATGCAATATTGCACGTATCATTCTTGTAATCGGCAACCGCAAACGACGGATAATATTTTCGTCCACGGGCTGTTCCCTCATTATAAATCGTGTTATGTATACCTTGAAACCAGCCACCTAAAACAGCAACCACATAATATTCACAATTAGCGAAAATACAATTGTAACTATCCAAATGAGAACCTATGGCATAAACACCATTACCCGACATATTCGAAATTTGACTATTTGAAATCGCACAAGTAATCTGACAAGTTTCATTTCCTCGCAAATACAATCCATTCACACCATTTTTTATCATCGCATACGAAATCACATTATCCGTACTTGTCGGTTCAAAAATAATACTTCCCCATTGACCTGGCAGCAATTGGTACGTTTGTTCTAACCGATCGGAAGTTATAGTAACAACACTATCCTTTGTACCTTTTATTTGTAAAGAACCCTTTACAACAATATTGGCATTATAATGCATATACAGTTTTGCTCCGGCTTCTACTACAAGCGTCGTACCTTCAGCAACTACAAGAGAATCAGTGATCACATACGTTTTTTTTGCTGTAAAAACAGTATTTGCATCCAAAACACCGGAAATGTTTTCCACATCCTGTCCCCACGCAGTAAGCACAACAGCATCGACACGAGAATTATATGCAACCTGCAATGATTCCTCATGATAAAGAATGGTATCAACTTTCTGTTCCTGTAACTTAGTTTGAATAAAAACAAATACGCTATCACCAGGCGCAATTTCAATATTCTCAATAATAGGACCCGGCACACCGTTTACGTTGATGAAGAATCGTGATTTTTCACCATTTAAGAGAGAGACTTTATCGATTTTTACTATTCCGTCACAGGGGTTCTTTATTTTCACCCACTGCGTAACACTACCCTTCTCGGTAAAAAGCGTATCGAAACTTATCGTATCTGCCGAAAATTTCAACACATCAGACCGAGATTCCGCATAAAATTCTTTCTTGCACGAACTAAAAACGCACAAAATCAATAGAAGAGGAAGTAATTTTACGAAATGACTTTTATCCATACTAAAAGAACGGAAAAAACACTGTTATATTTTACCACAAAACTAATAAAAGTCTTGCAATAAAAATTGAAATTTCAAGCTCGATTGTTTGGTCGTTATTAAATATTGGCGTATATTCGCAATGTTTGACATTTTGCAATTATGGAGCAAGAGAAAATAGAACAGCAAATCAACGAATTAACCCTTTTTGAAGGACTTCAAAGGGAAGATTTGGTATATGTGTACCGTGGGCTTTTCTCTCAAGTCATTACGGACAGCATCATTGCTTTGACTGAAAATAATCTTGACTCAACTGGAGAATCTACAAAGTTAAAAAAACGTGTATTCTCCATTATGGTTGAATGTCTACAAAACATTACACGTCATCAATTTATAGACGGAAGAGAGGATCTTACCGCAGATCAATCCGGAATGTTTGTAATTTGCAACAAGGATAAGTCATATCAAATGACTTCCGGCAATGTTGTCAACAAAGATGCTATTCCGCATTTAACTGAGTTACTGGAAAAAGTAAACAGTTTGGATAAAGATGCACTTAAACAATATTACAAGCAAGTATTGGAAGACGGTAGTATTTCTAGCAAAGGTGGAGCCGGTTTGGGTTTGATAGAAATGGCTAGAAAATCAGGAAACAAGTTGTTCTATACATTTGAAGAAATTGACGAATTCATTTCATATTTCTACATGAACACATCAATTTCCCAACAACTTGACGAAGCACCCATAGATTTCATTGACATTCAAGATGTTGTAGCATTACATAAATTTGTACTACAAAAAAACATTATGCTTATCTTCAACGGTGGTTTAAACCAAAAAAGCTTAATGGATATTCTTTCACTTATAAATGAGCAAGCCTTTGGTCGTTTAGAGCGAAAGAAGAAGATGTACAATGTTATGGTAGAAATGTTGCAAAACGTTGTAAAGCACGGTGTTAAATGTGATGCAAACAGACCTGGAGGAAATCCTGTCATTTTTTACATTGCACAAAACGGTGATGAATTCAGTTTAAATGCAGGCAACTACATCGACAATGCATCTATAGGAAAAATCACAAGTAAGATTAATCATCTTAACTCATTAAACGAAGAAGACCTTGACGACTACTATACTAAATGTCTCTTAAATTTCGACATTGACAATAGTAAAGAAGCCGGTTTAGGATTGGTTGATTTACGAATAAAGAGTGGTCACCCAATTGAATATAACATTAAAGAGGTCAACAAAGACATGTCATTTATTTTAATGCAAGTAACTATATAATATGGAATCTTTACACATAGTCGCTACAGAAGAAACACCTGAAATTCATTTGGATGCAGAAAATAATATTTTTTCTATCAGTGGACGTTCGTTGCCTGAAGATTCTGTATCATTTTACGAACCTGTATTCAAATGGCTACAAGAATTCAGCGAAGTAGCAGAAAACGACATCGAATTTGAATTCTTTATGGAATACTACAACACTTCGTCGGCAAAGCAATTGGCAAAGGTTTTTCTTATGCTAGAAAAAATGAGCGACAAAGTATTTGTACAGATTGTATGGAAATACAAGAAAAGCGATCCCGACATGATGTCTTCCGGAATGCGTTTTTCTAAACTCCTTAGCCTTGAATTTGAGCTTAGAGAAGTGGACTGTTAATGTCGGCCTCGTAGTTCAATGGATAGAATAGAAGTTTCCTAAACTTTAGATTCGGGTTCGATTCCCGGCGTGGCTACTAATATCAGTGCAAACTTTCAAATTTCTGATACTTTGATACACTAAAAATAGATGTATCGACCTTACGTTGTTTTACTTCTATCACAGAAAGTATAGATTTAGGCGATCTAAGCAGAGTTCTGTTCTCTATGAGCAATGGCATAGCTCCATCCATTTCAGGGCCTACAAGAGGCTTAAAAAACAAAAACGAATCATCTACAGACATAGCCACTTGAGATGTAGGAACATAAAAATTAAACTTATCACGAGCTATCCAATACGACATCTCAGTGTTTCCTTCCATGTCCCTAACACGCCATTGATAACATTTGAATCCGTTAATATATTTATAATTACCTGTACTAACAACTTCTAAATTTTGAAGCAGTTTATTTTCATCAGGAGATTCTACTGTTGTATATACATGTTTATTCGGATTAATAACCATTAAAGATTTATTTTGATAATTCACGATATACGAACGAAGAACACGCTTATATTTATCGTATTCATCAATACGAACATTATTATCCTTTACCGTATACACATAAAACAAAGTATCTGAATGAGTAACCTTCATACAGCTTATTTCTCCTTCAAACGACTGAGAAAAAGAGAAAAGACCAAATAAACAAAATAATATTGTGAAAGAAAAGTTTCTCATACACACGCAATGACATACTGCGAATATACAAAGTTTTCAAGCGAACACAACAGATAAAAGAAAAGATTTTACATCACAGATAAACAAAAAAGGCAGACCTATTGGCCTGCCTTTTTACGATCATTATCCTAAAGGATTATTTTATAAATCCCTTAACCGCAACACCATTTTCAGTTTCTACAATCACTTTGTAAACACCTTGAGCGAAACTTGTTGCATCAATTTCGATTTCATCACCTGAAGCTTGTTCGTATGCAACAACCTTACCTGTTGCAGATACAATCTTCACAGCTGTCAAGTTATCTGCAGCAATTGTAACGTTTGTTGTTACCATAGTTGGGTAAACAGCTGCATTAACTACGATTACATCATCAACTGCATCTGGAAGAGGTTCGATATCAATATCAGCACCCATTGCTTTAATTGCATCGTACAACCATCTAGCAGCATCATCTACTTGATCTTGAGTAGCGAATGGTTCATCATAAACATCTTGAGCATTTAACCATGCGTTTTGGAAGTCATTGTAAACAAGAGGTGATTTTTCACCTTTACCACGACCAATTACGATTTCACCATCTTGAACTTTGTAGTAAACTGCATATGCACCCCATTTTTCATTTTCAATCAATTGATTCAAGAATGACTTATCAGCTTTCACTGGAGTGACAGTAACTGTAAGAGTTTGAGATACACCATCAGCTGGAGCAGTTACAGTTACAATTGCAGTACCTTCAGCAAGTGAAGTAATGTTTCCATCACCATCAACTGAGATGATTGAGTTATCGTTAACTTCATAAATCAAGTTCTTGTATGTTGCGTTCGAAGGAGCAATAGTTGCTTTAATCTTAGCAGATTGTCCTAATTCTAATTCAACATTAGAAACTGTGATTGATTGAACAGGAATTGAAGCTACTGTGATATAGATGCTGTTAGATACACCTGAACCGTCTTTTGCAGTTGCAGTAATTTGAACCATACCAGCACCCTTGGCAGTTACATAACCAGTTTCAGAAACTGTCGCAATTGAAGGATCATTAGAACTCCAAGTAACAGTCTTATCAGTTGCAGTTGCTTCACCGGCAACAGCAGACAATTGAGCAACATCACCTACATTCAACATTTGTGAACCAGAGATTGTTATATTCTTAACTTTCTCAATTACAGTCACTGTAATTTCAGTAGAAATGCTTGGATTAGAAGCAGATCTAATTGTCAATGTAGCTGTACCACCTTGGTTACCAATAACTGTGAATGAACCATCACCGTTATCTGTATAAGAGAAGCAGCTTGTACTAGCAAACAATGTGTAGTCTGTTTGAGTTGTATTTGCTGGACTGTAAGAAATAGTTATTGTACTACCCTTAGTATCACCTGCAGTTACTTCAACAGCACTAATTGAAGCCGTAATCTTAGAAACCTCAATTGTTTCTTCTACAATTGTCACTTCACATTCATTAGATTCTACACCTTCTGCATCAGCAGCAGTTGCAACAACTATGAATGAATTACCTGCTTTACCAGTTACAGTTAATTTACCAGTTGTAGCGTTGATAGTTGCACCTGAACCAATTACAGCCCAAGTAACTGTCTTATCATCTGCATTTGCTGGCAATACTGTAGCAGCGAATGTGTATGAGCTATTTTCTTCCAAAGACAACGTTTTTGGAATTGAAATAGAAGATACATAAGTAGGATCCTTTAACAACTTGATTGTTGTTGAAGCAGTAACCTTCTTACCGTCTAATGAAGTAATTGTAGCAGTAATTCTAATGTTATCACGATTTTGTGAAGTTGTTTTACCACTTACAATACCAGTTTCAGGATCTACAGTAACATAAGAGCTAGCTGTTGACCATACAATCGAAGCGATTGAAGCATCATCAGGTTCAAATGTCAAGAATTCTGACAAATCTAATGTTCCTGATTCACCAACTGTGTAATCACCTAAAGCTATTGTTGCAGCAGAAACTGGAACGATTTGTTTTGTAACATTTACTGTACAAGTTGCTGTTATACCTGCAGTGTAAGCAGATTCAACCGTAATTGTAGCAGTACCAGGAGCAACAGCTGTTAGAACACCGTTTGCATCAACTGTTACAACACTTTCATCAGAAGAAGACCATACAAGACCTTTATTGTCAACACCTTCAGTTGGAAGAATAGTTACAGTAAATTTATTGTAAGTATCACCTTGTACCAAACCTACTGTTGATACATTCAATTTAACTGAAGTTACAGCAGGATCTGAACAGTCTTTCACTTCGAATGTTACATCTGTTGCTTTACCAGCGCAACCGTTAGCATCAGTATAAGAGTATGCTACTGTGTGTGTACCTTCACTTAACGCACTTGGTACGAAAGAAGTAGCAGCCTTACCATCAAGTGTGAAATCACCACCTGCTGGAGTTGCAGACAAAGCAACTTCAACTACAGAGCTTGAGCAGAATTCTTCTGCAATTGCAATTGTTGGAGTTGGAAGAGCACTAACTGTCAATGTTGCAGTAGCAGCTTCAGAAGTACAACCATCAACTGTTTGAGTAACAGTATAAGCGTAGTCTTTAGCAGTTGTTACAGCAACAGCTTGAGAAGCACCTGTACCAAGTGGAGAACCAGCAGCATCGAACCATTGTAAACCAGCACCTGTTGCTGACAATACATATTTAGATTCTTCACCCATACATGCAGTAGCAGAAGTAGCTACTGGAGCAGCAGGAGTTTCTTTTACTGTGTAAACTACTTCAGCAAAATCAGAAGCACAGCCAGCTACAACTTGATTTACATAATATGTTGTAGTTGCAGCGATAGATTTTGGAGTGAATGACTTGCTGTCTGTTGCAAGAGCAGCTGCATCTTTGTCAGCATACCAGTTTGCAGATTCAACAGTTGTCATTGCAACTAATTCAGCACCAGCACAAGAACTAGCACCGGTTGCTGTTGGAGCAGCTGGTTTAGCCTTAACAGTTACAACCACAGAAGCGCGAGCACTTTCGCAAGTTGTTTCTTGAGAAGCATAATATGTACCAGCTGTTGTTACATCAAATGTAGCACCTTCAGCAAGTGGAGTACCTTCTTCACTTACATTGTACCATTTAATATTAGTACCTGTTGCAGATAATGTAGCAGTTTCACCTTCACAGATTTCATCAACTGCAGCAATTGTTGGAGCAGGTACTGTACAATCTGTTACCGTTACTGTTACAGGAACCTTAGCACTTTCGCAAGATCCATCTGTATTAGTTACATAATATGTATAAGTTGCTTTTGCATCTGTTGTAATTGCTGGAGTATAAGTTGCACCTGTAGCTACAGAAACACCTGCTTCAGATTCGTACCAGTTAATAGTACCTTTACCTGTTGCAGAAAGAGCAGGAGCAGCATCACCTAAACCAACGATAGCCGAAGTAGCTGTTGGAGCAGTAGCTTTTGTTACTGTAATAGTAACATTATCAGTTGCAGAACAACCATTAGCTGTTTCAGAATAAGCTAATTCATAACTTCCAGCTGTTTCAGACTTGAATGTTGCACCTTCAACACCTGTACCAGTCCATGTTCCAGTTGCAGGAGCTAATGTAATTTCTTCACCAGCACAAGCAGAAGTTGCGATAGCGCTTAAATCAATTGAAGGAGCTGCCTTTACAGTAATTGTTTTTGTAATTTCTGATTGACAACCTGGATCACCAATTGTATAAGTGATAGTTGCAACACCTGCACCAGCAGTCTTAGGACTGAACGTTGAACCAGTTACACCTGTACCAGACCAAGAACCTGTTGCAGGAGTTGCAGAAAGAGCAACTGTTTCAACTGATGAGCAATATTCAGATTCTACTGTTGAAGCAATGATAGCTGTTGGTTTAGCTGTAATTGTTGCTTTTACTGCTGTACGAGTTTCACTTTCGCAACCATCATTTTTAGCAACGTAGTAAGTATATTCTCCAGCTTTTGTATCAGTAGTTGTGAATGAGTTACCTTCTTTAAGAGCAACACCACCTTCAGCTGCAGCATACCATACAGCAGTTGCAGTACCAGTAAATGTTGCAGCAAGAACTACAGGATCACCTTCACAAACTGTTACAGAAGGAACTTCTTTAGCAGTTGGAGCAGCAGTCTTACAAGCACCTGCAGAAATTGTTACTGTTACTGCAGTGCGTTCACTTTCACAACCTTTAGCATCTTTTCTAGCAACATAATATGTATATGTACCTTCTTCTAATTGACCAAGAGCTGTTGCTATTGGAGAACCACCTGTTGCAGCAGTGTACCATGCAGCTGTACCACTAGTTAATTTAGCAGAAAGAGTAACATTATCATCAGCAGTAGCTTTGATTGCAGGAGCTTCAGCAGCAGTTGGAGCTGCAACAGCAGTAACTGTTACCTTCACAGCTGTACGAGCACTTTCGCAAACACCATCATTGTTTGCTACATAATATGTATAAGTACCAGCAGCTTTTTGACCAATCTTAGCAGAAGCTAATGGAGTACCGGCAGTAGCAACTTCGTACCATACAGCAGTACCACTTGCAGTAGCTGTTAAAGTAATATCATCACAAGGAGTTGCAGTGATATCTTTAGCAGTTGGAGCTACAGCAGTACAAGGAGCATCACCATTCTTAACTGTAATAGTAGCTTTTACAGTTGGATCATCTTTTGCTGTTACTGTGATTACAGCAACACCTTCACCACCCTTAAAGATTACATCAAAAGCATATACGCTTGTTTTTTGTACTTGTTGTTTTGACACAGGACCAACCGTAGCTACATCTGTATTTGAAGAAGCGACAGTCACACCTGTAAAGGCAAAACTTGAAGGTTGGAATGTTACACCAAAAGTCACATAATTTGCATCTTCGTCATCTGGATCCAACCAGTTATAATCATCATCATCAACAACATCCATCATAACAGTAGAAGTTGCATCAGCTTTTAGAATTGCACCATCACCACCGAACAATGCAATTGAATTCAATCCAGCTTCTTTTACTGTAATATCAAAAGAACCTACAGCATAATCGCCACAACCTTTTGTTTTTGCAGTTGCTGTAATGGTTGCTGTACCTAATGCAACAGCTTTCACAACACCTATACTAGAAACTGTAGCAACAGATGTGTTACTTGATTTCCAAGTAATTTCTGTTGTTGCACCTTCAGGAAGAATAGTTGCAGTCAATGTTTGTGTTTCTGAAGGAGACATTTTTTCAACACCTGTAATTTCAATTTCAGCAGGAACAAGAACCGAAGTTACTGCTAAAGTAGCTTTTACAGTTGGATCAGCATCTGAAGTTATAGTAATAGTACCTGTACCAGCAGCTATACCTTCAAGAGAAATCACAGCAGTTTTTTCATCGTATGTAACAGTTACAATATCACTTGCACCAGAGAAAGACAATGCTTTATTTGGATATTTTGGTTCATCAAATGTAACCGGTACTGTAGTAGGTTCGCAGCCTACCTTAACCGAAACTGCTTCTACATCCAATGAGATTGAATTCAATTCATAAGAAGCAGGAGTTATTGTGATTAATTGAGAAGGACCAGCCATTTCTGTTCCATCAGCACTTACAATATATATATAATATGTAGTTGCTGTATCTATATTCAAATCTTCTGTTTCTAGTTGAGCAACTCCATATACATTTGAAGCCAAACTTAATACAGCTTTTGATGCAACTGTCTTAATTCTTACAGACTCATCAGAAGGAACCAAATAAACTGTTGCTTCACGAGTTGCCGTAACCTTAATAATATCACCAAGTGTATATTCCGCTGCGTCCACAGTGAAATCCAACGCAACTTGATTTACTTCAAAACATGAAGCTGGTACTTTTTCTGAATAGTTTCCACTTCCATCAGCAGCAACTAAATAGAATTGATCACCTGGTTTAATTACCTTACCTTCATATAGAGTTTCAAAGTTAAATGTTACTGGTTGACCACCTTCTACCATCCACATATATGGAGCTTCATCAATATCTGTTTTAGCAGAAGAACAAGGCATCAAGTAAACTGTTGCATCTTCATTAACCGTGAAGAACAATGTACCATCAGCATCAATGTAATCTTCATTAAAATACTCAGTAAATTCAGGAGGAGTTACGTCCTTAACTTGGCAACCATAAGCAGAAGACACCGAACCAGAAACTGGATCGTATGCATATGCTTTAAAGTAACCATAACCCATACCCATCATATCGACAGTAGCAGGAGTATTAGCTGTACAAGCAGTATACGTACCTTCGCCAGCATTTACAGCAGCCATCATTGCTGAATATTGAGGATTAACTGTTCCTCTTACAACAAAGATGTAACCATCTGCCGAACTTGTTACTTTAAATTTAGAATCCTCATCTATACCAACCTTAGTATTCAAAACTTCAGCAGGAGAGAAATCAGACAAGTACAATGGTTGACCTACTGAAATGTAGTCGAAATGTAATGTTCCATTATACAGAGTAGGAACATAGTCATTCTTTTCTGTACCTTCAGCTTTAATGAAGTTGTATTGAATTATACAGAGAGCAGCAAGATCTACACCAGAGAAACTTGGATTATAAGTTACCTTAGTTGGAGTGGAGCTAACAGTTAGTCTTGTGAAAGAACCATCTTTAGAATTTCCAAAATAATCTTTTACATCTATACGATAGTAAACTGTAGCTCTTGCATCTGATGTAACAGAAAATTCAATTACACCACGGTCACCACTTAAATCAAGCACAAAACCTTCATTAGTAGCAGCAGAATATGGAGCTAAGATAATTTGAGATCCCCATGATTCACCACCATCTTGCGTAAAATCCAACGTTCCATTCTTTGCATTTTCAATAATGCTATATGTAACACCATCTTCGAAACTACCTATATTCAAGTTTTCTGTTACATAATCTGTAGCATCAGCAAAATCATCATACCAACCTGTAGAAGTTGTACAACCAACAAGATTTGCTAATTCTACAGAGAATGGTGCAGATTTACGACCATCATTAGATTTAACATCGCTTGTTTCTGCTGCTAATGTAGCAGTGATAGTTGCAGAAGCAGATTTAATAGGAGTTTCAAGATTGAAAATCAATGTTGAAGCATCACCTGTTTTTGTTTCAATAGATGTTACTGCATGAGAAGTTGAACCTTCTTTAATAACTATAGCTGACAAACTTGTAGGAAGCTTCATTGCAGTTGAGAAGTTCAACTCAACCTGAGAACCATCAAAAGCAACTTTTCCTGATTCTGCCGCAACAATTTGTTTCTTTGGACATAATGAAAATTCATCGATATAGATTTCAAATGCTACATCAGCTTGTTCACTTGTTGAAGAAGCTTTATATGGAGCTATCCAAACTTTATTATATTTATTTTGTTCTGAATATGCTTGCCATGACCATGCAGCAGTTGTTCCAAGTGGGATATCGAATTCATACCATTTTCCAACTGTAATATCATCAAGCAAGAATGCAGCATTTTTAGGACTGTAATCTGGTGTATTCAAATCTTCTGTCATCAAGAAGATAGCCATACCATCAGCACCAGCACCAAGAGATTTCAAATAGAATCTACCCGTCAAACGAGAGTTTGGATCTGCCAAGTTTGTATTCCATTCAGCTTTATTTGCTGTATTTGGTGTGAAAATCAAACGTTGGTAATCACCAGGAGTTTTAAGATACATTGCCTTGCCACCTGTAGCACTTGCAAAATCTGTTTCCATTGGAATATTTGCAACCATACAGTCCCATGTACCTGTTTCTGCACCACCAGTCACATACATTTCCAAACAGGATTCACTCATATAGAAATTTTGTACAACAGCTTTCGTGAAAGCTTTTGCCTTCTTAGTTCCTGTTAATGAAGTCAAACCACCTGTATACGAGATAGTAATAACATCAGCAGAAGAAGACAACAAAGATTCACCAAAATCTAATGCCAATACTGTTTTATCTTGTATACCTTCTTCATCTGTAAAATAAGAAAGTTTTGGTGTTTTAGAAACTGCTGTTCCATTTACATATACAGTAAAGTCTGAAGCAGCGGCAGATGCCAATTTCACATCTTTAGACCATTGTACATATACTTTTGCACCAATAACATCTGTATAACGAGCAATTGGATAAGGCTCCATGCTTGTTACTTTATTTGTTACTTGTTGATCTTCGAAAGTTGATGCTTTTGAACCATCAGTACCTGTCAAAGTTGTTCCTGTATATGATACATAAATATAAGGATCTGCAATATCAGAAGATAAATTCAAAGTGACATCCTTAGACATAACGGAAGCAGAAGAAACAGAGATTTTTGTACCGTTAGTCTTATTTTTTGCATCATCAGCAGTAGGATATGTTGTAACAACGAATTTGC
>JAKSTZ010000010.1 GCA_024402335.1 Bacteroidales bacterium
GCTTTTTGTTTTCTTTTTGGTTTTGTAGGTTTTTATTAAAAGTGCTCAGGACGGGACTTGAACCCGTACAGCCTAATGGCCACATGCCCCTCAAACATGCTTGTCTACCAATTCCAACACCTGAGCAATTTGTAGGCAAATATAGTATTTTTTGTCTATTTTACTTGACCTTCGACAAAAACCACTATTTTATTTTCAAGTATTTCATATATTTACCTCAACAAAAATATCTATGAAGAAACTAATAACACTTATTCTATCCCTCCTTTTGACAATTTGTTCGTTTGGACAAATTGCTGACTGGAATATCACGTACAATCCTATCGGAACCACAAAAGATACGTTTCAACTTGTCATGGAAATTTCTATTCCTGACGAGTTTCACATGTATAGCTTCGACCAAGCAAGTGGCGGACCTATTGCAGCATCGGTATCTTTTAACATTCCCGATGGAATCAAAAAAATCGGAGGCTTACAAATTCTTTCTGAGCAACCGGAAACTTTTTTCGACGATATTTTTGAAGTACAAATACGTCAATTTTCAAAGAAGACAAAATGGGCACAAAAGTTTGTTATAACCCAAACTATTCCTAATAGTGAAATCAGCGGAAACTACAGCTACCAATTATGTAAGGATGACGGATATTGCCTCAATCCACTACCAGAGAATTTCACAATAAGCATACCTGCACATTCCATAAACAAAGCATCTGTTCCTACTTCAGAACCTACAAAGCCTATAGAAGCTAACAACCATATAGATTCTGCATTCACAGAACCACTTGTAGACACTGTCACTCCAATTGACAATTTACCAAAGCCTATAGAACAAGCGGCTAACGAGACTGAACAAGAAGCTCGTCCTTTTTGGCTTATATTCTTATTGGGTTTTTTAGGAGGAATACTTGCATTTCTGACTCCATGCGTATTTCCTATGGTTCCAATGACGGTAAGCATGTTCCTTAGAAGAGACAAACAACATGCCTTACGCGATGTGCTAATCTATGGAGCATCGATAGTTGCAATTTTCGTATTTTTAGGACTTTGCATCACTATGCTTTTTGGTGTCGATGCACTTAACAAACTATCGACATCTCCTATCTTCAACATGGTATTCTTTTTCATATTCATAATCTTCGCAATTTCATTTTTTGGAGTATTTGAACTAATGCTACCAAGTAGCTGGATAAATTATATGGATCAGAAAGCAGACTCTTCTCATGGATTTGTCAGTATTTTCTTCATGGCGTTCACTCTTGTTTTGGTATCGTTTTCGTGTACTGCTATGATAATCGGCACACTTTTAGTCGAATCTGTGGTTTCAGGTTCTATTATCGGTCCTCTTGTTGGGATGCTTGGATTCGCCATAGCATTAGCATTGCCATTCATCATATTTGCGGCTGTTCCATCCCTACTATCATCACTTGCAAAATCAGGTGATTGGATGAACGACATAAAAATTTCTCTCGGATTTATCGAACTGGCGTTTGCACTAAAATTCATCTCAAAAGCAGACTTAGTTGCAGGCTGGAACATGCTTTCACGAGATGTATTCATTGCAATTTGGATTATTCTCCTTATCCTTTGGGGACTATGCATATTACGAGTAATACGACTTGGACACACGCAAAAGAAAGCACTGTCAAAAACAAGAATCGCTGTTGCTACAATAATATTCTTGTTTGCAACATATTTAATACCAGGATTTTTAGGAAAGCCTATCGATTTAATTAGTGGCTATCTTCCACCTATGACAACACAAAAAATCCATGTGCTTTCGGAAAATAACAACACCGATGCAATACAATCTCAAAAGAAATATGGAACAATCTTCCACACGCCTTACGGAATTGAAGCTTTCTACGATTACGACGAAGGTATGGCTTACGCAAAATCAGTAAACAAACCTGTATTATTGGACTTTACCGGTCTTGGATGCGAAAATTGCAGAAAAATAGAAATGAATGTTTGGGCAAAACCTGAAATTCTCACTCTACTAAAAGAAAAATATGTTCTTATTTCCCTTTACCTTGATTCACGAGAGCCTTTAGATTCTTCGCTTGTTAGAGTGGAACAATATGGAGACAAATCGTATGAGATAAAAACGGTAGGCGAACATTGGAGCATTTTCATGATGAAAAACTATCATGGACTTATGCAACCATACTATGTTCTTTTATCACCAGAAGGTGAGAAACTTGCAGAGCCAATTACGTATAACGAAGCTAAAAACTTAGAAACATACAAATCATTCCTACTCAAAGGTTTGGAACGAATGAAGAAATAAAGCAGAAAAAAAATGCCGCTTCAAAACCATATTTAGTAGAAATATTTCTCCGTAAAGAAAAAAATTCTATTTTTGCCGCAAAATAAACAAAGATATAGACAATGAAAAAAATATTATTCACACTCCTTATTTCAGGATTCAGCCTAGTGTCGTTTGCACAGGTTACAGATAACGAAAAAGCACTAAGAACTAACAATGTTGCCGCTGAAGAAGGCGAAGATGGTTGGAAACTTGGTGGAATGACTAACATTCAATTCACTAACACAAAATTATACAACTGGGCTGCCGGAGGTGACAACTCTATCGCATTAAATGGCGTAGCAAGTTTGTTTGCAAACTACAAAAAAGGCAAAAACGCATGGGATAACACATTAGACCTTGGTTACGGTATTATGCGTCAAGGAACTAAAGAATTTGAAGCAAATGGTAAAACATACGACCGCCCATTCAAAAAGACTGATGACAAAATCGAATTAGTGTCTAAATATGGCCGTCAAGCATACAAGAGTTGGTACTATGCTGCATTGCTTGATTTCAAGACACAAATGACAGATGGTAAAAACTGGATTGGTGACACTACTACAACTATCATATCAAAAGCAATGTCTCCTGCATACCTAACAGGCGGTATCGGATTGGACTATAAACCAAACAATTACTTCAGTGCATACATCTCTCCTATCACTGCACGTTTCATTTTCGTAATGGATCAAGACCTTGCTGATGCAGGTTCATTTGGTGTTGACCCAGCAGAATATGATGGTTTAGGCGTAAAAATCAGTGATGGCAAAAACGTTAAAACAGAATTCGGTGGTTACGTTCGTATTCAATATACTCGTACAGAATGGAACCAAGAATGGATGAAGAATGTAGGTTTAACAACAAAATTAAACTTATTCTCTAACTACTTGGAAAATCCACAAAACGTAGATGTTGATTGGGAAACTTTGATTACATGGAAAATCTATAAATACTTCAATATCAGCTTCAATGCTCATTTGATGTATGACGATGATACAAAGACAATTGATGACCTTGGTAATATAAGAGGTCCAAAAGTTCAATTCAAAGAAATCTTTGGCGTAGGTTTTTCTTATAGCTTCTAATTAAATATAAATCAAACAATTAGCAAAATTTCATCAAATGAAGATGATTTTTTGCTAATTTTTGCTTTGAGTTTCCTATCTTTGTGAGAAATAAGCATTACTGAAAAATGGGACAAAATGCACAAATAGCTTTTGATGATTTAAAATCGAAAATCTCGGTTTTAAAGTCTCTTTATTTAGTAGTGAAATCACAAAACGAACAATTAAAAGAAGAAAATAAGGAATTAAAAACAACAATAAGTAAACAACAAAATTCAATAGCAGAATTAGAGCAAAAGGTTTCAACCTTACAATTGGCTAAAGCTGTGTCTGATTCTTCGGGAGAAACAGGTGATGCATCTGCCCGAAAATATATTGAAGGAATTATACGAGAAATAGATTCGTGTATTGCATTATTAAATAAATGAACGAGAAACAATCCATAGTATTAACGATTTTTGATCGATCATATTCGTTGACTATTCCGGCAGAGAATGAAGAAATCTACCGTAATGCAAGCAAACGTATCAACGAAATGATAGAAAGACTTCGTCACCAATTCCCACAAAAGGACGAACAAGATTGGTTGCGATTGGCTTGTTTACAGTTTGAGATAAATGAACTTTCTTTAGACAAAGAACTTCAAAAAGACGAACTTGGAGATTCTATACAAAAAGAAGTTGAAGAACTAGATGAATTTATTAAAATAAATCAATAACTGATAATAGATATATTCAGATATACTCGTATTGTTTCTTTCATCCGCGGAAAACTCTACATTTAATTTTCGCAAAAAGAGACCAGTTACAGCCGCCAATGATAGGCCTCACTCCTTCGGGAGTCCTTTCGGACAGTGGAAATCAGAATCGGCATACTCTCTAACCCTGTTGCTTTTTGGGGTTTTCTGGAACAACGAAACAATATGAGTTTTTTTATTATATATACTGAATAATTATGAATCTATTACCAATTATTATCACTTCAATTATTACGTTTATTGTAGGAGCTGTTCTTGCATTCGTAATCCAAAAGATATTACTAAAATCTAAAGCTGACTCTATTATTGCTAAAGCTGAAGAAGAAGCCGAAGCAACTAAAAAGGAAAAACTTTTCCAAGCAAAGGAAAAATTCCTTCAGATGAAGTCGGAAAACGAGAAAATCATAAACGAACGTAATAACAAAGTTGCTCAAGCAGAAAATCGCATCAAACAAAAAGAAGCTTCGCTTCAAACTAAATTTGATGAAATGCAACGCAAACAACAAGAATTAGCAAGCCAAAAAGAAATTCTTACCAACCAAATCCAACTTAATGAAAAGAAAGCTGAAGATTTGGAAAAACTTCACAAACAACAAGTTGAACAATTGGAAACTATTTCTGGCTTATCTGCCCATGACGCAAAAGAGCAACTTATTGATTCTCTTAAAGCTGAAGCAAAAACAGAAGCTATGTCTCTTATCAATGAGATAATGGACGAAGCTAAAATGACAGCCAATAAAGAAGCAAAGAAAATTGTTATACAAACTATTCAACGTACTGCGACCGAACACGTTGCAGAAAATACAGTTTCTGTTTTCAACATTGAAAACGAAGAAGTTAAAGGTCGTATTATCGGTCGTGAAGGTCGTAATATCCGCGCCTTGGAAGCTGCTACTGGTATAGAAATTATCGTTGACGATACTCCAGATGCTATTATTCTTTCAGGCTTCGACCCTGTACGTCGCGAGATCGCTCGTCTTTCTCTTCACCAATTAGTTTCCGATGGCCGTATTCACCCTGCAAGAATTGAAGAAGTGGTTGAAAAGACAAGAAAACAAGTTGAAGAAGAAATCATAGAAACTGGTAAACGTGTAACTATCGACCTTGGCATCCACGGTTTACATTCAGAATTGATCCGTCATATCGGTAGAATGAAATATCGTTCTTCTTATGGTCAAAACCTATTACAACACTCTAAAGAGACTGCAAAATTATGCGGAATTATGGCTGCAGAATTAGGCCTTAATGCAAAAGCAGCTAAACGTGCCGGTCTTCTCCACGATATTGGTAAAGTAATTGAAGACGACGGAGAAATGCCTCACGCATTAGCAGGTATGAACCTTGCTGAAAAATGTAAGGAACGCCCTGAAATATGCAACGCTATCGGTGCCCACCACGAAGAAATCGAAATGGAATCATTGATTGCTCCTATCGTTCAGGTATGCGATGCTATCTCTGGAGCACGTCCTGGTGCACGCCGTGAAATTGTAGAATCGTACATCAAACGTTTGAAAGATTTGGAAAATATTGCATTGTCTTACCCTGGCGTTCTAAAAACATACGCAATCCAAGCTGGTCGTGAACTTCGTGTAATTGTAGGAGCTGAAAAAGTTAGCGATTCCGAAGCAGAAGTTCTTTCAATGAACATTGCAAAGAAAATCCAGGAAGAAATGACTTATCCTGGTCAAATCAAGATTACTGTTATCCGTGAAACAAGAGCTATCAACTACGCAAAATAATGATAGAAAATAAAAACATATTAGTTACTGGCGGTGCAGGATTCATTGGTTCTAACCTATGCGAAGCTTTGCTCGCCAATAACAATTATGTAACATGTCTCGATAACTTTTCTACCGGACATAGAGAAAACATCGAACGTTTTTTCTCAAATCCTCGTTTTAAACTTATCGAAGGCGACATTCGTGATTTCGCAACCTGCGAACAAGCAGTTGAAGGAAAAGATTTCATTTATCACGAAGCAGCATTAGGTTCTGTACCAAGATCTATCGCAGATCCTATTACGACAACACAAGTAAACATCCTAGGCTTTGTGAACATGCTTACTGCAGCAAAAAATGCAAAAGTAAAACGATTTATCTACGCAAGCTCTTCCTCTACTTACGGCGATGCACAATACTCTCCTAAAGTTGAAGACAAGAAAGGTAATCTACTTTCGCCATACGCTGTAACAAAACACGCAAACGATTTATTTGCAAAAAACTTTGCACAACTATATGACATAGAAGCAATCGGACTTTGCTACTTTAATGTTTTCGGACCTCATCAAGATCCCAATGGAGCATACGCTGCTGTTATTCCAAAGTTCATCAATCTATTAAAGAAACACGAACAACCAACTATCTATGGTGATGGAAAACAATCACGCGATTTTACTTTCGTACAAAATGTTGTAAATGCGAATTTACTTGCGGCAGAAGCGGTTCTTGAAAACAAACACGAACATATAAATATTGCTTGCAACGAGTCTATCGACTTGACCTCACTAACGCAATGCATTATTGATAGTTTGTCAAAAAAAGATGCGGAAATTGCGAAAATCAAACCACTCTACGCAGATGCACGCTTAGGCGACATTAAAGATTCTCTTGCGTCTATAGAAAAAGCAAAACGTATTCTACATTACGAGCCAAAAATCTTCGTAAAAGAAGGTATTGAACTTACAACCGATTGGTATTTCAATAAATAATTATCTTCTATGACAAAATAAAAAAGGCGTCGTAAGACGCCCTTTTTTTATTCTATGCTATTGCATTTCTTATTTAATAGCCAACAATTCAACTTCGAAAATCAAAGCCATGTGTGGTTCAATTGGTCCACCTGGATGTGGATTTGCACCGTATGCCAATTCAGAAGGAATGAACAGTTTCCATTTTGAACCTACCGGCATCAATTGCAATGCTTCTACCCAACCTTGGATTACGCCATTTACTGGGAATGAAGCTGGTTGATTTCTTTCTACCGAACTATCAAATACAGTTCCATCAATTAAAGTTCCATGATAATGAGTTGTTACTGTATCAGTTGCTTTTGGCTTTGGTCCATTACCTTCTTTCATAATTTCATATTGAAGACCGCTTGGCAATGTCACAACACCTGCTCTTTTACCATTCTCTTCCAAGAACTTTTTACCTTCAGTAATATTCTTTTCGAATTTCTTAGCATTTGCTTCCGACAAGAAGTTTTGAATTGTTTCGTATGCTTCTTGTATAGAAATTTCTAACTTATTTCCTTTCAACATATCTTCAAGTCCTTTTGCAAACATTTCGGCATTAATTTCACTAACACCTTCGCTTTTCAAACTTGATGCGATGTTCATTCCCAAGCTATAGCTTGCTTTGTCTAAATCTGTTTGTATCATTGTTTTATTATTAATTTTCATGCAAATATACGGCTTTTCCCAAGAGTGACCACTCCTACATATTTTTTCTTCGAATCTCTGAACAAAGTATTGCCGTCGCAACTGCCACATTCAACGATTCCGAAGTCGTTCCTGTAGTATTAAACGAAGGAATATGCAATTTCCTGTTTACAATATTTGAAACTGCATCACTTATACCATTTCCTTCATTTCCCATAACTAAAACTGTTTTGGAAGACACTGAATGGGTATAAACATTGTCCCCTTCCATATCTGCAGCAGCGATGTCAAATCCTTGTAATTGCGACAACCATTTCGGCAAATCAACATAATGAACTTGAACACGAAAAATCGCTCCCATCGTTGCCTGAACAACCTTAGGATTATACACATCCACGCATTCTTTTGAACATACAATATGCTGAATGCCAAACCAATCGGCGAGACGAATTATTGTCCCCATGTTACCAGGATCCTGAATGCCATCCAATGCCAATGTAAAATCTTGTATTTCAAACGACTGCGACGGTTCCTTCATACGAGCGAGTGCCCAAACATCTTGCGGATTTTGCAATAAAGAAACTCGCGAAATATCTTCCTTTGTCGCCTCAAAGCACTCACACTTAGGTTTATGGGCAGACAACCATTCCGGAGTAGCAACTATACTATCTACAACAAAATTTGAATGCAATAATTCTGCGACCATTTTATTGCCTTCCACCACAAACTTTCCCTCCTCGTCACGAGTTTTCTTCTTCGCAAACGATGAAAAATATTTGATTTTATTCTTGCTGAGTTCCATAGTTTTCTGCTCTTACATACGCAAAGAAAACAAAAACAACCTACATATCCAAACAAAGTCTTTCCAACAATAATAGAATCACACATTTATATAGATTCAGATAATGGTAAATTGCTAACTTTTACTACATTTGCGTAGAAAATTCATAAAAAAGATATACAAAATGTTACCAACTATTAATCCTACTCAAACGAATGCGTGGAAAGAATTGGAAAAATACTTTGCCACATTCAAAGGAACACAAATGAAGGATTTATTCGCAAAAGATCCTCAACGTGCAGAAAAATATTCTTTACAATTCAACGACATCTTCGTTGACTTTTCTAAAAACATTGTTGACGAAAAGGTTCTAAGCTTGCTAATGCAACTTGCAGAAGAATGCGGTTTGAAACAAGCTATCGAAGCTGAATTCACAGGAGAAAAAATCAACAAAACTGAAAAACGTTCTGTGCTTCACGTTGCTTTACGTAACCGTAGCAATACTCCTATCCTTTCTGACGGAAAAGATGTTATGCCTGACGTTAACCGCGTTCTTGCTCAAATGAAAGATTTTTCTGAAAAAATCATTTCTGGAGAATGGAAAGGTTACACTGGTAAAGCTATTACAGATATCGTAAACGTAGGTATCGGTGGTTCTGACCTTGGTCCTCTTATGGTTACTGAAGCGTTAAAACCTTACAAGAAACCTAACATTACAAATCACTTTGTTTCTAACATTGACGGAACTCACATGGCAGAAACATTGAAGAAAGTTAACCCTGAAACTACATTATTCATCATTGCTTCTAAGACTTTCACAACTCTTGAAACAATGACGAACGCAAATTCTGCAAAACAATGGTTTATGCAAGCTGCAAAAGACGAAAAAGCTGTTGCAAAACATTTCGTTGCTCTTAGCACAAACGCAAAAGCTGTTGCTGAATTCGGTATCGATACAAACAACATGTTTGAATTCTGGGATTGGGTTGGCGGACGTTACTCTTTATGGAGTGCAATAGGTCTTTCTATTGCTTGCTCTATCGGTTTCGAAAACTATCAAGAATTGTTGGAAGGTGCTCACGAAATGGATAAACATTTCCGTAACACTGAATTCAACAAGAACCTTCCTGTTATCTTAGCTTTAATCGGTATTTGGTATAATAACTTCTATGGTGCCGAAACTGAAGCGATCCTTCCTTACGACCAATACATGCACCGTTTCTCTGCTTATTTCCAACAAGGTAATATGGAAAGTAATGGTAAATATGTTGACAGAAACGGTAAAGAAGTTTCTTACCAAACAGGTCCTATCATCTGGGGTGAACCAGGAACTAACGGCCAACATGCTTTCTACCAATTGATTCACCAAGGTACAAAAATGATTCCTTGCGATTTTATGGCTCCTGCTATTTCTCAAAACCCTATCGGCGACCATCATCCAAAATTGTTGGCGAACTTCTTCGCTCAACCAGAAGCTCTTATGATGGGTAAAACAGCTGAACAAGTAACAGCAGAATTGAAAAAACAAGGTAAATCAGATGAAGATATCGCAATGTTACTTCCATTCATGGTATTCAAAGGTAACATTCCTACTAACTCTATCTTGTTCAAGAAATTAACTCCAAAAACTTTGGGTTCTTTGATCGCTATGTACGAACATAAAATCTTTACTCAAGGTATTATTTGGAACATCTTCAGTTTCGACCAATGGGGAGTTCAACTTGGAAAACAATTAGCAAACGTTATCCTTCCTGAATTACAAGGAAACGAAAAAGTTGCAAGCCACGACTCTTCTACAAATGGTTTGATCAACAAATACAAAGAAATGAGATAATCATTCTTTATATGAAAACCAAAAACGCCTGGTAGATTTTCTATCAGGCGTTTTTATTTATAATAGCTTTTAATCTCATTTAGCATTTATCATTATCCACTTTCCTCCATAATTGTCAATTATCCATTATCAATTGTCAATTAATAAATTACCTTTGCCGCTGAAAAAACAAAAACAATATGTGGATTCCTATCATCATTTGTTCTGCCATATTCTTAGGCATATACGATATATTTAAGAAAATGTCTGTTAAAGGCAACGTGGTATTACTTGTTATGCTCATTTCTTCGGCTACATCACTTTGCTTCTTTATTCCTTTAATTGCAATTTCGGCACTTTCTCCTGAAACATTACAGGACTCTATTTTCTTCGTGCCATTCTCCGGAGCACAAACGCAATTTCTCATATTCATTAAAAGTATCATTGTACTTTCGTCGTGGATTTTTTCATTCTTTGCCATGAAATATCTGCCGATTTCCATAGTTGCCCCGATACGATCATCAGCACCAATGTGGACGTTATTCGGAGCCATATTTCTTTTACACGAGGATTTAAATGCATATCAATGGACAGGAATCCTACTGATAATTGTCAGTTTATATTTGTATTCATTTCTGGGCAGAAAAGAAGGCATACACTTCTCTCACAACAAATGGATATATTTCATCTTTTTAGGGACAATTTTAGGCTCCGTAAGCGCTTTATTCGACAAATACCTTATTGTTCAATATGGCATTCCTAAAATGGAAATACAAGCGTGGTTTTCTGTTTATCAATTCCTATTGATGATTCCAACTGTTATGTTACTGTGGTATCCCAACCGTGACAAAGGAGACAAATTTCAATGGAGATGGAGCATTCCACTTATTGGAGTATTCCTCGTTTTTGCAGACTTCTTCTACTACTATGCACTAAGCATACCAGGAGCACTTATTGCTGTAATTTCTGCAATAAGACGAAGCAATGTTATTCTCTCATTCCTTGCCGGCGCATTTATCTTCAAAGAACAAAACATCTTAAAAAAAGGTATTGTTTTGATTGGTGTCCTTGCTGGTATCTACATTTTGTATATTGGGAAATAATCCTGTTTACTGAGCGCTGCGAAGGATCTCCTTCACAACCGCTCCACCGTCATCCTGAACGAAGCGAAGGAACTCCTACAAATCTCCCAAATTCATAGAAAACAATAGTTCTGTTGCCGCACTATTTTCTTTTGGCAAATACGACAAACGAATGCCAAGATTTACCGGTACAACCAGATTAAAGAAATGTGAGTCTGTCAATATCTCTGTACCAAATGAGGAATACTCATTTGCAGATTTTGTTCTTGCCCAATCTGCAAATAAATTACAACGGATTCGTTTTAAATACCAAACATCTCCCAATTCCATATCAGGATAAAATAGAGGGAACGAGTAATTTGCCTGCAACGAAAGCATTTCTTTCTTCATCGCAATTCCATCTAAATAACCTCGTGGTATAGAAATCTGACGCGAAAAGTTTCCTTTTTCCATTGACTTATTCCACTCATAACCGCCATACAATCGAAAACTATGGTTTCTCATAAAACCTGGGAAATATAAACTTGCTTCTGCAAATGCATAATCAGAGAAATCTTCAGTTGCCTCAAAAGGAACTTTTTCATATCCTATACTGATTTTCTGTCCCCAACGAGCATATAATTCTTGCATCGATTGTTTACGCATATTGCTCACCGTCAAAGCATAAAAGACATAATTTGCAGACATGACTCTTTTAAAGTTACCATAATAGATAGCTGGTGTTACCTCTTGTTTCTCAAAATTTTGGAATCCAACTTGAATTTGAGGTACCACCGATCGGTAAAATGAATTCGAAGAAAAATTGAATGGCACATACATTCTTCCTGAAAAATCATACATCGCATAATTTGCCGTAACACTATCTTTAGTATAGTCATCAATGGTCACAAAATCCTGATTTCCTAATTCATAATCCAACTCGAACACCGGTAACAAACCTCGATACACCAAGTGCGCAAATGCTTTTCTATATCCATCTGTTTTCGACCATTTATATCCAACAGAGGCAATCGTAGTACCCAAATGGTTTTGTGACAACACTTGCACACCATTTCCATGATCTTCCACCTCCGAGCCATTATAATTCATATATGCCGGCATCCAACTATGTATATTTATCGCATGCAATAACTTTGAATAATGTTTTGTCGGGAAATCGGCTATATCCATTTTCGAAAAATCCACAGGCCCACCTGACTGATTTGTCATCATTGTGGCAAGGTTATAATTCTCTTTCTTTACAACAGACAAAGGATGCCAAAATTTTGGATTTAAGTGCACCGTAGCCAACTCATAACCATTCGCAGTATAATTTGAATAGACTAAAGTACTATCTGTCACAGAAGGAAATTTACTACCGAAATCCGCAACTGTAATCCGTGACGTTTGTTGCGATGTCTTATTGTAGGCATAAATATTATCTACACCAGAATAAGATGACGTGTACAATACATATTCCTTCCAATACAATGGAGAGCCATAATCATCCACAGAATAAGGAAGAATTTCCTCAAACGTTCCATCTTGGACATCAAACTCCATTATTCGCTTACCTACAGAATTTAAACCAATAAATATAACCTTTGAACCATTTTCATTCCATGAAGGCTGCAAAATAGCATCGTTATTCGGAGAAGGAATTTGTTTTACACATTCCTTGCTGTTTTTCTCAAAAAAAGACAAATAATAACGACCGTTCTCTGCTATTTCTGCAGCAACAATACGTTCATTTGACGGAGAAATCGCCGGCGAAAACAAATGGCGTTTTGTTCGTATCGTATGAGTTTTATGCTTTGCAATATCATAAATGTAAATCGTTGACGATTGTTTCATTTCCCAACGAACAGAATAATGTATTTCTTGCCATACCAAACTCCTACCATTCGAATGTATACGTTCTTCCGAAGGTTTAAACCCTACATTACGAATCACATTTTCTTTCCCATTTTTTAAACAAATTAGCTGCGAAATCGTATTCAATCCCTTTCGCTCATAATAAAAGACACTATCACATAAATTACCAGACACATAACTAGTAAAAACATTGCCAGCCTTACGAATCGTGTCATACGGGGTTTGAATCTCTCTATCATGCTTTAATTTCCATTCGTTGGCTTGTTCTTCAAAAATAGAAGAATACAAATCCCTTTTTGAATGACCCGTTTTTTGCATAACAGCATTTTGTACAGGAAGTAATTGCAATGGATTTATCGAAGCATTGTTTATTATTTGAGACTCCAAACCTTGTCCATAGTTTTTCCGTGTATTCGACAGCAAGATATAGCCCATCAAATAATAATCTGGAACAAAGTCCTTATAAGAGCCAAAATATGCTTTACTATAGGAATAAGCTCCTTTTTCATACAACTGGGCACGGTATGGAGCAAAGAAATCCGCCTGACGACCACGGCCACTCAAACTCAAGGCTGTTTCCGTACAAACCGCATCACCTTCCAGTAACCATCGTGGCAAATATATACCAGATAATAACCCAACAGCATCTTCTCCTAACAGAAAGGATAAAATATGAGTTAATCCCTGATTCATCTTATCCATTTGCACGACATGACGGAATTCATGTATTGCCAAATTCTCAAACCATTCCTGAGAATGCTGATTTTGCGATGGTATTGTATAAACATCCATTTGTTTTGGACACCAAGTCACACTACCATTACTGATATTCGTTTGATTATGCAAAATCACAGATATTCGTTTCGGCTGGTGTTGTAACCCCTGCGAACATAAATCATACACATAGGTTAGCTTTTTCGTAAACACTTGCGCCACCGAGTCAAATCCTTTTGGATAAATAACCTGGAAATGATCTGTTTTTATTTGTTTCCATTGAACATGTGTAGGCTCCGTACCATAGGAATAATACTGTGCTTGCACTCCTAAAGAGAACAATAAACTTAAAAATAGTAAACCTATATGCTTATACATCTAATAGTATCGTTATCTGAAAAAGTAATAAAATAATTCACAAACAAAGAAACCCATTTTTATAAAATAAAAAAAGGAGAAACACAAAATTGTGATTCTCCTTCTTTTTATAAAGTATTTACTTTACTATTCTGCAGCTGGAGTTTCTGTTGCTTCTACTACTTCTGCTTCAGCAACTTCTTTCTTAGCAGCTTTTTTACCGCTACTTCTACGAGAAGCTTTCTTAGTTACAGCTGGTTTAGCGTTCTTAGTGTATACATCGTTGAAGTCAACTAATTCGATGTAGCACATTTCAGCAGCATCACCAAGACGGTTACCTAATTTAATAATTCTCGTATATCCACCTGGACGGTCAGCAACTTTTGCAGAAACTTCACGGAACAATTCTGTAACCGCGAATTTATTTTGCAAATATTTGAAAACCATACGACGTGAATGAGTAGTATCGTCTTTTGAACGAGTAATAATAGGATCTACATATTGTTGAAGAGCTTTAGCTTTTGCAACAGTAGTTTTGATTCTTTTATGCATGATTAACGAAGTTGCCATGTTTGACAACAAAGCCAATCTGTGTTCGTGAGTTCTACCTAAGTGGTTTACTTTTCTTCCGTGTCTCATCTCTTTCTATTCTTTATCCAATTTATACTTTGTAATATCCATACCGAAGTTCAAGTTGTAGTTTTCTAACAACTCATCAAGTTCAGTAAGTGACTTTTTACCGAAATTTCTAAACTTAAGTAAATCAGCTTTATTGAATTGAACTAATTCACCTAAAGTTTCAACATCTGCTGCTTTCAAACAATTCAAAGCTCTTACAGACAAATCCAAGTCAACCAAACGAGATTTCAACAACTGACGCATATGAAGGATTTCTTCATCAAATTCTTCGTTACCGAATTTATCATCAGTATCAATTGTAATCTTTTCGTCAGAGAACAACATGAAGTGTTGAATAAGAATTCTTGCTGCTTCTTTCAACGCATCTTTTGGATGGATAGAGCCATCAGTCTTGATTTCAAGAACTAATTTTTCGTAGTCAGTCTTTTGTTCTACACGATAGTTTTCTGTGAAATATTTCACATTAACTATTGGAGTATAGATTGAATCTACTTGAATAATTCCGAATTCACCATCAACTGGTTTATTTTCTTCAGCAGAAACATATCCACGACCTTTTCCAATCCAAAAATCAATCGTTAATTTGATTGAAGAATCCATGTTACAAAGAACCAAATCAGGATTAAGGATTTCGAAATTTGTTGTCATGAACGCTTTCAAATCACCAGCAGTCAAAGTTGATTTACCTGCAACTGTTACAGTGAAATGTTCGTTTTGAATTGCATCTGGAGAAATCTTTTTGAAACGAATCTTCTTTATATTTAAGATAATCTCAGTTACATCTTCTACAACACCTTTAATTGTTGTAAATTCATGATCAACGCCTTCGATCTTGATGTTAGTTACTGCGTAACCCTCCAAAGCAGAAAGCAATACTCTGCGTATAGCGTTTCCAACTGTGATTCCATAACCTGGTTCAAGAGGACGGAATTCAAACACGCCGAAACGATCATCCGATTCAAGCATTATAACTTTATCGGGTTTTTGAAATGCTAAAATTGCCATAGATTAAGTGCCTCTATTTTATTGTTTAGAATAAAGTTCTACGATTAATTGTTCTTTAATGTTTTCAGGAACATCTTGACGATCAGGAACATTCAAGAATTTACCTTGCATTTCTGATTTGTCGAATTCCAACCAAGCAAATTTGCTTACTGAATTTGTACTTAAAGAACTCGTAATAACTTCCAAAGATTTTGATTTTGGACGATCTGCGATTACCATTCCTTGTTTAACTGATAAAGAAGGAATGTTTACAACTTGTCCGTCAACCATAATGTGACCATGGTTAACCAATTGACGTGCAGAACGACGTGAAGGAGCAATACCCATACGGTATACTACATTGTCTAATCTTTGTTCCAATAATTGAATCAAGTTTTCACCAGTGATACCTGGTTTAGTTTCTGCTAAAGCAAATAGGTTTTCGAATTGACGTTCTAAAACACCATATGTGTATTTTGCTTTTTGCTTTTCTTGCAACTGAACACCATATTCAGTCTTTTTACCTCTTCTTTTTGAAGGGCCATGTTGACCTGGTGCATAGTTTTTCTTTTGTAAAGCGCTATCTGGTCCGTAAATTGGTTCACCAAATCTACGTGCAACTTTCGATGTTGATCCTGTATATCTTGCCATCTAATTAATTCTTTAATAATTTTACTATACTCTTCTTCTTTTAGGAGGTCTACAACCATTGTGAGGTAGTGGAGTAACATCAACGATTTCAGTTACTTCAATTCCCGCATTGTGAATTGTGCGAATTGCAGATTCTCTACCAGCTCCAGGACCTTTTACAAAAACTTTCACTCTGCGCAATCCTAAATCGAATGCTTCTTTCGCACAATCTTGCGCTGCAACTTGAGCAGCATAAGGAGTGTTTTTCTTTGATCCACGGAATCCTTTACGACCAGATGATGACCAAGATATTACTTGACCCTCTCCATTAGTGATCGTAACAATAATGTTGTTGAAAGAAGCATGAATGTGTGCTTGACCAGCTGCTTCTACTTTTACAACTTTTTTTACAGACTTTGTCTTTTTAGCCATACCGTATCAATTATTATTTAGTTGCTTTTTTCTTATTTGCAACAGTTTTTTTCTTACCTTTTCTTGTTCTTGCGTTGTTCTTAGTTGATTGTCCACGAACTGGAAGACCCAAACGGTGACGAATTCCTCTATAACATCCAATATCCATCAAACGTTTAATGTTCATTTGAATTTCTGAACGCAATTCACCTTCAACTTTCAATTCATCTGTGATGATTGTACGAATTGCTGTTTCTTGTTCATCTGTCCAATCTTGAACTTTAATACCTCTGTCGATACCTGCTTTATCCAAAATTTTAGCAGCTGTCGTTCTTCCGATACCGTAGATATACGTTAACGCAATCTCACCTCTCTTATTCTTTGGTAAATCTATACCTGCTATTCTTGCCATATTGACCTCTTAAAATTTTTTGCAAAATTATTAAATTATCCTTGACGTTGTTTCATTTTAGGATTTTTTTTGTTAATCACGTAAACTCTTCCTTTACGACGAACGATTTTACAATCTTCGTTTCTCTTTTTTACAGATGCTCTAACTTTCATTGTTTTATATATTTACTTATATCGGAATGTTATTCTTCCTTTTGTTAAATCATATAAGGACATTTCTACTTTTACTTTGTCTCCTGGTAAAATTTTAATGTAATGCATTCTCATTTTCCCAGAAATATGGGCTGTAATTACGTGTCCATTCGATAACTCAACCCGAAACATTGCATTCGACAATGCTTCAACTATGGTTCCGTCTTGTTCTATTGATTGTTGCTTCGCCATAAACTAAATCATTGTTGTGCCAACTCCTGAACGACCTTTGATTCTACCAGTCTTCATCAAACCATCATAGTGACGATTCAACAAATAACTTTCGATTTGTTGTAATGTATCCAAAATAACACCTACAATAATCAACAATGTAGTACCACCATAGAAATAAGAGAATTGGTTACTTACATGTGCGATTGAAGCAAATGCTGGAATAATTGCAACAAAGGCTAGGAATATTGAACCTGGCAATGTAATTCTAGAAATAACATCATCAATAAAATCTGCAGTCTTCTTTCCTGGTTTTACACCTGGAATGAATCCACCATTACGTTTCAATTCTTCTGAAATTTGAACAGGATTCATCGTAATTGCAGTGTAGAAATAAGTGAAAAGAATTATCAATACCGCATAAACAATATTGTACCACAAGTTTGTATGATCAGAAAATGCTGTCAAAAAAGCAGATGGTTCTTCACTTGATGCAAATCCTGCAAATGTAAGAGGAATAAACATCAAAGCTTGGGCAAAAATGATTGGCATAACACCTGCGCCATTTACCTTAATTGGCAAATATTGACGTACACCACCATATTGTTTGTTTCCAACTACTCTTTTTGCATACTGTACAGGTATTTTACGAGTTCCTTGAACTAGTAATATTGCCAAAGTGATAATCACTAACAACATCACAATTTCAATCAAGAATACGATTAAACCGCCAGCACCTTCAATACGTGTTCCAAATTCTTGGAATAAAGCAGAAGGGAAACGTGCAATAATACCTATCATAATGATTAACGAGATACCATTACCAACACCTTTATCCGTAATCTTTTCTCCCAACCACATTACAAACATAGTACCTGCAACCATAATAATGATAGAAGACAACCAAAACATTCCAGAAAATTCTGTTCCGATTTGGTATTCAAGGTTCTTCAAATATGCAGGAGCTTGAGCTGCAGTAATGAAAATTGTTAAGATACGAGTAATTTGAGTAATCTTCTTTCTTCCACTTTCACCTTCACGTTGAAGTTTTTGGAAATAAGGAATTGCCATTCCCAACAATTGAATAACAATTGAAGAAGAAATGTATGGCATGATACCCAAAGCAAATACAGAAGCATTCGCAAATGCACCTCCCGAGAACATATTAATCAAACCAAGAAGTCCTTCCGAAGAATTCTTTGCCAAAGCGTCCAAACTTGAAGGATCAACGCCTGGTAAAACCACGAATGAACCTAAGCGATAGATTAATATCAAACCGAGAGTAAATAAGATTCGGGAACGTAGTTCCTGAATCTTAAAAATATTCTTTATGGTTTCGATAAACTTCATGTCTCAGTTTTATTCTTCTACTGTGCCACCTAATGCTACAATTGCAGCTTTAGCTTTTTCAGAAAAAGCGTCTGCTCTTACAACAACTTTAGCTGACAATGTACCGTTAGCCAAGATTTTAATTAAATCATTCTTTGAAGCAAGACCGTTTTCTACAAACACATCTTGATTAAATTCTGAAATTCCTTTTTTGTCAACCAATGTTTGAATTTCTTTCAAGTTTATAGCCTTGAATTCAACACGATTGATGCTCTTGAAACCGAATTTAGGAACACGTCTTTGCAATGGCATTTGACCACCTTCAAAACCAATCTTTCTTGAATAACCACTTCTTGACTTAGCACCTTTACTACCACGAGTACTTGTACCACCAAGACCAGAACCAGCACCACGACCGATTATCTTTTTACTTCTTGTACCTTGTACAGGTTTTAATGTCTGTAAATCCATTGTCGTATTAAATTTCTTCTGTTTTTACTAAGTGACTTACTTTATTCACCATTCCCAAAATTTGTGGAGTAGCTTCTTTCTCTACGCTTGAACCCATTTTGTTCAAACCCAAAGACTCAAGAACCATCTTTTGAGCCTTTGTTCTATCTATTTTACTTTTAATTAAAGTAACACGAACTTTTGCCATAGTTTTTAGAATTATCCGTTAAATACTTTAGTCAATTCAATACCTCTTTGTTTTGCAACCATTGCAGCATCAGACATTTCCATCAATGCTTTGAAAGTTGCTTTAACAACGTTGTGTGGGTTTGATGATCCTTTTGATTTTGCCAAGACATCTTTAATACCTGCACTTTCTAATACAGCACGCATTGCACCACCGGCTTTTACTCCAGTACCAGGAGTTGCTGGTTGCAAATAAACTTCAGCACCACCAAATTTCGCAACTTGTGAGTGAGGTAATGTACTTTTTACAAGTGGTACACGAATTAAATTTTTCTTTGCATCTTCAACACCTTTAGCAATAGCAGCTGTTACTTCACCTGCTTTACCAAGACCGTATCCAACAACACCATTTTCATCTCCAACTACAACAATAGCAGCGAATGTAAATGTTCTACCACCTTTCGTAACTTTAGTCACACGATTGATTGCAACTAAACGATCCTTCAATTCTATATCAGAAGTTCTAACTTTTTTTGAATTATCTATCATGTGTTAAAAATTTAAACCGTTACTACGAGCTGAGTCAGCTAATGATTTTACTCTTCCGTGATACAAATAACCATTTCTGTCAAATACTACTGAAGAAACACCTTTTTCAGTAGCTTTCTTTGCAATAGCTTCGCCAACTAAAGCAGCTTGGTCAATCTTAGTTTTACCTTTGCTTTGAGCAGCAATTTCAGTATCCAAAGATGAAGCAGCAACAAGTGTTGTTCCAGCAATATCATCAATAAGTTGAACAGAAATTTGTTTATTACTTCTAAAAACAGACATACGTGGTCTTTCAGCTGTACCTTTTACAACTTTACGTATTCTTCTTTTTATTCTGATTCTTCTTTCTATCTTTGTAATAGCCATCTTACCTAAGTTTTATTATTTACCTGCAGATTTACCAGCCTTACGACGAATTTGTTCACCTTGGAACTTAATACCTTTACCCTTATATGGTTCTGGAGCTCTTAATGAACGAATTTTCGCTGCAACTTGGCCCAACAATTGTTTATCACAACTTGTCATTGTTAACAATGGATTGCTACCTCTTTCTGATTTAGCTTCAGCTTTGATTTCATTTGGCAATTGGAAAACAATCGTATGAGAATAACCTAACGCCATTTCAACGTTTTGGCCAGTTACAGATACTCTATAACCCACACCTACGAATTCTTGTTTTGTAGTATAACCTTCTGTTACACCTATTACCATATTGTTAATCAAAGCACGGTACAAACCATGTTTTGATTTTGCTGCTTTTTCTTCTGATGGTCTTTCAACAACTAAATTACCATCTTCAACCTTTACTACGAATCCTTCTTCGATTTTTTGTTGAAGTTCGCCTTTTGGTCCTTTTACCTTTACAAGATTGTTTTCAATCTTGACTTCCACTTTTTCTGGAATACTAATCGGTGCTTTTCCTATACGTGACATCTTCTTACTATTAATATACGTAACACAAAACTTCACCTCCAACATTCAAAGCACGCGCTTCTTTATCAGAAACAATTCCTTTGTTTGTGGATAAAATGGCAATACCTAAACCATTTAATACACGTGGTAATTCTTCAACTGGAACATATTTACGTAAACCTGGTTTACTAATTCTTTCCAATTTCTTAATTGCTGGTGCTTTTGACACTGGATGATATTTCAATGCAATTTTTATAACACTTTCTGGTCCTTCACCTTCGAATTTATAACTCAAGATATAACCTTTGTCGAATAAAACTTTAGTCATTTCTTGTTTTATTTTAGAAGAAGGGATTTCAACTACTTTGTGTTGTGCTTTCTGAGCGTTTCTAATCCTTGTTAGATAATCTGCTATTGGATCTGTCATTGTTGTTGTATTTATATTTTACCAACTTGCTTTCTTTACTCCTGGGATCAAACCTGCCGATGCCATTTCACGGAATTGGATACGGCTGATACCAAATTGACGGATATAACCTCTTGGTCTTCCTGTTATGCTGCAACGATTGTGCAATCTTACACGTGAAGAATTCTTAGGCAATCTGCTTAATGCAACATAATCACCTTTTTCCTTCAATTCTGCGCGTTTTGCCGCATATTTATCAACTAACTTTTGACGCTTTCTTTCGCGTGCTTTCATTGATTCTTTTGCCATGCTGTCTTTCTATTTTTTAAATGGGAAACCAAATTCTTTTAACAATGCAAAACCTTCTTCATCAGTTTGTGCAGAAGTTACAAAAGTTATATCCATACCCATCATCTTTGTAACTTTATCAACTTCAATTTCTGGGAAGATAATTTGTTCTGTAATACCAAATGAGAAGTTACCATTCTTATCAAATTTTGTTTTGATACCTTGGAAATCTCTAATACGAGGAAGAGCTGAACAAATCAATCTTTCCATGAATTCGTACATTTTTTCTCTTCTCAATGTTACTCGTACACCAATTGGCATTCCTTTTCTTAACTTGAAGTTAGAGATATCTTTTCTTGAGTAAGTTGGAACAGCTTTTTGACCAGCAATAATTGAAATTTCACTGATAGCAGTGTCAATTAATTTCTTATCAGCTACTGCATCACCAATAGCTTGATTTATCACGATCTTTTCAATACGTGGTACTTGCATTTTTGACTTATACCCGAATTGTTTTTGCAAATTCGCCTGTATAGTTTCAGTATATAACTTTTTTAATGTAGGTACGTAAGTCTCCATTATTTAATTACCTCCCCTGTCTTTTTTGAATAACGAACTAATTTGCCTGCTTCATTACGTTTTTTACCAACTCTTGTAGGATTTCCTGTTGCAGGATCAACTAACATAAGATTTGATACATGAATAGGAGCTTCTTTCTTCACAATTCCTCCTTGAGGATTTTTTGCGTTAGGCTTAGTATTTTTTGATACAATGTTTATTCCTTCTACAAGAGCAGAGTCAATCTTGGTTTTCATTTCAAGAACTTTACCTTTTTGACCTTTGTACTCACCAGAAAGAACTAATACAGTGTCGCCTTTTTTTATGTTAAATTTCTTTTGCATTTCTACTAGTATTAAATTATAACACTTCTGGAGCAAGTGAAACGATTTTCATATATTGACCATCACGTAATTCACGACCTACAGGACCGAAAATACGAGTACCTCTCATTTCACCAGCTTCGTTAAGCAAAACTACTGCATTGTCATCAAAGCGGATGTATGAACCATCAGCACGCTTAACTTCTTTTTTCGTTCTCACAACTACGCCTTTTGTAACCTGACCTTGTTTAACATTACCGTTAGGTATTGCACTCTTTACGGTTACGACGATTTTATCACCGATAGAAGCATATCTTTTTCCTGTACCACCTAAAACACGGATACACAAAACTTCTTTTGCTCCACTATTATCAGCAACGTTTAATCTTGTTTCTTGCTGTATCATCTCTTATTTCGTTTTTTCAATTATCTCAACTAATCGCCAACGTTTTGTCTTGCTCAATGGACGTGTTTCCATGATTCTTACAACATCGCCTTCTGAACATTCAGACTTGTCATCTTGAGCGACAAATTTAGTCGTTCTTTTCAAGAACTTACCATATAATGGGTGTTTTTCTTTTCTCTCAACAGCAACAACAATTGTTTTGTCCATTTTATTGCTGACTACAACACCTATTCTTTCTTTTCTGAAATTTCTCTCCATTTTAGACTATTTAGTTAGTTCGCGTTCTCTTAATATTGTTTTCATACGAGCTATATTACGTCTCGTTTCTCTCAATTGATTAGGATTTTCCAATGGAGTGATAACATGATTAAGTTTCATCTTATTCAAACCTTCTGATTCTACCTGGATTTTTTCCTCAATCTCTTTTGTCGATAATTCTCTAATTTCTGCTGCCTTCATGGTATTTCTTTCTATTCTTGAACATAATCATTTCTTACAACAAATTTGGTTGTTATCGGCAATTTTTGAGCAGCCAAACGAAGTGCTTCTTTAGCTACTTCCAATGGAACACCATCAGCTTCAAACAATATTCTTCCTGGAGTCACAGGTGCTGCCCAGTGAGAAACAGCTCCCTTACCTTTACCTTGACGTACTTCTGCTGGTTTTGCAGTTACTGGTTTATCAGGGAATATGCGAATCCAAATCTGACCTTCACGTTTCATATAACGAGTTACAGCAACACGGGCTGCCTCGATTTGTCTAGCAGTAATCCAATAAGATTCTAATGATTTTATTCCAAAAGATCCGAATGCTAATTCATGCCCTCTTTGAGCATTTCCTTTCATTCTTCCTTTTTGCTGCTTTCTATATTTTGTTTTCTTAGGTTGTAACATTGCTAATTCGTATTAGTTGTTATTTTTTTGTAGTTCTTTTTCTTCCGCCGAAGTTTTTCTTTGGTGCAGCACTTGCTTCTACGCTATTTGGAGTTAAATCAACTTTACCATAACGTTCACCTTTGAAAATCCATACCTTCAAACCTAGTTTTCCGTATGTTGTTAATGCGAATGTACTTGTGTAATCAATATCTGCACGTAATGTATGTAGAGGAATACGTCCTTCTTTGTACATTTCAGAACGAGCCATTTCTGCACCGTTCAAACGACCAGAGATTTGAATTTTGATTCCTTCTGCACCCATTCTCATTGCTGATGAGATTGCAGTTTTGATAGCACGTCTGTATGCTACACGACCTTCCAATTGACGAGCGATTTGATCACCAACAATAACAGCATCCAATTCTGGACGTTTTATTTCAAGAACATTTAATTGAACTTCCTTATTGGAAATTTTCTTTAATTCTTCTTTCAATTTGTCAACTTCTTGACCACCCTTACCGATGATAACACCTGGGCGAGCAGTGTTGATAGTTACTGTTACTAATTTTAACGTACGCTCAATAATAATTTTTGAAATGCTAGCTTTTGCTAAACGAGCATTTAAATAGCGACGAATCTCATAATCCTCATGTAGTTTTTCTACATAATTATCGCCACCATACCAGTTAGAATCCCAACCTTTTATAACTCCTAACCTGTTTCCTATTGGATTTACTTTTTGTCCCATGAAAATTATTTATTTGCTTCTGTTTCTTTTTGAATTGTATCTACTACAACTGTTACATGATTTGAACGTTTACGAATTCTGTGAGCACGACCTTGTGGTGCAGGTTGAATTCTTTTCAATGTTCTACCTTCGTTAACAAAGATTTCCTTTATATACAAAGGATTGTCTTCAACACGAAGACCTTCATTCTTTTGTTCCCAGTTGTTTATAGCACTCATCACGAGTTTTTCAACCTTACGAGAGGCTTCTTTTGTAGAATAACGCAATACATCCAATGCATTGTTTACTTCTCTTCCTCTAATCATATCAACAACCAAACGCATTTTGCGAGGAGATGTTGGACAGTTACGCAAGATAGCGAAAGCCTTTTGTTTCTTGGCTTCTTTTATTTTTATTGAACTTTCTTTTTTTCTATTCATGACTCGCTAGTTTACTTTTTATTACCACCATGACCTCGGAAATTACGTGTAGGTGCGAATTCGCCTAATTTATGACCTACCATGTTTTCTGTAACATACACTGGAATGAATTTATTTCCATTGTGAACTAACACTGTATGTCCAACGAAATCTGGAGAAATCATAGAGGCACGTGCCCAAGTTTTTACAGAGGTTTTTTTACCACTTTCGTTCATTTGAAGCACTTTTCTCTCCAAATTGAAATCAATATATGGTCCTTTTTTTAGAGAACGACTCATAGTTACTTCTTTTTAATTACTTCTTTCTTCTTTCAATGATTAATTTATTTGATGCTTTCTTAGGAGCACGTGTCTTATAACCTCTTGAAGGCAAACCTTTTCTTGAACGAGGTAAACCTCCTGAAGCACGACCTTCACCACCACCCATTGGGTGATCTACTGGGTTCATAACAACACCTCTGTTTCGTGGACGACGTCCCAACCATCTTGAACGACCAGCTTTACCTGATTGTTCCAATGAATGTTCTGAGTTAGAAACAGTACCTATAGTTGCCTTACATGTTACAAGAACCATTCTTGTTTCACCTGAAGGCAATTTAATAATAGCATATTTTCCATCACGAGAAGCTAATTGAGCATAAGAACCTGCACTACGAGCTAATTGTGCGCCTCTACCTGGTATCAATTCAATATTATGAATAATAGTACCTAGAGGAATATCTTTCAAATATAACGTATTACCAATTTCTGGTTCAGCTGAATGTCCAGACACAACTTTTTGGCCAACTTGAATACCAACTGGAGCGATGATATATCTCTTTTCTCCGTCTTCATATTGAACCAAACAAATTCTAGCACTTCTATTTGGATCGTATTCAATAGTTAGAACTTCTGCTTGAACATCTTCTTTATCTCTCTTGAAGTCTATAATACGATATCTGCGTTTATGGCCTCCACCAATATAACGCATTGTCATCTTACCTGTGTTATCTCTACCACCAGTACTTTTCAATACTGTCAAAAGCGACTTTTCAGGTTTGTTTGTTGATGATATTTGATTATCAACAACAACAACCTTATGACGCTGACCAGGAGTGGTTGGTTTTAATTTCTTTATTGCCATCTCTATTAAATATTACTATAGAAGTCTATTTTTTGATCTTTTTGAACTGTAACGATAGCTTTTTTATAAGCGTTAGTTCTTCCTACCATCATTCCTTTTTTAGTATTACGAACTTTCACTTTGCCATCATAACGCATAGTGTTAACTGCCAAAACAGTAACACCATACATTTCTTCAACTGCTTTCTTTATTTGATCTTTATCTGCCGTTTTCTCAACGATAAAACCATATTGGTTCAAAGCGTCGCCTTTTTTCGACATCTTTTCAGTTATGATCGGTTTTTGCAATACTTCCATCACCAATTATTTATTTAAAATTTTAACAATTTCTTCTACTGAGCTCTCGCACAAGATCAAATTTTTAGCCTTCAATAATTCGTAAGTGTTTATATCTGAGGCATTTACCACAGTAAACCCTTGCAAATTTCTAGCTGACAAATATACATTATTATCTTGATTTGCAATGACTAACAACGATTTTTTGTCGCTAACATTCAAATTTTTCTGTAAAGCAACAATATTTTTTGTCTTTGGTGCTTCGAATGAAAAATCTTCTACAACAATAATTTCGTTATCTTTTGCTTTCGCTGATAATACAGATTTACGTGCAAGATCTTTAACTTTTTTATTGATCTTTTCTGAGTAATCACGAGGTTGAGGACCAAATACTCTTGCTCCACCACGGAACAATGGGTTCTTGATACTACCTGCACGAGCACCACCTGTACCTTTTTGTCTCTTTAATTTTTTCGTACTTCCAGAAATAGTACTTTTCTCTTTTGAAGCATGAGTACCTTGACGTTTGTTAGCTAAAATAGCTTTAACATCCAAGTAAACAGCATGTTCGTTTGGTTCTATTCCGAAGATTGCATCGTCAAGGACTACTTTTTTTCCAGTATCCTTACCTTGTATGTCTTTTACTACTATTTCCATCGTTACTTCGTAATTATTAAATATCCACCTTTAGCTCCAGGTACAGCACCTCTTACTAATACTACATTCTTTTCTGGCATTATCTTAACTACTTCAAGGTTTTGTACCTTTACTTGATTGCCACCCATTTGACCGCCCATTCGCATTCCTTTGAATACGCGTGATGGAGTAGAACAAGCACCGATAGAACCAGGAGCACGTTGGCGGTCATCTTGACCGTGAGTAGCTTCACCAACACCACCGAAACCATGACGTTTTACAACACCTTGGAAACCGCGTCCTTTTGATGTTCCTGTTACAGACAACCAATCACCTTCTGCTAGAATATCTGCAACCGATAAAATATCACCAAGTTTTACTTCTTTATCAAAATTTCTGAACTCTACAACTTCTC
This sequence comes from Bacteroidales bacterium, assembly GCA_024402335.1. Classification (GTDB taxonomy): domain Bacteria; phylum Bacteroidota; class Bacteroidia; order Bacteroidales; family UBA1715; genus UBA1715. Next base: position 27,445 of record JAKSTZ010000010.1, read on the forward strand.
TCTTTGGAGTTGTAGCAGCTTTCTTAAAATGACCAAGTTCAGCACGTGAAGTATTTTTTTCTTTCTTATCATCGAAACCCAATTGAACTGATGAATAACCATCTGTTTCGTTTGATTTAATCTGGGTAACAACACAAGGTCCAGCTTCAATAACTGTACATGCTACATTTTTTCCATCTTCCAAGAAGATAGAGGTCATACCTACTTTTTTACCTAGTATACCAAGCATTTTTTTACAATTTTAAATTACTACACTCTAATTTCAACTTCAACTCCACTTGGCAACTCAAGCTTCATCAAAGCATCAACAGTTTTTGCTGAACTGCTATAAATGTCTAGCAATCGAGCATGTGATGACAATTGAAATTGTTCACGTGCTTTTTTGTTAACGTGTGTTGAACGGTTAACAGTAAAAATACGCTTGTGAGTTGGCAGCGGAATCGGACCACTTACTACAGCTCCTGTAGTTTTTACAGTCTTAACAATCTTTTCAGCAGATTTATCTACTAGATTGTGGTCATAAGACTTTAATTTAATTCTAATTCTTTGACTCATGCCTTTAATATTAATTTTGTTTACTTATAATTGTTTCTGCAATATTTGCTGGAACTTGTTCGAAGTGATCAAATTCCATTGTTGAAGTAGCACGACCTGAAGTAATTGTACGAAGATCTGTTACATATCCGAACATTTCTGCAAGAGGAACGAATGCTTTTACAACACTTGCGTTATTTCTTGTATCCATACCACGGATTTGACCACGACGTTTATTCAAGTCACCTACAACATCACCCATAGATTCTTCTGGAGTTACAACCTCTACTTTCATAATTGGTTCCAAAATCTTTGGAGATGCTTTCTTACATGCTTCTTTGTAACCCATCTTAGCACAAAGTTCGAATGACAATGCATCAGAGTCAACTGGGTGGAAAGAACCATCCATAACTTGTACTTTCATTGATTCTACTGGATAACCTGCAAGAACACCATTTTCCATTGCTGCTTTGAAACCTTTTTCAATAGCTGGAATGAATTCCTTAGGAATATTACCACCCTTAACGTAGTCTTCAAATTGTAAGCCTTCTTTTCCTTCATCAGCTGGACCAATCTTGAATGCAATATCAGCAAACTTACCACGACCACCTGATTGTTTTTTGAATACTTCTCTGTGTTCTACTTCTACTGTGATAGATTCTTTATAGTTTACTTGAGGAGCACCTTGGTTACATTCAACATGGAATTCACGTTTCAAACGGTCCATAATGATATCCAAGTGCAATTCACCCATACCACTGATAACTGTTTGACCAGTTTCTTGATCTGTCTTAACTGTAAATGTAGGATCTTCTTCTGCCAATTTTGCAAGAGCTATACCCATTTTATCTACGTCAGCTTTTGTTTTTGGTTCAACAGCCAAACCGATCACAGGATCTGGGAATGTCATAGATTCAAGAACGATAGGTGCATTTTCATCACAAAGTGTATCACCAGTCTTAATATCTTTGAAACCTACACCAGCAGCAATATCACCACCTTCGATGAAATCGATAGGATTTTGTTTGTTTGCGTGCATTTGGTAGATACGAGAGATACGTTCTTTTGCACCACTTCTTGTATTATATACATAAGAACCTGCATCCAAGTGACCTGAATATACACGGAAATAGCACAAACGACCTACGAATGGGTCAGTAGCAATCTTGAATGCCAAAGCACAGAATGGATCTTCTACACCTGGTTTACGATGAACTTCTTCATCTGTATTAGGGTTTGTACCAACGATATATTCTTTATCAAGTGGGCTAGGAAGTAATTCCATTACATAGTTCAACATTTCTTGAACACCTTTGTTCTTAAATGAAGAACCACACAACATAGGGATTACTTTGTTAGCTATACAAGCTTTACGAAGAGCTGAAAGAATTTCTTCTTCTGTAATAGAATCTGGATCTTCGAAGAATTTTTCCATCAAAGTGTCATCAAATTCTGATACTGATTCAAGAAGTTTTTCTCTCCATTCAGCAACTTCATCTTTCATATCGTCTGGAATAGGAACTTCAGTATATGTCATACCTTGGTCAGCTTCATTCCAAACCATACCGATACCTTTTACTAAGTCAACAACACCCTTGAAACTATCTTCAGCACCAATTGGCAATTGTAGAGGAACAGCATTACCACCAAGCATTTCACGAACTTGTTTGCACACGTTCAAGAAATCAGCACCTTGACGGTCCATTTTGTTTACGAAACCTAGACGAGTTACATTGTATCCATCAGCCAAACGCCAGTTTGTTTCTGATTGAGGTTCAACACCATCAACTGCAGAGAACAAGAATACAAGACCATCAAGAATACGTAAAGAACGGTTTACTTCAGCAGTGAAGTCAACGTGTCCCGGAGTATCGATAATGTTAATTTTATATTGGTTTCCTTTATATTTCCAGAAACAAGTAGTTGCTGCAGAACAGATAGTGATACCACGTTCTTGTTCTTGAGCCATCCAGTCCATTGTTGCAGCACCATCGTGTACTTCACCAATTTTATGGTTTACACCAGTATAGTAAAGAATACGTTCTGTAGTGGTAGTTTTACCTGCATCGATGTGAGCAGCGATACCAATGTTTCTTGTATAATGTAAATCAAGTTTTGCCATCTTTCGCTAATATTAAAATCTAAAGTGAGAGAATGCTTTGTTTGCTTCAGCCATTCTGTGAGTTTCATCTTTCTTTTTGAAAGCTCCACCTTCTTCATTGAAGGCAGCCAAAATTTCAGCAGCTAATTTGTCTTTCATTGAATGACCTGCTCTTTTGCGTGCATACAAAATCAAGTTCTTCATTCCGATTGATTGACGACGAGCTGGGCGGATTTCAGAAGGAATCTGGAATGTAGCACCACCTACACGACGGCTTTTTACCTCTACCAATGGAGTAACATTGTCTAAGGCTTTTTTCCATACGTCTAATGCAGACATTTCTGGAGTTTGTTTCTTTTCTTCAACGATATTTAACGTATCATAAAAAATTTCATATGCGATGCTTTTTTTACCATCTAACATAAGATTATTTACGAACTTCGTTACATCCACGTCCCCAAACTTAGGATCTGGAAGAATTACTCGTTTTTTTGGTTTACTCTTTCTCATTGAAAATGCTTATTAAAGATTATTTTTTATTTTCTTTTGGACGTTTTGCTCCGTATTTAGAGCGAGATTGCAATCTTCCTTCTACACCAGAAGAATCTAATGCACCTCTTACTAAGTGATAACGAACACCTGGTAAATCTTTAACACGACCACCACGTACTAATACGATAGAGTGTTCTTGAAGTTTGTGACCTTCTCCTGGGATGTAAGCGTTCACCTCTTTTCCGTTTGTTAAACGAACACGGGCAACCTTACGCATTGCAGAATTAGGTTTCTTAGGTGTAGTTGTGTAAACACGAACGCAAACACCTCTTTTCTGTGGGCATGAATCCAAAGCCGGAGACTTACTTTTGTCTACGATTTCGTTTCTACCTTTTCTTACTAACTGCTGAATTGTAGGCATATTACTTATTATTTGTTTATTATTAGATATACTTTTCCCTATAAATCGGGATGCAAAAGTAGTTATTTTTTTGAAATACAATACAAAAAGAAAGATTTTTTTTATTTGATAGTTTATTGAATGATTAATGATAAATGATTATTGATTAATTTTTTTCCGTCGTCCGTCGGGGCTGGGCTCTGCCCTGTATATTCCATTAAATTTTAATATATCCATAAATATAAAAAAAAATCGCAGAACCCGAAATGGATTCTGCGATTGCAAATTTTAAAACATTTGTAATTTATCGTACCGAAACGCCTATTTGTTTGTTTCCAGCAAGAACAAAATAAATGCCTGATTTCAAATTCTTATTGGCAATTTTTTGACCAAGAACTGTTGTTACAAATTCTGGTGCTTCGCCGTTTACAAGGATTTGACCATCTACTACCATACAAGCAAATTCCATATCTATAGAGTCTACCGCTGTTGGTGTTGTGCCACCTTGCTCATTACCACCTTCTTCATTTCCTCCTTGTTCACCAGCATTGGAATCTGTATTAGAAGCAAAGCTACCACCTGTTCCATCTTCATTCTTAGTTGTAAAGACACCTGTATATTCCTTTAAAATGGTATTCTTTGACCTTGCAAGGAAACGATAACCATAATCTGTATGAGAAGACAAACCTGTTACCGTAAATTGATATCCTACCGATTCAGATTTTAATGAAGAACCAGAAAAATCAATATTTGTTAATTGACCATTTCCATTAAAATTCAACACACAAAAAGTGTCTCCTTCATTTGTTATCGTTAAAGAATAATTATCTGCATTGCTTTGAGCAGGTAGAACGAATTCTGCCTCTGATATTTCCGGTTCTACAACTACATCAATCTCTTCTATCATAACTTCTTCCGCTGTTAAACAATCCACATGCTTAAACGTACCAAAAACAGCATCTACTTCATAATCTTCCTTATTGTCGCAAGGAATTGAGATATACCCGTTGTAGTTTGAGAAAGAGTTTGAATATGCTTCTGGAGGATTTACCGGGTAACAGGTAATATTTATTAATTTAGAACAATTTTCAAACGCTCTACTACCAATAGACTGAACATCTTTTCCTACAATTAGAGTTTTTAAATTCGTACAACCACTAAATGCGCTTGATTCGATAGTTTTTATACCATTTCCTATTGTTACAGATGTCAACTCCGTATTTCCAGAAAAAGCGCCTCCGCCTACACCTACAACATTAAATGTATTACCAACCGTTATTCTTTCTGGAATAACAATATCTCCAGACAAATCATTCGCCTTATAAATAGAAACTTGGGATTCATTTAAAATCCTATATTTTATATTATTGTAAGTCACATACAAATAAGCATTCGAAAGATCAATCTTACCCTCTGTCAACAGAGAAGAAAGATTTCCTGAACAATAATCTATGCCTACAACATCAAATGTATTACCAGCCGTGATTTTTTCTGGAATAACAATATTTCCCGATAAATCATTTTCTCTTGAAATAGAAACTTGGGATTCATTTAAAATCCTATATTTTATATTATTGTGAGTTAAATACAAACTAGAATTCGACAAATCAATTTTCCCTTCAATCAATACTGAAGTAAGATTTGTCAAATCAGAAAAAACCTCTTTGTCCACAGATAATACCGTTTGGGGGATATATAAAGAAACCGCATCCGGATTATAAGAAAAGCACTTCGCACTTATCGTATATCCTTCCCCTTTAAAATTTTCTGGTAGATTAATACTCTGGGATGAACCTGTATATTTTACTAATTTTTTATCTGCATTTGAAAACGCAAAATCATTATCAACAACTGTTTTTCCGCCATTATAAAAAGACAACGAACCATATGGTGTTAATTTAGCTTCGCCTAAGAACTCTGCTTCACTAAGGCTTATGATTTCTTTTATATTGTGACAGTTTTCGATAATATACCAATTACCTCCACGTGTATAATGATAATCTTCAAAAATCACAGTTTCCAAATTATTACAATTCCCAAAAAGCTCGTCTGAATAATCTTCAGACCAAATTTCAACACCTTTAGGGATTGTAACAGACTTTAGCTCCGAACAATTTAAAAACACACAATCTTTAAGTGCTTCTACTACATACTTCTGACCTTGATATATAACAGAAGAAGGTATTACTACATTGCTACTTGTCCCGTTATAACGTGTTATTTCTACAGTAGCAGGATTAATAGGTGAAGTCACACTATAACTAAAACCATCTTTATCAAATTTATAGTAAGGATAACCTATTGTGCAATATAAAGCTGGGTAATTATCATTTTCAGTTTTCGTAATTGGAACTGTTACAGACTTGCTTATTTTCGAATTAGGAGTTACATCTACCCTTATATCGTTCGATATTGGATATACATTACCATATTCACTAACACGAATATCGAAATAAGGAACATCCTCATCCCAAAATCCTGAAAATTTAATAATTAAATTATCCCCTTTTACTAAATTCAACGACCTCATACTAAAAGCATATACACGTTGTTGTAATTCATTTTCATATTTATAATCAAGGTCATCAAACACATTAACTGAAACTGTATATGTTGCAGCATTTAAAACGAATGCAAACAAAAACAGCGAAATAAAAACTATTATTCTTTTCATAATCATACAAATTTTAATTATCTAAAAACTTCCTTATACTTTTCTATTTTTTGCGAAACAGTTATTGTACGATAACTTGCCGAAGAAGAACAAACTTTCTCCGCTACAAGCTTAGGGAAATGTTTTCGGAACAGTTCAAAAGCTTTGTTTCCTACGCAGATGATTTTTGCAGCCGGATATTTGCCAACAAACTCTGGTATATCAAACGTGACTTCGTTTTTTATATTACGATCCGAACTTCCCTCCCGATCGGCACATTTGCATATATCCCACATACATATTTGATGCTTAACTAGGAATTCATTTTTTTCTTCATTTGTAGCATTCATCAATGAATTTTCCCCAAAACAAGATGGCAATATTTGCCACATCTGGTTATTTCTTCCTGAATATGGAAATGAATAGTTATTAGAACCAGCCATGGTTCCTAACATAATGAACTTCGGATTGGTAGAGCCGCTTGGTTCTTTAAATTGATTAATAAATCTGCCCATAAAAATTTAATTTATAAGTTAAAACAAAAAAGCGACTCCCCTGCTTCCACAGAAAAGTCGCTCCATAATTCAAAATAAGAGAGGGTTACACTATACGTGTGTGTGTGTGTGTGTGTGTGTTTATACAACTATTTGGATTTTCCAAATAATTGTGGCACAAATTGTTATTTAATTTCACTATTCCCACACAATTGGTTTTTGATTGTACAAATATAAAAAATTTTCACAAAAACATTACATAATAAACTGGCAAATACGTAATACCATTTTCCACCACAATCTCTCTATTATTTGAAAGCACAACAGCCTTTTGTATGTGGTAATCCGCTGTTTTAACAAAATAAGACAATGCACTGTGTACTTTATAGTCCTTTCCGGATTTAACTTCAATTGGAACCACCGACAACAAATCAAAATCATCTATTAAGAAATCAACTTCTCCATGTTTTTTATTGTCATAGTAGTTTAGTTTATAGTTATGTGCCACCAGCTCTTGTGCAACAACAGATTCATAAACCGTTCCTAAATTTATGCTTTCGTTGTCATCAAGAATGGCACGTATATTATTTTTATACAGTAAATTGGTTAATATTCCGACATCGTTCAAATATAACTTCAACAAATTTTTACTTTGTGATTCACACAACGGAAATTTAGGATTAGAAATAGCACTTACATGCAAAGCAATTCCTGCTTGTATCAAATATTCAAATTCATCTTTATACTCAGAAAAACGAGCTCCATCACGTTTTTCAATATCTTGCAACACTATTCTTTTTTTATGCGACTCTAAAGCCGAAGGAATATATTTATAAACAGAAAGCGAGCGTAATTTATTTTCCTTATCATATTTCAAAGTATCAAGCCCATAATATTCATATATAGAATTTTGGATATCTCGAACCATAGATATATTCATCGTATTAACAAACTCCGAAACCGCTGCAGGCAACCCACCACAAAGCAGATAGCGTTTAAATAAGGACAGCAATTTGCCATGCATTCCCTCATCCAAACTTTCTTGCAACATATATTTATCACGAAGTGCATTTATCGTCTCTTCTGAAAAACCATTCGCCCACAAAAACTCTTCAAAATCAAGAGGATACATTCTAATCGTCCGAGTACTTCCTATAGGAATAGAAACTGCTCGTGCCAAAGTAACCCCCAACAGAGAACCACTACATATATATGTGTATTTCGCATCCTGATTCAAGAACTTCAACAATGTAAGCAAATGAGGATAAACCTGAATCTCATCAAGAAACACCAACGTATCCTCCCTATTTCCTAATTTTTTGCCCAATGCTCCTAACTGCAAGTAAAAATCATCCGTAGATCTAGTATTATTAAACAACTTCAAACCATTATAATCATCTAAAAGATTTATTTCAACATAATGCGAAAATCGTTTCCCTACATGTCTAATAATATAGGTCTTTCCAATTTGACGAGCACCTTCAATAATAAGAACTCTATCTTTTTGATTTTTAACATGTTCAAGAATTTTATATTCTATCTTCCTTTGCAACATAACACTTTTTCCGTTATTTTAACAACCAAAATTACACTTTTTCCGTAACTTTAATATACAAAAATTACACTTTTTCCATTATTTCAACACACAAAAATCACACTTTTTCCATTTTTAACAAATAAAGCCTGTAATTCAACCCAACAAATGAGTATTTTCCTATTTTTGCGACAATGTAAAAAAGGAACTTTAGTAACATGGAAAAAATTGTCGTTTTAGACGCTGCCACTATCGGCGAAAATTCAATATTCGATTCGTTTGCCAACTTAGGAGAATTACGTGTATTTGCAACTACTACTGCCCAAGAAACAGTGGCACACATTGCCGATGCAACTATTATCATCACAAACAAGGTAATTATAAACCAAGCAATTTTCGACGCTTGTCCGAGCATAAAATTGATTTGCCTTACAGCAACCGGCATGAACAACGTGGACTTGCCATACGCAAAAGAAAAAGGCGTAATCGTTAAAAATGTTGCCGGCTATTCTACCGAAAGCGTGGTACAACACACATTCGCCATGTTATTGACATTACTACAACATACCGCATACTACTCAAATTATGTTTCTTCAAAACAATATTCCAACCAAAACCTATTCACCCACATTGGTCCAAGTTATATGGAATTAAACGGAAGAATCTGGGGAATTATCGGCTTAGGCACAATCGGCCGTCGTGTAGCAGAAGTTGCCTCTGCATTTGGCTGTAAAGTAATCTACTACTCTACTTCTGGAAAAAACAGCACAAACGATTACCAAAGAGTTTCGTTAGAAGAACTACTACAAACAGCAGACATTGTTTCCATACATTCACCACTAAATGAACAAACCCGTGGTCTTATCGGCTTGGAACAACTACAAATGATGAAGAAAAAAGCCTACATAGTAAATGTTGGCCGTGGTGGCATTATCAAAGAAGAAGATTTGGCTGACGCATTATCAAAAGACTTAATTGCCGGCGCATGCATAGACGTAATGGAGAAAGAACCACTTCCACTGCAATCTCCACTATTAGATGAATCCATACAAACTAAACTACTTATCACTCCTCACGTTGCATGGGTAAGCGACAAAGCTTTAGATTCATTGATGAAATTAACCTACGAAAACGTACGATCATTTGTACAACAATAAGATACGGGCATATCACATACGTTCCATATCCTCATTACAATATATGCAAAGCAATTGCAGCGCATGCTTCTGCATCGGCTAACGCATGGTGATGGTTTTCCAACACATATCCGCACGCTTCCGAAACCGTATGTAACTGATGATTCGGCAAGCGTTTGCCAAAATGTTTACGTGCTGCACATAACGTATCATAAAATTGGAAATCAGGATAATTCATTTGATAAGTTTGAAACACTTTCTTCAGGCAACCTTCATCAAATCGGCTATTATGGGCAACAAACGGTGCTTCTAAGTCAGGGAAATATTCACGAACTTTTTGTTCCAACTGCTCCCATACATACGGAAACACCTGTGCGTTATCGGTATCTTGCGGGCCTAATCCATGCACTTGTTGGCAACGCCACCAATAATAGTTCGGTTCGGGCTTTATAAGACTATAGAAAGAACCAACCTGCCGTCCCTCCTTCACTATTACCACACCTACACTACAAACACTGCTTTGCTGTGCATTTGCTGTTTCAAAATCTATAGCAATAAAGTTATCCATTGAGTTACACACATAAAAAAAGGCAATCTTTCGATTGCCTTACTGGAGCGAGAAACGGGACTCGAACCCGCGACCCCGACCTTGGCAAGGTCGTGCTCTACCAACTGAGCTATTCTCGCGATTGCAGTGCAAATGTACACTTTTTATGGAAAATACAATAGTCAACGCCTATTTTTTTTACATTTTCTATAAAAAAAGTCCCATTCTTATTCAGAACAGGACTTAATTATTATCGTATATATCTCTCTACGAGTTCTTTAGACTAAATCCAACGAACATAAGAGAAATCTTGACGATATGGTAAATATTGGTTTGTAGGATACATTCTAATACCAAAGTTGAAAATACCAGAACGGCTTGGAACTACAGTTATAGAATATACAGCTAAATTACCTTCCATTGATTCATTTTGTTCAGACAATACGAATTCAAAATTGATATCTTCAGGATTCAAGCCCTTCAAATCTACCTTCAAAGTACCATTGTACTTACCACCCAATTTGAATGATTCGTTTGGTTTTTCAACTTCTACTGATTCAACATAAATAGAATCCCATACTTCAGCAACTTTTTGTTTCCATGCTACTAATTCGTCTGCAACTTTGCAGTTGTCTTTTGTTAACATAGCATTACGTTCACCTAACTTAGTATAGTATCTATCCTTGTAATCGTCGATCATACGTTTAGTTGTGAATTCAGGAGCGATTTCGGCGATACATTTTTTCATGTATTGGATCCATCCGTGAGGAATACCATCTTCTGCACGATTATAGAACAATGGAACGATTTCGTTTTCCAATGTTGCATAAATCATTTCAGAGTCAAGTTTGTTTTGCAAATCTTGATTTTGGTATGTACGTTTTTCTGGCAATGCCCATCCAGCACCTTCACGGTAACCTTCGCACCACCAACCATCAAGCACACTGAAGTTCATTGCACCGTTCATTACGGCCTTCATACCAGATGTACCAGAAGCTTCCAATGGACGTGTTGGAGTATTCATCCAAATATCTACACCTTGAACTAATTGTTTTGCAAGGTTCATATCGTAGTTTTCCAAGAAAATAATCTTGCCCAAAAATTCTGGCAATTTCGAAATACGAACGATTTCCTTGATAATATCTTGTCCTGGTTTATCTGCTGGGTGAGCTTTACCTGCGAATACGAATTGTACAGGGTAATCAGGATTATTAACGATTTTGCTCAAACGTTCTAAGTTACTGAACAACAAGTAAGCACGTTTGTATGTAGCGAAACGACGAGCGAAACCGATTGTCAAAACGCTCTTATTCAATGTTTGGTGAACACGAACGATTTTCTTAGGATCTTCGAATTTTTCTGTCCATGCTTTACGCAAAGATTCTTTTGCATACACTATCAAACGTTCACGTTGAGATTCTTTAATATCCCAAATTTTTTCATCTGGAACATCGAAAATCTTATTCCATAATGTTGCATTTGACATATCGCTCAAGAAACCTTCACCGAATGTTTCTTTGTGAAGTTTTTGCCATGCCTTTGATGTCCATGTTCCGTAGTGTACACCATTAGTTACATAACCAATATGAGATTCTTCTACAGTATAACCTGGCCACAAATCTTTGAACATTTTCTTAGAAACTTCACCGTGAAGACGGCTTACACCATTTACACCACAAGAAGTGCAGATAGCGAAGTTACTCATCGAGAAGAATTCACCCTTATTATCTGGATACATTCTACCCAAGTTCATAAATTCATTCCAGCTCAAGTTCAATCTTTCTGGGAATTGACCAAGATAAGTCATCATCATATCTTCAGGGAATGAATCGTGACCTGCAGGAACTGGAGTGTGAGTTGTATAAAGTGAAGAACCACGAACAATTTCCAATGCTTTAGGGAATGAATAATTTTCGTGTTTAATCAACTTGCGAAGACGTTCCAAGTTAATGAATGCAGCGTGACCTTCGTTACAGTGGAACAATTCGCATTTTTCACCAACTGCTTCCAACAAACGAACACCACCAATACCAAGCAACATTTCTTGTTTCAAACGGTTTTCGTTGTTACCGCCATACAATGCGTGAGTACAGTTCTTATCGTCATCACGGTTTTCAGAAATGTCAGTATCCATCAAATACAATTTGATACGACCAACTTTCACTAACCATACTTGAGCATGCATCAAACGACCAGGCATACCAACTTGAATCATTACACGATTTCCGTTAGCATCCATTACTGGAGAGATTGGTAATTCTGATTGATTTTGAGGATTGTAGATTGCCAATTGTTCTCCATCGATAGACAAAGTCTGTTTGAAGTAACCATATTTATACAAGAAACCAACAGCAACCATGTTAGTGTTAGTATCACTTGCTTCTTTCAAATAGTCACCAGCCAAGATACCTAGACCACCAGAGAAGATCTTCAAAGAATCATCAAGACCATACTCCATACTGAAATATGCAATACGAGGTGTTTTTGCATCTGGCTGAACAGCCATATAGTCGTTATATTTCTTTAATACAGCATTGTACTTGTTGATGAATGCTTGATCTTTCTCTAATTCTGCTAATCTATCTGCACTAATACCTTTAAGTACAGCGATAGGATTTTGAGTTTTTTGCCAAAGCTTAGAATCTATTTCTTGGAATAATTCCATTGCTTCATAGTTCCAGCACCACCAAAGGTTGTTAGCCAATGTGCTCAATTCTTCCAAATTCTTTGGAAATGTTGATTGTACAATAACACTACGCCATTGAGGATCGTTGTGTCTGTTTTGGTTTAAATTTGCCGCCATTTAAAATATTGAATTTATATTATTTTTTAGTAGTTTTCTTTTTTGTTGTAGTTTTCTTCGCTACAGGTTTCTTTTCTGTTTTCTCAACTTTTTCTTTTTTCGCAGTTGTTTTCTTTGCAACTGGTTTCTTTTTAGTTGATTTTGCTTTCACATTCTCCAACTCTTTCAAAATTGCTGTATATTTTTCAATTTCAGCAGTTAATTCTTCTTGTGAAAGAGCTTCGTACTTCACTTCTACCGGTTGATTATTTACTCGTTCCGTAAAATCAGAAAGCACATTCATAAAGTTTATAAATGCTTCGTATGGAGTTTGGTATGGACTACGTTCTCTATCTTTGTTAAAGAACTTTGTTCCCATATAACGCAAATTGTCTGCAACTTGTAATCTATTCCAATCAGAAAGTAATTGTTGGTTACCCGACATTCTTACCAATTTTTGTAAAGAATACATTGCATCGAATGCCTGTTTCTGCAAATTATTACCCAACCACGCCGACAAATCACGTTCTTCGTCAGCACAAGATGTATATTGAGGAACACTCAACACAGAAATTGGTTGAAAATTTTTAACGACTTCCGAAGGTGTTGCAAATGCAATATTCTTATCTTTTACTATCATTGCTACAAATGCAGAGAAGAAATCAAAGATTCCTGTTTCTGCACGATTTGAATCGCCAAATGTTTCATATTGGAAGAATAAATTTACCACATCTTCTTTTTCCAATGAAGATGTAATCCAACCTACATATTTATCTGCAGTTAAAGGCCATTCCGACCAGTTTTGATTAGCAAAACGCAAAGCGACATCATCTGTCAACTTATAATTACGCAACAAGACCTTCATACGTGGCTGTGCATCGTCACAATACACGTAGTTTGGACTCTTCCAACCTAAAATTTGATCGGCTCCCTCTCCCATTATGGCTTGGAATCCTAAATCATATATTTTCTTTCCTAATTCATCAGAATAAGCAAGACCGGTGTTATGGAAAACCTTTGGTTTTTGACCAAACAAAGCTTCTATTTTTTCCATATTAGCTTTTGTTTGCAATTCTAATTCTTCCTGATTTGCCACAGAAACCAAAGAATAAGAATCTGGTTCAGCAACAAATTCCACACAACCTGTCGCAGCCAATTGCTTAAAACTATTCAAAACTTCAGGTGTGTACATTTCGAATTGTTCAATTGCACTACCCGAGATAGAAAAACTTACTTTGAATGCTTTTTTATTCGCATGAATTAAAGAAAGCAACAAATTGTTCATTGGAATGTAACAACGCTTTGCAATTGTCAACGCATTAGATCTATTAGTAAAATCATCATAATAATAGTGATCTTGACCTATATCGAAGAAACGGTATGATCGCAACTGAAATGGTTGATGAACCGAAAAATGCAAACAAATGTTTTTCATATCTTATTTCCTTTCTGATAAATTCTTATACACTTCTTTAATTCGTTTGGCAGCATTGTCCCATTTTATGCTGTCAGCTTCTTTTTTGGCATTCTCCTTAAACATTTGTGGAAGAGCATCATACGAGATAATTCCATAAATAGCGTCTGCCATAGAATCCACATCCCAAAAGTCAACCTTAATAGCATGTTTTAATACTTCTGCCACACCCGATTGTTTAGAGATGATAACCGGTACATTCGAACGCATTGCTTCTAGTGGAGAAATACCAAACGGTTCTGATACTGAAGGCATTACATACACATCACTGATTGACAACATGTGGATTACATCATCGCCACGCAAAAATCCTGTAAAAAAGAAATTCTTAGAAATGCCTAATTCTGCCGCACGCCACATCATTTTCTCCAACATATCACCACTACCGGCCATAACAAATTTCACATTCTTTTTGCGTTGCAAAACTTTTGCAGCTGCTTCCAAGAAGTATTCTGGACCTTTTTGATATGTAATACGTCCCAAGAAAGTTACAATCTTGTCGCCTGAAACTTTTTCAAAATGAAGGTTTTTCTTTGCTGAAATAGCTTCAACACCATTATATACTGTCGTAACTTTTGCCTCATCTACACCATAATGGTTTACAACCGTAGAACGAGTTAAATTACTTACAGTCAAAACCCTATCGGCATTATGCATACCACGACGTTCCATATCGTAAACTATTTGGTTTACATTCATACCACTACGGTCAAATTCTGTTGCGTGTACGTGCACAACCAATGGCTTACCAGAAACTCTTTTTGCTGCAATACCAGCATCATACGTCATCCAATCGTGAGCATGAATCACATCAAAATCAAATTTTCGAGCGATTTCTTCTGCAATATATGCATAACTCTTAACTTCATTCATTAAGCCCCCGCCGTATCCACCACGAAGGTCTATAGTTCCTGTATCGGAAGTTGAATGAACTTTAAATTGTCTATCTACAGTTACACGATTATTAATCAAATCGTAGTATTCTTCTTCTGTAACATATGG
Source organism: Bacteroidales bacterium (assembly GCA_024402335.1). Lineage (GTDB taxonomy): Bacteria > Bacteroidota > Bacteroidia > Bacteroidales > UBA1715 > UBA1715. The sequence goes on from JAKSTZ010000010.1 coordinate 42,594, forward strand.
CACTAAATTCGCACCAATTGTTACATATTGGATATTTTTTTGATTTCTTTTTGAAGTTAATTCTTCGCCGAAATGGTATTGATTTATTTTAACGCGAATTGAACTTGCGCCAACCAACTGCATTTGACTTTGGTCTTCGTCACCATACGCACGAGGTACAACAAAAATAATATCAACTCCTTGACGAAGCATTGCCTTTGTCAATCCCAAACAAGCGGTTCCTAGACCTCCTGAAATATGTGGTGGAAATTCCCACCCGAACATCAACACTTTCATAGTCATCAATTTATTTTTGTTCTTCTGCCTCAAAATTTTGAATCAACTTACATATACGTAGAGCAGCACCAACCGACCATGCTTGAGAAATAGAACCTCTTGGAGTATATGGAGGATTTCCGTCAAACACTTCACCTATAGTTCCTAAACCATATTCACGAACCAATGTCTCCAAATCGCCATAAATACGTTTTATTTCGGCAACACCCTAACGACCATGTAGTTTCAAATAAGCTTCTGCATACGGCGCCAACAACCACATCAAAACGCCACCATTGTGGTACGCATAATCACGTTCTTCTATAGTTCCTGTGATTGTTCCTACATAATTCTGACTTTTAGGAGACAATGTACGAATACCGCAAGGTGCTAGCAATTCTTTTCGCACATGTTCCAAAATAGAATGACGTTTTTCATCTTCAAGTGGAGAGAATGGCAACGATGCACCAAAAATCTGACTTGGACGCATAGAAAAATCCTTATAGTCATTTACACAGAAGTCTGCTAAATAACCATGTTCGTCATCCCAAAACATTTCGTCAAAAGATTTTTCGATTTTCGCAGGAATATCTTTCCATTTATCTTGGAAAGATTTCTTTGTAATTAATTCCAATGCAAAACAAATCGCATTGTACCACAAAGCATTCACTTCTACAACATATCCCCAACGTTTTACAACAGGCACGCCGTTTACCTTGGCATCAACCCACGTAAGTGCTTTGTTTTCGTCTGGCAAATACAACAAACCATTATCATGCATAATGACATTTCCGTTTTCACCAGACATATATGTATTCAGAATCTCTTCTACTTTTTTCTGATACAATTTTCTCGTCAATGCAACATCTTTGGTATTCCAATTGAACTGTTGTACTGAACGAATATACCATAAAGCAGTATCAATAGACTCCGTATTCGTATGTTCTATATTTCCTTTATTCTTGTACACATAGCCATCGATATCGTTAGACATAGTGTCAAGAACAGCACGACAAGTATCCCAATCACCTTGAGCTAAAGTCAAACCAGGAAGCGAGACCAAGCTGTCTCGTCCCCACAACCCTGTCCATGGGAAGCTGGCAATAACTTCACATCCTTTAGGAGAACGATACATAAACTGACGAGCCGCATGACGAAGACATTCTTCGAAATTACTTTGTACATCACGACCTTTTGTTTCCTTTTCGAACATTCCTTTTAATGTTGTTGTTTTTATTGGTTTTAATCCCGCAGAAAACACAACACTCTCTCCTTCTTTTAAGGTTACTTCGAAAAAGCCTGGAGTAAATAAATCTTCAGAACATTCATATCCACGTTCACTTTCTCTATCGTATGTAAAATTACGATACCAGTCTGGTGCAGATACAAATTCGTTCTTTTTAGACAACTGCATATTTACAGTTGGAAAGTATTCGTACAAACAATTCGAGATACCATTTTCTATCACAAGATGTCTTGTATTAGCACCAGTATTTGCATGAGTCAATTCATGAACTTTTCGGAAAGCCAAAAATGGACGCAACTGTAATGTCGCAGGCATAGTTGAGCTCAATACAGTATAACGAATCAAGAAACGTTCATCATTGTCAACTAAAACCATTTCTTTTTGCAAAACCAAACCTCCAACACGGAACACTACCGTTGTTACCGGCGAGTTTTTGTATGACTCAATATACTTATAACCTGTTGGATAAATATCATTTCCAAACTTGTGTGTAGCTAACTGGAATGGCGTTTTTTCAACAATCACAGTTTCGTCTAACGAAGACAATAACACATAGTTTTCACCATCTATTTCTTTAATAGGACAAACCAATAAACCATGATACTTTCTTGTATTACAGTTTACAATAGTCGAGTTTGCATACGAACCTGCTTTATTCGTGCGTAAGAATTCACACTGTAGAGAAGTCTGCAAGTTCGTCACTTGTTGGCGGGAAAATTCTAAATACTCCATTTATCAAAAGGTTCTTATTCAGTCCGTTGCAAAACTAAAAAAATTATTTGCAAAAAACACGATAAAAAAAGACAAAATCGAGTTATTGTTACTCAAACAAACTTTTTTCAATGAAAAACTGTATCAAAAACCACTAATCAGCTATTTTCTCACCTTTTTTGTTTATATAAAACTTCTCATCATCCTTTACGACAAAAGCAATTCCTTTATAGAAATTTTCGGCGAAATCAAATTGAGGTGAAATGACAAAACTTCCGTTTTTATTTATGTACCCCCATTTGCCATCTTTTTTTACCGCCGCCAATCCTTCATTAAAAATAAAGGCTTCTTCAAATTGGCATCCGATTGTAATGTTTCCTACGGTATCAACATACCCCCAAGTTCCACCTCGTTCAGCCAAGGCAAGTCCATTTTCTCCAAATGGTCCTAAACAATCAAACCTACAAGGAACCACAAAATTGCCACGAAGATTTATATAACCATATTTTCCATTCTGACAAACCATTGCCAAGCCATCCACGTACGGAGAAGCCATGTCGTAGCGACATTTTACAACATAGTCACCATATATTGATATCCATCCCCATTTCCCATTTCTTTTTACCATAGCTCGTTCATATCGAGGATCAAAAGATTTTGCATCATCAAAATAGAAATAGATTTTTACAGTACCTGTACTATCGATATATCCATATCTACCATCTTTTTTCACACAAGCCAAGCCAAAACTAAAATAATCGGCATGTTCATATTGCGGCGCAATAACCACACGACCTTTTTTATTCACATATCCCCACTTACCTTCCGGTTGATCGGCAGACTGTTGATCATAAAACGTCAAAATATCTCCATACTCTCCTTCATAGACCAACAAGCCATCGGTAGAAACGACAGGTCGAAGTTCTTGCGAAAAAGAAAAAGAACTTAACAAAACAAATAATATAGCAATTAGTATTCCCAAAATTGTTTTTTGCAAATATATCACATATTTAAGCCGAACTTCGTTGAATATCAATATAAAAAGTTGTTTTTAATCCGTTTCTCCATTATTTTTGTTACTAAAATTAGCACTATGGAATGGGAAAAATGCATTCATGATTTTAAGTTATATTTAAAGTTAGAGAAATCTCTTTCGAGCAATAGTGTTGAAGCATACGAACATGATGTTCGAAAACTACAAGAGTTTTGCATCGCAACAGACTTCAAAGGCGGTCCTGACAAAATCACTCTTGACGATCTGCATGAATTTGTATATTGGCTAAACCATCTTGACTCAGTCGTATGCGAACGCTCACAAGCACGCATAATTTCAGGAATAAAGAATTTCTTTTCATACCTTCAGATTGACGACATTATCGAAGCCGACCCTACCGATTTGTTGGAAGCGCCAAGAATGCCGAAGAAATTACCAGTTTACCTTTCCATACAAGAAATCGATGCCATCATAAACGTGATAGACGTAAGCAAACCCGAAGGCCATAGAAATAGAGCCATGCTCGAAACTCTATATAGTTGCGGTTTACGTGTTAGTGAACTTGTAAACCTACAAATACACAACTTATTCTTCAACGATGGTTTTATTCGTGTTGTTGGAAAAGGAGACAAAGAACGCCTGGTACCTATCAGCGACAAGGCTATACATGAAATACAAGATTATTTAGAATGGCGTTGCCATCTAACTATACCGGAATCCGAAAAAGATTACTTATTCTTAAATAGACGTGGGAAACACCTTACACGAGTGATGGTTTTTCTTATCATAAAAGAAGCAGCAAAAGAAGCCGGCATTACGAAGAACATAAGTCCACATACATTTAGACACTCATTCGCAACACATTTAGTCAATGGAGGTGCTGACTTACGGAGCGTGCAAGAGATGCTCGGACACGAATCCATAACGACGACTGAATTGTACACACACTTGGACAAACAACATTTACACGAAACAATAATGTTGTTTCACCCACGGAAATAAAAAAGGCGGAAAAAATCCGCCTCTTTTACTAAACAAAATTTCTTATTAGAAAATCTTTGATAACTTTTCTATTTCGCTTTTGAAATTCATATAAAACAAATCGCGAACTATAATTGATTGAAATGAGAAAATCTCATTATCAGTTGTACGGATTGTTTTAATTGCAGAATCATTATACAATTCAACGCACCATTTATTTTCTGGATTTTTCCAATTTGGTTTCCATCCTTGACGATACACATCACGCAATGTCAACAACTGATCCATTAATGTAAGCACAGAACCATTTTTCGTTTTTGAGAACATTGCATCTGGCTCTGCTATTTTACAATAGTCTTCCCAACTTTTTGGTAATAATGCTAATGGATTTTGTGTTTCCTTCAAAATCACTTTTCCATCTTCTATTCTCTCGAATTCCCAACCTTTAGGAATATCAATTGTTTTTATTTCTTTGTCCATGACTATATATTTTTTTACAAATATATATTATTATTCCAAAATCTACAAAAATAAAAAGGCGAAGCAATGCTTCGCCTTTCAAGTAAACACAGTATTAAAACTTACTTGTTTTTTATCTCCAAATCAATATATTGAGCAGGCTTAGTAAGCCAATTAATTAATTTACGAACAGGCAACAGCAATAATTGTAATATATCTCTTTTTACTGTCAGCAAAACTGGTATATAATAAGAAACTAGCAATACACCTAAACAAGACAAAAAACAATCTGTTACAAGAGCATAAACAGAAACACATATTCCCACAAAATAAGAAATAAAACAAATTGCATCTAACAAGAATTCAAAAAAAAGTCTTTTCAAAAACACCAAAAAGGAATATGATCCCTCTATTTTTGATAGTTTTAAATAATCATTTTTCTTTTGCTCAATTAATCTATAGCCAGCTTTTTTCCACAAAGTAAAAGGTGCTATAATAATTAAATTAAATATAGTATAAAGGAAATGACCTAGTGCCTCTGTTATTAATTTTATAATACTTATTTCCATAATTAATCTATTCTTTTTACAAAAACTATATTTCTTCTGAAATAAAATCATACACTTGTTCAATGTCTTCCAAATCATTATTATCTACTTCTACAATGTTAGAAGAAATCATATTCTTCTTAGATAATTCTTCTGAGGAAAAAACCATTGAATCATTAAAAGTTTGTGCTTCATTATTTTTTTCAAAATTATTATTGTCTTCTGTTTCTGTATTCTCAGAAGATTCCGATCGAGTATTTTTCTTAGGAGAACCTAATATCCAACCACTTTCATTATCAAAAACAAATGATAATTTATTCAATGACTTTGTTCCTTTTACATTTCCATTCAAGACATAACCAAATGGAGTAACTATTGAATTTTCAACAATAACTTCTGCAGAAGCGACAAAATCATTACAAACATCTTTTTTATTCTTCTTTGACTGGAAAAATTGGAAAAGTCCACAACTTTTATTTGGACATGTAACATCACATATAATATTACGAATTTTAAATATTGATCTTTGTTGTCCAATAAGTTGTACTGTATCTTTTGTAACATCCAAAGACAACAATTCATACAACGACAATTCTTTTGACACTTTTTCTAATGCCCAAACAGGTTTTTCAGGAACAACTGGCTTTGGAACAATATGCACTATAGTATCATAACATTCCGTTGGATTTATAACAACAATATCCTCTTCGTTTGATATAGAATCAGAAACATGTTTTTCCTTTTCAAAACGATTTTTCATATCAACATCTTCATTTGAAACAACAGCTGTTTTTGCACACGTCGTTTGCTTAGGACTATAAATCCATTTTGAGCCTTCTTTTGTAAGAGCGACCTTTACAAAAATATGAGGATTATTATTGTCATCCAAAACTTTCTCTGCTTCATATGTTATTACACCTTCAGCAGCAAGTTTTCGAAGTAACAATCTCTGTTCAGAATTATTCTCTTCATAAAAACCAACTATTAAAGAAACAATATCACCCTTTTGTATAGAATCAACCACTGGTTTATACAACTTAGAAATTTCATTTTTTGTAATTTCTTTTACTGTTTTCTTACCATTACATGCCCCAAGAAGAAGCAAGCTAAATATGGAAAGAAAAGATATTTTCAAATATTTATTCATAGCATAATTTTATTTTAACCATACTAGTTTTATTCTTCAACAGTCTTTTCTGTTGTTTTAACATTAGCTTCATTTACAATTTTCCAACCATCTTCATATTTTTGGAATGTATAATGATATTTTTCTTTTACCCCTTTGGTTTTTCCTTCCAAAATACGACCAAACGGAGTAACATCACTTGTTTCAAAGATTACATCTGCAAATGACAAACCTTGTTCTTTCATCATTTTAGTTGCAATCAAATTAGACACTTTACATACAGATTTTGTCAAAGTATTTACCATAACCTTTTTCTCAACAACTTTTTTCAATTCTAATTCATATATAGAAGGTTCTGGTTTAACAACATCTTCTTTTTTTGACAACACAGAATCAATATCATCTTCAACAACAGGATTACGAACAGGAATATTTTCGTCGACAGCAACAGCATCGGCAGGATATTTTTCATTTGCAAAATTATTCTCCATATCCGAAGGGAATATAGTTCTAGGTTCTTTCGTAACAACAGCAGAATCAACAACAACCATCGTCTTACCAGCATCAGTCAGTTCAACATTCACAAATACATGAGCAGCAGAAACATATGCTTTCCTTATTTTTTCTTTACCTTTTATAATCGTTGTTGAATCAACTTCATTTATAATTTCCGCACTATATGAAATCACTCCATTAGCAGCTAATTGGCGAAGTTTATAACGAGCCTCTTTACAATTTAATTCATAATAACCTGTTTTAAACTCAACCACATGGCTACCTTTTTTAAAATCAGCAAACTGACTTACAACATTTTGTACTTCTTGTTCTGTAATCACACTCGTTTCTCCTTGTTTGGCATCTTGATTACAGCTTGAAAAAACAAAACCTGCACATATTAGTGCGCAAAACATAAAATTTTTTTTCATAGTATTACATTAAAATTAAACAAAAAATTCAATTGAAAACATCTACAAACAAATCATACACATAGAAAAATCAACACTTTCAAATTCTAAAAATTATTACACCTTATAGTAACCACAGAATATAATTTTCTTTAAAATTTCGTATTAAATCCACTTTTTGCAAATATTAAAAATAACTATAAAATTGATTGTCTAAAAATGTGACCATTGTGTTCTCGATTTGTCTTCATCTTATTCATAAATAGAGTAAATACAAAACGGAATTAATCCATAAAAATAAATATGTTATAACAAGTTAATAAGGGGGAAACAATGTAATTTGAAATAAAAATTTTCTCTATTTACCTCTCTCCCCTTATCAACAAGCCACCTGTCATCCTAAGTGTAACGAAGGATCTTTGATCCAAATAACATATTATTTTTCCAAAAGATTGTACTACGCTAAAAGATCTGTTATTTTATATTTCAGCACAATAAAAAAACGGAGATGCAAATCCACATCTCCGTTTACCATATAAAAACAAAAACTTTAAACTCAACGTCTCCGTAAAAAATATTTTACAGTGTAATATAATACCACTAACAATACACCTCCCACAATGGCATATCCAATTTCGTGGCTATATTGATTAATTAAATCTTGTTGACCATGTGCAACGTAACCCAATGCAGCTAAAATTACATTCCAAATACCAGCACCAAGAAATGTAAACAATAAAAACACCGGTAATTTCATTTTTGCCAAACCTGCAGGTATAGAAATCAATTGACGAATAACTGGTATCAACCGACCTATAAACGTAGAAATAACTCCATGTTCATTAAAGTAATCTTCTGCTTTCTTAAGTTTATCTCCATTTAGTGCAAGCAAATGTCCCCATTTACTATCTGCAAATTTGTATATAATTGGACGGCCAAGCCAAATCGACAATAAATAATTAATCATTGCGCCCAACATAGAACCTAATGTAGCAAACAACACAACAAGAATGATATTCATATCATTACCTACATTACAAGCAACATAGGCAGCTGGTGGAATAACAACTTCCGATGGAAAAGGAATAAAAGAACTTTCTATCGTCATTAACGCAGTTATTGTTCCATAATTCATATTTGCACTATACCAATCCTCTACATACGAAAGAATCGATTTATCAGTTGCGACTGTATCAGAATTTGTTTCTGCATAGACAGAGAGCCCAAGAAATAAAAGTGTTACAATTGTCAGTATTCGTTTCATTCTGTGTATTTAATATGTATTAAAAAAATAGAGACGCAAAACCTTGCGTCTCTACAAATATATATTCTTTTTTTATTCAAAAGAATTATCCGCCGAAGTTATCGAAACGAATCATTTCGTCTTCTACGCCAAGGCTGTGTAACAAGTCAAGCACAGTCTTTGCCATCATTGGAGGACCACACAAGTAGTATTCGATATCTTCTGGTTCTTCGTGTTGCTTCAAGTATGTATCACCCATTACTGGAGCAATGAAACCTGGAGTGTATTTAATACCTAGACCATCAGCCTTTGGATCAGGACGGTCAAGTGCTAAGTGGAAATGGAAATTAGGGAATTCTTTTTCCAATTCTAAGAAGTCTTCCAAGAAGAATACTTCATCGATTGCACGAGCACCATAGAAATAATGCATTTCACGGTCACGAGTATTCAATGTCTTAAGCATGTGCATAATTTGAGCACGAAGAGGAGCCATACCGGCACCACCACCAACCCAAATCATTTCACGTTTGCTGTCAAATACTGGGTGGAAATCTCCATAAGGACCACTCATCATTACCTTATCTCCAGGTTTTAAGTTGAAGATATATGTAGAAGCGATACCGCAAGGTACATCCATGAAACCAGGACCTTGATCTTTTGGTTTAAATGGAGGTGTTGCAATACGAACTGTCAATGTAATGATATCACCTTCATCAGGATAGTTAGCCATAGAATAAGCACGAACTGTAGGTTCTGTATTCTTTTGGTGTAAGCCGAACAAACCGAATTTTTCCCAAGTTGGAATATACAAATCGCCTATCAAGCTTCTATCGAAATCTGCATAGTTGATGTCGTATGCAGGAATCTTGATTTGAGCGTATGAACCTGGCAAGAAATCCATGTGTTCACCAGCTGGCAATTTAACTTTAAATTCCTTAATGAAAGAAGCAACATTCTTGTTAGAAATAACTTCGCATTCCCATTCTTTAATACCAAGAACTGATTCTGGTATTTTAATGTGAATGTCATTTTTAACTTTCACTTGGCAAGCCAAACGCCAATTGTCATTTTGTTCTTTACGAGAGAAGAAACCCTTTTCTGTAGGAAGAATATCTCCACCACCTTCAGTTACACGGCAACGGCACATACCACAAGCGCCACCACCACCACAAGCTGAAGGCAAAAGAATATTTTGTCCTTGCAAAGTGCTCAACAAAGAGCTACCTGGATTTACTTCCATTGGTTCTTTATCGTTGATATACAACTGTACTTTTCCTGATGGCAACAATTTTGCTTTTGCCAACAAAAGAAGAGCCACCAATAATATTACTACTAGCAGGAAGACGACAACACTCGCGCCTATCATTATACCTGCCGATGCATCTAAAATTATCATTTTGCTCAATTTTAATTATTACAATTTAATACCCATAAAACTCATGAATGCGATACCCATCAATCCAGTTACGATAAATGTGATACCTACACCCTTCAATGCAGCTGGCACATGAGAGTATTTGATTTTTTCGTTGATGGCAGCAATACCAACGATTGCCAAAAACCAACCAATACCAGAACCTAAACCAAATACAGTAGCTTCTGCAAGTGATTCATATCCTCTTTGTTGCATAAACAAAGAACCACCAAGGATGGCACAGTTTACAGCAATCAATGGCAAGAAAATACCAAGAGAAGAATATAAAGCTGGTGCAAATTTTTCAACTATCATTTCCACCAACTGTACAAACGAAGCTATGACCGCAATGAAAATAATGAAACTCAAGAAACTTAAGTCAACATCGGCGAAGCTATCACCTAACCATGCTAAAGCACCTGGTTTCAATACGAATTCATTCAACAAATAGTCAATAGGAACAGTGATTGCCAAAACAAATGTTACAGCCAAACCAAGTCCGGCAGCTGTTTCCACATTTTTAGACACCGCAATGAATGAACACATTCCCAAAAAGAATGCGAACACCATATTGTCTATAAAAATTGATTTAATAAATAAGTTTAACAACTCCATGATCACAATCTTTTAAGGTTATTTTTTAATTAAATCTTTATTTCTTGAGCGTTGGATCCAAATGATTACAGCAACAATAATCAATGCCATAGGTGGCATCAACATGAAACCGCAGTTTTCGTATCCACATGCTGTGTAGAATGCTTCAGGAATGATACGTAATTCACCAGCAATTGGTAATGTAATTGTTCCTGCACCGAATAATTCACGAACAACAGCAATAATTACTAAAATCATACCATAACCTAAACCATTTCCAAGACCATCAAGAAGTGAAGGCCAAGGTTTATTACCCAAACCGAACGCTTCCATACGACCCATAACGATACAGTTAGTAATAATCAAACCAACATATACTGAAAGTTGTTTACTAACACCATACGAGAATGCTTTTAAGATTTGGTCAACCAAGATTACCAAAGTCGCAACAACCAACAATTGAACGATGATACGGATGCGGTTTGGAATTGTTTTTCTCAAAAGTGAAATTGCCATGTTAGCAACGCCAACAACAATAGTTACTGCCAATGCCATTACAATTGCAGATTCAACTTTTGCTGTTACAGCCAAAGCAGAACAAATACCTAATACTTGTACTGTAATTGGGTTTTGTGAACCTAGAGGGCCTGTAAGCAACTGTAAGTTTTTCTTTGAAAACAATGATTCTTTTTCTTCTGCCATGACCTTATTAGTTTAAAGATTGAACATTATTAGTTGAGTCAGCAACAGGAGCAGTTTCAACAGGTACAGTTGCTACTGATTGAGCTTGAAGAAAAGCAGAATAACCTTTCAAACAATCGAATAGCATTGCTGTCACACCATCACAAGTTTTTGTTGAACCTGAAATAGCATCAACTTCGTTGTCTGCTTTTGCCCCACCCTTTACAACCTTAACAGATGTAAATTCGTTGTTGACAAAAATTTGTTTTCCTTTAAATGTATTGCGGAATTTTGGTTTGATGATTTCAGCACCCAAACCGGCTGTTTCACTTTCGTGATCGAAAACTGTACCGACAACTGTGCTACCATCAGCTTTGCTAACAGAAATATAACCCCAGATTTTACCCCAAAGTCCATTTCCTTTCAAAGGAATAACATAACAATTATTGATATCGATAACTGGTAAAGAACCTTCTTCTACAGATCCATTAGAAATATAATCTTGAATATTTCCTGAAATTTTTTCAGAAGAACCTTCTTTTACGAAGAAAAACTCTGTCAAATTATCGTTAAATAATTTTTCAGCATCACTAGCTTGAACATCTTCGATATCAGCAGCAGACAAAATATTTTGCATTTTTTCAATTTTCATATTTGCTTGCTGTGCTGGTTTCAATGAATATGCTGCTACCGACAACAATGTTGCAATAGCAACTACCATTACTACCGAATAAATAAAAATGTATGAATTACTTTTTTCCATAGTCGTATCTTATTAAGCGTTAGTAACAGTTTCTTGTGCAGCTTTCGCACGTTTTAAACGTCTGTTGATATTTGCTTTAACAACCATGTGGTCGATAAGTGGAGCAAATACGTTCATCAACAAGATAGAAAGCATCATACCTTCTGGATATGCAGGGTTGAAACAACGAATCATGATTGCGAATACACCAACCAAGAAACCATAAATCCATTTACCTGTGTTTGTTTGTGCTGCAGTAACTGGGTCTGTTGCCATAAATACTGCACCAAATGCGAAACCACCAATCAATAAATGTTGGAATGCAGGCAATTGCATAACATAATTTGTTTCAGGAGCTAAACAATTCATCAACAAGCCCATTACAAAGCCACCAGCAAATACAGAAAGGATGATTCTGTAACTTGCAATACCAGTGAATAATAATAAAGCCGCACCAATCAAAATTGCGATTACTGAAGTTTCACCTACGCAACCAGCATAGTTACCTATCATCAAATCACAAACTGAAAGTTGATTATTTGCAACACCGTGAATAGCATCAGGAGCAACACCGGCATTCAACTGACCTAAAATAGTTTCACCAGAGAATGCATCTACAGTAGCTTTACCTTCTACTGAATGTACCCATGCCGAAGAACCTGACATATTACCTGGATATGCAAAAAACAAGAAGGCACGTGCCAACAATGCAGGGTTTACGATATTCATACCTGTTCCACCAAATGCTTCCTTACCAATAATAACAGCAAATGCTACTGCTAAAGCAAGTTCCCATAGAGGAATGTCAACAGGAACGATAAGAGGAATAATCAAACCACTTACCAAATATCCTTCACTAATTTCGTGTCCGCGGATATAGCAGAATACAAATTCTATACCTAGACCAACGATGTATGAAACTACGATTAATGGCAATACTTTTATGAAACCATAACCAAAAGCTTCCATCATTGTATAGTCTTCACCGATTGAAGTGTAGAATAAAGAACCTACATTGTACATACCATATAATAATGTAGGAACCAATGCAAAGATTACTATAATCAAAGCACGTTTCAAATCTATCGCATCACGGACATGGCTACCTGTTGTTGTTACTGTTCCAGGAACATGTAAGAATGTTTCGAAACTTTCGTAGATAGGAAGCCATTTCTCATACTTACCACCCTTTTCAAAATTAGGTTTGGTTTTCTGTATCCAATTTTCTATTGCTTTCATATACAACTAATTAATTAAATTCCTTTCTCATTACATTAAGTCCTTGACGTAAAATTGATTGCATTTCAATCTTAGAAGGACAAACAAATTCACAGATTGCCAAGTCTTCAGGAACAACTTCATAAATACCTAATTGTTCCATCTTGTCAACATCTTCAGCCATAATAGCTTTGATTAACTGCATTGGATAGATATCCATTGGCAATACATCTTCGTAAATTCCAGTGAATACAAATGCACGTTTACCACCGTTTGTATTTGTATTCAAAGCATATTTCTTCTTTGGCGACAACCACGAGAAGAATGCTCTACTGAAGCTGTATTTATCGAAACCTGGTGCCAACCAACCCATAAATGTTGGTTTGTTTCCTTCTTCAATCACAGTCACTTGTGAATCATAATATCCAATGAAATCATTAGCGCCAAGTTTAGTACCAGTTAACACGTTACCGCTGATAACACGCATATTCTCATCTAATTGTTCTTGTGCCAAGAATGATTGAATATTTGCTCCAAGTATTGTTTTGTAGTAACGAGGATTTTTAACTACACCTGTTAATGCAACAATTACACGAGCATCAAAAATTCCTTTTGAGAATAATCTACCAATAATAACAACATCTTGAGGATTAACAACCCAAACGACTTCACCTTTGTTAATAGGATCGATATGGTGGATTTGAACGCCAACATTTCCTACTGGGTGTTTGCCCGAGAAGAAATTTTGTTCAACACCTGTGATATTTGTGAAAGTTGTTTTTGCACGACCTTCTTTATAAATATCAAGGTTCACTGCTCCATCTGTCAACTTCTTCAACGCATTAATACCAATTTGGAAATCATCGGCATACTCTTCTAATGCGAAAGTGTAATCTGGTGCAAGTGGTGCTGAATCAAAAGCTGACACAAAGATAGATTTTGGCTTATCATTCGGATTTGCGACAACATCGTATGGACGTTGTTTTACGAATGGCCAAACTCCAGCTTCCAACATAGCGGAAACAACTTGTTCACGCGACATCGAGTTGAGATCTGCAACATCGAATTTTTTATACTCCGTTTCTTTATCTGGCGTAACAGTAATATTAAGCAACGCACGTCTTTCACCACGAGTAACAGCAGAAACGGTACCGCTCACTGGAGAGGTAAACTTAACTTCTGGTTGTAACTTGTTAATGAATAATGGATCGCCGGCTAAAACTTTATCGCCTTCTTTCACCATTAATTTTGCTGTCAATCCAACAAAATCGGTCGGTTTTAATGCCACTGAGTCTGGCATTGGGTTTTGTACGAAAATATGTTCGGCTGCGCCTTGCATATTTATGTCAAACCCCTTTCTTAATTTGATAGTTTTTGACATTTTGTATAATTATTCTATAGAAACGATGCAAAAATAAAAATTTCCGTGAATAAACAGTAAGCGAAAGTAAGAAAAATACTACCACTTTAGTGTTTTTTGTAATCTTCCCTCTCTCCTCCTCTTTACCGACTTTTACAAACAATTTAATACCTGTCACTATGTTAAATTTTCTATCCTATATGACCTGTAAAACTAACTAAAATAAAATCAGTAAAAAGAAAGGGGAAAAATCACCACCGTATTTTCTTTTTTGTTTCATTTTTTTACTTTATTTGCAAAAAAATTACAAATTTTATGATTGACAGAAAACGATGAAGAATACCTATTTTGATTTGATAGAACAAAGTTTCTACTTCCCACAGGAGGGATTCGACCTCCGCGATGGTTTCCTTACATTTCAAGGAGTTTCTCTCAAATATTTAATAGAAAAATATGGTACGCCATTCCGGTTTATCTATTTGCCGAAAATTGGTGAACAAATTCGAAAGTCGCGCAATCTTTTCAACAAAGCTATCAAATATTACAACTATAAAGGCAATTACGAATATTGTTATTGTACTAAGTGTAATCACTTCTACCACGTAATAAACGAGGCTTTAAAGCATAATGTCAATCTTGAAACGTCGTCTTCATTTGACATAGATCTTATATTAAAATTATACCAAGCAAAGAAAGTTGATAAACATCTTACTGTTGTACATAATGGTTACAAAACAGATGAATATCTACGCAAAATCGTCATGCTTCGTGACCTTGGTTTCCATAACACTATCACTATTCTTGACAGTACGGAAGAACTTGATCGATTGGAAAGAGTTATGGGCAGAAAAAAACTTAAAGTTGGTATCCGTATGGCCATCAACGAAGAGTCGCAGTCTGCATACTATACTTCTCGTCTCGGTATTCGCCCAAATGAAATTCTTCATTTCTACAAACGTCTAAAAACGAAAAAGAATTTAGAACTAAAAATGCTTCACTTCTTCGTTGATTCTGGTATAAAAGATAGTTTGTACTATTGGGGAGAATTCCAAAAAGCACTAAAAGTGTACATTGATTTGAAAAAGCAATGCGACACGCTTGATTCTCTTGACTTAGGCGGTGGTCTTCCTATCAGAAACCATTTAGGTTTTGAATATGATTACGATTATATTATCGGCGAAATCATAAAAAACATTAAGGAAGCGTGCGCAAGAGATAAAGTTGACGACCCAAACATTTTCACAGAATTTGGTAAATACACAGTTGGAGAAAGTGGCGCCATCATATTCCAAGTACTAGAACAAAAACAACAAAACGACACTGAATGTTGGTACATCATCAACAATAGTTTGATGAACACTATTCCAGATGCTTGGAGTATCCACGAAAAATTCATCCTACTTCCTATCAACAAATGGAAAAACGAATATAAACGTGTAAATATTGGTGGTATTAGTTGCGACCATTCCGACTACTACAATTCCGAAGACTTGAATCAGGAAGTTATGTTACCTTCATATTCGGAAAAAGAAAAAGAACCATTATATATTGGATTTTTCCATACAGGAGCTTACCAAGATTCAATCAGCGGATATGGTGGTATAAAGCACTGCTTGATTCCTTCTCCTAAATATATAGTAATTGACAGAGATGACACAGGAAATATTGTCGATTACCTTTATCGAGAAGAACAAAGTGCCGAGGATATGTTCAATATTCTTGGATATAACGAAGCTGACAAAAGGAAATAAAACATGAGAGACGCAAATTCATGCGTCTCTATTTGTTTTTTCACAAAACATTTCATATAATTGCACATAGTAATCACTAAAAATTATTGCCTATAGGATATATCTACTTTTCAAAATTGTTTAATTCTTAAAAGAATTGGTATGAAAAGTACATTATCCGACCAAGAATTGGTCCTTGCCTTCATTTCTGGCGATAATTCAGCAATGGATGTTATTATAAACAGATACAACAAGAAAATCTTGTATTATATCCGCCATTCTATTAAAGACACAATGATTTCGGAAGACTTGTGCCAAGAAACTTTCATGAAAGCTATCAACTCGTTACGACAAAACGGTTACCATGATGAAGGATATTTTTCTGCATGGCTATTCCGTATTGCACACAACCTTATTATAGACCATTACCGAAAAGAAACAAAATTCAAGACAGTTTCTAACGAAACTACAGATGTTGATCTTTTCAACAATGCTAAATTTTCAGACGAAACGATAGAAAACAAAATAATAAAGACACAAATCAATAGTGACTTAAAAGAATTAATCCATCTCCTACCCGAAGATCAGAAAACAACTGTACTAATGCGTGTAAATCTACAAATGAGTTTCAAGGAAATTGCAGATGCACAAGGTATAAGTATAAACACAGCATTGGGTAGAATGCGATATGCAATTATCAATCTACGAAAAATGATATCGGAAAAAAATTTAACGATGATTGCCTAAATAAAAAAGCATCGAAAAACCGATGCTTTTTTATTTTAATATTCCCTATTGAGCAATTCATCCATAAACAACCGCAACTCTTGCTTTTGCGCTTCTGCTACAGCAATTTCGTCAACCAAAGTTTTAGCTTTAGCAAAATACTCTTTTATTAATGCAACCGTTTGACCTTTGACATCAGCTTTATTGTACAAAGACACCACTGCATCAAATTTTTCTTTTTCATCACAAGTAAGTTCCGACATCAAAGAAGATAATCGTTTTTTATCCTCACCTTGTAATGTTTCCAATGCCTTTATAAGCAAATATGTCTTTTTATTTACGCGAATATCGCCACCGATTTTCTTACCGAAAGTCTTTTCATTTCCATACGTATCAAGTACGTCATCTTGTAACTGGAAAGCTACTCCTAACAAACGACCGATTTCGTACATTTTTTGAGCATCAACTTCGTTAGCGCCACCGACAATAGAGCCTGCTTTCAAACAAGCAGCAAGTAAAACAGACGTCTTTAATTCTATCATCTTTAGATATACAGATTCTGTCACCAACGCATTTTGCAACGACGCTTTTTCTAAATCAATATCGTATTGTTGACCTTCACAAACCTCCAAAGCAGTCTTGTTTAACAAAGGGAACAATTTCATTACATTCTCACCAGCTACAAAAAAAAAACGATAAGCAATAATCATTACTGCATCACCAGAGAGAATAGCTGTATTTTCGTCCCATTTAACATGAACAGTTGGAATTCCACGACGGATAGATGCCTTATCCATAATATCATCATGAATCAATGTAAAGTTGTGAAATGTTTCAAAAGCCAACGCAACTGGTAACGCATTTTCAAACGAACCAGAAAACATTTTTGAAGCAAGCAATACTAACGAAGCACGTACACGCTTACCACCATTTTGCAAAATATATTTACAAGGTTCATATAATCCTGCAGGTTCATCAAAATTCTTTTGTTGCAAGCGAGCAACCAAAGCATCATTCACACAGGACTGATAAGATTCCAAACTTTTCATAATCAACTATTTATTCATATCAAACAAGCCTTCTGCCAACATTTTCTCAATACCTTCTTCAAGCGTTGTCAATGGTCGTTGTAATAATTCCGTACACATAAATGTGTTATCAGGACAACGTCTCTTCATATCGCCGTCTTTTAATGGGGCTATATGCACAATCTTTGAAGAAGAGTTGGTTTTCTTCACAATAAGTTCTGCAAGACTTTGTATTGTAATTTCTTGATTTCCACCAATATTGGCAACTTGATTTATCATCAAATTTTTCTCGAATGCATTTATACAAGCATCCACATTGTCATCTACATAACAGAACGTGCGCGTTTGGGATCCATCCCCATAGATTTCAATATCTTGATTTTTCATAGCTTTGATAATGAATCTACTCATCACAAAATCAAGACTTTGACGTGGACCATACGTATTAAAGAAACGGAATATAGAATATTGCAAACCATATTCCTGATTATAAGAACGAAGATAAGCTTCACCTAAATTCTTAACAACAGCATACGGTACACGGGAATTTAGCGGTGTTGTATCAACACGTTGTGGAATTTCGAACGGCTCGCCATATACTTCCGAAGAAGATGAGAAGAATAAACGTTTCACACCTGTTTCTTCTGATAGTTTACAAATATTGCGAATACCATCAATATCCTCTAAAACTTGCAAAGGATGCGCTTGCGTTCTTTGTACACCGACCATTGCTGCATAATGAAACACATAATCAAACTGATACGTACGCATTATGTGAGCTATACTCTCATAATTATTGACATCGCATTTGAAAAACTTCCAATTCGGATTTTCCTTAGATGGAAGTTTACGCATATCTCCCGTAGATAAATCATCGGCGATGACAACATAATATGATTCATTTTTTAGCAGTTTATCTACTAAACAACTACCGATAAAACCTGCACCACCTGTAACAAGAATATTGATTTTCATATCGTTATTCTATTTGCAAATCTTCTAGTTCTATATCTTCTTCTTCGTTATAAATATCAAGCAATGGCTCTTGAAAATGCTTGGTTGTGATTTTCTTATCTAATGTTAGAAGAAGACTTGGCAACAATAAATTATTAAACACCATAGCAAACAACAATGTCATCGCTACAAGGCTACCCATCGCTTCCGTTCCACCAAATTGTGAGAACATAAAGATACCAAAGCCAAAGAACAAAATAATCGACGTTGATACCATACTTGGCGAAGTTTCGCGAATAGCTAATTCAACAGCTTCTTTTATACTCCATCCCGATGTTTTCAATCCTTGTCTATATCGAGACAAGAAATGTATTGTATCATCAACAGAAATACCAAATGCAATACTGAATACCAATATAGTAGAAACTTTAATTGGAATACCGAAAAATCCCATTAACGCTGCCGTAAAGAACATAGGAAGAATATTTGGCACCAACGATACAAGTACCATTCGTTTCGAGCGGAACAATAATGCCATAAATAAACCTACAATTACAATAGCAAGCGCAACACTACTAAACAAATTCTTCAAAAGATATTGTGAACCTTTGAAATAAATTACACTCGTACCAGTAATCAACGTTTTATAACGATCGGTTGGGAAAATTGCATCCAAATCCTCTTGCAAATCCTTTTCCAATTGAGCCATTTTTGTTGTACCGATATCTTTTACACTACAACGAACACGAATTTTCGTTCCTGTAGAATCAACCATAGAATACTGCAATGAACCTAATCCCTGTCCAGCTCCTTTTGCCAATTTTTTCAATTTATTTTGATAGAAAATATCGGTTGAATTTGGTAACGTATAGTAGTTTGGATCACCACCATTGTGTGCCTGCCAGCTAAACTTCAAGAAATCAATGATAGACAACGGTTTCGCTATCTCTGTATAAGTTGCAAGACTGTCAACCAATTGATCTATTTTACGTAGAAATTCCTTATCGCGAATAATATTGACCTTCGCAGTATCTTCTATTTGTATTTCTAAAGGTAAAACCCCATTAAATTTCTCCTCTGCATAATGCAAGTCTACCATAATGATATCGTGTTGAGGCAAATCATCCACCACATAGCCGGTACGATGAATTTTTGTCATTCCATAGAAAACCACAACAGACAGAACTATTGTTGTTGAATATATAATCGGACGTTTTGTAGAAGTCCAATTTACAATAACATCTACCACTTTTTCGAACAATCTGCTGTCCAAATGTTTCAACATTTTATCCGAAGGAGGAGCCAAATAGCTAAATATGATTGTCAATAATGTGATAGAGAAAACGAAAATTCCAAGAATACCCAAAGCTGCAACCAAACCAAATTCTTTCATTATGGTACTTTCAGTAACCAAGAATGTCAAGAAACCAACAGCAGTTGTCAAGTTAGACAAGAACAATGAATTTCCTACTTTATAAATTACACGTTGCAAAGCCTTTATTTTGTTTCCATGAGCAGCATATTCCTGATGATATTTATTCAAGAAGAACACACAGTTCGGGACGCTTATCACTATAATCAAAGAAGGCATCATAGCGCTCAGCATCGTCAATTCGTAATTGAAAATACCCATCCAACCGAGTACCCAAATCACAGAAATTAAAACTACCAACATTGAGAACATAACGTTCTTTATCGAGCGGAAGATTACGTATAAAATCAATGCACAAATCAAGACCGCAAGCACAGCAAAAAACTTCAATTCTGCTTGCAATTTCAATGAAGTCTGTGTACGCACATACGGCATACCAGTTATAAATACAGGAATAGATGAGCTTTCAGAAAAATCACGAACTATAGATTCAATCTGTGCAATCAATTCTTCTCGATCTGGACTATCCAATATACTTTGACGTATAGTTAGCATAAGAACATACACATCATGTTCCTTACTGAACAACATTCCTTCATACAAAGGTTGATTCAAAATCAATTTCGAAATAGAATCCAATTCTTCTTGCGTTTGCGGACGTTCTTCAAAGAATTTTTTCACACGTGTACCTGACTCGCTTATTTGTACAGCATGTGCAACCGACATAATATTGTCAACCCCATCGATACTGAACAACGTGTCACACATATCTTCAAACGCATTGAATTTCTGCAAATTAAAGATATCACTCGTTTTCAGACCAACAATCAACCCATTGGCATCAGAACCAAAATCACTTTTGAATTGTTTGAATTTTATAAACGACGAATCCGTTTCTGGCAACAATGCCGCATACTCATACGACAAATGAACTTTTTTTGCTTCATAGGCCATTCCTACTGTAAAAATGGAAAGCGCAACTATGATTGCAACCCTATATTTAAGAATAAATCTTGCTACTTTAACCCACATGGATTTTTTACATAAAATTTGTGCTAAAATAACATTTTTCGGTGATTTTAGTCCGTATTATTTGAAAATATCTACCTTTGAACAAATAGAAACGATATTTATGCTACTTTTTATCATATCCATTCTTATTAGCTACTGTTATTTGCTTCTTATAGCATTCGCCATTCGTGGCTGGATTAAGAAAAATAAAGCAATTCAAACAGAACACTCCTACCCATTCTGTTCTGTAATTGTCGCCGCACGAAACGAAGAAACAAACATATCTCATCTTTGTACATGTTTACAACAGCAAACCTACCCGAACGAACAGATTGAATTCATTATAATAAACGACCATTCGCAAGACAATACCTTACAAGTTTTACAGGAATTTGCGGCAAAAGATACACGTTTCATAATTCTTGATGCACCACAAGAATCAACAGGAAAAAAACAGGCTTTACAATTTGCACTTTCGCACGCAAAAGGAGACCTGCTTTTGTTCACCGACGCAGATTGCATTATTCCCCAAAATTGGATTGAAACATATGTAGCACAATATTCTCAATCAAAAAGTTCTTTTCTATTCGGGAATGTAATTCCTACTTTATCAAGTAATTCTATACTTGAACGTTTTTTTCAACTCGACTTTGTAGGAATTCTTGCCGTACAACCGGGATTGGCAAAACTTGGTCATGCTTTCAGTTGCAATGGAGCAAACATGGCCATTAGCAAACAATTTTATAAAAATAGTTATAACACTAATACCACCTACGCTTCGGGCGATGATGTTTTCTTGCTTCATACAGCAAAAACAAAAAACAGACAAACAATTGATTTTATCCAAGAAAAGGAAGGCGCAATAAAGACATCACTACCTACTACACTACGTGATTTTTTCAAGCAACGAATCCGTTGGGCATCAAAGTCTGGCGGTTACAAAGATTTTGATGCAATTGCCGTTGCAATTATCGTGTACTGCATTTGTCTGGCAATGACGGCATTTTTCATAGGAATGTGTTGTGGAAGCATCCATGCCATAATGTGTTTTTGTTTATTATTCATAACTAAAACAATTGCCGACATTGCAATCTTTTGTATTACAGCAAAATACTATGAGACCAAGCAATCACTCTGGTTAATAATTCCTTTTCAATGTTTCTACTTCTTTTATATCACGATAATTCCTATTTTTGCAATGGTGATTTCTACCCAATGGAAAAATAGAACGATAAACAAGTAAGTATGGCACTCAACTACATTTGGATAGCATTTTTCTTAATCGGCTTTGTAGTCGCTCTCATACGACTTATATTTTTCGGAGACACCGAAATTTTTTCACAAGTAATGCAAGGTGCTTTTTCCGATGCGAAAAACGGATTTGAGATTTCATTAGGACTTACCGGTGTTCTTTCCTTATGGCTCGGTTTCATGAAAATCGGCGAAAAAGGTGGCGTAATTGATCTTTTGGCGAAACTAATTGCTCCGTTTTTCCGTAAAATCTTCCCTGAAATTCCCCAAGACCATCCCGTTTACGGTACAATAATGCTCAACATTGCCGCCAACATGCTTGGACTGGATAACGCAGCCACACCTATGGGACTCAAGGCAATGAACGAAATGCAGGAATTCAACAAGCAAAAAGATACTGCTTCGAATGCACAAATCATGTTTTTGGTGCTTAACACCTCGGGACTAACACTAATTCCAACTACCATCATGGTTTATCGTGCACAAGCCGGAGCAGCCGATCCAACTGATGTATTTCTGCCAATACTATTTGCCACATTCTTCTCTACCATCATTGGATTTTTAACAGTTGCTATCATACAAAAAATCAATATATTCTGTAAAACCATATTATTGTATTTAGGATCACTTACAGCCATAGTTCTTGGTTTATTATTTTACTTGAAAAGTCTTCCAGGAGAAGAATTAAGTATTATTTCGAATGTAATTGGTAATGTAATTTTATTCTCTATTATCATCTCGTTTATAGTAGCAGGACTCATAAAAAAAATAAATGTCTTTGACTCTTTTATTGAAGGCGCGAAAGATGGTTTTGGCGTAGCAATCAAGATTATTCCAAACCTCATCGCAATATTGGTAGCAATTGGCATATTCCGAACTGTTGGCGGTTTAGACCTCATCACAGACGGACTTGCATGGTGTTTCGAAAAAGTTGGTATGAACACAGACTTCGTTCCTTCACTCCCAACTGCATTTATGAAACCACTTAGCGGTTCCGGTGCCCGTGGCATGATGATAGACGCAATGAACACATACGGAGCCGATTCATTTGTTGGGAAATTGTCATGCATCTTCCAAGGTTCAACCGATACCACTTTTTACGTATTGGCAGTGTATTTTGGTTCTGTTGGTATACGCAAAACAAGACATGCGGTGACTTGCGGGTTAATCGCTGATTTTGCCGGTATTATTGCAGCAATCGTAATTGCTTATATTCTTTTATAATGCAAACTAAACTTTCAAACACGATAATCAAAGGTTGCTTTTTTGGGATTGCATCGGCAATATGCTATGGTACGAATCCATTGGGTGCATTATTTCTCTACGATTATGGATACAATGTGAATTCCGTATTATTTTATCGCTATTTCCTTGCTGTAATTATTTTAGGTGGAATTTTACTCTTGAAACGTGAATCGTTCAAACTTACAGCAAAAGAATTGGGCATTACTGCAATATTAGGTTCATTATTCGCAATTTCTTCTATCACATTCTATACAAGTTTTAAGCATATGGACGCAGGAATAGCCTGTTCCATGTTGTTTTTCTACCCTATTTTAGTAGCCCTTATTATGGCAATTTTCTTTAAGGAGAAGATAAATGCCATCACCATAGTCTCAATTATTTTAGGATTAATTGGCGTTTTCCTATTATATTTAGGAGATGGTGAGATTGTTGTCAGTAGTTTTGGGGGAATACTCATATTTATTTCCTCACTGGCATACGCACTCTACATAGTAGTCGTAAACAAATCTGAGTTGAAGCTTTCGTCGTACAAGTTGACATTCTATGTACTCATATTTTGTTCTATCATTATAGTGTTATTTTCGTTCACAACTCCCGACAATCATATACAATTGCTCACAACAGCTAAAGCCTGGGGATTTGCGACTATGCTTGCAATACTCCCTACTGTTTGTTCTTTAGTTTTTATGGCAATAGCAGTGAAAAATATCGGTTCAACTCCAACTGCAATTATGGGAGCTTTGGAACCGATAACTGCAGTGACAATTGGAATTATCGTTTTTGATGAAGTAATAACAATACGTATTTTATTCGGAATTGTACTAATTCTAACAGCTGTTACAATGATTGTAATTGGAAAACGGAAATAAATTTCCTTGTTCGTACCTGAATCGATTCCATTTCTCAACAGAAATATTGAACCAATTAAAGGTACGGTCAGCTTTCAAAGCTGCCCCAACAGACATACAATTACCCTTTCACCATAAACTTCAAACGGGTCTCGCTGCTATATTGGTGTTTTGGTGGAAGTACAACTGTTGGAAAATTCGTATGATGTATAGAATCAGGAAAATGTTCAGCCAAGAATGCTATACCTGCTGCATTCTCATATTTTGCACCTTTCTTACCAGTTACATTACAGTTATTAGCAACGCATACACGAATACCTGGTTCTAAAGTCTTAATTTCCAATACCCTTCCCGATTCCGTATCTTCGTAATGTAAGACCGGTTCTTTTGCCGATGGAACAACATAACAATGATCTAACCCACCTGCAAATGTAACTTGTTCATTAGTTGTATCCATGCCTTCCTGAATATTTTTTTGTTCTCTAAAATCCAACGGCGTATTTTCCACTTGAAAGAATTCTCCAGTAGGAACGCATTGGTCATTAGCAGCAAGGAAATAGTTTGTCTTTACTTGTAATTTGTGTTCAAGCACATTCGTATTACCTTTTGCAGAAAGATTAAAGTATGTATGGTTTGTAAGGTTTATCAATGTCTTTTTTGTTGACATTGCAGTATAACGAAAAACCAAACAATTATCATCTGTCAGAACATATAGAATCTCGACGCTTAACTTTCCTGGATAGCCTTCTTCTCCATCTAAACTTGTATATGACAATCGAAGCGCTATGCCATCGCGTGTTTGTTTTTCCTGAATATGCCACCACTTCTTGCCAAAACCTCTTCTACCGCCATGGTTGGAATTTTCACCAGCATTCTTAAACAATGTATATTGACGACCATCTAAAAGAAATGTTGCACCTGCTACTCTATCGGCACAGCGACCAATCACTGAACCCATATACATATCATCGGCCATATATTCTTCCAACGTATCGTAACCAAGAACTACATCACCGAATTTACCGTTCTTATCAGGCACATACAACGAAGTAATAATCCCACCGTAATTTATAGCCGACAACGACATTCCATTTCTATTACGGATAGTGAATTTTTCCACTTCCTTACCATCAGGCATCACGCCAAAACTTTCTATTTTCATATTATTGCGTTATTCTACCAAATAAGAAATTTCTTCCTGCGAGAAAGGAATTGTTTGCTCGTCAGGAACGAAATTAGAGACCAATTGTGTCTTACGTTGTTGTAAGGTTTGAATCTTCTCTTCTATTGTATTTTCCGAGATAAAACGATATACCGTCACGTTATTCTTTTGACCGATACGATGTGCACGGCTTACAGCCTGATTTTCCACCGAAGGATTCCACCAAGGATCAAGAATAAAAACATAGTCAGCCTGTGTTAAGTTCAAACCTACACCACCGGCTTTTATTGAAATCAAGAACAATTTACAATCTTCGTCTTCTTGGAATTTACGGATAACCTCCTCTCTATTCGAGATACTACCTATCAAATAAGCGAACTTAAGTCCTTCTTTCTTAAAATGTTCCTTAAACAAATCCAAATGACGCACAAACGACGAAAAAATCAACACTTTATGGTGGTGGATGATGTTTGGCAACATACGCAAAACCTCGTCGAATTTACCAGAACTGCCGTGTGTACCTTCAACCAACTGTGGATGGTTTGCCAACAAACGCAAACGCATCAATGCCTGCAACACATTTATCGTAGTCTTTTGGAATGTATCGTGTTCTATCGATTCGAAAATCATATTACGAACCTTGGATTTTTCCGTTTCATACAATTTTGACTGAACATCCGACATCTTGCAATAACGAACCTGTTCTGTCAATGCTGGCAAATCCTTCGCAACTTCCTGTTTCTCACGACGGAAGATAAATGGTTTGATGATTCTTCGTAATTGATTTGCTATATTTTCATCATGACGTTCTATTCCCTTTACGAAGTAGTCCTTAAAGAACTTCTGACTACCCAACATATCACGATTCACAAAGTTCAACTGCGTCCACAAGTCAATCAACGTATTTTCAATTGGCGTACCTGTAAGCAATAACTTACGGTCGGAATTTAATTTCAATACACTGCTATAGATTTTCGAACCTGGATTCTTTATCATTTGACTTTCGTCCAAAACGATATAATAGAACGGGAATTTCTCGAAGCTTTCTATGTCATTACGAAGCAAACCGTACGTTGTAAGAATTACATCGTAGTCGTTGAAATATGAGAATTCACGATTACGCTCGTTTCCTATATACTTAAAGACCTTAATGTTAGGTGTAAACTTTTCAAACTCATTATCCCAGTTATACACAATAGAAGCAGGCGAAACAATCAAACTTGGCTTATGCTGTCCCATCTCCTTTTGTATATTTAAAACCTTCTGAATAAGAGAAATTGTCTGCAATGTCTTTCCCAAACCCATATCGTCGGCCAAGCAACCACCAAAGTTGTTCGCATTCAAGAAACACAACCAACGGTAACCTTCTACTTGGTATGGACGTAAAGTCGCCTGAATTTCAGAAGGAACTTCGTTGTCCTTTAATCCATTAGTCTCAATATGAAGCAAACGAGTTTTAAGCGCATCGGTTAGTGTTACCGGCAAGCGTTGTATAGTTTTATAGTGGACTGTACTTACCGAGAAGTAATCCTGACTACCATTACGGGTAGAAAACAAGAACAACTCCTTGTATTTTGCAAACCATTCATTTGGAATAATTCCAATCTGATTATTTGGCAATTGCACAACAGGATCTTCATTCAAAATATTCTTACGCAACTTTTTGAATGGAATCTTATATTCGCCAAACGTCACAACGGCATGTACATCGAACCAGTCGATAGAATCAGAAACGACTTCCATTTCCAATTTAGCCTGTAAATTCTGAACCTTTTGATCTGATTCGGCAAAAACTTCGACATTATAAGTATCCAACAACTTTTTATGAACCTGTATCCATTGCAACAATGCAAAATAGTCATCGCCACCAGTTGTATCAACCTTATGCCACAAGCCATCTTCTTCTACCAAACCGATTTTTTCCATATCGGACACAAACATCTGCTCGAATGCAAAATTTCGTTGCAAACGCGTATAGCGAGGTTTACCACCTATCCATTGATAATCTACATCAAAATTACGAGCAGTTTTTAGATTCGTAATCTTCCACGAACGATATGCAAATGTAAATTCAATATTCGCCGCCCCTTTCGTATTACGAATTATAGAA
Organism: Bacteroidales bacterium; assembly: GCA_024402335.1. Taxonomy (GTDB): domain Bacteria; phylum Bacteroidota; class Bacteroidia; order Bacteroidales; family UBA1715; genus UBA1715. Next base: position 70,508 of record JAKSTZ010000010.1, read on the forward strand.
GCTGATATTTTCGGTTCACCACATTCATCCAACAAATCAAAACCTTTTACCGAAACCTTATAATTACGAATACAATTCAACACAAAACCGTCAAACGTTTGTTGTAGATACGAAGGACTTGTCTTTGGTTTTTCTATCGAGAAGTATGTTTTCAACTTTACCGCTTCCAAATTAGGGAAATGATAAAATGTCTGACCAATTTTTATTACACTCGGCGAGTTTGAAAGAACAACATATGGTTGTTTAAAAAGACGTAATTCCGTATTTTTCACAACTACACGCACGCTACGTTCCAACCCTTCCGGAGTATTATTGAAAACAAACGTCACATCTGGATTGCCTTCGTACACCATCACCCTATCCTCTGGATACAGATTCGCACCCATTACCTTATTGTAAATCGGCACATGATTTTCGCGGGCAATCATGAAAGCTTCCGCTAAATTACGTTCCACATACGGACGAATAATATTATCGAAATGTTTGTCCTTATCCGCCAAACGTCTATCACGTTCTTTTATCTTGAACAAAAACTCCTTCTGTTCATCTTTTTTATGAACCAACTTACGAGCCGTTGACGTTTCTTTCGGGTCTTGATTATACCGTTGATACAACGCACTCTCTTCACAATTTGCAAGAATCTCAACTATCTTTTTCTCATGCGGAGCCAAGTATTTCTTATTCGTTTCAGGTGTAAGATATTCCGAAATTTGATAAAAATTTCTATCGTCTTCCTTCAATAATTCGAAAGAAGATAATATCCAACCTAAAGAATCAGTTTCTTGTAATATGAGGGCAAATTGAAATTCCATAAATCTTTGCAAGAGACAAAATTATAAATTTAGAACAAAAAAATTCACTAACAACAAAAAACTTATCAACAATTTGCGAAACCCAAATCTAATACCTTATTTTGCATTTTCTATGAGATACTTCATTCATTTAGCATATAACGGAACACGATTTTGTGGCTGGCAAATTCAGCCAAATGCTCCTTCTGTACAAGAAACAATAGAACAAGCTTTAACAAAACTGTTAGGAGAAACCATAAGCATTGTCGGTGCCGGACGTACAGACTCTGGCGTGCATGCATCTGATTATTACGCACATTTCGAGACTGAAAAACTGTTCGATTGTAAAGACATCACATATAAGCTAAACAGAATACTTTCCTACGATATAGTGATTTCTGACATTTTTCCTGTAAAAGACGATTTACACGCCCGTTTTTCTGCAAAACTACGGACATACACTTACACCATTACAACTAAAAAAAATCCTTTTGCTGCAGAAACAGAGTATTATCTTCCAATACAACTAGATATCACAAAAATGAACCAAGCTTGTGAAATATTATTAGGAACCAAGGATTTTACAAGTTTCAGCAAATTACATACAGACGTAAACAATAACATTTGCACCATCACCAAAGCGAATTGGGAGCAGCAAGGAAACAAGCTCATCTTCACAATTTCGGCAAATAGATTCTTACGAAACATGGTCCGTTCCATAGTCGGCACACTCATAGATGTCGGACGCGGAAAAATTTCCATAGCTGATTTTGACGCAATAATCCAATGTAAAGACCGACAAAAAGCAGGTGTTTCCATACCAGCATGCGGCTTATCGCTTTGTGCAATAGAATACGATTTCCAATAATTAGGCGCCCCAGTCAATATCTTCGGGATTCTCGGCAACTTCGTCCTTGTTTATTTCCTTATTGGTATTTTCTATAACCTCCTTATAGCCAGTAAGTGCCGCAAAAGGAGCAAATTGCGCAGCACGTTTTTCCATAGACATACGAGGACGTTTCGTTGAAACATGATGCGGCAAGTTTATTATATCATCATAATTATCTTCTATCATGCCTTATGTCCTCCTATTTGTTGGTTTCTATCTTTTGCCGTTGCTCCTTCTTGCAAATTCAATCCACGCAAGATAGAATTTTTGCCATATTTCTTTTTAATGTTCAGCAAGGTTTGCTGCACACTTCGTTCTTTCTCCATTTGACGATTTTTCTCTTCTTCCTGCTTTTTCAAAGCATCGTAATCAGTAAATAAATCCAATTGTTGCATTTGTACTGGCTGTCTATTTGCCTGAGACTCTTGAACAACATGATTAGCAACAAGCGTTATACGACGAATCAACAAATTCTTATCTACAATTTGAGAAAAACAATTCGCCAACAAATCCATAAATTCTTTGGACGAAGACGAATATCCATTCGTATTCACCGTACCCTGCGCATGTTTTGGAACCTGCCTGCCATAAAAATCCGTTGTAACTTCACCATGATACAGACCTCTAATTTTCGGATTAGTCAAGCATTCCGAGTCATATCCAATTGTTAGAACCAATTTATTAGAAACCAAACCTTTATCAACCAAATCAAGAGCTAAAGCATCTGCCATTTCCTGAACAACAACCAAGGCTTTCTTATAATCGTACGGACAATGCAGCACCTGTCCGGAACTCAATGAATTCACTTCCGGCGTGTATGCTTTCACTTTATCCATAGTACAAGGTTCCCAGCCCCATGCATGATCAATCAAGAGCTCCGCATTAACGCCAAATAAATTATACAACAAATCCTCATTGTCAATAGAACAACGAGCGATTGCACCCATTGTGCAAAGCCCATATTCCTCAAGTTTTTTCATATACCCACGACCAACACGCCAAAAATCAGTCAACGGCCTATGATTCCATAACAGTTTCCGATATGAAAGTTCATCTAATTCGGCAATACGTACACCAAATTCATTCGGTTCGACATGCTTCGCCAAAACATCCATAGCAACCTTACACAAATACATGTTAGACCCAACTCCCGCCGTTGCCACTATCTTTTTTTCGGCCATTATAGTCTGTATCATTTTCGACGCAAGTTGTTGAGCTGTAAGTTTATACGTATCCAAATAATTCGTTACATCCATAATAACTTCATCTATTGAATACACATGAATATCTTCCGAAGACACAAACCGAAGATATATAGAATATATTTCCTTGCTCACCTCCATATAGCGGGCCATACGAGGAATTGCTATTTTAAAATCAATTTCCAGATTTGGATTTGCTTGTAATTTCGATGCGAAACAAGACTTTCCCGTAAATCGTCTTCCAGGAGCTTGTGCCTTACGTACCGCATTTAAAGCCTGAACTTTCTGAATAACCTCAAATAAACGAGCTCGACCTGGTAGACCTAAAGCCTTCAAAGAAGGCGAAACTGCCAAACAAATTGTCTTTTCCGTCCTACTTTCGTCCGCAACAACAAGATTTAAGTCCATTGCATCATATTGATCACCCAAATCTACACACTCAACCGAAGCATAAAACGACTTCAAATCAATTGCTATATATGTGCGGCCATTACTCATACAATAAATTTATAATCAAACGTTTACATAAAACAATTTCAACATTTGAATACAAAAACAAAGATATTTGATTTCGAGATTTAAAAACAAAAATTCCAAATAGACTTTTCAACAAAAAACTTTCCATATTTATTTGCATATTCTCACAAAATATTTTGTACTTTTGCCCGTTAATTGTAGCGTATGAGAAAGGTCTTGTTTATACTTGCTATCGTGGCCTGCGTTGGATGTCAGAGCGAATATCAAAAGCTTATGAAATCCGACGACTATAACGCTGTGTACGAAGGTGGCGTAAAGTATTTCGAGCAAAAGGACTTTTACAAGAGCTACGAACTATTTGAAAAAGCATTACCTGCGCTTCGAATGACAGAAAAAGGTGAAAACATCACCATAATGCTTGCAAAAAGTTATTTCGAAGAAGAAGACTATTTGATGGCAGCATATTACTACGAACGATATGTACTAACATATCCAACAAGTTCTCAAATAGAATACGCATATTTTCATGATGCTGTTTGTTACTACAACTTGTCTCCTGCTGTGACATTGGACCAAACATACACAGAAAAAGCCATCCAATCTTTCCAAATGTACATAAACAAATTCCCTAACGGAGCATACGTTTCGGAAAGTAATGAGTACATCGGAAAACTACGAAACAAATTAGAAGAAAAAGCATTCAAAAACAGCAAAATTTTCTACGATTTAGAAGAATACAAAGCAGCAGTGACATCGATTCAAAACTGCTTGAAACAATATCCTGACACTAAATTCCGCGAAGAATTGTTGTACTTGCTACTTCGTTCCTCGTATCTGCTTGCAGAAAACAGTGTTGAAGAAAAAAAACAAGACAGATTCGATATGGCAGCAGATTCATATCGTTCTTACATTGACGAATATCCAAACGGACAATGGTCAAAAGACGCTGAAAAAATTTATAACTTAATACAAAAACGAAATAAATAATTATTAATAGATATGGATTACAAAAAAACAAAAGCACCAGCTTCTACGATTACGAGAGACATTCAAACCTTAGAAAAAGGTACGAATAACATCTATGAATCAATTGCTATCATCGCAAAACGCGCTGACCAAATTGAAACAGATCTTAAAAAAGAACTTGATGCTAAATTGGAAGAATTTGCTTCGGTTAACGACACATTAGAAGAAACATTCGAAAACCGCGAACAAATCGAGATTTCCAAATTCTACGAAAAATTACCAAACCCTGTTCTTATGGCAATTCAAGAATACGTTGATGACCAAGTATACTTTAGAGTGCCAGAAGCTACAGAAAACGAAGACTAGTTTATGCTACAAGGAAAGCATATTATTATAGGTATAACGGGAAGTATTGCAGCCTACAAGACTGCATTACTTACTCGTCTCCTTATTAAGCAAGGTGCTACTGTGAAAATAGTAATGACTCCACTTGCTAAGGAATTTATTACGCCTGTAACATTAGCTACGCTTTCGAAAAACACTGTTCTTTCTGATTTTTTTCACCATGACGATGGCAGTTGGAACAGTCATGTTGACTTAGGTCTTTGGGCTGATGTATTTGTTGTTGCTCCTTGTACGGCAAACACATTGGCAAAAATGGCAAACGGCATTGCCGATAACCTTTTACTCACCACCTATCTTTCGGTACGTTGCCCTGTGGTTGTTGCTCCTGCTATGGACATGGACATGTTCGCCCATAAAGCGACACAACGAAACATCGCGACACTAAAAGAGGACGGAGTTTCATTTATAGAACCGACAAGCGGCGAACTTGCCAGCGGCCTTGACGGGAAAGGAAGGATGGCAGAACCCGAAACGATAGCTCAATGGCTATCAGATTTCTTTGAAACAAAGGAATCACTAAAAAAAAAAATTCTAATAACTGCCGGACCAACTTATGAGGCAATAGATCCTGTACGATTTATTGGCAACTACTCTACCGGCAAAATGGGATTTGCAATTGCCGAAGAAGCAGCAAACCGAGGAGCACAAGTAACACTCATCGCAGGTCCCGTACAGCTAAAGACATCTCATCCTAACATTACAAGAATAGATGTAAAATCGGCACAAGAAATGCACGACGTTGCAGTAAAGCTATTTCCAACTATGGATGCAGGCATACTAAGTGCAGCAGTTGCTGACTTTACACCGGAAACAAAGTATGACATAAAGATTAAAGAAAAACAATCTTTAACCATACACCTAAAACCGAATCCTGACATTGCCCAGAAATTGGGTTCAATTAAGACAGACAAACAAGTACTTGCCGGTTTTGCCCTTGAAACTAACGATGAATTAGCACACGCATTGGGGAAACTTGAAAGAAAGAACTTCGATTTCATAGTGCTTAACTCTCTTGCGGACAAAGGTGCCGGATTCGGATACGACACCAATAAAGTCACCATAATACAACGAAACGGTGACAAAAAAGACTTTGAATTAAAGTCAAAAAAAGAAGTTGCAAAAGATATTATTAGTATTTTAGCATCGTGTCTTGATAGAAAATGAAAAAAATTTTATGTGCCATAGTATTCGCTTTATTTGCAACCTTTTCTTTTGCACGAGAACTTCGTTGTAGAGTAAACATTCAATACAATGAAATTGCGAATGCCGATAAAGATTTGTACAACACTTTGCGTTCTACCATAGAAGAATTCATGAACGCACAATCGTGGACGACACATTCTTATGAAGAGCAGGAAAAAATCGAAGTAAAACTAAATTTTCGTATTACTTCCCAATCGTCTAAAAACTTTGGAGGCACCTTACAAATACAGTCTTCTCGACCAGTATATAATTCAACATACACGACAACATTGTTCAACCATGTTGATGACAAAATCTCTTTTCAATACGAAGAAAACGAGCCAATTGAATTTTCAGAAAACGCATTTGTTTCTAACTTGTCGTCTATCCTATCGTACTATGCATATTTAATAATAGGTATAGACTACGACACATTCAGTCCAAATGGAGGAATAGAGTTTTTCCAAAAAGCGCAGAATGTTGTAACAACAGCCCAAGCAAATGACGAAGCCGGTTGGAGTTCGTCGTCAAGAGATGACAAGACACGATATTGGCTAGTTGAAAATTTACTTAACTCATCCTACTCTGCTTTTCATAGTGCATTATATAAATACCACAGACTTGGATTGGACATAATGTACGACAAACCCGAAGAAGGACGAAAAGAAGTATATAATGCTGTAGCAGAATTAGAAAAAGTGTTCAAACTAAAACCAAGTTCATATCTGCTTACCGCATTTTTCTATGCAAAAAAAGACGAGATTGTGCAAATGTATTCGGAAGGCAATCCTGACGAGAAAAACAGAATGGTGACATTGGCAAAGAAATTAAATCCTGCCAACGTAAATGACTACGACAAAATTAAATCAACCAAATAACCATGCTGCACAAACTTATCATTTCAAATTATGCACTGATAGATACGCTAAACATCCAGTTTGCCAATGGAATGGCAACAATTACGGGGGAAACTGGAGCTGGTAAATCTATTATTCTTGGTGCACTTTCACTGCTTCTAGGGAAAAGAGCAGACACTTCCGTACTCAAAGACAAGACACAAAAAAGTGTTATCGAAGCGACGTTCAAGTTCGACGACAATAAATTACAATCATACTTTGAGGCACAAGACATAGACTTTGACACAGAAACCATCATCAGGCGCGAAATTACCCCTCAAGGCAAATCTCGTTCTTTCGTAAACGATACTCCTGTCGGTTTACAAGTATTAAAAGATTTGGGCACAGTTTTGTTGGATATACATTCACAACATCAAAATTTATTTCTAAAAGAATCTTCCTTTCAATGCCAAGTTGTAGATGCAGAAGCAAACAACAACGAAATTTTGGAACAATACAAAAATGAATTTTCTGCCTTACAAAAAATCAAAAAGGAATTAGATACATTCCTTTCAGAAACAAAGCAAAAGAAAGACGATCTTGCATATTACAAATTTCGTTTAGAAGAACTTACGAAAGCCCATATACGAGTTGGGGAACTTGCAGAATTAGAACAAGAATCTTCATTCATAGAACATAGTGAGGAAATAAAAACACTATTTTCACAAGCCGACGATATTTTCTCTGGAGAAAATGCAATTTTATCTCAATTAAAATATGTAGTGCAAAGTTTCGAGAAAGATAATTCAAATACTGAACAAATTAAATCGTTCGCTGAGCGATTGTCACAATCATACATAGAATTATCGGACATTGCAGATGAAATTGCAAAATACAACGCAAATCTAGACTTTGACCCACAACAAAAAGAGAGTATTGACGAGCGTATAGACGTACTCAACACCCTACTCCATAAATATTCATCGCAAGATGAAAACGAATTGTTGGCGAAACAAGAAGAACTACAACAAATAGTTGACAATCTTGAAAACGCAGATTTTCATAGCGACGAGTTACAAAAATCGTATGAGCGTCAAAAAGAAAAAGTCAGTAAAATCGCAAAAGAAATACATACACGAAGAGAGAAAGCTATCAAGAAATTATGTCCAGAAATTAGTTCCTTATTACAAAAATTAGGAATGCCTTCTGTAACATTCACAATTTCCATCACTGAATCTCCGGAATTTCACACAAACGGTAAAGATGAAATTCGTATGGAATTTTCCGCAAACAAAAACATACAGCCACAATGGCTTGGCGAAATCAGTTCCGGCGGTGAACTTTCCCGTGTTATGTTGTGTTTGAAATATATATTGGCCAAAAACAAATCAGTGCAAACTGTTATTTTTGACGAAATTGATACTGGTGTTTCCGGCGAAATTGCAGACCAAATGGGCAATATGATGAAAACAATGGCAAATGACATGCAAGTCATTACCATTACCCATCTGCCACAAATAGCGGTTAAGGCACAATCGCAATACAAAGTCTACAAAACAGAAACAGACGAAACCACCACATCAAATATTATTCAGTTAACAAACGAACAAAGAATAGAAGAAATTGCAAAAATGTTGAGCGGTAAAACAATAACAGAAGCAGCATTAAACAATGCAAGAATGTTATTGCAAACAAGTTAAAAAGAAGTAAAAAAACTATCTTTGTATAATAAAGACATTGACTCACACTATAAATAACAATGTATGAAACTAAAACTTATCTATCCACGTTGGAATAAACTTCCAGGACAAACGACATTCAACCTACCACCTCACGGACCGGTAGTTTTCGCAGCTACATTACCAGAATGGGTTGACGTATCATTTACCGATGAAAATGTTGAAGACATTGACTTTGATGAACCGTGTGATATGGTAGCAATCTCTATGATGCTTTCAACACAAGTAAAAAGAGGTTGGGCTATCGCCGATAAATATCGTGCTAAAGGCCTACAAGTTATGTTCGGTGGAATTTCAACCATGCTGCATGCTGAAGAAACCATGCTTCACGCCGACTCGGTATTCCTTGGTGAATCAGAAGGTCGTATGGAAGCAGTTATGGAAGATTGGAAGAACGGTAAGTTAAAGAAAGTGTATAATTACATGGGAAACATGCCTGACATTTCTTTAGTCGGTCCTGCCCGTCGTGATTTATACAAACGTGAATTATACAACCACAAAGGTGTACCTATGGTTGACCTTTTCCATGCATCTCGTGGTTGCCGTTTCAGCTGTTATCCATGCGCTGTTTCATATCTTGGAAGCCGTTGTTTCCGTCCAAGACCAATAGACCAAACTATTGCCGACTTGGAGACAATAGACAACAACCGTTTATTTATAGTGGATAACTCTTTGGCACAAAACAAGGAATGGGAAATGCAACTTTTCAAGGAAATGATTCCTTTGAAAAAGAAATGGATTAGCCATACGATAGAAGACGATCCGCAAGTACTTGACCTTGCCGCACAAGCTGGTGCATGGTATGTATATCAAGCAGTGTACGATACATCAAACTATATTCGTGAACGCGTAAAACGTTACCACGACTACGGAATCGGTGTTGAAGGAACTATTCTTCTCGGCCTTGACAACCAAACAGAAGATGACATTAAACGTTTGATAGACTTCTTGTTAGAAATTGATTTGGATTTAGCAGAATTTACAGTCCTTGCTCCTTTCCCACATACAAAAGCATACGACGACCTACTTCGACAAGGAAGAATCTTCGACTTCGACTGGGATCATTACAATGCAGGACAAGTAGTTTATCATCCAAAACACATGTCCGCAGAACGCTTACAAGAATTATATGAATACGCTTGGAAAGCATTCTACAAAGACGAATCACAAGAAGAAAAAATGTTCAAGTTATTCTCAAACGTTGTTTTACGTGAAATGGAAGACGGAACATATAGACCAAGAGATAGAAAATTAGCAAATAAGAGTTTTGGAAAAGACGTCACAAGAAATATAAAAAAATGATAAATGTTTAATGAGTAATGAAAGAGAATATCCTAAAGACAAAAAGTTTCTCATTTTCCATTTCTATCATTAATTTATATAAATATTTATGTGATGATAAAAAAGAATATGTGATAAGTAAACAATTACTCCGAAGCGGAACAAGTATAGGAGCTAATATTTGCGAATCTGAATTTTCAGAAAGCAAATTGGACTTTATTCATAAATTATCTATCTCACAAAAAGAAGTAAACGAAACAATCTATTGGATTGAATTACTGTATCAAACAAATTATATAGAAGAAGAACAATTCAAACAACTACAAAAACAAAGTTTAGAATTAATGAAATTAATAACCGCATCCATCAAAACGGCAAAACAAAACATAG
>JAKSTZ010000011.1 GCA_024402335.1 Bacteroidales bacterium
GACCAAAGGTGGAGGCGACGTACACGATCAAGGACATCCCTGAGGCACCAACGACTACACCTGCCGAAGTATGCTACGGCGAGTCTAATAAAGCGGTAACTGCTGAAGGAGAAGGAACTATATCTTGGTATGCAGATGCAATGAAATCTTCTATTCTAAAAACCGGAAATAGTTTTACTTCAAATGATACTGAAGTTGGAATTTATAAATATTACGCAGCACAAAAGGTAAGAGGTTGTGAAGGACAAACTGCTGCTGCTGAGTATGTTATAAAATCTTTGCCTAGTGCACCGGTAGCTTCAATGCAAGCAAATATCTGTTCTTATGACGATGCTCCAGAACTTCGTGTATATGGAGAAAATATTACTTGGTATTCTTCCGACAAGAAGACGAAAATAGGTGAATTTGAGACATATCAAACAACAGACATGTCTGCTGGTATCAAGAGATATTATGCATCACAGACTGTGGATGGTTGTGAAGGTGAAAAGACACCAATATCGTTTACAATCAACGAAAAGCCTACAAACCCAGAAGTTTTTGGCGCTAGTGTTTGTGCCGGTGATACAGTAATACCTGCATTACGTACTAATATGCTTATGGATAAATGGTATGCTGATGAATCGGTTGTAACATTCTTAGGACAAGGTTATAATTATACACCTGCAGTTTCGGAAATTGGTAGTAGTGATAAAACATATTATGTACAAAGAGAGTTGAATTCTTGTGTGAGTGATGTTGTTCCAGTTACTTTAAGAGTAATACAACAACCTACATTTACAATTGGTGAAGATACTATACTTTGTATATACGATTCTGTATTAACAATTCAAGCAGGTGATTTTGCTCCAGCAATTACGTCAACATCATATATTGATTGGAAAGTTTCAAATGGAACGTCATTTAAGAAATATATGGATACCGAAGACCATAATATTCAACCAACAAATATGATAAATGCTCCAGGAACATATACGGTAAGCGCTGTTTATACATATAAATATGATGCTGTAACTTGCCAGAGTGAGGAAGCAAGTTTTACATATAAGGTAATAGATCGTGCAAGAACGCCTATAGTATTTTCAAAAGTAATTTGTCAAGGTGAGGATATCAAGGATCTACAAGCATTGGGTTCTGCTAATATTGTTTGGGAAAGTTTGAGTGGTATTCAACCTGCAGTATGGAATGGTAGAAAATATAAGTTTGATTCAGGCCAGGTACTTGATACGGGAACATATTATTTCCGTTTGCATGACATCAATTTGTATGACGAGGAAAATTTCAGAGGTTGTGAAAGTATTGCAGATACAGTTTCAATGACGGTTGCTGCTTCTGCTAAGACAAAGATGATAGGTGCAGATTCAGTTTGTGTTGGAGAAACAGAAGAATACTACACTCAATACACGAAAGGAAGTACCTACTTCTGGAATGTAACAGGTGACCACTTGAACTACGCTAAGACTGATGCAACATCTGTACGTTATATAGATTGGTCTAAACCGGGAATCGACACATTGACGGTGTACGAACAAACATGGGCAGGCTGTGAAGGCTTCGACACATTGATAGTGAAGATCGCCCCAGTTCCAGAACCGATGTTCACATGGTCAATGCCTGGCTCTACAAATATTATAGAGTTGAAAGATAGTACGTTACAAGATAGCTTGTGGTTTACAAATAGTGAAGGCGAATTGGTAGGTGAAGAAATTCCTTACAATATATCTTGGAACTTTGGTCATATTGGTGAAAACGAGTCTGACATTGATTTGGAAGTACCATACAACCAACGAAACAAGGCTATTCGTGAAGGTGACTATATTTATGGTTACAACTGTCCAATCTTGACGGTAACGAACTCATTCGGTTGTAAGGCGAAATATAAAGAATGCATCTTCGTGAATTTGACATCATCGTTGTATGTACCGAATGCGTTCTCGCCAACGAACCCTGCACATAGCGTAAGATCGTTCCAACCAAAAGGCTACAACTTGAAGACATGCGAAATCTCGGTATATGACAAGTGGGGTAACTTGTTGTGGTACTCGGATGAAGTAGAGGACGGCAAGTTCGTAGGTAAATGGGATGGTATGTACGATGGTAAGATGATGAAGTCAGACGTATATATCTGGAAAATGGAAGCAACATTCCTAGACGGACAAATATGGGAAGGCTTCGACAATGGAAACGGCAAGAAGACTAAGTTCGGAAGCGTGACGTTGGTACGATAGTCAATCCGGCGATATAAAGAGAAAGGTTGTTCTGAAAAGAGCAACCTTTTTTTATTTTTTCTCAGCGATAAATAAACCGCAGAGAATAAGGATCATTCCTCCTATTGCAAAAAATGTAATATTTTCGTGTAGAATAATTGCAGAGCAAATCACGGCAACAACAGGATTTATATAAATATAATTTGAAGCTTTTATGATGCCGATACGTTTCATAATAATGTTCCAAAGAACATAACATAATAAAGAAGCAATTAATCCTAAGAATAAAAGATTTCCAAATACAATAGGTTTAGACAGTATTTCTGTATTATAGGTAAGTCCGAAATATGCTGCGACAGGAATAGCAGATATAAGTCCATAGAAAAATACTTTTCTTGTGATAAACAAACTTGAATAGTTATTTGCCATTCGTTTCATAATAAATGAATAGAATGCCCACGACCAAGCTGCTGCTAAAGCAAGAATATCGCCTATAGGAGAGAGATTCAGTACGAATTTCCCGTTTAAAACTACAAGAGCCATACCTATGAATGCAAGTAATGAACCGAGCATTTGTTTTTTTGAAAATAATTCTGTTTTAGAAATACAACCAATCAAAATGGACGTAAATATTGGCGTTGTACAAACAATCAATGAGACATTAGATGCAAAAGAATAACTTAATGCAATGTTTTCAGTGAGAAAGTAGAGTGAGCCTCCAGTTATACCCATGCATAGAAATAGAAGTTCATCGAGAATGCTTGCCGAAAAAATTTGTTTGGGAGCAATAAAACATAATACAATATATGCTAATAAAAAGCGTGCAATAAAAATGTCTATTGCCGTTAAACCGTTGTTTATAAGTATTTTAGTTGAAACGAAAGTTGTCCCCCAAATTAGAACAACGGCAAATGCCAAAATATGAAATATCCAGTTATCTTTCTGTCGCATAGTGCGGCAAAAGTAACAAATTACGGTAATTGTAATATTTCTTTTTCATCGGAATGTTCTTCAACCATTTCTATTGTTGCTGCTACAGTTGAAACTATGGCAAAAATAGAAGAGAGTAAAGAACCTATTATAGGAATATAGAGTAGTAGAGCAAAAATAAGTCCGTGGCCGATAGCCATAGCTTTATTTCGTTTTACAAAGTTAACACTTTGACTAACTGTAAGTTTTCGTCGTTCATTAGTATAGTCGATAAAAGAAAAACCATAGTAGTAGGCTGAGATAACAAATAGAATCAATGGCATTCCGACAAATGTAATTAGTGGTCCTACAATCGGGAATAAAGCAATTAGGGAAATGAGAAATCCTAAAAACAGTTCCATAAATATATTTCTGATAGCCAGTAATATTCCACGGAGTGCATCTTTTAAAATTTGAATAAGGTCAAAAGGATAATCTTTGCCATTAAGTATATGTTCAGTTTTCTCGGAAACATACGCCATAAAGGGGGACATAATAATTACTACTATATATCCTCCCCAAATTCCAAAAATAATAAAAAACAATAGTTTTAGAACAATTACGCCTATAGAAAAGAATAGAGGAGAAAGGTCTGCTCCGTAAACCTCTGCAATTTGTTGAACTAAAGCACCAATAGACCAAAGCCCTGCTACACCAGATGCTATAAATATGAGTAATGGCATCAATAATGTCCATGTCATTCCATTGGTTATTATAAAGCCAATGGCGCGTCCTTGCATAGATAATGATTTAGCTATTTTCTGAATGAAGTTCATAGTGTGATTTTTTGGCAATGTATAAAAGAAATGCCATTAAAAAATAAATATTCTTTGAAATTTTGATAAAAACTACACTTATATTACTTTTGAACACATTTTGTAAATATATATGAAGGTCTTAAAATTTGGTGGAACTTCGGTGAAAAATGCCGAAAACATCTCTAAAACAATTGCGATTATCAAAGATAATCTTGCAAAAGAACAGTTAGTGGTTGTGGTTTCTGCTTTAGGTGGAATCACAAATAAATTGATTGAATGCAGCAATAAAGCTGTAAAAGGAGACACCACCTTCACCGAAACCCTTGCAGAAATAAAAAAAGCACATTTTGATACCATTGGTGGTTTGTTGTCTGGAGATTATAAAACAGACTGCGAAAAACATACAGAAAATGTCCTTAGTGAATTAAAAGATATTCTTCATGGTATTGCTTTGATTCGTGAATTGACCCCACGTTCTCTTGATATAGTTTCAAGCGTTGGAGAACGAATGTCTGCATATATTATCGCAAAAACTATTGCTCAAAGTGGTATTGATTGTGAATTCCTTGATGCACGTACTGTTATAAAAACAGACAAGACATTTGGGGCAGCAAAGGTAAATTTCGAAAAAACAGATAAACTTATTCAGGATAAAGTTCTTAATACAAAGACATTATTCATCGCTACGGGATTTATTGCAAGTACAGAAGATGATGAAACAATCACACTTGGTCGTGGTGGTTCAGATTATTCTGGTGCTATTTTCGCTCGTGCAGTAAACGCTTCAATCTTAGAAATTTGGACTGACGTTGACGGCATGATGACAGCTGATCCACGTAAGGTGAAAAAGGCGTATCCAATAGAACATATTACATATGCCGAAGCAATGGAGCTTTCTCACTTTGGTGCAAAAGTTCTTGAGCCAAGAACTGTTATTCCTGCAATGTCAAAAATGATTCCCGTGATAATAAAAAACACTTTCAATCCAACAGCTAAAGGAACACTTATTACAAAAGAGAACGAAAACTCTCAATTGCGTGTTCAAGGTATTTCTTCTATTGATGAAGTTAGTTTAATTACCGTTCAAGGTAGTGGTATGATTGGCGAAGCCGGTATTTCAATGCGTTTGTTCCGTGCTATCGCTCAGGAATCCATTAATGTGATTTTGATTACACAAGGTTCGTCTGAACATTCAATTACATTTGCTGTCCTTCCAAACGATGCGAAAAAATCTCAAGATGTCTTGAGCAAAGAATTCGAATTCGAGTTGAAAGCAGGTTTGATAGATTCTATTAAGGTTGAAAACGACCTTTCTATTATTGCCGCCGTAGGTGAGAATATGAAGAATATTCCGGGTGTAGCAAGTAAATTCTTTAATGCTCTTGGCGTAAATGGAATCAATGTGGTTGCAATTGCACAAGGTGCTAGCGAATTGAATATTTCTGTTGTTATCAACGAGAAAGATAAAATCAAAGCATTGAATTCTTTGCATGAATCATTCTTCCTTTCAATGACAACTACATTGAATGTCTTTGTTGTTGGTACAGGAACAATCGGTGGAGAACTTCTTCGTCAAATCAATGCACAACATCAAACTCTTATAGACCAAAATAAGATTGATGTTAAGGTTGTAGGTATTTCTAACATCGATGGATATTTAATCGATACTGATGGTATTGATCTTGCAAATTGGGAAGAACTTGTAAAAACAAAAGGTTGCAAACCTGACCTTGATGCTTATGTCGCAAAAATCAAAGAATTGAATTTGCGTAATAGTGTATATGTTGACAATACAGCAAGTTACGCTGTTGCCGACAAGTATGAAGAAATGCTCGAAAAACATATTTCAGTTGTAACTCCAAATAAAGTTGCCAACGCAAGCGATTATGCTCGTTATAAACATATTCATGAGTTAGCATCTCAAACAGGTGCTCGATTCTATTATGAAACGAATGTTGGTGCAGGTCTTCCTGTCATCAGTACTTTGAAGGATTTGATTAAGAGTGGTGATGAAATCATTAAAATAGAAGCAATTCTTTCTGGTTCGTTGAATTTCATTTTCAGCAATTGTTCTTCAACAAAAGATTTTGCAACAACAGTTAAAGAAGCTCGTCAAAAAGGGTATACTGAACCAGATCCAAAGATTGACTTGGCCGGTAAGGATGTTGCTCGTAAGATTTTGATTCTTTCTCGTGAAATTGGTTGTCAATTTAACCTTGAAGATGTGGCTGTTGAGAACTGTTTGTCGGAAGCAAGTCAAAATACGACAACGGTAGAGGAATTGTGGGCTTCTCTTGAAAAGAACGACAACGAAAAATACACAAAATTGTTTGCCGAAGCAGAAAAAGAAGGTAAACATTTGAAATATATTGCTACGTATGAAAATGGTAAGGCAAAAACAGAAATCAAGGCTGTTGATCCTTCACATCCATTCTATAATATTACAGGTAGCGACAATATTATTTCCTTTACAACAGCTCACTATCGCACTCAACCATTGATAGTGATAGGTCCTGGAGCCGGAGCTGCAGTTACTGCTGCTGGTGTATTCGCTGATATTATTCGTATTGCGAATTTCTAGTTAGAAAATAACTATCAGAAAGCCCATTAAGATTATTCTTGATGGGCTTTTTCTTTTAGTTAGAAAATAGCCGTATTTTAGGTATAGAAATCTGCGTTTGGGGTATAGGAATCAATTCGTATTTTACGCAATTTTGTGTGTAAATTAACTACAAATAACATGTATATAGAGAAAATTAAATCTCCAGCAGATTTGAAAAAGCTGGATCAAAAGGAACTTACTATAGTTGCAGATGAAACTCGTAAAGCTGTTCTAAATCGTGTAAGCAAACATGGTGGCCACGTTGGCCCTAATCTTGGTTTTGTGGAGGCAACAGTGGCGTTGCATTATGTATTTAATGCTCCGGAAGATAAATTTGTTTTTGATGTCTCTCACCAATGTTATCCGCATAAGGTTTTAACTGGTCGTGCAAGTGGTTTCCTTGGTGATGTTAATGACATGAATGCTATCAGCGGTTATTCTTCGCCTGCCGAGAGTCCCGTGTATGATAATTTTGAAGTTGGTCACACATCAACTTCTGTATCTCTTGCAACAGGGCTTCAAAAGGCACGTGATATTAAGGGAACGAAGGAAAATATTATTGCTATTATTGGTGATGGATCGCTTTCTGGTGGTGAAGCATTCGAGGGATTAGATGAAGCAAGTGAATTGGGCACCGGTATCATTATTGTTGTGAATGACAATGAAATGAGTATTGCCGAAAATCATGGTGGTATTTACAAGAATTTGCGTGCTTTACGTGAATCAAATGGTCAATGTGAACACAACTGGTTCAAGGCTTGGGGTTTTGATTATTACTATGAAGAAGAAGGTAATAATATTGAAAAACTTATTGCTATTTTCAAGAAAGTAAAAGATACAACTGTACCAACTGTAGTACATATTCATACAGAAAAAGGACATGGTTTCCAGCCTGCAATTGATGACAAAGAACAATGGCATTGGGGGGCTCCATTTAATGTAGAAGATGGTTCTCGTCCAGAGGGAGAAGCATCAGAATCGTATGATGGTTTGTTTTCGGACTGGATGTTGGCAGAAATGAAAAAAGATCCTACTCTTATTGCTGTAACTGCCGGAACTCCAACAGCAGCAGGTTTTACAAAAGAAAAAAGAGACCTTGCCGGTAAACAACATATAGATATGGGTATTGCAGAAGAGCAAGCTGTTGCTATGATCAGTGGTATGGCAAAAGGTGGCTTGCATCCTGTTTGGACAGTTTATTCAACATTTATACAAAGAACATACGATCAAATTGCACAAGATTTGTGTATCAATTCAAATCCTGCAGTTATAAATGTGACTTGGGGAGGTTCAGGAACGATGAATGACATTACGCACATCTGTTTGTTTGATATTCCAATGCTTACGAGCATTCCGAATTTATTGTATTTGGCGCCAACTACTTGTGAGGAGTATTTTTCAATGATGAAATGGGCGATTAAGCAAGATAAAATGCCTGTTGCCATACGTGTACCAAGTAATGGGGTAAATCATACAGATGAGGCACAACAAGAAGAATATTCTTTCTCTGCTCAATATAAGATCGCAAAACAAGGATCGAAAGTGGCAATTATTGCTGCTGGTTCGTTCTATCAAAAAGGAGAGAATGTTGTCCGTATGTTGGCAGAAAAAGGAATACAAGCAACATTGGTTAATCCACGTTATCTATCTTCTGTTGACGCTGCAACTCTTGATGCTTTGCAGAAAGATCACCAACTTGTTGTTACGTTGGAAGATGGTTGTAAAGATGGTGGCTTTGGAGAACGCATCGCTTCATATTATGGAACGTCAGACATGAAGGTTCTTGTTGGTGGAATCAAGAAGGATTTATATGACCGCTTTGACCAATACCAACTTCTTGCAGATAATCGCTTACTTGATGAACAAATAGTAGAAGATATTTTGTCAATAGTGAAATAACAGAAGCGATTTTTTGCGTTTTATGAAAAAGAAGGGCAGATTTCTAATCTGCCCTTCTTTCTTTTGGCTATATGTTCAGAGTTGAAGAAATAAAAAAAGACGACCAGAATTTGATCGTCTTTTTCCGTGGAGAGGGGCGGGATCGAACCGCCGACGCCAGGATTTTCAGTCCTGTGCTCTACCGACTGAGCTACCACTCCGAAATCGTGATGCAAAAGTAGTAATATTTTTCTATTATCAAAACTTTTTCGTTGAAAAATAAGACTTCTATTGTGTATTTCTTTTATTTCTTGTTTTTAATGAATGTTCCACTTCATTTGTGGCAAGCGTGAATAGTCAACATTCATTTTAATTGTCCACTCTGCTGGATATGGATTGTTAGCCCGGTTACCAATGTTTTTCACAAATCCAATAGAACTATTGTTGTATTTAAGTTGTATCCAGCCTTTTGGTGCGTTGTCAAGAACAAGAGGTTCTTTTTTAAAGTAGTGTATCGCAGTTTCTAAATCAACAGTAACACTTGGAAATGAATTATCTGCATAATTATATGAAAATGCTAAGCCAGGAAGTGGATTTATTTTGTTTCCAAACACTTCTGCTACTGGTGTCCCTGCGTGAATCAGAGAACAATGGGCTGCTATTTCACATAGAATTTTTTGATGATCTTCGGCGAAAGCCCATACTTTGTTTTGTTTATCTTCAAAAAAGACAACATCCTCTTTTTTAATAAGTGATTTGAAAGGTACAGTGTTTTTGCTTGAAAGAATAGAGAATGATTTTGGTTGTGAGAGTTTCTTTGGCAATGAATATTCAGAACCTTCATTTTTGCGAATAACAGAGAGTGAGAAACCTTCACCTTTTGTTAAATGTGGAAAGAAGCGGTACGAATATGCTCCATCTTTCTTACGTTCGGTTATGTTCCATTCATCTTTCAATGGAATTTGTTCACATGTGGCATCGTTTTCGTTAATGAATCGAGCTACGACATCTTCATTTTCTTTTTCGTTGAAAGTACATGTGCTATATAACAATGTTCCGTTAGGAGCAAGACAAGGCCATATATCGTATAGGATGCGTAATTGGCGTTTGCTACATAGGTCAACATTTTCTGGAGACCATTCGTTTATTGCATTCGAATCTTTTCGAAACATTCCTTCTCCGGAACAAGGTGCATCTACAATAATAATATCGAAGAAACCACGAAGAAAGTCAAAGTCTTTAGGATCATTGTTTGTTACAATGCAGTCCATATTTCCCCATTTGATGAGGTTTTCCGAAAGAATTTGTGCACGGCTCTTGATTACTTCGTTGGCAATTAATAAACTTCCTTCTGGTAATAATGATAGTGCCAGTGTTGTTTTCCCGCCTGGTGCTGCGCATAAGTCAAGCACACGTAATGGTCTTGTTGCAAGTGGAGCTATTACTTGTTCAATAAACATGGACGACGCTTCTTGAACATAGTATGCTCCAGAATGAAAAAGTGGGTCAAGGGTAAATAATGGCCTATCTTCTAAATAATATCCGTTTTTACACCATGGAACAGACGGCAATTCCTGTTGCCCCAATTTCTTGGAATTGATGCGGATACTAGTTTGCCTCTCTGTTTGTAATGCATTAATTAATGCCTCTGCGTCAGTAACTGATGCAATTGATTGGGCAAAGGTATGTAAAGATTCATTCATCGCTGAATTAGTCCTTAATTAATACACCTTGATCTTTCACTCCTGCACGAATAGATGAACTGATGATTTTTTTCAAAGAAAGAATCTGTTCATCTACTACACCTTGTTGTTTTGGCTTATATAAACGACGGTACTTGCATTTAGCTAGTTTGAATTTCAAGTCATCCATATTACCGTAAATATTCAATCCAAGTCGCATTGGTAAAGGACATTTGGTCAATGAGATATGGTAATTGTACGTCATGTCCAGGTTATGATATCCCGACAGTATTGCCTGATATTTATCCATTGAAACGACAAATGGATAAAGGTCAACCTCGTTACGGAACATGGTCATTTCCACATTCAAACTATCTATAACATTTTTCGTTTTCTTCTTGTTGAACAACAATAGTTTTGAAATTTGTTGGTATGTCTCGTTATCCATTACTACAAGGTCACGGCCTTTAATCGCTGCAGCACCACGCATTGTAGAGAATTTAGGATCGTAATTTGATTTCAAATATGTTTCTGCAGCAAGGTGGAATTCTGCCTTTCCGGAGAACGCTTTCAACATCGGTACGATAGTATCGATGTCGGGAATCATATCTATCAAATCGTTGATGCTAATGTCAATTAAGTGGAAGTCGAGTCCTGCAAATAAGTGGTTCTTCCGTTCTGAACGATACATTGCTGTAAGTTGCATTTGCGCCGCATCGCACGTGAAACCCATTTCTTCTATCACAAGAACACCATCGTGAATTGTAACTCCTCCGCCAGCGTGTTCAACGATGGTATTGCCAACTAGAGCTTTTTTGATATCTGTTTTTAGTGTGAAATCAACGCCAAGAGGAACCATAAATGGGTTATCTTCTTCAACAGTATCTGCTTTTGCAATTTCGTTGGTTTCTGCTACTGTTGTCGTGTCGCCAAAGCCACTTGCCAAGTCCATAAGCTCCATTACGTCGGTGTAGTTCGAAGTAAACGTGAAGTCGCCCAAAAGAAGATCTTCATTGTTTAAGTAAGCTGCAATATTTTTAAGAACACCTTTCAGTGAGAAATCGGAATTACCAACAATAAGTTGGCTATCGTCAATCTTTAAGCGGTTTTTGTTAAAATCGCACTTAATTTTTGAGACCTTTATAGGTGCTTCTATTGCGCTAAGAGCAATTTGACCCTGATTGAAGTTTAATTTCACGTCAGGATTCCATTGTTGGATAACATCGGCAGCTGTTGAATCATATTCTGCCTTTGCGTCAAAGCTAATAAGTCCGGTACGTGCCGAAAGAGTTTCTGCAACTTTTGCAGAGAGACTGTCGCAATTGAACAAACATCCATATCCGGTATTTTTATTTTTCGGATACATTACAGCCATTCCTCGTGGATTTCGTATTGTGGCAGATATTGTGTCTGCTTCCATGTTGAAAACAACATTGGCAATGTTGAAGTCGCAAGCTAAAGCCATATCTTTGGTCGTATCCATCACATCAGAAAGACCAACACGTAGGTCAGCATTATTTAGCTTCGTTTTAAAGAAGTCAGTCATTTCCACATTCAATTGATTACTCTTAATTGCAAGGTCAATGACTTCTTTAAATTCTTTAGTTGTGTGTTTGCTTGGTAGGGTAAAGTCAACAGCCATTTGTTTACTGTTGACAAATGTTGAATCTTCGTAAATTACGTCTAAGTCGGTAATGTCAACACTACCGTTTGCTTTGATTTTTTGTAAGTCAACATTCATCAAATCGTCTAGCGAGCATTGGGCTGTAAATGCAGCATCTGCCCAACCTGAAGCGAACAAATAGTCTGGCAAGTCTGACTTTAAGTCAAGCAAATAGATTTTAGCATTTGCTTTAATGTCGAAAAGCATTTTATTCAACAAATCGTTGATAGCTCCTGTTGCCGTAACCGATGTTTTTCCTGTTTTTGCGGAAAGAGCATTGAGCGTCAGAATTGAATTTTTCTCATCATTCATATCAACGTTGGCGTGTGCATTTACCGAAACGTCATATAAATCGTGGCCAAGACCTTCTATAACAATTTCACCGTTGGAATAAACAGCATCAGCAGAGATTATAGGCATAAGTGTATCGTTGTACGTACCTGCTACATTACCAGATAATTGTACGACACCATCAAGATTAATTCCATCAAGATATTCTTTGCGCATGTTTTCCGGAATAAGAGGAAGCAGACGGTTTAGAATAATATTGTTGGTAGAAAAATTCATGTCCATGGTAATATCGTCTCCAACTTGTGCATTACCGGTAAGTGAAATTTGGTGCTCGTTAATTCCAATCAAAGCATTTGTCAGAGCGATTTTCATAGAATCAAGATCTGCAACCATTGGTAAAACAGCAGAAATGTTCAACGAATCTGCATATTTTACATTGTCCATAGTTGCAGCAGTATTTAAAAAGAATAACTGCAATGTTCCGTTAATGTTAGACAAATTTGCTAATCCACCATTGAATTTTCCCTCTATGGAGTCTATAGTTGCCTGTATGTTAGTGGAATCATTCATAGTAAATGAAACGGCACCAGTTCCTAACGACAAATCCGTTACAATATCGTCGTTTTCCATTGTCAAGTTGGTCGTTGCGTTGATATTGCGTATAGTTGCCTGCATTTTTGAAGGCAAATCAACATACGAGGCAGAAATATTCTTTAATTCAATATCTTCGATTTTTAGCATCTTAAACAGTGAAGTAGAACTTGTGTCTTCTTCGCTTGTGGTATCGGAAACAAATACATCGTAGTTTGCAACCGAGTTGGCGTTTACGAAAATATTTGCTTGTGTATTAGAAAGATAAATGCCGTTTATTACAATGTTTTCGTTGTCAAGATATTCTTTCACGTCGACGGTAGCGACTAATTCTTCGACAAAGGCAACTGTATCGGAAGGGGCACCTTCCATAGGATTTACAAGTGCGAAATTATGTAAGCGAAGGCCAAAATGTGGAAATGTGCTGAAAAACGTCAAATCAACTGTATCCAGTTGTGTTTGGCAAGTTACAAATTCAGGAATGTATTTTTTTACAATTGGGGTTAATTTTGCAGGGGTAAAAACAAGATATACTACGATGCAAACAGCCACAAGAGCCACGCCGATAATAGAGCCGGCAGAGATTCCTATAACTTTCAACGCTTTTTTCATATCATCTACTGTTTTTTGAATGTATAAGTTTTTCCGTTAGCTGTATAAACCAATGTTGTTTCTGTAAGTGTAGTTATGGTATATTGCTTTGGAACAACGGCTGTACTTGCTTCCATTTGGTGCAATTGGGTTAGTTTATCACCGTCTAATGTCCATGTAAAACTTTGCGCCTCTGATTCATCAACATCGTCGGCAGTATCCCATGTCCATCCGGAGCCGGAAGACGAGTATTTTTCATACAGAGTTCCCGATTTCCATCTTCCGTATAAGAGAGATTCGTCAAAATCGAATTTGTTACAACCTGAGAAAATGAATAGAGTTGTGCAAAGAAGTAAAAGGAATTTTTTCATACTCTAGTTGTTTGTGTTTTCTTCTGTTTCAGCGTCTTCAGTGTTCTTTTTTTCTAATTCAGATTTGCGGAACACGTAGATAACGCCATATCTTCCGCATTCTTGTCTGCGTTCTTCGGCGTTTTCAATATTTGCAAAATACGTTTCGATTTCGTTCCAAATTTGTACTATCAAATTGTCGGCTTCGTCTCGCAAGTCTTCGATAAATTCAGCAGAACGTTGATCGTGTGAAATTCGGAGCCCGTTGTCTCTTGTTGCAACAGAATATTTTCTATAGATAATTTCAAGTAGCTCAATACGAGGGTTTTCCATTTTTCCGGCATTCGCTTCACGGCGAGCTTTTTCTCCGTCTATAAGTTTTTGTCCCCAAGACAGAAGATCTTCCGAAGTTTCAAGTTCAGGTAGTTTTTTGCTTACACCATAGAAATCACGAACAGAGGCTGCAATTTCTCCACGAGCGATAGACATATTCAAAACTTGAATAAAGTGGGAAATGTACATTTTCATCTTTCTGTGTAGTTGCGCAAATGACGCACCTTTTTCTACGGAAAGCGAATGTTCCGAACGATTTTGTAATATTCCGGACTTGAACGAAGTCAAAAAATATTTGGCTTGTGTAAGAACATTTTGTGAAACAGCTCTGTCTTTTGGCTGTACGTTTGTACAGGCGTCAATAGCTGATTGTAGGGCACGAATTCGTGCAGCGTCTGTATTTGGTAGTCTTCTATAAGGCATATATTAACTGTTTTAGTCCACAAAATTACGAAAAACTATGTTACACTATTTTTAAGAAAATAAGAAATTTGTTAACATACGAATGTTTATTGAGAAAAATTGTGTTGGCTATTCGCATTCAAAAATAAAATTTGCTGTTTTACAGTATGAATATCAGCGAAAATACTTGATTTTGTGTATTTTTGTGCATTAATAAAAAAGAAGGTTATGGCATTAATTGATAGTGTTAAAAGAACATATTCTTTGCCAATGCAAATTCTTGTATGCATTGTGCTTTTTGTGGAATTGTTTGTGTTAGGTTTGCTTTTGTATATTCGAAAGGATTTTTCTTTGGAATTACAGAGTGCTGCAAGTGTTTGGGGATTGATAGTGCTTGGCGTGTCGTTGATAATGTTTTGCTGGAACATTGCTTCTTTGATACATAGAAATCGTATGATTTCGAAAGCGGTGGATCAAGAAAGTAAGTTGCAAATATTTAAGGCATCGGTTTATTCTCGATATATTATGTTGCTGCTTGTTGCAGTAATAGCTATAATATCTACTTTTGTTAGTACGAATTTGTATTATTTATTGTTCTTTGGTATTTCTTTCGCATGGCAAATCGGAATGTTCCCATCAAGAACAAAAATTGCAGCAATAATAGGAGAAGAAAAAGTGCTTGAAAATGAACCTGTCGTAGAAAACGACGTACAGGAAGAAAAAATGCCAGCAGATACGGAACAAGCGAATAATTAGTATATACAATTTTATATCTTTGTCGAAAAGAATAACAATGGATTTGAATTTTACAATACCAAACGGAACGGTTCAGGCGGTAGTACAAGATAAGAGAACAAATAAGATTCTTCGTATAGGTTACATAAACGAGGAAACGTACAATCAAATGAACGAAACTCAACATGTGTATTTGTTCTCTAAAGAAACCGGCCAACCTCAATTGTTGACTGCTGGCGAATACAATACACCTGTCGCATTGGATGCGCTTATTGCAAACGAAGAAGGAGATGCTGTTGTAATACGTGCGTTACCGGAAGGTTCCACAACTGGTGCTGATACATTTTTAGGAGATAAGAATATAGACGATTTGGCTTTCTTGTCGTATCTTCAGGATTTTATAGAAAAACGCAAAAGAGAAATGCCGGAAGGTTCTTACACCACTAAATTGTTTACGAAAGGCATCAATAAAATTTCGCAAAAAGTCGGTGAAGAAGCAATCGAAAGTATCATTGAAGCAACAAATGGAACAAAAGAACAATTGTTGTACGAAACATCCGATCTAATCTATCATTTGATTGTACTTTTAACAGAAAAGGGCTTACGTATAGAAGATTTAGCTCGTGAGTTAAAGGCACGTCATAAAGAATAATTTCGAATATATAAAATCACAATAATGGCAAATAAAATCTATTTCAACCAAGCGGTTATTGGCTATACAGAAGAAAATCCTATTCTTAAGGATGTGTCTTTCTCTGTAGGCGAAGGTGAAATCGTTTACTTAATCGGAAAAACTGCAGCAGGTAAGTCTAGTTTGCTAAAAACTATGTATGCAGAAATACCGTTGCTTGACGGTGAAGCTGTTATTGCTGAATATGATTTGAATAATCTAAAACGAAAAAAGATACCGTATCTACGTAGAAAAGTGTCTGTAGTATTTCAGGATTTCCAATTGTTATCGGATAGAAACGTGTACAAAAATCTTGAATTTGTTCTAAAAGCAACTGGTTGGTCGAAAACTGCAGAAATTCAGGCAAGAATTACAGAAGTTCTTACTCGAGTTGGCATGGAAGATAAAAAGGAAAACATGCCTTACCAACTTTCTGGTGGAGAACAACAACGAGTAGCTATTGCACGTGCTCTGTTGAACGATCCTGATGTAATTTTGGCAGATGAACCAACAGGAAATCTTGACAATGAAACTTCAGATGAAATATTCAAATTATTCCATTCTTTGACAAAACTTGGATGTGCGGTATTTCTTGTTACACATAACACGCAAATGGTTCATCGATACCCATCAAGAACACTGCAATGTGCAAATGGTACGATTACAGAAATACGTGATGAAGCACCAATTGATTTGGAATCGTTAATGCAATAAGAAAACAGTATGGAAGACAAGGACATCCTTTCTAACATTGAATCGGAAGAATATAAGTACGGATTTACATCGAATGTAGAAACCGACATTTTCCCTCCTGGCATAAACGAGGATATTATACGTCGTATTTCTGCAATAAAAGAAGAACCACAATTTTTGTTGGATTTTCGTTTGAAGGCGTATCGCCATTGGACAACTTTACAACATCCAAATTGGGGACAGTTACAATTCGAAATACCAGATTTTCAAAGTATCAGTTATTATGCTCAGCCAAAAAATAAGGCTAAATATGAGTCATTAGATGAGGTTGATCCTGAAATAGTTGATACATTCAATAAATTGGGTATTCCTTTGGAAGAGCAAAAGATCTTGTCGGGTGTTGCTGTTGATGCTGTTTTTGATAGCGTGTCTGTACATACTCAGTTCCGTGACCAATTGAAGGCGAAAGGGGTGATTTTCTGCTCGTTTAGTGAAGCGGCAAAAGAATATCCTGATCTTGTCCAAAAATATCTTGGTTCAGTTGTTCCATATACTGACAATTATTATGCTGCTCTAAATGCTGCTGTATTTAGCGATGGATCTTTTGTTTATATTCCTAAGGGCGTGCGTTGTCCAATGGAATTGTCTACATATTTCCGTATAAATGCTTCTAAAACAGGTCAATTCGAGCGTACTCTTATTGTTGCCGATGACAATTCGTATGTAAGTTATCTAGAAGGTTGTACTGCTCCTATGCGTGACGAAAATCAGTTACACGCTGCTGTGGTGGAATTGGTTGCAATGGAAAATGCCGAGATAAAATATTCGACAGTACAAAACTGGTATGCTGGTGATAAAGACGGTAAGGGTGGTATTTATAACTTTGTTACCAAACGTGGTTTGTGTGCGGGAAATCATTCGAAAATTTCGTGGACGCAGGTGGAAACCGGTTCCGCAATTACGTGGAAATATCCAAGTACTGTATTGAAAGGAGATGATTCTGTTTCGGAATTTTATTCTGTAGCGGTTACAAAAAATAAACAGCAAGCGGATACAGGTACGAAGATGATACATCTTGGAAAAAACACGAAGAGTACCATCATTTCTAAAGGTATCTCTTTGGGTGAAAGCAATAACTCGTATCGTGGCTTGGTTCGCATGGGAAAAAATGCTGAAAATGCGCATAATTTCTCACAGTGTGATTCTCTGCTAATCGGTTCAAAATGTGGAGCGCACACTTTCCCTGTAATTGATATTCAAAACAATACAGCGACTGTAGAGCACGAAGCTACTACGTCGAAAATTGCAGACGAACAGGTATTCTATTGTAACCAACGTGGAATTTCAACAGAAACTGCTATGGGATTGATAGTAAATGGTTTTGCGCAAGAAGTTCTTACGCATTTACCTATGGAATTTGCTGTTGAGGCGCATAAGTTAATTGCACTTTCTATGGAAGGAAGTGTAGGATGACAAAGAAGGAGTTTGTAGATATTGTTCTTCAAGCTGGAATTTCCATGAACATGAAGGAAATGGTCGGCTATATTGAAGAAGGGCATATTTCTGCTGAAGAGGTGTTTTCTCTTTCAATAGAAAACAACAATCTCGAAGCTTGGTATGCTAGTTGGATACTCAATCATTATATTGATAAAAATCCGGATGCTATTGGTTTATTGCTTGATAAGGCAATAGTTGCTTTGCAAACTATTACTCGAAGCGGACATGTTCGTTTAATTCTTCGTTACTTTTTGGTTACTCGTCAATGGAAAGAATATGAGCACTTAGGTTTGTTGCTTGATGATTGTATACATATTATTCAAGATACAACTTCTCCTAGTGGATTAAAGGCTAATGCAATGAGCGTGGTGGAGCGAATTGCAGAAAAAGAACCAGATATTATTAATGAGGTTTTATTGATAATAGAAGATCAAATGCCTTATTTAGCAACAGGTTCAAAGAATCGCGCGAATAAGATTCTTAAAAAATTCGGGAAACGTTAGAACTCATCCCAAAAGATACTATTCTTCCATTCGGATTTAATGGTAATGTGTTCTTTATAGAAGTAGATTTTTTCTGGTTGTCGTTTAGTTTCAATACAACCTGAATCCCATTTTTCATTATTGTTTTCGTCAACAAAGCATCTGAGACTATAATTTCCTGCGGGAATATTTTCGAAATGTATTTCTCCATTTTTCATAGATGCATAAAATTGTTGTGCATCTTTACTTTCACTTGATTCTATTACAAATACAAGATTGTTTGTTGGAAATCCAGTGTTGTTTTTTATTTGTAATTCACCAAAACCTTCTTTCTTAGGTGATTGGAATGTGTAGGCAATGCTGTCGTTTGCATCACCAAAAGTGTCGGTAAATGTAGAATCTGGAATTACAAGGGTATAATTAGTGTTTGTGTTCCAATCTGCATAGAGTGCAAATGTTCGTTCTGAATTTGTATTGTGTATAGAAAAAGGAACAGAAAATACTATAGGATTTTCATTTTGTGCTACTGTCAATTCTGCCGTTAATTCTTTGGATGCCGAAGCGAAGGTGTCAACAAGAGCTCCTTTTTTAAGAGTTAAAACGTATTGCTCTCCATCGATTGCGGCATGATTAATTTCTATAATTCGTGACGAATTTTTTGCCTCCGAAATACTTGTAATAACCGATGTCTCTGTTGAATCGGCAGGATTTATTAAGGTGAACAAGCTATCGACTATAGTTTGGATAGGATTGTTGCAAATCAAACGTAGTGGCTCATAAGAACGGAATTGTTCTTTTTGCTCGTCGGCAAGATGTACGAGCAATCGTTTGTGTGAAGTTGCAGATTTATATAATTTCTGAACTGCCACATCCTTTTTAAGATTGAAGTTCTTGGTTGCAATAGTGCCGTTATTAAGAGGATATTGAACCGTAATTGCCAGATTTTTCAAACGTAAAGCATTGCTATTGTCTTTTAACCAATACAAGAGAGCATTACTTTTTTCATCGTATTCGCAATAGTACCAATCCTGAATGTCTGGCAGGCCGTCTAACGTGACGGTAACTTTTTGTGGGTCAATTGCTTTTGCAAAATAAACAGCAAATCGTTCACCAGTTTCTTTATATTTGAGAGCGACTTGTTCTGGGTAGTGATATTTTGGTCTATATGAATAGTCGTTATACAATTGTAATTTTTCAAATCCTGTTTTTGTGGTATCACAAGATTCGTAGATTTTAATCTTTTCAAAGTCTTTGTTTGCAATTGGTCGTGAAAGTGTGAGATAGATACTGTCGCCGGCAAATACTTTGTTGTTCTTTTCTATACTTGAATTTACCATAAGACGTTGTGCTAAATCTTTCGTAGATTCTACAACTATCGTATCTGTGTTCGTTTTCTCGCTATCTTTAGAAACACGGTACGTCAGCAATATTTTTGCCGAGTCGGAATTCATAAGACTTGTATCTGTTAACCAAAAAACGAGACTGTCGGAACTTATATATTCTGTAATATAATTTCCTGGAACTGTAAACTTCACATCTGTTGGTTTGTTTTCTTTTGCTGCAAGTTTACAAGCGACTGCATATTTTGAGATGCGTTTGTTTGACTGCAGAGACTGTTCCCATACTTCGTTAGGGAAGAGGGAAAGTTGTATGTTTTGGTCAGACCAGCGAGTTTTTTCTACAAGATTGAATGAATCCTTAACTGGTTTAATTTGAATGCTATCTTCAAAGTCTTCGAATCGTATGGTATCGTTGTGCGTAAACCAAACAGTATCAATGAATCGCTCTGCAGTTGGATTAAAAATGGTATCTAAAAAAGCGATTTTTTCCGAAGGTTGATTAAACATGTAATCTTTGTCGGAATCTTCTAAAGCATAGATTTTATAAGGCTTAGCTTCTATGTTGAGGAACGAAAATTCTCCTTTTTTTGACGTTTGTGTAATGTATCGTGGTTTCGTTGTTTTGAAAGCTGTGTCGCTTAAGTTGTCGTATAAAAGTACGTACGCATGTTCGGGGATTTTGCCATTCTCTGCATACGATACTTTTCCCGCAATACGCATGGTGTCGATGCCAGTGCCTGTAGAAAAAGCATAAATGTATTGTCCGGTGACGTTTTCCTCCGACAAGTCTTTGATTGCTCCGTTAAAATTGAATGTGTATGTTGTGTTTGGTTGCAAATTCTGTTTTGACAAGTCTATTGTCATTTTTTTCTTTTTAACGGTAATGTTTGGCTTCTCTTCAAGCATAGGAGAAATCATACAGTTGTCGTCTACATTTTCAAGCGCGATGAATTCGTTGAATTTTACAACAATTTTTTGTGGAGCTATATTCTGTGAATTGTTTTTAGGTGATTCAAAAACAGCATATGGTGCAATTGTATCAACTGGTCCACCGGTCGGAGATGATTCACGTGCGCAGTTCGTAAGTGTAAATACAAAAGGGATTGCACATAGAATTGCAAATAGAATTTTATGTGTGCTAAATGTATTGTATGTAATACTTTGCTTCATATCGCACCAAAAGTACTATTTTAATTGGGAATAATCACAAAAAACTAATACTTGTTCGCTACAGCTTTCATGGCGGAAAGTAGTGTAGGGTTTTTTTCTATAATTGTTCCTATTACAGCAATGTCGGCACCTGAATCATATACTTGTTGCAATGCTTCGGTTGTTCGTATTCCGCCACCAACAATTAATGGGATAGAACAATGTTTTTTGATTTGTGCAATTGTAATAGGATTAACTATAGTGTTTGCTCCGCTACCGCCTTCCAAATAGAGAGCTTTCAGTCCTAATAATTCTCCAGCAAGTGCAGTTGCTACAGCAATGTCTGGCTTATTGTATGGGATGGGTCTCGTGTTGCTCATGTATTCAACCGATGTTGCTCCTCCGCAGTCTATAAGCATGTAGCCTGTAGGGATGGCTTCCAGTTTGGATTGTTTTATGATTGGTGCGGAAACCACGTGGTTTCCAATTAAAAATTCTGCATTTCTTCCCGATATAAGCGAAAGGAATAAAATTGCATCGGCATTTCCTGCAACTTGACTTGCATTACCAGGAAATAAAATCACTGGGCCGGAAAAATTCTTCTTTATAACAGAAACGGAATGTTCAGTGCTTGTTGTTACTAAGCTACCACCAACGAATATATAGTCAACCTTTTCTTTTTCTGCAGACAAAGAGATTGTTTGCAAACTTTCGTCGGTATGTTTGTCGGGATCAATTAAAAGAGCCAATTGTTTCCGTTGTTGTAGAAATGAATTGTATATCATTGTTCTTACATTTTTTCACTAGCCCAGACGAGGCAGAATTTATCGTTGCGAAAATACGATAATTTTATGTCATTCAGTTGTTTCCCTTCGAGAATAATAGAACCTTGTAATTGTTCTTCACCGTCTTTTTTAACAGAAAAGTCTAATAAATCGTATGACGCATTGGTTAACTTAAACAATGTTTCTTTTGCGGACCAAAGGAGAATCAAGTCTTCCAAGGAAGAGAACTCCTTTGATTCTTCGGCGCGAACAAATTTTTCTGTGATTCGGAAAACCTGCTGGCGAAATTCTTCAATGTCTACGGCAACGGAGTGAGTCTTACTCACGATAACTGCCACATAAGATTTGGAGTGTGAGATAGATATAAATGTTCCGTCCATTATTGGTTTCCCCGACTTTTCGTAGGATACTTCTTTATAGTTAGTTCCCAAAATTTCTCGTAGCAGCAGTCGGGACTGTACGAATTCAATTTTTCTGTTTTCGTTGTTTATGGTCGAAACATGTTCAATCTCTTGTTTAGATAACGCCGATAAATTATTATGCAATATGTTGTTATCTTTTTCGTTAACGACTAAAATATATTGTTCGTTCTCAAATTTCATAATACTATTTTAGTAGTTCAACAGCTCTTAGAATTGTCTTGTCGTCGGTGTTATATAATTCATAGAATGCGTTGTCTCCGAGCACATTGCGTATAACATAACAACAGAATAATTTTTGTTCCCATTCAGATTCTGATTTACTGAGTTTGCCTTTCTTTATATTTTGATTATCAGCTTCTTTATAAACTTTATCTAAAGAAAACATTTTATTGCAGATAGCTTGAATTGCTTTTACATTTTCTTGTTTAGAAAGTAGGTCTCTGTTTTGATCTGTGAATTCAAAAGCATAGTTGTAAACGATGCTCTTGGCTGTAATATCTTGGAAGAATTGTGAATATGTGGTTGTGTCAAGAGCAACAAATATGTCGGGCATAATGCCACCGCCACCATATACGATTTTACCAGTTTTGGTCGTGAATTTTAGAGAATCAGGAAAATGTATACTATCGGCATCGTACATTTCTCCATGGGAATAACGGTCAACTAATTCTCTGTCGTAGTCAGATAGTTTGCCGTTGTAAGGCTTTTGTATGCATCGTCCTGAAGGCGTATAAAATTTCTTTGTCGAAAGTCGCACAACCGAACTGTCACGAAGAACAAAGTCTTCATTTACAACGCCTTTACCGTATGAGCGTCTACCAATTACCGTTCCCCGACCGTTGTCTTGCATTGCGCCGGCAAATATTTCGCTTGCCGAAGCGGAGTATTCATTAATAAGAACTGCCATATCAATGTCTCTACATGTTCCATTGCCTTCGGCTGTAAAGTATTCGGCAGGTTCTTTTTTCCCTTTTGTAAACACAATTGTATCGCCTTGCGAAAGGAATTCATTTGCAAGGTCGATAGCTGTATAAAGCAGTCCGCCGCCATTGTCTCGCAAATCAACGATAAGTTTTTGTAAGCCATGTTGTTTCATTTTTGAAACAGCAGAAAGGAATTCGTCGTGAGTTGTTTGCGAGAAACAATCAATCGCAATGTAGCCGATTTTGTCGGTTATCATGTAAGCGCTTTCTACGCTTGTAATAGGAATCGCACCTCGTGTAATCTCAAATGTAAGTAAATCTGGCACGTTTAAACGTTTTATGCCGACTTTTACTTTTGTTCCGCGTGGTCCCTTTAATAATTTTATGGTTTTTTCATTTGTTATGCCATTTCCTGCAATAATAGAATCGTTTACGCTTACAATTCTGTCTCCTGCGTGTATGTCTAATTTTTCTGATGGACCGCCGTGTATTACTTGTACAATAACTATTGTGTCGTTTTGAATAACGAACTGTACTCCAATACCGTCGAAAGAGCCTAAAATAGGATCTATCATTTCACGATAGTTGTCCGTTGTAATGTACGATGAATGTGGATCAAGTTTTTCGAAAAGAGGAAGCATTAGATTATTACTGATGCTATCTATATTAATGTCTTCCACATAATTATTTCGTATTAATTGAAGTATTTCTTCAATTTTTGATGTTGGTTGTATGCCTCTTCTTGGGACAGTTGTAAATTGTCTTTGAAGTAACATTCCTCCAGCAAATGCAACAGCAAGTAGGAGTGGAAGTAATATCCGGATTTTGTTATTCATCAACTGAGATTTGAAGAACTTCTATGTTTGCTCTTTTTAAAAGCTGAATACCATCATCTATGCGGTATGGTTCGGAATAGACAACTTTCTTTATCCCAGATTGTATGATGAGTTTTGCGCATTCTATACAAGGAGAAGTAGTTACATATAACGTTGCGCCGTCGCTGTTGTTGGCTGATTTTGCTACTTTGGTAATGGCGTTTGCTTCGGCATGAAGCACGTATGCTTTTGTCTTTCCGTCCTCATCTTCACAAATGTTTTCGAAGCCGGAAGGCGTTCCGTTAAAACCGTCGGAAATAATCATTTTGTCTTTTACAATCAAGGCACCAACTTGTCTGCGGATGCAATATGAGTTTTCTGCCCATATTTTCGCCATACGTAGATATCGTTTATCTAATTGTAGTTGCTTCTCTGTCAATATTTTGTAATCGCAAGCCATACTATGTTCTTAAATTGGCCGCAAGGTACAAATTTCTTAGAAAAGATTGTGCGATAAAACGCTATTTAGCAAGGCTAAATATATTATATTTGTTCTTGTCTTTTTATGTGGAAAATATGGGAAAGGCTCGTGTTTTATATATTTCGTATGATGGAATGACCGACAATTTAGGTCAATCGCAGGTTATTCCGTATT
Source organism: Bacteroidales bacterium (assembly GCA_024402335.1). GTDB lineage: Bacteria > Bacteroidota > Bacteroidia > Bacteroidales > UBA1715 > UBA1715. Next base: position 24,484 of record JAKSTZ010000011.1, read on the forward strand.
TGATAGGATTGACTCAGAAAGGTTATTCTATTACCATTCTAAGTTGTGAGAAACCGTTAGCTTTTGAACAAAGAGAAAAACATATTTCTGCTCTTCTGAAAAAGAATGATATCTCGTGGGAACCTATTCCCTATACGGCAAAACCTCCGATTTTTTCGACATTGTATGATATTCGTATGATGCAAAAAAAAGCAAAGGAGATAGTTGTAAAGCAACAAATTGAATTGGTACATTGTAGAAGTTATATTAGTGCCCATATCGGACGTTTCTGTCAGAAAGAATTCGGTATTCCTTGGGTTTTTGACATGCGTGGTTTTTGGGCAGACGAGCGGGTAGAAGGTGGTATTTGGAATACTTCAAAATGGATGTATAGGTTAGTCTACAATTATTTCAAAAACGCAGAAAAAGAATTTATTACAAAATCTAATTATATAATTAGTTTAACTAAAAATGGTGCAGAGGAAATTCAGTCTTGGACCGAATACCAGCAAGCTAAAACGCCGATACAAGTGATACCTTGTTGTGCCGATTTGCACCTGTTTCGATATAATAAGAATTTAGACTCTGTACGAAAGAAATTGCATATCTCAGAATCTAATTTTGTCGTTAGTTATTTAGGTTCCTTTGGTACTTGGTACATGACAGAAGAAATGTTTGATTTCTTCAAAGTTTTGTATGAAAAGAACAATAATGCTGTCTTTCTCTGCATTACACCAGACAATCCTGATAAATTGGACTCTATTGCAATTCGAAAAGACATACCTCGTTCGGCATTACGTGTTGTTAAAGCGAATCGAGAAGATGTTCCTCTTTATGCTTCCTTATCGAATTGGTCGTTGTTTTTTATAAAACCGGTGTATTCGAAAAAAGCATCTTCTCCAACAAAAATGGGTGAACTGCTTTCTTTAGGGATTCCATTAGTATGTAATGGTGGAGTTGGCGATGTGGATACAATTATGAAAGATTGCGACCAAGGCTATGTTGTGAATTCATTTACGGAAAATGAATATGCTGCCGTCGCAGAAAAAATTCTGTTGGATTTAAATCCTAACAGAGAAAAGCTCCGTTCTGTTGCTGAAAAATACTATTCGCTGGAGCGTGGAGTTGAATTGTATGAAGAAGTTTATAGGAACTGTTTAAGTGATTGATAAATAGTCATGAAAGGTAAATTATTTCAATTTTTACTTGTATTATTTTTTATAAGTTTTGTTTCAGCTTCCTGTTTCTATTTTTTAGGTGGAAACTATAATTCTTTGGGCGGTACAATCTTTGCAGCGGTTTATATGTTCATACCAATAATATCGGTACTTATTGTACAATCTCTACAAAAGGAACCATTGTTGAAAGGACTAGGGACATCATTCCGCATAAATAAATGGTTTTTCTTTGGTTGGTTGCTCATGCCAATCTATAGTGTTCTTATATTGTTTTGCTCGACTATTGTACCTGGAACGACTTTTTCAACAGAAACGCCCCTGCTTTTGAATGCTATGGAAGAGTTGTCGAAAACTATCCCTAATGCAAATGCTTGGTTGGTGATGCTAATAGTTATTGTTTCTGGTCTTTGGGCAGGTCTTACAATAAATGCGGTATTTGCCTATGGTGAAGAAATAGCATGGCGTGGTTGGCTTTTGCGTGAATGTAGTGGAATGTCATTTTTTAAAGCTTCATTATTTAGCGGATTTATATGGGGTGTATGGCATTCTCCTGTTATTCTTATGGGACATAATTATCCGGAACATCCTGTTTTGGGTGTGTTTGTAATGATTGCTTTTTGCATGGCTGCAACTCCTTTATTCTTGTATGTCCGAATTAAGTCTCAATCTGTTATAGCAGCTGCTATTATGCACGGTACTTTGAACGCAACTGCTGGTTTATCGTTAATGTACCTTCTGCACGAACATACTTGGGGTTCAATTATCGCTGGTCCTTGTGGATTAGTTGGAATAGCTATACTATTGTGTATTGATTTGGCAATCTTTGTATTCGATAAAGATGTTGCAATAGGGATAATTGAAAATAAATAAAGACGTCCCGAAGAACGTCTCTATTACCAATTAGTCGTTTAGTTTTAGAACAGCAAGGAAAGCTTTTTGTGGGATTTCAACGTTACCCACTTGCTTCATTCTTTTCTTACCTTCTTTTTGTTTTTCAAGCAATTTACGTTTACGTGAAATATCTCCACCGTAACATTTAGCCGTCACATCTTTTCGAACGGCTTTTACTGTTTCGCGGGCAATAACCTTGGTTCCTATTGCTGCTTGAATAGCAACATCAAATTGTTGACGAGGAATCAAGCCTTTCAATTTCTCACAAATACGTTTACCGAAGTCGTAAGCGTTATTTTGGTGAATAAGAGCCGACAATGCATCGACAGGATCACCATTTAGTAGGATATCCAATTTGGAAAGTTTTGATTCGCGGAAACCGATAATATGGTAGTCGAACGAAGCGTATCCCTTCGAGATGCTTTTTAGTTTATCATAGAAATCGAACACAATTTCACCAAGTGGAAGTTCAAAATTGATTTCCACGCGATTTCCTGTCAAATATGTTTGATTCTTTAGAATACCTCGCTTATCGATACACAATTTCATAATCGGACCGATAAATTCAGCATTAGTAATGATTTGTGCAGCGATATAAGGTTCTTCAATGTAATCGATTGAACTTGGATCTGGCAAGTCTGTTGGGTTGTTTACAATGATTTTTTCACCTTTCTTTGTATAACAATAGTACGAAACGTTAGGTGTAGTAGTAATAACGCTCATATTAAATTCACGATCCAAACGCTCTTGTACGATTTCCATGTGAAGTAATCCTAAGAAACCACATCGGAAGCCAAATCCTAATGCAGCAGAAGACTCTGGCTGATAAGTAAGTGACGCATCGTTCAATTGTAATTTCTCCATCGAAGCACGTAATGGTTCGTAGTCTTCAGTATCTATCGGGTAAATACCGGCAAATACCATAGGCTTTACTTCTTCAAAACCTTCGATTGCTTTTTCACAAGGATTATCGCGGTGTGTAATAGTATCACCAACTTTAACTTCACGAGCTGTTTTTATACCAGAGATAATGTAGCCAACGTCACCGGTTTTTACAACCGAACGTGGTTCCATATCAAGACGGAGAACACCAACTTCCAAGGCTTCGTATTCTTTTTTCGTATTGATGAATTTCACCAAGTCGTTTGTATGGATTTCACCGTTTAAAACCTTGAAATAAGCGATAATACCACGGAATGAATTGAATACCGAGTCAAAAATCAATGCTTGTAAAGGCGCTTTTGGGTCACCTTTTGGAGCAGGAACTTTTTCAACTATTGCCTGAAGAATTTTTTCTACACCAAGTCCTGTTTTTCCACTTGCTTCTAAAATGTCGTTTCGGTCACAACCAATTAGTTCAACAATCTGATCCTTAACTTCTTCCGGCATTGCACTTGGCAAATCCATTTTGTTTAGGACAGGAATAATTTCCAAATCATTTTCTATTGCAAGGTATAGATTTGAAATTGTTTGTGCTTGAATTCCTTGTGTTGCATCGACAATAAGAAGGGCTCCTTCGCAGGCTGCAATTGAACGGGAAACTTCATACGAAAAATCCACGTGTCCCGGAGTGTCGATAAGATTGAGCACATATTTCTGACCGTTATAGGTGTAATCCATTTGGATAGCGTGGCTTTTGATAGTAATACCACGTTCTCGTTCCAAATCCATATCATCAAGAATTTGATCTTGTGCGTCACGTTCAGAAACGGTGTGGGTAAATTCCAAAAGTCTATCGGCCAAGGTACTTTTACCGTGGTCAATATGTGCAATGATACAGAAATTGCGAATGTGCTCCATCGTATATATTTTTGGCAAATATAACAAAAAGGCATTAATTATCTGTTTACTATTATTTCAAACAAAAATCGTATTTTTGCGTAGAATCATTTGGTTATGGCAGATAATAAATACAAACTTCAAGTTGCTGATTTACAAGATTTAGTAAAGCCTATGGGCTATTGCATCGCATCGGATAGAATTACTGTTGATGGTGCGAAAGTAGGATTTGCGTATCGCGAGGAAAAAGAAGATGAGGAAGATAGTGGATGGCGTTTCCTTGCTGGCGATGAAACCGACGAATATCTTGACGACCAACAACATTTTATGATGTTTGATGTTAACTACATTGCTAATATAGATCAGGCCATTATCAAACTATTAAAGGCAAAAGTCGGTTCTGAGTTCGAACGTGTGGAAGGAACTGATGAATTTCAGAAATATTAAGATTTCTTAATTCCTATTTTTCTTAAAAAAGAATCTGCTAAGTCGTTCACATCTTCGGAAACATGAACGAAATAGATTGTTGTGCAGAAAAGAACTGTGAGTGCGGTACTTTTTATAGCAATATTGCAGATAAAGTTGCTTGTTTCAGGTATAATAAAGCAAATACCATATACTACCAATCCTATTGCTATAATTAATAAATGTTGCCATGAATAAGGTTGTAATTTCCATTTTCGATGAACGTACGAAAATGCAACTATGTTATAAATTATTCTTGCTATGCATGAAGAAATTGCCGCTCCGCTAATGCCGTAGTTTGGTATAAAGATGAAATTTAGTGCAATGATTCCTATAATTAGTGCAAAGGTCCAATGTGATAATTTTTCGTATTGTGGAGAGTTACTTACAATGTCCTTATTTATGCCAGCAGCCATATCGCTCAGATTCATGATTCCGATAAATATAATTACCCAGCGTCCTGCAGAATATTCTTCGGGAATCAATTGGAAGATGTAGTCTAAATTGATACATAGCCCGAAAAACACAAGTGTTCCAACTATCAGTTGCGTGATAGTGCTTTTCTTGTAAAGCACTTGTAACTGCGACATATCGTTTCGTTTCCACGCTTCTGCTACTAATGTCGATGTGATTTTTTGTAACGGTCTGTTTGGTAAAATTACCATTGTGGCAAAATACGAGCAGGTTGTATATATGCCGACTTGTGCCAATGGATTTTCTATCATCAATTTTTCTATCATCACTCGGTCGATATTGATGACAATAATGTTTGCCGATGTTATGATTATGCCGAACATGCTAACTCGGAACAATTCTTTGGCCATAGGCTTGTCGATGAGCGAAAAATTTGGATGTAAGAAGAATTGACGGTCTTTCATCAATGCAAAAATCATATACAGAAAAACTACGCCGTAAATGCACACATACCAATATACAAAAGACTGAAAATCAAAACAGTTTAGAATATAAAGAAGAATAAGAATCATAGTTAGGATTCGCACCACAACTTCTTTCATTACTATGCCTCGGGTGGCATTGAGTAATGCTTTGGTATAACAATCAAAAATGTTGAAGAATGCAGTGAAAATGAACATGGGAATAATAAGTATCGCATATTCCTGCAGTAGATTGCCACCTGAATCACTATTGTTTGAAATAATGTATGGATACAAGAATGAAAATAAAGCAATTGCAAGTATTGTTGCAATTGCAACAACAAGAACCGTTAGAAATAGAAATCCGTTGTGTTTTTTATTTTCGTCCCGGAAGTAGGGAAACATTCTTGTGATGGTGTTGGTAAATCCTGCTGAACAAAATTGGGCGAAAAGAGTTCCGTATGTTACCAACAAGTTTAGCAAACCAATTTGTTCTGCGTCAAGATAATGGGGGAATAAAAGTGCACTTGTGACAAAGCCCAGGAATGCTCCGAGATAAACCCAGAACGAGCCAATAATCGATTGTGTGCGAATTATTCCCATTCTATTATTGTAGAGACGATGCGTACATCGACTCCATAGTTTATTTTGTGTAATATTTTTTTAATTCATAGCCTACAATTGCAAGGAATGAAATCAATAATATGCACGAGAATATAAGTGAAATCTTGTCGGTAATGTAGAATGCTTTTGGTTCGAATTTGAATGTAATTTCATGATTTCCTGCAGGAATTTCAAGACCACGTAACACATAATTTGCGCGGAAGTGCGGTACTAATTCATTGTCGATGTAAGCGTTCCAACCTTTGTCGTAGAATATTTCAGAGAAGATGGCAACACCTGCTTTTGTATTCTTTGAAGTATAGTGAAGCTCTTCTGGATGATATGAAGTTAGTTTGATTTCAGCTGTAGAGTCAACAACAAATGCTGTATCAGATACAGAGAATCGTTGGTCAACAAAAGCTTCGTTACGTGGGTCAAAGACTTTCAACGCCGAAATTTCAGCATTTGCATCTGGTACCATGTGTATTTTTTTCACAAACCAGGCATTTCCTAAGGCATCTTGATTATATTGTGCCATAGCTTGTTGATTTTCACCAGGTAAGATAAAATATTTTGTGTTCAACATACAATAAACGGCCATATTTTGTTTTGATAAGCAAGAATCTATCAATTCCTGGTAGCGACGCATCTTTGCTCCATGATAACCACCAACAGATTTATGGAAATATGAAGTAGAAGCATCGTTGAACGGACTTACGGTAAAATTCATCACGCGGAAGTTCGGATCGTTATCTTTCAAAATTGTTCTATCTGCTGGTGTTGGTTGGAACAAATATTTTGTAGCTTTTACAAAGTCGTCGTCGTTTAGATAACGTTTATTTACAGGAAGCATGTCAAATAATACAACACCTGCAAGAAGAGCTATTATGACTGACGAGTTTTTCACAATGTCGTATTTGTAAAGTGATAGTATTCCAAATCCGGCTGCAGCAATTACGAGTGATCGAATAATGTCGCTTGTCATCATAGCTTTACGGTCTGCTAAAAGCGATGGCAACAACCAGTCTGGTAACATTTCAGCATCGTGCGCTCCTTGGAATGACCACATTCCTGCTGTAATTAATAGTAGTAATAAGAAACCTCCTACAATGGCAAAAGCAAGTAGTAATTTCTTAAATGCCAATTCTTTTTGCTCGTCTTCGATGAACTTCTTCACAGCAATTATTGCTAACAAAGGCATAGTAAATTCTGCAATGACAAGTATCATCGAAACTGTTCTGAATTTATTGTAGCCAGGGAAATAGTCAAGGAATAGATCAGTTAAAAACATAAAATTATGTCCCCATGCCAATAAAATAGAGAATAGGGTAAGGAATGCCAACCACCATTTAATTGGTCCAGTGACATAGAGTAAACCAAATACAAATAAGAAAATAACCAACGCTCCAATATAAACTGGCCCTGATGTTATTGGTTGTTCTCCCCAGTAGGTCGGCATGCTTTTAACAATTTTTCCTGCATTTGGTACATTGTATTGTTTTAGTGTCTTGAATGTCTCAGAATCTTTGTCTAATTCGCTCGATGAGGCGCCGCCTTTAAAGTTAGGCACTAACAAGTCTATTGTTTCGCTGATGCCGTAACTCCAAGCTGTAGCGTAGTCTTTATCTAGTCCACTTGTTTTGTTTTCATCATTCGTAGTTAATTCAGATTTGCCACGGATAGAATCTTTTCCGTAGTCATAGGTTGCATAAAATCTACTGAAGTTTGCACCTACGGCTAATAGCAAGCCTGCTAATAAAAGAAGTGATGGTTTCAAGAATTTATTCCAAAACTCTTTTGTCTTGATTGCATCGTAAAGTACAAAACATACAAATACTATACAGATGAGAGCTGTGTAATAGATTATTTGTAAGTGATTTGCAATCAGGTCAAGAGCAAGTATCATGGCGAATATAGCGCTTCCTAACAATTTCTTGTCTTTGCAATATGTTACATATACCGATGCAACTATGAGTGGAAGTTGTCCAAGTGCGATACACTTTGTGATGTGTCCAGCTTCAAGTATTATGAAAAAATAGGACGAAAGTCCATAAAACAATGCACCTAAAGCAGAAAGTCCAGTTGACATTCCTACGAGTAGGAGAGCAAGAAATGCCCATACAAAATACATAAGTATGATCATTTCCGGATGATTTACTGTTGTGTGGAAAAGGTCATAAATATAGTGTACGATATTACTTGTCGTTATATGAATAAGATATGTCGGCATACCGCTGAACATGCTGTTCGTCCATAGTGGAGCATCACCAGTTTGTTCTTCATATTGCATGGATTCGTGTGCGGCTCCTTGCCATTGTAACACGTCATGTTGACGTAGTTCTTTGCCATCGAAAATTGGACTCACATACAAAACCGACATACAAGCGAAACCAATGATGATAAGTACGCTTATTAGTAATGGTTTAAAATTGAAAGTTTTCATATCTACGAATATATTTGTTCAATTATAATTTAAAAAGCTTCACGCATTGTCATGTAGACTCCGGAATCTCCAAAACTTCCTCGTCCGTAATCAACTCGTAAGTTTATGTTGTTCTTTACGTCGCTTTGGAATCGGATCCCGGCTCCATATATGTATTTAATGGATTTTAGTTCGAAGTCTGAAGATGAAGTGTAAGTGTCGCCAATACCGCCAAATATAACGGCACTAAAACGACTCCATATATGTTTACGTAACTCTGCTTGGGCGTAATATGCGTTTTTGTCGATGTAAATGTACTTATTGGAAATTCCACGCATTCTGGTCATTCCGCCTAATTGATACATGCTATAAAATGGGATGTCGCCGTCGCTAATTCCCCAGAATATCTGTGTTGCAAGTATAAAATCTTTATAAAGACGCATATACTTGCGCATGTTTATTTCTGCGGCGTGGAAAGAATACGCGTTTTCGTTGTATGGTGCAAAATATTTAAATCCTACAGTTATCAATTCTCCATGGGTTGGATAGTTTACATTGTCTCTTCGGTCAAATGTGAAATGTGGACCAAGACCGAATAGTACTGGATTTTTTAATTCAGGAATATCAAAACCGTCTTCATTTGCTCCTAAAGATTTACATTTACGGTTCGAAATATCGAACATAAAACCTAAAAAGCAGGTTGGTGTGAGTTCTTTTGAAACATTACCCATAAACTGAAAATCACGCATGTCAAATTTTACCGGATTGGTGTTTAGAGTATCGTTGCCGATTCCATAAAATTTGTCAGGAGAAATTTGATATTGCAGATTTGCATTTATCATCACTCCGTGGGTGGCGTAAATCACCATATCTGATTTCAGGTTTAACCAATTATTGGTAGAATAAGAAGCTAAACTTGATATAGATGTCGGACGATAGAAACGTATCTTCTTGTTTTCCTTATTGTTAGGTTCAATTATGATAAGTGACAAAGCTCCTAACGAAAGTCCACTGGCAGGGTCGAACCCTAAAGATGGATATAATTTCGATGAGAATCGGCCTCTTCGATATTCAAAGTGTTGCATCACTCGGTCTATAATATTTGCTTTTTCGGTAGCTTGTACACTATCGGAAGCCATACTAAGAGTGTCTGCAGTTGAGATTATTGTAGAATCTGGCTCTTGACAATAGCCATACATTGATAGCAAAAGCAGAAGTAGAGTAAGGATTTTTTTCATTTTGCTATTGCTATATTTACACAATAAGTTAGCGTCTGATTTGCCCTTTTTTCTTATTGTTGTTGCTGTTATTAGTACTTGTTGTTTGTTTATTTTGTGTAGAAGTTGACGTTTTGTAAGCTGTTGTTCTTGTTCCTGGTTTTACCGGTTCTTCGTCAACAACTTCTTTCGCCATAAAAATTTGTCTTCGTATCGTACTTTCATCAGATTCAAATGCACCTACGCTCGAATCTTCTATTGTAAGTGTGCTTACTGAAGAATTTTCAATTAGAAAATCGTCAATCTTACAGTTACGAATCTTTAAATCTGTAATTGTCGCATTGGTTAGTGTAAGAAATTCACAGATGACGTTTTCTATAACAACGTTGGTAATTACTGTCTTTTCTATCGTAATATCGGTTGCTGTTACGTTAGATACAGAAGATTCAACAGTAACTACGTTAGTAATCAATACATTTTCAGGTCCATACTTTCCTGCGATGGAGTCGGCAACGCGTTCTGCGTAGGTTTTTCTTGGAGCTTCTTTCGTTGTTTTTGCGGTTGAAGCTTTTGAACTTGGAGATGGACGGGATTGTGCGTCAACTTGCGCGTAGGCAAGAATGCATAGTAATATTACGAGTAGTTTCTTCATTTCGTTTACAATTTGTAAACAAAGATACATCTTTCTATCTTAAAGTCAATAAAAAGAAGAAATTAGCAATAGTAATAAGCAAAACAATTTCGTCCGTTTATAAAGACATTCGTTTTTGCTCCATGTAGGATTGTAGTATGATGGTGGCGCTGATGCTGTCGACTATCTCTTTGTTCTGGCGGTCTTTTTTCTTAATTCCGCCATCAATCATAGCCTGATGAGCTATAGTTGAGGTAAAACGCTCATCCATTTCGCTGATGGTCATGTTAGGGAATTGTGTTTTAAAATGTTTTTCGAAGATTAAAACATTCTTCGCATTTTCTGAATTCTCATTTCGTAGTGTTTTAGGCATTCCAATCACTACATGGTCGACAGTTTCTTTAGCGAAATAATCTTTCAAGAATTGCATTAAGTCACAAGTACGCACAGTGGTGAGAGCGCTTGCAATAATTTGCAAGGGATCAGTCACTGCTATGCCAGTGCGTTTTGTTCCATAATCTATAGCAAGAATTCTTCCCATAACGAGCCAAAGGTATGAATAATTTGCAAAATCGTGTGCAAAGTGCCTATAAATTGCTGTTGACTATTTGGTAAAACACAGTATATTTACGATGAAAAATTTGTGATTATGAAGAAAATAGTTGTTTTAACCGGTGCTGGAATTAGTGTGGAATCTGGGATCAAGGCATTTCGTAGTGAAGATGGTTTGTGGGAGAATTATCCTGTTGAAGAGGTGGCGACACATGGTGCATGGTTCCGTAATCCTCAGTTGATATTGGATTTTTATAATACTATGCGTAAAAATCTGGAAGAAAAACAACCGAATCCAGCTCATATCTGCATAGCGGAAAAAGAGAAAGATTTTGATATTACTGTAGTGACTCAGAATGTTGACAACCTTCACGAAAGAGCAGGTAGCTCAAAGGTGATACATCTTCATGGAGAATTAACAAAAGCTTGTAGCTCTAAAGACGAAACGGATGAGTCTTGTTTCGTTGAAATAGGGTATAATCCAATTCAAATGGGTGACAAAGCAAAGGATGGTTCGCAACTTCGTCCACAAATTGTATTTTTCGAAGAAGCGGTGCCTAATATTACTCCTGCTGCAAAATTAGTTTCTGAAGCAGATATACTGATGGTCGTGGGAACGTCTATGCAAGTATATCCTGCCGCTGGTCTTGTTGGATATGTGAAAGAAGGAACACCAATTTATTTTGTTGATCCACAGCCACGAGTGTCTGCGTTGAAAAACCTTACGGTTATTGCAGAACCGGCATCTGTTGGGGTTCCTAAAGCGTTCGAGATGATTGAAAAACTATAAGTCGTTTCGTTGCGGAGATGTTCAATGGAATGTCTCCACATGTGTTTTAGTGGCTAAGATAATAGCGCAACAGGAAGTAGAGCGTAAAGTTGTAGTAGCGACTATTGTTTGGGAGAACAGAATAAGATATTTTAGCCTCTAAGTCTGCTATTTGTTTGTCAAAGAACATACGATAATTTACATTTCCTGATACTTGCAAATCGATTTTGTTGAAGTCGTTGCAGGTGTTTTTTATGTCATTCAAAAGAATATTTTCGTATGCTTTAACAGACATAATTGGACCTATGCCTAAAGAGATTTTCTTGGGGAATATCGTATGAAACCAAAAGTGTGGAAATATTTGTAATGTGTAGTTCACGTCAATATAACCAATAGTCGTCTTAAAACTATGATTTGTCGAGGCTGCACCTTTTTGAGAAAAGGCGAGTTCAAATGTATGGGTAAAAGGATTATTGTCTTTGTATCGTGTTACAAACATGCCACCGTATGCACCTATTCTATGGAAACCAGAATGCTCATCACCATCAACTTGGCTTGTGGTGAATCCACCTGCAAGTCCTCCTATAAATGATTGACTGTAAGTTGCAGAAAAAAAGCAACATAAGACAATAGCACTAATTAATCGTACTCGTAATTGTTCCATCTGCGAAATGGGTTAGTATTGTGTTGTTTTTTTGTGCTTGTGCTGCAGAGCGTATTATTTCACCTTGTAAGTTGGTTGTAAGTGTATATCCTTTCTTTAGGATTTGCTCTGGATTTGCATTTAGTATTATATTGTCAAGTACTTGTAGTTTAGCTTGTTGTTTTACAAATAGTTTGTCCACACTATTTTGTATTTTTTGTATGGATGTCGTACAATGAACTAATTCATCCTGCACTTTTCTCGCATGTGCATGGAGAAGTTGTTGTTTATATAGATCTAATCTTCCCTTAACTTGAAGTATTGATATATGTAAATTATTTGAAATATTTGATTGAAAAGAATTTAGTTTATCATTTTCCTCACCAACGAAAGTAGATGCTAAAGAATGAATATTGTCTTGTAAGTCTTCTATTTTTGAATAGAAGTTTGTTGCTAAATCAATAAGAAATTCAGCAACTGCTGTTGGAGTTTTAAGTGATGTATTAGCAACTATATCAGTGATAGACTGGTCTTTGTCGTGTCCAATACCTGTAATTACAGGAAGGGGGAACTGAGCAACATACGATGCTATTTTATAATTGTCGAACCAGCGTAAGTCCGAACGAGAACCACCGCCACGAATTATTACAACAACATCAAATTCGGTATAAAGTTCGGCTATGGCATCAAGTTGTGCAACAATTGATTGCTCGACTTCTACACCTTGCATTGCTGCGGGGAAGAGAGTCGTATAGAATTTGATTCCATCAACATTGTTTGCCAATTGTTGCATAAAATCTTGGTAACCAGCAGCAGTTGCTGAAGAAATAACGGCAATTCGTTGCGGTACCGAGGGCAGTTCAATTTCTTTGTTCATATTTAGAACACCGTCTTCTTCTAGCTGTCGTAGAATTTTTAGACGTCGTTGTTCGTCTTCTCCGATAGTGTAGGTTGGATTTATGTCACTGATTTGTAATGCAAGGCCATACAATGCATGGTAAGTAACATTTACTTGCACCAAAATTTTCATTCCGACGCAAAGCGGTGAACCTGTTTCTGATTCAAAGTATGGGGCAAGCATTCGGTATTTGTTGGCCCAAATTACTGCACGCATTTTTGCTTCGGGATATGGCTCGTCTTCGTTTTTTTCTATCAGTTCCAAATAGCAATGACCATTCCTATTTGGTTGAATTTCACTGATTTCACCAACCACCCAATAACTTGGCTCAAGAGTCTTTTTAAGTCCCTTGGCAATTAAATCCGCAAGTTCCGATAAAGAAATTCCTTCTTCCATATCCACAAAGGTAGAAAAATATAATGTACATTTGTCTGTATGAAAACAAAATCTGAACTGCTTCTGCAGACATATATAGAAAATCATATTGACGACGAGCCGGAACTTTTGAAAGAACTTCGTCGCCAGGCACATCTAACGTTGTTGCATCCACGAATGCTGTCGGGGCACATGCAAGGACGTATTCTTAAAATGTTTATGGAAATGATTCGTCCAAAACATGTTGTTGAAATAGGAACATACACAGGATACTCTGCTCTCTGTATTGCCGAGGGTCTTGCTGCCGATGCTCATTTAGATACGATAGAAATAAATGACGAATTGGAAGATAAAATTTTGAAGTTCTTCTCTATGTCGGAGCATGGCAATAAAATCACCCTTCATATTGGTGATGCGGTTGAGGTAATGCGTTCACTTCCGTACAATTTCGATGCGGTGTTTATGGATGGGAATAAACGTCATTATATTGCATATTACGAAGCTTGCATGGAAAAGCTGAATGTAGGAGGCTATATTTTTGCCGACAACACGCTTTGGGATGGTCATGTGATAGACGAGCAAGTGGACAAGAATGATTTGCAGACAAAAGGCATTCTGGCATTTAATGATTTAGTAAAAAATGATCCTCGTGTTGAGACGGTGATTTTCCCTATTCGTGACGGAATAACGGTTTTACGAAAATTAAATTGATTATAATTCTTTTTGAATCAATGTTTTAAAGAAAGTTTTTGCAGAAATAGTGTAAATTTTCGTGGAAAATCATAAAAAATAAAAGAATTGTGTATATTTGCACCACCAAATGCCAAAGTGGCGGAATTGGTAGACGCGCTGGACTCAAAATCCAGTGATAGCAATATCGTGCGGGTTCGATTCCCGCCTTTGGTACTAAGCCTTGAAAGAGATTTTAAGGCTTTTTTAAAACGGTTCCTTGGATGAGTGGTTTAGTCACCGGTCTGCAAAACCGTCTACGGCGGTTCGAATCCGCCAGGAACCTCGAAGGAGTACGAAAGTACTCCTTTTTTTGTTTCAGTACTTTGCAAGAAAAAAGTATGTTCTTGTAAACTAACAGTCAACAAAAACATACTCGGTCTTTACAATTAGTGCACTACTCTTCTTTGTCCGGACTTAATGCATGTATGAAGTTATCCAATAACGGAATAAGCGTTTGCATTTCTTCAATCTTCATGTTTTTACCTACAATATCTCTCGCAAGGCAGTTTGGAACATCTTTAATTTCTTCTTCCAAATGTTTGCCTTTTTTTGTCAAGGAAATTATACGCTGACGGGTATCCGCCAAGCTCTTCTGTCGCACTATCAATCCCATTTTCTCCATACGTTGTAGAAGTGGGGTTACAGTGTTTGTCTCCAATTTCAATTTCTCGGTGATGTCGCCAACTAAGCGGTTGTCTTGTTCCCATAATATCATTAACACAAGATATTGTGGGTATGTTATGCCGAGCTTCTTAAAGAAAGGAGTGTAGCTTGACGTTACGAGGCGAGCTGCTGTGTAAAGTCGAAAGCAAAGTTGGTTATCTAATTTCAGTTGCGGATAAGCCATTACTATTTTTTATAATTATATTTTTCACAAATAGCGCTGCGTTCTTCTTCTGATAACGATTGAAGATATCCTTTCCAACCTGGACAGAAATTGATGTGCCATCTCCAGAATCTTCCACCTAAGGATTTCGGGTTGTTGTCGTACTTTGCTCTTAGTTTGCAATTTGCGCAAGGTTTTTCTTGTGTTTCCATATTTGTAACTTTTAAGATTAAATATCCGATTGAGTTTTATTTCTTGTAAATTTTGATTTTAAACGTTTCCAACCTTCTACTCCCAATATTGTTAGGCCACCATATTGGAATGTTTTTGCAAGGCCGAAAAATATGAACCATAACACACCTTTGGTTTCAACACTAATAGGTAGAGCCATTTGTGCAAATGAAAAAATGTAGCATGGAATACAAAGTGCTAATACTATAACTCCTGTTCTAAATGAGAACTTCGAAAAAAATGCTTTAATTTTTTCTTTCATTGATTACAGGACTTTTTCCAAAAATGATTCTATTTGCTCAGGTGTAACAGTTGGGTCAAAGCGTTTTACAACGTTACCATTACGGTCGATTAGGAATTTTTCGAAGTTCCACTTAATGTCAGTGTCTTTCTTGCTTTTCCCGTTTATGCGAGATGTTATTGAAATCATGAAATTCATGAAGAAACTTCCTTTTCCTTCTCGTTTCTGTTGTTGTGATTTTAAATAAGTGTATAACACATGCTCGTTTTCTCCATTTACTTCAATTTTTTTGAAGCGAGGGAAGGTTGTGTCGTATTTCAAAGTGCAAAATTGTGTGATTCCTTCATCGTCTTGTTTTGCTTGTTCCATAAATTGATTGCAAGGGAAGTCGAGCACGACAAATCCTTGATCTTTATGTTTTCTATACAGTTTGTCTAACGCTTCGTATTGGGGAGTTAGTCCACATCCGGTTGCTGTATTTACTATTAGTAGTACATTGTTTCTGTATTCTTCCAATGATACAGTAACATCTTGCATGTTCTCACGTTTTGTGACGTTTATTTCGTATAAATTCATAAGTAATTTTTTGCAAAAATAAAAATATATCGCAAACGATATAAATTTCAAGATGATTTTTATAGATAATTAAATTGGAATAGAAATTGCATATTTGTAACAGTTAAATTAAAAGGAAGAATATGAAACAGCATGTATTGTCAAATGGCAAATTATGGTATGTATTAGTTGTAATGTCGCTGATATTTTTGGGTTCTTGCGAAAAACGGACAGGACGTTCTTTTCTTAATAATGTAACCGAATGTGGAGTTACAGTTGAATATGGTTTTGAACCATGGAAGGAAAGTTCCACGAGTGTATATGTTGGACCAGGCGAAGTGGTCGAAATTCCAGATATCGATAGATGGGGAATGGTGCATCCTGCAACTCAGGATTCTGTTGTCTTTGTGTTTGACGATGGCGTTAGAATCGTTCATTATTATACTCTGGAACTTGACTCTGCAGGTTGTGGACACGAAACCTATACTCCGGACTTAAACAATATTATGGCGGATTTCATGTCTCCAAATCCAAGTTGGAAAGAGAAAAATACAAGTGGAAATAAATGGCGAAATGACTATTATATTAATAGGTAAAGCACTAAACTTCGTCAAAAGAAATTTTGTTTTTGTAAATTTATTAGAGAAAGCAATCATAAAAACATACAAAAACTCTATTTTTGTAGAAAATTGATATTACAGGAATGGAAAGTAAAAAAATTGCAATTGCGTGCGACCATGCTGGTTTTCAAATGAAGGAATTCATTAAGAAACAATTAGTAAACGAAGGGTACGAAATCGTTGATTATGGAACAGATTCTGATGCGTCAGTGGACTATCCTGACTATGCACACAAGGTAGGTGCTGCAATCAGCAATGCCGAATTTCCGCTTGGTTTTGTGCTTTGTGGTTCTGGCAATGGTGTTAATATGACGGTGAACAAACACAAAGGCGTTCGTTCTGCGCTTTGTTGGAACGAAGAAATTGCTCGATTAGCCCGTGCTCACAACAATGCAAATATCTGTGCAATTCCTGCACGTTTCATTTCTGCACAAGATGCATGGCGTATAGCTCAAACTTTTTTATCCACAGAATTCGAAGGTGGCCGCCATTTAAATAGAATCAATAAAATAGATTTGTAAAGAAAAATAAAACCATAAATAGGAGAACGGCATTCCGAAAGGATTGCCGTTTTTTGTTCATATAATTACGAATTTTGCAGAAAAAGTTTCCATTTACAGAAACTTTTCTATATTTGCAAAAGAAGCCGAAAATTATGGAAAAAGAAGACGTTTGCATCCTATTTACGGATGAAGCAGCAGCGTTTTTACGCTCAATACCGGAACAAGCGAGAAATAAGTTCGCTTTTAATATTGGTAGAATAAAGGGTGGAGAAAAGAATAGTGAGATTTTCAAAAAACTGGAAAATACAGAGATATGGGAGTTTCGGGTATTATGTAATAAAATAGCATATCGTTTGTTTGCGTTTTGGGACACGGACTCTCAAACATTGATAGTTGCAACACACGGGATAATAAAAAAGACACAAAAAACACCACCAAAGGAAATACGCAAAGCAGAACGAATAAGAAAAGATTATCTCAACAACAAATAAATTGTAATGATATGGCAAAAATGAAATTGACAAACTTTGATGATTTACTTGATGAATTTTATGGCAAAGTAGGAACGCCACATCGTGATGAATTTGAGAAAAATGTAGATGAAGCGTTACACGCATATCGTATTGGTGAAGCAATTAAAATTGCACGAAAGCGCGAAAACCTTACGCAAGAAGAACTTGGAGAGCGTATGGGAATACATAAAGCACAAGTCTCAAAAATAGAATCAGGAAAGAATATGACATTTTCTACAATAGAGAAGGCTTTTAAGGCTCTTGGTGCAAAAACTGCTACAATTGATTTTGGCAGTTTTGGAAAAGTTGCATTATGGTAGTATTATCTTCTTTCTATATCTGTATGACAAATAAAAACTATATCTTTGTGCCGTTCATTTTGAAAACAACAGAAATTATTGCTTTTTAATATCGTACTTATGTCAACACAAAAGGCAAAAAAATTCCAAATAGACGCCGCTCGTGTGTCTTTTGACGAAAAACACCGTAAAACTATACGGTTCAATATGGGTAAATATCATGCGGCTGTTTCGAAAGGAAAGGCTCGCTATCAAAGTTTTGAAGCCACTCGCGAAAAGGCAGCGGCTATTAAACGCCATACTATAGAACATCTTGCAGAATATCTTCAAGAGTTTGAAAAGAATTTCACTGCTAATGGCGGTACTGTTCTTTGGGCTCGCACTGCTGACGATGCAATAGCTTATATCACAAAGATTTTCCAAGAAAACAATGTTAAGTCTATTGTGAAAAGTAAATCGATGACGACAGAGGAAATCGAATTAAACGAAAATTTAAAGAAAATAGGTGTTGAGTCTGTCGAAACCGATTTAGGAGAGTATATCGTACAACTTGCGGGTGAAAAGCCGTATCATATTGTAACTCCTGCTATGCATAAGTCAAAGGCTGATGTTGCACAATTGTTTAATAAACACTTTGGTTTCCCATTGGAAAGTTCTGCAGAAGAAATGACTATGCTTGCTCGTGCAAAATTGAGAGAAAAATATCTTGCTGCCGATGCTGGTATTACAGGAGCAAATTTCATAGTTGCCGACAAAGGAGCTATTGCAGTAACAGAAAACGAAGGAAACGCTTTGATGTCAACTTCTTTCCCGAAAATTCAGATTGCAATTGCTGGTATAGAAAAGATTATTCCTTCTTATAAGGACTTGGCGTTGTTTTGGCCTCATTTGGCACAAAATGGTACAGGTCAACCAATTACAGCATACAGCTCTGTATTCAGCGGACCAAAAAAAGATAATGAATCTCACGGTCCGGAAAAAATGTATGTGATTTTGTTGGACAATGGTCGTACAAATATATATAAGCAAGACAAATTCAGAGTAGCTCTTACTTGTATCCGTTGCGGTGCGTGTTTAAATGCTTGTCCAATCTATAAAAATATTGGCGGTTATACATACGACACAACATACCAAGGTCCTATCGGAACGGTTATTTCTCCACATTTGAAAGGTTTTGACCAACTTGCGCATCTTTGTACTGCATGTTCTTTATGTGCAAATTGTGCAAGTGTTTGTCCTGTAAAAATGCCTTTGAATGATTTGATATTAGAAAATCGTAAATTGGCAGTAGAGGGCGGTTATTTTTCTTCGTTGGAAAAACCAGTTGTAGGCGGATTCACGTTCTTTACAAAATCTGCGGGTCGAATGGATTGCGTTGGTGGTGGGATGAAAAACTTTGCAGCTAAATGTTTGGGTAAAAATGTATGGGGATCGAAACGTGCATTTCCAAAATTTGCGAAAAAATCATTCCGAAAACTACATAAATAATAGAATTATGGGAAGGCGGATGGTAAATAAAATCCGCCTTACATATTATTCATTCGGAAATAAAATATATATTTGCCGTCTAAAAAATTGAATAACTAGTTAACTTAATTAATAAAAAGATGCAAAATAAAGGATTTATCCGTATCTTCACAGTGTTGTTGGTGTTAGCAGCACTTTATTCTCTTTCATTTACATACTTTACATCAAAGGCTAATCGCGATGCTGATTCTTATGCAAAAGAAAAAGCTGGTAATGACAATGTAGCGTATGCAACTTATCAAAAACAATACTTGGATTCTCTTTCTCAAGTAGAAGATTACTATAACTTCTTTTGGTTGAGAAAATTCAGTTTGAATGAATGTCATCAACATGAATTGAATCTTGGTTTGGACTTGAAGGGTGGTATGAACGTTACTCTTCAAATTTCAACTCGTGATTTGATTAAAAACCTTTCTTCTGATGGTGATGCAGACACAATGTTGATTAACACATTGAATCTTGCTGACAAATATGAACAAGAAGCTGGTGAGACATACATCACTGCATTCGGTAAAGCATTTGAAAAATTGTATCCTTCGAACTTCATGCGTACAATGTTTGTAGCAAATGAAGACATGATGGGTAAAATCAACTACAATTCTACAAATGACGACGTGTTGAAAGTTTTACAAGCAGAAGAAACTTCAGCTATCGAAAATACTTTCAATGTAATTAGAACTCGTATCGACCGTTTCGGTGTTACTCAACCTAACATCCAAAACGTTGGTGGTGGTAGAATTCTTGTTGAACTTCCTGGTGTTGAAGATCGCGAACGTGTTCGTGACCTTTTGGAAAGTTCTGCTCAATTGGAATTCTGGGAAACTTACAACAACTCTGAAGTTTACCAAGTATTGTTCGCTATCAACAATACACTTGCTGCAATGAATAAAATTGCAGAACCTGCAAAAACTGATTCTGTAGCTTCTGCTGCAACAAAAGATACTACTGCTACTGAATTGTCTTTGAGCGAACAAATCAAACAAGACTCTGCTGCTGTAGATTCAGCACAAATGATGGCTCAAAATGCTGAAGAATTCAGAAAAGCAAATCCTTTATTCGCTTTATTAACTCCAAATGTTGACCGCGAAGGCCGTTTGGGTTACGGACCAATTGTTGGTTATGCTAACAAATCTGCTTTAGCACAAATCGATTCTATTTTGGCTAAGCCAGAAATCAAAGCAATTATTCTTGAAAATGCTCCTGAATTAAAGTTAACATGGTCTAAGAAAGCTGACAATGGAATTTATACTTTGATAGCTCTTAAAGATGCGGACTTAGATGGTCATGCTTCTTTGGAAGGCGATGTTGTAGTTGACGCTCGTCCAGAGTTCTCTAACACAAACGGTAGCGCAAGTGTTCGTATGGTTATGAATAACGAAGGCGCGAGAGAATGGAAACGATTAACTAAAGAAAACATTCAACGTTCAGTTGCAATTGTTCTTGATGGTTATGTATATTCTTACCCAACAGTTCAAACAGAAATCGGTGATGGTATTTCTTCTATCACAGGTGATTTCACAATTGCACAAGCTACTGACTTAGCAAACATTTTGAAATCTGGTAAGTTGTCGGCTCGCGCTCATATCATGAACGCTGAATTCGTCGGCCCTTCACTTGGTAAGGAATCAATTAGAACAGGTATCCTTTCATTCGTGTTTGCGTTTATCTTGGTACTTGTATATATGATTTTCTACTATAGAAAAGCAGGTTTTGTTGCAAGTCTTGCATTGTTGTTGAACTTGTTCCTAATCTTCGGTGTACTTGCTTCTATCGGTGCAGTTCTTACATTATCTGGTATCGCAGGTATCGTATTAACTCTTGGTATGGCAGTCGATGCGAATGTGATTATTTACGAACGTGTTCGTGAAGAACTTGCAGCTGGTAAGGGTGTTCGTTTGGCAATTGCAGATGGTTTCAAAAATGCTTATTCTGCAATCATCGATGGTCAGGTAACAACATTCTTGACAGGTTTGATTTTGTTCATCTTCGGAACTGGACCTATTCAAGGTTTCGCAACAACATTGTTGATAGGTATCCTAACATCTTTATTCTGCGGTATATTCATCACTCGTTTGGTATTCGAAGGATTATTGGATAAGAAGAAAGAAATTTCTTTCGATAGCAATATGACTCGTGGAGCATTCAAAAATGTAAATATCGATTTCATTAAGAGTGGTAAAGTTACAGCTGTTATCTCAAGCATCTTGGTAGTTGGTTCTCTACTTTCAATTGCTGTAAGAGGTTTCGATGTTGGTGTTGATTTCGCTGGTGGTCGTTCGTTTGTAGTTGAATTACAAGGAGAACGTAATGTTGAAGCAATCGCTCAATCGTTGGCTGCTGAGTTCGATGGAGCTGCTCCTGAAGTAAAAACATACGGTGCATCAGATGTTAAGATTACAACTAACTACAAAATCAACGAAAAATCTGACGAAGGTCATGATATCAATGCTGAAGTTGAAGAAAAACTTTTCAACGGAATGAAGTCATTCTTGCCAGAAGGTGCAACATTGGAATCATTCAAACAAGAAAACTTGAAACAATCGGATATGGTTGGTCCTACAATTGCAAACGATATCATCTTCGGAGCAATTGTGGCAATCGTTATCGCTTTGATCTGTATGTTCTTGTACATCTTCGTTCGATTCTCAAAATGGCAATACGGTGTTGGTGCAGTTGTTGCATTGTTCCACGATACTATCATCGTTATCGGTGTGTATTCTATCCTTTACGGAATTGTTCCATTCTCTTTGGAAATCGGACAAACATTCGTTGCAGCAATTTTGACTATCATTGGTTACTCTATCAACGATACTGTGGTTGTATTTGACCGTATTCGTGAATTCACTCGTGAATATCCAAAACGTCAAACTCGTATGTTGTTCAACCAAGGTATCAATAGCACAATCAGCCGTACTATCAATACTTCTATGACAACATTCGTAACATTGTTGATTATGTTCATCTTTGGTGCTGATTCAATCAAAGGTTTCGTATTCTCAATGGCAATCGGTGTTATTATCGGTACATACTCTTCATTATTCGTAGCTTCTCCAGTTTCATATGCTTTGATGAAGAAAAACGAAGGCGAAGAAGAAACAAAGTAATTAGATTGTAGTTAGATATTGTAAAGAGAGCATCATTCGGTGCTCTCTTTTTTTATGTGTTGTAGTTGCGAAAAATGTATATTTGCAGAGTTAAATTTTGACTATGGAACAAAAACCTATTTTCATTGCTGGTCCATGTGTAATAGAAACTATGGACGTGTTGGAGGAAGTTGCTGCGGAGTTGGTTCGATTGAATGCTAAGCATAACCTTTCAATATATTTTAAAGCTTCTTTTGACAAGGCAAACAGAACATCTTTGCAATCATTCCGTGGTCCTGGAATGGAGAAAGGTTTACAGATGTTGTCTGACATCAAGTCGAAATATGGCTTGCAAATTGTGACGGATATACATGAATCGTTTCAGGCTGAGCCTGTCGGACAAGTGGTAGATGTATTACAAATACCAGCTTTTCTTTGCCGTCAAACAGATTTATTGGTTGCTGCTGCAAAAACAGGTAAGATAGTTAACATAAAAAAAGCACAATTTCTTTCGGGAAATGATATGCAATTTCCTGTAGAAAAAGTTCGTCAGTCGGGAAATGAAAATGTTTGGTTGACAGAACGTGGAAATATGTATGGCTATAATAATCTTGCTGTTGACTTTAGAAATATTGCCGATATGAAACAATATACGCCAACTGTGCTTATGGATTGTACACATTCAGTACAACGCCCTGGTGCAGCTGGAGGTAAAACAGGTGGGGATCGTCAATTTGTTCCTGCAATGGCTTTGGCTGCAAAAGCTTTTGGTGCTTCAGGTTATTTCTTCGAAATACACCCAAATCCGGAAGTTGCAAAAAGCGATGGACCAAACATGCTATTCTTGAAAGATTTTGATGCTGTTATTACGAGCCTGTTGTAGGTCGTAAATACTGTAATAATTTACAGCGTTTTCTTCGCTATTGTTCGATATTTCTTCAATAGTTCAAAAACGTCGTATTCAGTGCTTCCAATTAAATCTGCAGCTACTTGTTCTATAGGAATACGTTCAATTTTGTTTTGATGGACGAAATTGAGGAACTTGTAAACCATAAATCCGTTAAACCAATTGAAGAATCGTTTTTGGAAAGAGTGAAGTGACGTCGAATTCTTTTTGATTTCGCTTACTTTTTTCGAATATACGTCTTTGGTCAGAAATTCCTGAAGATACGGATGAAGCATTAGAAATGTTTCGTTAGGTTCTGTGTCGTAAATGTTGGAAATCTGCGAAAAGAACATTTGAAGTATATCAAAGCTTTCGGGAGCAAATGTTTTATATTGTGGCGTCTTGTTTGTTGAAAAGTCAGTTATTTTAGCGACAACAGTGCCGGTTCCAAACGGCACGCGGTCGGAAACACGCGAAGAGGGATGAACTGTTGTTGTACGTATTTCTGCACATTTCTCTGCTTGAAAAACCTTTTGCAAAAAATAAAAATCCTCGCCAGCTTGGCGTTTATTCATACCGCCTTGTTTGCAGTAAGCACTTGCTTGTATTGAAAAACATGAACCAACGGTATGATATAAAAACGGGAAACCGCAACGTCGCAATTGTTCTACGTAATATCGCATATACAATTCATATTGAGCAATTGCGTGATATTGATATTTTGGTAAATCTCCTTCTAAGGGATGTTCAAAATATAACGTAGCGGCTTTGTTGTCTGTTGTTTTGTAAAATTCCTCAATTGCAACGAAATAATTTGATTCTACAAGCGTATCGGCGTCGCAAGATATAATCATGCCATTGGGATTTGTTATCTCGTTAAAACGATAAATAGCCTCGTCCATTGCGATTTTTCGTGCCAATCCTACGCCTGCAAATTTTTCAGGCATTTCTTGTTCTAAAATTGGCATGAATTGTATCCAATGTTTGTCATTTTGTTTATTGAAGGCAAGAATTTCTTCAAACGTTTGTTTATTTTGTGTTTTAACGTGTTCTGGAGCACTTTCACTGTTGTTGACTACAATTATAACTTCGACCACACAAGATGGCTTCTTGCAGTTTTGTAATGATTGTAGTGTGTCGAGTATGTTAGGTTCATCATAGCAAGGAATGGTCACTATCATATTGACATTTGAGTCTATAGGATTATAGAGACGTTTTGGTAAAACTTCAAATCGGGAAAAATATGTCTCAAAAGTTGGAACCATCTTGTATTTCTTGTAAAAATATATGTCTTTCTCGAAAATTCCTAATTTACATTTCCGTACTTTTGGGGAAATGAAATTACAATGGAAACAATTCTCTCAAGATTCCTACGATATGTTTCTATAGAAACAACTTCCGATGAACAATCTTCTACACATCCAAGTTCTGCATGTCAGATGGATTTATTGCGTATGTTATACGACGAACTGTGTGCATTGGGATATGTTGCGAATTTGGACGCGAATTTGGACGCGAATGGCTATGTTACAGCTATAATTCCGTCAAATATTGAAAAACAAGTTCCGGTAATAGGATTTATTGCTCATGTTGATACTTCTCCTGATGCGTCGGGGAAAAACATAAAACCTATTGTGACAGAACAATATAATGGTGGAGATATATTATTAAATCATGAGAAAGACATTTGGTTAAAACCATCTGCATTTCCAGATTTATTACAATATAAAGGACAGACAATAATCTCCTCTGATGGCACAACTTTACTTGGAGCAGACGATAAAGCAGGTGTAGCTTCTATTATGTTTGCAGCGGAATATCTGTCTGAACATCCTGGATTGCCGCACGGAGAGATAAACATTGCGTTCACAACAGACGAGGAAATTGGTTGTGGAGTAGATTTATTCAATGTAAAAGACTTTGGTGCCGATTACGCTTATACAATTGATGGAGGGAAAATTGGCGAGTTGGAATATGAGAATTTCAATGCGGCTGCGGCACATATTGTAATTCAAGGTGTGAATGTGCATCCTGGGTATGCAAAGGGTACAATGATAAACTCTCAATTGGTGGCATCAGAATTTCTGTCATTATTGCCTGTAAATCAGCGACCAGAAACTACCGAAGGCAGGGAAGGATTCATTCACTTAACAGATAGTAAAGGAGATGTTACGCAAACTGAACTACATTTCATAATACGTGACTTTGATGAACAATTGTTTTATGAAAAGCAGCAGTTGTTACAGAGAATTGCAAGTCAGTTGGAAAAGAAATATGGAATTACTATTCAAGTTTCTATCGTTAAGCAATATCGTAATATGATAGAGCAAATCAAACCTTGCCAGTTTATTGTGGAAATTGCAAAACAAGCGATGCTTGAAGTTGGGATAGAGCCTAAAATCCAACCTATTCGTGGCGGAACTGATGGCGCACGTTTATCGTTTATGGGATTGCCATGTCCAAATTTATTTGCCGGCGGTCATAATTTCCATAGTGTCTATGAATTTGTGCCATTGCAAAGCATGGAGAAAGCAAGCGAAACGATACTTGGAATTATTCGTTTGTTTGCTAAGAAATAGTGGAATCTGGTTTGTGGATATAAAAAAGCTGATTGTAATCACAATCAGCTTTTTGTTTTGTATGAACGTTTGTTATTTTGTTTCATCTTGGATGTCTTGAACTTCAGTTACTTCAGTAACTTGTCCTTTGATAGTTAGGATAATAGTTGACATATCCTGTTTGTTAGTTGTAACTGTAATTCGTTTTGTAAAGTGACCAACATTGTTTGTGTTGTATTTTACATTGATTACGTTTGATTCTCCTGGGTTAATTGGAGTTTTTGGCCAACTTGGTACTGTGCATCCGCAAGAAGCAACTACGTTAGTCAAAATAAGTGGAGTGTCGGTATTGTTTGTGAATTTGAATGAACATTTACCATCAGATCCTTTTTGAATTTGACCATAATCATACGTTGTATATTCAAAAGAAACGCTTTGAGGAGCTGCAGCTTCTTCTGTTTGACCGAAACTGCACATTGCGAAACAGAATAGTGCGCTAAATAATACTACTAATTTTTTCATTGTCTTGAATTTTTAATTGTTTACAAAAATAGAAATTTTAAAGATAGATTATTCGTGAATTTATAAGAATTACATTCCGAATGCAAAATAATACGTTCCTGCAACATCCGGATAAACCCCTTCTATCATTACGCCACCTTTTTTGTTTTGCATGATTTTTACAAATTGTTCGGAATCGGTAATGTTTTGGTTGTCAACTTTTGTGATTATGAAACCTGTGCGCATGTTTGTGTGTTTTTGAACAAGTCCTTCCTCAATAGAAGTAACTTCCACACCATTCGAAATACCGATTTTCTTTAATGTTTTTTCGCTTGCATTTTGAACTGTTATGCCTAATTTGTTGCAAATATCCTCGCTTGCTTTTTCGGTAAGTGTTTCTTTGCCGTCTTTATTAGTTAGATGAACATCGAAAACTAAATCTTTATCTCCGTTTCTTACAACTGCTACGCGAATTGCATCACCTGGAGCTCTGCGGCCGATAATTTCCTGTAGTTCTGTACTTGTAGTTACAGGAACGCCATCGATTTCTATAATCACATCGCCTGCTTTAATGCCAGCTTTGTCGGCAGCACCATTGTCAGAAACTGATTCAATATAAACGCCCTTGTTTATTTTATATCCTTTTTCGTTTGCAAGTTTTGAGTCAAGGTCACGAATAGATACTCCTAAAAATCCACGTTGCACTATGCCGTAGGTTTTTAAGTCATAAATGACTTTTGATACGATATTGGCAGGAACAGCAAATCCGTAGCCTGTATAAGAGCCTGTAGGACTGGCAATAGCAGTATTTATACCGATTAAATCTCCCGAGGCATTTGTTAATGCGCCACCGCTGTTGCCTGGATTTATTGCCGCATCGGTTTGTATGAACGATTCTATAGCATATTTCTGTTTAAGTATGTTGATGTTTCTTCCTTTTGCGCTTACGATACCGGCAGTAACGGTAGAGTTTAGGTTAAAAGGATTACCGACAGCTAAACACCATTCGCCAACTTTTACATCGTCGCTATTGGCAAACGAAATTGCAGACAAATCGTCAGCATCGATTTTTATAAGAGCAAGGTCTGTGTTAGGATCTGTTCCTATAACCGTCGCTGTAAATTCACGTTTGTCGTGGAGGGTAACGGAAATTTCGTCTGCACCTTTTACTACATGGTTATTGGTTACTATATAACCATCTTTTTGAACAATTACGCCGGAACCGCTTGCTTGTTGTATATTCTCCTTTTGTGGAACGTCCCAACTATCGCCGAAGAAATCTCTCCACAAATCAAATCCTGGAGGATAGGCAGAAGAACGAACTGTGGTTTTTGTTGCAATATGTACAACAGTAGGCATAACCTTCTCTGCTGCTTGTGTAAAATCTATGCCATTCCCAACAGATGCAGCAGAATACGAAACCGATTGAACCATAGAAGGTTGACTTGTTTGCACAACAGAATCCGAAACATTGACAATCTTCGGATTTACTGCATACAAAAATGCGATTGTCAGTGCACTACCAACAATTGCAGAACCTGTTAAAACCAAAAATTTTTTCATAGTCATTAAATTAAAATCAACAACTGAAACTTTACGAATTCGTTTTTATTGTTTGTATTCTATCAAATTTTAGACCAAAGTTTGTTTTTTACATATATGCAACAATTAGACATTAAATCAAGTAGAATTACTATTTTTGTATAAAATGTATTTGGTATGAAAAAGATAGTTGTACTTTTTTTGTTTTGTCTTTCAGCATTTGTTGCATTCTCTCAACCGAAAAATATCATCCTTGTGATGGTTGATGGTATGGGTTATAATCATAGTCAAATAATTACGGCTGAAAAAAATTGTGTCTTAAACAATTTTGATGTGAATTATTCAGTGTCAAATTATCCGACATATTGGAATACATTAGATAAAGAATATGATGTGAACTACTATCGTGGTGATTATCATGTTCGTCGTGTTTGGCAGGAATTTAGTTATGCAGACTCGTTGCCAATAGACCCACTCACGGCAGGTTCCGCTCTTGCTACAGGAGTAAAGCCAGCTCTTGATGCTGTAAGTTATGACATGGATGATAGAGAACTCGAAACTATTATTGAACGTGCTATTAGTAAAGGAAAAGCAACGGCTATAGCAACGAATGGTTCAGTTTGGGACAATAGTGCAATTCTGCCATTCGTGTGTCATAAAAAAGTGGCTCAATCAACAGATGATTTCGATGATTTGTTTTTCGATTTATTGAAAAGTAAGGTGAATCTTGTTATTTCTTCGGAATTATATAGTGTTGAAAATGAGAATTGGGTATTTGTTGCTGATCAGAAAAACATGCCTACAAATTTGGTAAAACAGGTTATGATAGGTAAGGAAACCTTACAAAATAAAGAGTTCGGAGAATTGACAGCGGCTAGTTTAGATTTGCTTGCTACAAACGAAAACGGTTTTGTGTTTGTTTCTGAATGTGCAAATATTGAAATGGATTTTGACAATGAAAATGTTCGCATTCAACAAACTATGACAGAAGTGGATACATATATTTCCAATATTTACTCTTGGGTTGAAAAGAACAGCAATTGGGACGAAACGCTTATGATAGTGGTTGGCTCTTATGAAAAAGGTTATGCCACAAGTAAGTCGTTTGATAAGAAATCTATGCCTAAGACATTCCTTTCAAAATCGAAGGATGATTTTCAATATAATAGTGTGAATAACACAAATTTGTTAACGCCTTTGTTTGCTAAAGGAAACGGTAGTGAATTGTTTTCAAATTATATTGATGAAACAGATTTTGTATTAGGAAGTTATGTTAATAATACCGAAATAGCTCAAGTATGTTTCCGTTTAATGCCACAAGAACGTAAAATACCTAAAAACATCATATTTATGGTAAATGATGGTTGTGGTATTTCGCCTATAAAAGCGGCAGAATACTATACAGGAAAACCTGCTCCTTTCTTAAGCTTCCCGGTTAAATTATGGAACTGTACTCATGCTTCGGCAACATCAAGTGCAACAAACAGCCTTGCTAATTGGAATAACACATACGAATCTCGTCTTGCTTGGACAGGAAAAGATTATTTATGGAAGGGGAAAAATGCTACATGTTCGGGAGCATCAGCAACGGCAATGTCTTCAGGAAAGAAAACATACTATTTTTCACTTGGTGTAGATGTTGAGCGTAACGCCATGAAATCTATTGCCCGTCATGCAAAAGAAATGGGAAAATCTGCTGGTGTTGCCACAAATTCTCCATATTATGATGCTACTCCAGGTGCATTCTTCACAAATAGTGATTCGCGTTTGAAATATAATGATCTTTCTCGTCAGTTGGTTATTGAATCAAATGCAGATGTAGTGATAGGTTGCGATCATCCGGAATATGATAATAATGCGCAGAAGAAAGAAAAACCTGACTACACAAATGTTGGTGGAGAAGAAATTATGCAAGGATTGCGTGCAGGTGCAACCACGTATAAAATCTCATCGAATTCAGGTTGGAATACAGTACAAGATATAGATGGTGATGGGGGACCAGATCCTTGGACTTTTGTAGAAGATAGTGCAAGTCTTGTTCAATATATGTCAGGCGAGACACCGAAACGATTATTCGGTATGATTCCTGTAGAAGGTTCTATGCAGTTTTACCGTGATGGAACAGATGTAAATACTGTTCACTATGAAGATTGGAATAAGGGAATGCCTCAATTATGGCAAATAGGTAGAGTTGCTATAAATTGTTTGTCAAAAAATGAGAATGGTTTCTTCTTGATGATTGAAAATGATATGGTTGACAATGGCGGTCATAAAAATCGTCCGGGAAGACAGTTAGAGGAACAAATAGAATTTAATCGTACAGTTGATTCTGTTATTGCATGGATAGAGAAAGAAAGCAGTTGGGATGAAACATTATTGATTATAACTGCAGACCATGAAACTGGTTTTATGGCAGACCCTACATTCAAAGAAGACTCTATTATGTTGAACCATTGGCAGATAATAGATAATGGAGTCGGAAATATGCCTGGTCTTGCATATTATTCTATAGATCATACAAATCAGTTGGTTCCATTTTTTGCCAAAGGTGTTGGTTCAGAAATTTTCTATTCGTATGCAGATGAATGGGATTATGTTCGAGGAAAATATCTAAACAATTCAGAAATAGGTCAATCTATGTTTGAATTGTGGAATGGACAGGCTTGTAGATTTGTAAACGAAAGCCCTAAAGTACAGTTTAGCGATACTATCTTTGTAAAACAAGACACTGATTTTGAATTTGTATTGCCTGAAAATTGTGTTACTGACGCTGAAGATGATGTTGAATTACAATTGGTTTCGAAGCCATCTTGGATAACTTACGATAGTGAAACGCGCACCATTGCAGGACATTCTACAGTCCGACTTGGAACATCAAATGTAACTTTTAGCGTGACAGATGGAGCCTCTACGGGTGCAAGTGTTACGATACAATGTGTAGTAAAAATATGTGTTTATAAGCAAGAAGAAACGGCAATAAATCAAGTAGAGGAATACGATAATCAGTTAGTTTATCCTACAATTTCTGTAGAATCCGTAACAGTCCGTTCGATAAGCGGAAAAGGGGAAGTCTTGGTACGAAATTTGCATGGGGAAATAGTAAAATCAGTTACTATAACTGGTCCTGAAACTACAATAGAAACAGGTCAGTTGAAAGCTGGTGAGTATATCGTGCAAATAATTGATGATAAAAATGTTACGAATAAAAGAATTATCGTTCGTTAAACTACTATTTCTATTATTTATTCCGTTTTTCGGTACAGCGCAGACATTTAAAGGCGTTGTAGTTGACATAGAAAACAAGGAACCACTTTCTTTTGCAAGTGTTTGGGTTAAAGGAACCAACACGGCTGTGATAACACAGTTGGATGGTTCCTTTGAAATTTCGCCGGTAAAAGCTACCGATAGCGTATTGTTTTCTGCATTAGGTTATAAGGATTTTACACTATCTGGTCGTGAGATTACACATATAACTACGATAGAGATGTTTCCTGCTGCAATTCAAATAGATGCAGTTGTTGTAAGTCCAGGAAAAAATCCTGCAATTCCTATTGTTAAGAAGGCTATACGTAATAGACACAATAATCGTCCAGATGGAGTTAAGAATATAGAATTAATTGAATATAATAAACTGAATTTCAGTTTAAGTGGTATAGATAGTTCTGTATTTAAAGTTGGTTTTATGCGTAAACATTCCGATATTTTGGTAAAAACTAACGATTATGATTCTACATGGAATGTACCTCTGTATTTTTCGGAATATATGTCGTATGAAAAACGACGTGAAAATCGTCCTCCGGAAATTCGTGAGATTGTTAAAAATCAACATGGTAGTAGTTTCATAGAAAGTGATATAGTTACAGACTATATAGCAAGTTTGAATCAGGATATGACTTTTTATGGCAACTTACGTTTTTTACAAAAGGATTTTATTAGCCCGATATCGCCACAGGCAATGGTTTATTATCGTTACTATTTAACAGATTCTGTTTTTAGTAATGGACTGACATTCTATAGAATACGATTTAAGCCACGAAACAGTCAGGATCTTGCCTTTTATGGTTATATGATTATTGAGAAAGAGACGGGAACACTTACCGAAATAGATGCGACATTGCAAAAAACATCGATTTTGAACTTTGTCCGTAATATGCGATTGTTTGAAAAACTACAATTAACCGACAAGGGAGAGTGGTTTAGAAAACAGCAAAAAATGCAAGTAGAGTTTGTTCCTGAGTTATCTAAAGACTCGGCTTATCATGCTATAAATACCCCATTAACAGCAATCAAGTCAACATCATATATAATTGATACTACTCAGATTCAGGACTATTTGGTGAATCGTGTAGTGCCTGGTAAATTTAACTTGCGTAGAAAAGAGCACTACGAAAAAGACACATCTTTTCTGTTCCAGTATCGTCCGGACACACTTTCGAGTTTGGATTTAGTTACCCAAAAAGCAATAGAAACGAGTAATAATATTCCTACGGTAAAGGCAGCAAACAAGGTAATGAATATGCTTATGTATGGATATTTACCATTGGGTTATGTTGATTTAGGTCCGTATTTGTATTTTATACAAAACAATAAAATAGAAGGTGTACGTTTGAATTTGTGTGCCCGTACATCCGAAAAATTCCACGACAAGATGATGTTTGGAGGATATTTAGGCTATGGTTGTAGAAATCAGAAGTTTAAATATGGTTTGCAATATTCATTGAAAATGCCTTCAAAATACTATGGAGCATTACATGTTCGATACGATCAAAACATATATCGACTTGGCGATTTTAGGCAGAATTTGGACTTTATTCGTGAGAATGTGTTAGTTCAATCAGATGACAACTTGCTTTCGGCATTATTGACAAAAAGCGAGAATGAAGCTGTTTATTTAGTAAAACGTGGTGTTGTTGCATACGAGCAGCAACTGTCGCCAGATATCACTATAAAACCTTCGTATACATTTGGTATACATTACAATCCTCCATATTTCCCATTTGAGACGACATTGTCGGACACATTACCGAATTTTGTAACGCATGATTTTAGCTTCAATATTCGTCTTTCACATAAGGAACAGGTTTCGACTAACCATTTCCGTAGAATTTATATAGATTCTCGTTATCCGGTTTGTCATTTAAACATATTGCGCGGTAAATACATTATGGACGGTAAGTCTGATTGGTATACGCAATTACGACTTGTTGCTCGTCAGGAAATATTACTTGGAGTAGGTAGAATCAAGTATGTTGTGGAAGCCGGTATGATAGATAAATCGGTCCCTTATCCGTTGCTTGAAGTACATCGTGGTAATCAAACAGGAAGTAGTGGAGAGTATTATTTCAATCACATGCGTTATTTGGAATTTGCCAGTGATGCATTTGTAAACCTTTATGCGGAATATGGTTTGAATGGTTTTTTCTTCAATAAAATTTGGGGACTTCGTAAACTACAACTTCGTGAGTTGTTCACATTTAAAGCTTGTTATGGACAATTACTCCATGATCAAAATGCAGTTCTTACTTTGCCGTCTGGAACAAATACATTTGATAAACCATATATGGAAGCTGGTATCGGAGTTACCAATTTGCTGAAATTTGTTCGTTTAGAATATATCTGGCGTTTGAATTATTTGAATCATCCCGATATTACTAAACGAGGTTTGTATATTAGATTTAACTTTGAATTTTAGATAAAAAAAGAGACGCAAGATTTTGCGTCTCTTGTTCCCTATCCAATGTAGTATATTACAAACTCCATTCGAAACCATCTTTGGTATCTTTCACAGAGAAACCAAGATTTGCCAATTCATCACGGATTTTATCGCTGGTAGCCCAATCTTTATTTGCTTTTGCTTGTTTACGAATATCAAGAAGCAAATCTATAGCACCTTTGTATGCTTTATCGTGGGCATTGTTGCTTTCTTCAATACGAAGACCAAGAATGTCTTTAATGAACACTTCGAATACATTTTTAAGTTCATCAAGATCTTCTTTTGAAATAGTTCCTTTACCGTCAGTAACAGTATTAATAGCTTTTGCAGCTTCGAATAAGTTAGAAATAACTATAGGTGTGTTCAAGTCGTCGCTCATAGCTTCTTCACAACGATCTCTAAGACCTTTTACATCGACAGTTGAAGTTGCACTGGCAGAAATCTTTTGTAAACGATTGTATGCGTCAACTAAACGGGCAAGACCTTTCTCTGCAGCTTGAAGAGCATCATTACTGAAATCAACTGTGCTACGGTAATGAGCTTGTAGAATGAAGAAACGGATAGTCATAGGAGAGTATGCACGTTCCAATTTTTCGTGAGTTCCAGTAAAGAATTGATCAAGCGTAATAAAGTTATTGTAGCTTTTACCCATCTTCTGACCGTTGATGGTAATCATATTGTTATGTATCCAATATTTTACCGATTCGTGGCCTAATGCTGCTGTAGATTGAGCGATTTCGCATTCGTGGTGAGGGAAGATAAGGTCCATACCGCCACCATGGATATCGAATGTTTCGCCAAGATATTTAGTTCCCATTGCAGAACATTCCATGTG
This sequence comes from Bacteroidales bacterium, assembly GCA_024402335.1. GTDB lineage: Bacteria > Bacteroidota > Bacteroidia > Bacteroidales > UBA1715 > UBA1715. Next base: position 58,925 of record JAKSTZ010000011.1, read on the forward strand.
CCAACCTGGGAATCCATCGCTCCAAGGAGAAGGCCAACGCATAATATGTTCAGGCTGTGCTTTTTTCCAAAGTGCAAAGTCAAGTGAGCATTGTTTCTCATCTTGTCCGTCAAGTTCTCTTGTCGTTGCTAATAATTCATCAATATTACGACCTGAAAGTTTTCCGTAGCGGAAATCTTTGTTGTATTTGCGGACATCAAAATAAACCGAGCCTTGGCTTTCGTATGCATATCCGGCATCTAAGATTTTTTTTACAAAATTGATCTGTTCAATAATGTGACCAGAGGCTTGTGGTTCAATGCTTGGAGGCAATACATTAAGAGCCGCCATTGCGTTACGGAAACGGTTTGTGTAGTATTGAGCCACTTCCATAGGTTCCTTTTGCTCTAAACGTGCTTTTTTAGCAATTTTATCTTCGCCTTCGTCTGCATCGTGTTCCAAGTGCCCAACATCGGTAATATTGCGTACATAGCGAACTTGGTAACCAAGATGAGTTAGATAACGGAACAACACATCGAAAGTAATTGCTGGACGAGCATGGCCAAGGTGACCGTCGCCATAGACTGTTGGACCACAAACATACATTCCCACGTGTGGGGCATGAAGTGGTTTAAATAATTCCTTTTGTCTTGTTAATGTATTGTATATGAATAAATCTTGCATAACTCTATATAGTTAAATTTCTCATTTTATTCTAATGCTTTGCTGATGGCATCTATTAAAGCATCAACAGAAGCGGTAACAATGTCGGTATTTACACCAAGACCTTGGTAGAAATGTTTGTTGAATTCAATTTGAACCGAAACTCGTCCGCTATCGTCACAGCCACCGTTAAATCCTTGGATAAGGAATTCTTGTAGGTGAATATTGTAGTCAACAAAGATTTTCTTTACAGCGGTATATGCTGCATCAACAGGACCATTACCAGTTGCAGTTTCTGTCTTAATTTCACCTTTTATGTTTAATGAAACAGTAGCAGTCGGAATCATAGAGTTTCCACATACAACCTGTAGTTGTTCAATAGCAATAGAACGTTCTCTTTTAATTTTTTCTTTGCCAACTAAGATTAATAAATCGTCATCGTTAACGATTTTTTTCTGGTCAGCCATTTTCAAGAAATCCTTATAAGTCTTGTCAAGTTCTTCACCTTCAATAGTATAACCTAATAATTGAAGACGATATTTTAAAGCAGCATGACCACTACGTGCAGTTAAAATGATAGAAGATTCATCTACGCCGACATCTTTAGGGTCAATTATTTCATAAGTTTCACGTTGTTTTAACACGCCATCTTGGTGAATGCCAGATGAGTGAGCGAAAGCATTCTTACCAACAATTGCCTTGTTTGCTTGTACAGGGCTCTTCATTAAGCGTTGAATCATCTTACTAGAGCGCATAATGTTAGGAGTTACAATGTCGGTATGTACACCAAGATTATTGTGACTCTTAATTGCCATTACAACTTCTTCAAGAGCAGTATTACCAGCACGTTCGCCAACACCATTGATTGCAACTTCAACTTGACGGGCACCATTTAACACACCAGAAATCGTGTTTGCTGTTGCCATACCTAAATCATTGTGGCAGTGAGTTGAGATGATTGCCTTATCAATATTGGAAACATGTTCCATCAAGTATTTGATTTTTTCACCAAATTCTGATGGTAAGCAATAACCAGTTGTGTCTGGGATATTCACTACAGTAGCACCAGCAGCAATAACAGCCTCAACAACGCGTGCTAAATATTCGTTGTCGGTACGACCAGCATCTTCGCAATAGAATTCAACATCTTCAACATATTTTTTCGCATATTTTACCGCATCAACACCACGGCGAATAATTTCTTCTGGAGTTGATTTTAGTTTGTGATAGATATGATTGTAAGATGTACCGATACCAGTATGAATACGAGGATGTTTTGCGTAGCGAAGGGCTTCGGCAGCAACATCAATATCTTTTTGTACGGCACGAGTCAAGCCGCAAACAGTTGGATTAGTAACAACTTTCGAAATTTGAACAACAGACTCAAAATCACCAGGACTCGAGATTGGGAAACCAGCTTCGATAATATCAACACCTAGTTCTTCCAAAGCTCTGGCAACCTCTAGTTTTTCTAACATATTTAACTGATTTCCAGGAGCTTGTTCTCCATCACGCAATGTCGTGTCGAAAATGTAAACTTTATCGTTCATAATTTTAAATTTAATAAAAAACCCCTATGCATAATGCAAAGGGGCTTATTGTTAGTACAATATGTGCTTAACCCCTTAGCGTAGGCTAATGAGCAAACAGAGCAATATTGTGTGTATTCTTTCCATATCTGTTGCAAATATAGAGTTTTTTTGGAATTAGTAGTCTTTGCGTCTATAATTTTACACGTTATTTTGAAATCTCTTTTATAGATAATGTTCCAAAACAATTTTTACGCCAATAGCAATAAGAATAACTCCGCCGAGAATGCCAGCTTTAATATTCATTTTTTTACCAAAAGTTTGTCCGAGATAAAGACCTATACAGGAGAACAAAAAGCTTCCTAAGGCTATGATTACAATTGCTAAACCTATAATTTCAGGTGTAGTTACGAAGAGAATACCTGTAGCTAATGCGTCGATACTTGTTGCAATTGCGAGTAGAATTACATTCTTCCAACCGAAATGGTTTGCGGTGCATGTATCTGTTTCATCTTCTTCAACTTCATGAATCTCCTCGAAAATCATTTTCCCTCCTAAGAAGCAGAGTATGGCAAGTGCAATCCAATGACTAAAAGAGGCGATAAACTCAGCAAATGAAATAGATAGTACAAATCCTATTAAAGGCATACCTCCTTGAAATAATCCGAATAAAATGGGCATTTTGCTTGCTTTACGAATTTGCAAGTCTTTGCAGGCGATGCCCGTTGCAGTCGAAACGGCAAAGCAGTCCATTGCTAATCCGATGGAAAGCAGAATGATTTCAAGAAGAGTCATAGTTATTTTTTATTTGAGATTTTGAATTTTATTTTCTTCATTCCACGACTTGTGATGTATACGGTACCTTTAGATGTAAGATCTACTAATTGAAAGTTATAATCGTGATCTTTAATGATGTAATTTACTTTACCGTTATTTTTTGCGTCGATGTCAATCAGAAAATCGTATGTAGTATAGACTTTGTTTTTATATAACTTTTCAAAGAATTTATCAAAACTTGATACCGTATAATGTGCACTTAGAAAATTATATAACTGTTTTGCATAGAAATAGTTACGAATTTTATCAATGTTTGGCAAACCATAACCGTATTTATTGTTCGGTTTATTGCTTCTATCGGCAAACTGTAAGATATATTTTTTTATTGTTTGTGCCGAAGAGTCTGGAAATTCAGACCATAGAGTTGCGCATGCACCAGCCATAAGTGGGCAGGAGAAAGATGTACCACCACTTGCATTGCGTACAGTACCATTTGCTGTCACTATTGCTGGATATAGTCCAAGAGCCATTACGTCAGGTTTTATACGTTTGTCGGATGTAGGACCAAAAGAACTAAATGCTGTTTTTTTCTGTTTATAGTCGCAGGCTCCAACAGTTATAATGCTATCTGCATCGGCAGGCGCAGTGATGTATTTCCATGGTTCGTCGCCTGAATTTCCGGCACTATTTAGTATAAGCATACCTTTTGATGCAGCAATGTCGGCACCAATTGTTATTCTTGTAGTGTTTCCATTCATATCTGCATAGGTATAACTTTGAGATTTATCATCGAAATCGCTATAGCCTAGGGAAGTAGACATGATGTCTGCACCGGCACTGTCGGCAATTTCTGCAGCAGCTACCCAGTTATCTTCTTCAACAGTGTATTCAGTGTCTTCTTCTTCGGTGCGTAAAAGAATGAAGTTTGCTTGTGGAGCAGTTCCAATAAGTTTTCCAGGATAAACTCCACCAATTAAGGAAAGTACTTGCATGCCGTGTCCTCCTTTAGAAAAGATATCAAGAGTAGTGTCTAAACATGCGGCAGTTCCTGTTACGTCTCTTGTGAATAGCAGACGGTTATCGTCTCGTATTTTTTGAAAAACAGTAGCAGAGTCAACGTGAAGGAAGCCGGCATCGGCAATTGCAATAGTCATACCTTGTCCCCAATGTCCTGAGAAATGTGACTGAAGAATGCCCAACATATCGCATTGTTTCCATGAATTTCCGTAAATATGATAGCTGCCTGCACCTGCAAACAGCATTTGGAAATCATTCTCGTCGAAATGCAAACTGTCTTTCTCCGTCAATTTTCTTTTGTCGCAAACCCATTTTGGTTTTGGTGCAACATATTCCATATTTTTAATGAAATATAACTTCTTAATTATGTCGAATGTTTCTTGATTTTTAATGTAAAAAATGGCAGAATTGAACCACTTCGAGCTATTACAGAAAACTGCACCTAATTCTGCAATAGGAGCTATATATTGTGGGTTTACCGGAAGGTCCTGTTCTGTTATTTCAATATTGAATTTTTCACGTCTTTCGATAGCTTTTGCGCTTAAAAAGGCTTGTGGATTCGTAATAGAATAGGGTGAATTATTTTTGTCTTTAAATGTAATTCTATAACGGCCTTCTACGAAGTCTTGTGAAAAAGCAGAAAGAGCAAAAACAAAAAACAGACAAATGGTTACGATTTTTTTCATAGGTTATGGTGTGGATAAAAAAAAGACCACTGTAAAAGTGGTCTTTTTGTAAGATAGTATATTCTATTAGTTAAAACCTTTTAATTTTCCAGCGTTAGGTAACACGGTAATTGCAGAAATTCCATATTTGTTACCGATAATTTTTTGTTCGTTAGCACCGAACATATAATCAGCAAGGTCAAGTTCTTTTGAAGTTGTAACAAGGATTGCGTTTGCGTTCATTCCATTTGCATATTCAATTACTTCGTCTGCGAAATCATCTTTTCCTGCTCCTTCAACTTCGATATATTCAATATTATTTTGGTCAAGTACGGATTTTACGTGTACCAAGTTAGAATAAATCTGACGTTTTAAGCTTGCGTCTGAACTTTTTTGAATGTACAAGTAGAATTTTGATTTGAAGAATTTGTTCAAATATACGGCCCATGAAACTTTTTGTTTGTCTTCTTTTTTGTAGTCGATAGGACAAACAATGTCTTCGAAGTGTTCGTCGCGTGGAGGACGTTGTACAACGATGAATGGACAGTCAGATCCTTCAATAACTTTAAGAGCCCAGCTACCTGTGATTTTCTGTAAACCTTTCATTCCGTGTGTTCCCATGAATACGAAAGGACAGTTTAATTTGTGCGCAACTTCTTTTATTGTTGAAAAAATATCACCTTCTACTGCAAGATATTCAGGTCTGAGGCTATATTTTTTTTGAGCATCATCAGCAACTATTTTAAGTTGTGCAGTTGCTTTTTCTATATCTTTTTCATCGTTCACGATGTGTAAAAGCGTTACAGTTGTGCTTCCAATCGTTTGCGCAAAGCGAATGGCATGTTGCATAGCATATTCTGCGACGTTAGAAAAATCCCATGCGACTAAAATAGTTTTCTGTAAATGTTCCATAATCTTAATATTTTAATACCTTTGAATGCTTTTTCGTTTTTATGGATGAAAAAGCGTGATAAAAGTAATAAAAATAATTTGGTTTCTATTAAACGCATAGTATTTTTTATTTTGATTTTGTTTGCGTCGTTAGCGCAAGCGCAACAAAATAGTGTAGGCATTCCATATTTTGAGAATATTCCGTTTTCGAAAATAGGGTATAGCGGACGACTTGGAAATCTTGTACAAAATGATGAAGGTGTAATTTTCGTAGAGAACGAGCATGGCATCTTGTATTTTAATGGTGCTACATGGAAGTTGCTACCATTTTATGGATTACCTACTTTACATACGAATAGACAAGGTGATGTTATTGTTAATACGCCAAATTTTATCGGAAAAATTTCCCGTGACAATCAAAATCAACTGAAAGTTTTCTCGGTTTTGCCAGATACTATTAAGTTAGATGGTAAAGTTACAAGTGTTGTTCCGCTGAAAGATAATATCTATTATGTTGTAAACGAAAATTTATATGAGTTAAATAATGGCAAAGTAACGTTATTGGAGCGTATTCCTGGTATTTCGGGTGTGTATGCAGATAGGGAGAGATTAATTGTTGCGACCAAAAGTTGTGTATATTACTATAAAGGCAAAACATTGTATGAGAGCAATGATTTGACAATTATTTCTACGCAGCGTACAGATAGTTACTTGTATTTATTGACAAACAAAGGAATCGTTCGTTGCTCAAGCAATGATTCTGAATATTTCAAAACAGATATTGATTCTATACAGTCAGATTTCTCTAGTTTTTCAAGTACTAACAGCAATACGCTTTGCATCGGAACTAAAAATCATGGTGCTTTTTGTTTGAATGAAAAAGGTGCGGTACAGGCATTTTTCTCGGAATCGGTTGGTTTAATCGACAATCGTATTTTGGGAATGTTAGCAGATAAAAGCAACAATATTTGGGTAAGTACTCGCAATGGAGTATCTCGTATCGAAACGAACTCTGCAATTTCATACTATAATAAGTATAATGGGTTGCGTGGCAATGTGTTATCTATGGTAAAATATGCCGAAGATAAGTTAATTGTCGGAACTGATTGTGGTGTGTTTAAAATCGATAATACAGGTTGTAAGAAAGTTTGTAGCTCACAATGTAATGCTGTTTCGAAAACGAAAAAAGGAGAGATTGTTGCTGCAACTAACCAAGGTTTACAGTTGTTGACACCTTTTCAAAATGGAATAGAGCAAACGTTGTCTGTTGGTGATTATCGAAATGTATATGTAATAGATAATTCTATCATTTCGGTAAAAGGAGATTTGTTGTCAATATGGAAGGAATCTTTGACTTCGTATCCTAAATATGTTCCTAAGTATCAATTATCTATACCTGACATTGAATTTACATCTATTATAAAAGGTGTTGGCGACTGTTTTGCTTTTTGTGGTACAAAACACAATGGTTTGTGGATGTTGAAATGGCAGAATAGTGCAGATAGTGCTTCAGGCTTAGAGCTTGTACCTTGCGATTGGCAAGGCTTACCAAAGAGATCGGGAACTATTTGTGTATATGAAACATCATCGGGAAGAGTTTTTTCTACACGTGATGGATTGTTCTGCTGCGACACAATTAACAAATTTTTCTATCGTGATAGTAGAATTTTGCTTCCGGAATCGGAAGGGACTATTGTTGCACCTATAGTAGAAGATGGTGATCATAATTTATGGATGGCTTTTCAAAAGTCGGGTACATACGAAACGCCAATTGCGGTTGCATGGAATACAAACAATAGAGAACGTTATACATTGATAACTGCACCTTTTGCAAAATTGCGTGGAGTACATATTGACCATATTCTTACAGATAAAAATTCTATTTTCTGGTTAGGCGGAAAGGATGGATTGGTTCGTATGGATTTTAATCGAATGGTTGTCCGTAAAGTTTTAGGAAACGTACAACTTTCACGAGTGTGTATAAATAAAGACTCTTTGTTGGCTCAGAATGTGGACCATACGGTTTTGTCATATAATACATCGTCAATTCTTTTTGATTTTGTTTCTATTGAATATGAAAATCATGATGATATACTCTATTCTTGCTTTTTGGAGGGATATGATCAGGATTGGTCGCAGCCGACTAATTTGAGCGAGAAGGAATATAGAGATTTGCCTTCAGGAAAATATGTATTTCATGTTGTTGCGAAACGTGCGAATGGTGCATCGTCAAAAGAAACAATATTTAGTTTTGAAATAAAACAACATCCTTTGTTGTCTATTTGGGCTATGGCTTTTTACGTGATTTTGCTTATTGCAGTTGTTTTATGGTTCTTGAAAATCCGTTCGAAGGGTCTTGCTCGTGAGAAGAAAGTGGTTACTAAGATAGTTGAAAACAAAACAAGAGATTTACAGAAAGAAAAAGATAAATCAGACACTCTTCTTACCAATATATTGCCTGATGAAACTGCAAAAGAATTGAAAGAAACTGGTCGTGTTCGTTCAATGAACTTTGAAATGGCAACTGTATTGTTTTCTGATTTTAAGGGATTTACGAAAATAGCCAATAGACTTTCTGCGGATACGTTAATACAAGAGTTAGACAAGTATTTTTCAGAGTTTGATAAAATAGTTGATAAATACAATGTCGAAAAAATCAAGACTATAGGTGACGCATATATGTGCGCAGGTGGTATTCCAAAGAAAAATACAACCAATCCTATTGAAGTTGTGGCAGTCGCGTTGGAAATGCAATATCGATTGTCGGAAATGCAAAAAGAATTGCCAGACAAGTCGGAATTATGGGGAGTACGTATAGGTATTCATACCGGACCTGTAATTGCTGGTGTATTAGGAAGCAAGAAATTCTCATACGATATTTGGGGTGATAGTGTAAATGTCGCAAATCGTATGGAATCTTCCGGCGAGGTAGGTCGAGTTAATGTTTCGGAAAGTACATATTTGCTTATTCGTGACATTTTTGATTGTGAGTATCGAGGGAAAGTACCTGTAAAAGGTATGGACGAAAAAATGGATATGTATTTTGTAAATGGATTTAAGGCTATTTATGCGGAAAATCCATTAAAATCTTTGCCTAATAGAGAATTTACTCATAAACTTGCATTGTTTAGATTTGACGGATTGCAAGATCAGATATATTCTATGTTGGAACAAAATCTGCCAAGCATCTATTTCTATCATAATTTAAAACATACGATAGATGTTGTAGCTCAGGTTGAGGTTATAGGTCAGGCAGAACAAGTGAATGACGAAGACATGTATATATTGAAGACAGCGGCATTGTTTCACGATGCTGGTTTTATGCGTTCCTATAAGAATCATGAACATGCGAGCATTGAAATTGCAAAAGAAATATTGCCTAACGAAGGATATACGTCAGAACAAATTGCTCGCATTTGTCGTTTGATTGAGTGTACAATTATTTCTGAAGAACCTCGCAATTTGTTGGAACAAATTATTCGTGATGCGGATTTAGATTATCTTGGAAGAAGTGATTATGAGTGTGTGTCACGAGAATTGTATAACGAATTTCTTGAGATGAAAATTGTTAAGAAAAATGAATATGAATGGTTACAAGGACAGATAAAATTCTTACAAGAACATACATATTATACCAACTATTCGAGAAGCAATAGAAATCCTGAAAAAGTAAGACATATTCAAAAAATACAGGAACAAATAACAAAATTTAATATTATTGTATAAAAATTTAAAAGATACTATTATGGTTGATATTGATTGGGGAAATCTTCCGTTTGGATACGAGAAGACTAATGCAAATACCCGATGCTACTACAAAGATGGTAAATGGGGTTCAGTTGAGGTAACAACAGACGAAACAGTTACAATGCACATGTCTGCTACTTGTTTACATTACGGACAAGAATGTTTTGAAGGTTTAAAGGCATATCGTGGAAAAGATGGAAAGATTCGTGTATTTCGTTGGGAAGAAAATGCGAAACGTCTTAATAGTTCTGCTACTCGTGTAGGAATGCCTGAAGTTCCAGCAGAAATTTTCAAAGAAATGTTGTTCACATTGGTTAAGAAAAACTCTGATTTTGTACCACCTTATGGAACTGGTGCATCTTTATATATTCGTCCATTGATGATAGGTGTTAGTCCTCGTTTAGGTATTAGTGCTTCAACAGAATATATTCTTATTTTGTTCTGCAGTCCAGTTGGACCTTACTATAAAGGTGGTTTCAAGCCTATCAAGGTAATTGTTGAACGTGGCTCTGACCGTGCGGCTCCACTTGGAACAGGTACTGTGAAAATCGGTGGTAACTATGCTGCAGCTTTGAACATGTCAATAAAATGTCATGAAATGGGTTATGGTGCAGCATTGTACTTGGATCCAAAAGAAAAGAAATATATCGACGAATGCGGTCCTGCAAACTTCTTCGCAATTAAAGGTGACAAATATATCACACCAAAATCTTCTTCTATCTTGCCTTCTATAACTAATATGAGTTTGCAGGCATTGGCAGAAAAAATTGGTTTGACTGTAGAAAAACGTCAATTCCCATTAATAGAATTAGCAGAATGTGACGAAGCTGCAGAATGTGGAACAGCAGCAGTTATTTCTCCAATTTCTGCAGTTGTCGATCCTGATGAAAACATAACATATACATTTGGCGATCAAGTTAATCCAGGAAAAACTTGTGTTAAATTATATGAAACATTGGTTGGAATCCAATATGGTGATGTAGAAGACCCATTTGGTTGGATTTCTTTTGTAGAATAATAAAACAATTATTGTAGAGACGCGATGTATTGCGTCTCTACTTTTTATACTATGACTAAAATCAGAATCACAAAGGAGTTTGTTTTTGACATGGCTCATGCTCTTCATAATTATGATGGCTTGTGTCAAAATATTCATGGACATACATATAAGTTGCAAGTAACGTTAATTGGTACTCCATGTAGCGATGTAACCTCTCCAAAGTACGGTATGGTTCTTGATTTTAGTGTACTTAAAAATGTTGTAAAAATCCCAATTGTTGACGCATTCGACCATGCTTTGGTTGTACCACAAAATGGTGGCTTTGATGCATTGCGTCAGTATCAATCAGAAGGGAAGTTTATAGAAGTTCCTTTTCAGCCAACTTGCGAGAACTTAACTATTTATTTTGTTGAACTCATAAAAGCAAAACTTCCTTCACAAGTTTCTTTACATAGCGTTCGTTTATACGAAACTCCTACATCCTTTGCGGAATGGTTTGCAGAGGACAATCAGTAAATTCTTGAAAAATACTATCTTTGAGCGTTGTTTTCTAACGTATTAGTATGAGAGAATTAGTTTCAGGTACAGATTTTTTGGTGATGCTTGTGCTTCTCACCATTATTTATTGTGTAGCCCGAAACATACAAGAAAAAAGGATAGACACTTATGCTTACTATTCTCATTTTACAAGAGCTTTGTTCCTTCGTATTTTTTCAGGTCTCTTGTTTGCTTGTGTATATATTCTCTATTATGATGGCGGTGATACGCAATATTATTTTACAGGTTCCCGTAGCATTGTAAAAATGGCCGGAAAAAATTTTATGGCCTTTGTTCAGATTATGTTTGGGGAACGTACACCAGAGTTGCGTTCGTTGTTTGATGGCTATACCGGCTGGCCAACATACTTTAAAGATGCGAATTCCTGGGCTGTTTGTCGATTTTCTACTCTTTTTTATTTGTTAGGATTGGGTTCCTATATTGGCACTACAATAGTGATGAATGCTCTTTTGTTTATCCCAATTTGGAGATTCTATAGGATGATGGTTCGCATTTATCCGCATTTGTCTCGTAGTATTGCTGTTGCGTTATTTTATATTCCGTCTGTTTGTTTCTGGGGAGCGGGATTGTTAAAGGATATCTGGTGCATGGTTGGAGTGTTGGGCGTTTATTACTCATGCTATATGATTTTTAAAAGAGAGCGTTTTATATTTGGGAACGTAATACGGTTTTTGTTTTGGGCTTATGTCTTGACATCTATTCGTCCGTATGCCTTTTATACAGTTTTTGCAACTTGTATTTTATGGATTGGTTTAATGAAGTTTCGAAATATTGAGAACAAATTTATTCGTGTTGCTTTTTTCCCAATGATGGCAATTACTTTATTGACTGTTTTCATTGTTTTCCTAGACAATATGGGCGATGTCGCAGAAGGGAAGTATGCATCGGTAGGATCTATGATGGAACAGGCAGTCATTATTCAAGATGACTTGAAGCGTGATTATTATGGTGATAATAGTTTCGATATCGGTACATTTGACGCCTCGTTAACAGGGATGTTGAAGAAGTTGCCTCAAGCTTTGCTAGCGGGATTGTTTAGACCTTTCTTGTGGGAAGCGAGGACGCCGTTTATGTTGCTTTCTGGACTTGAAAATTTCGCAATTCTGCTCTTGTCTTTGTATGTCATTCTAAAGATGCGAATGGGGGTAATACGAGCCTTAAAGAATGACTCGTTTTTGCTGAGTTTATCTTTGTTCGTTTTTATTTTTGGTTTCTTTATTGGTTTAACGATTGCAAACTTTGGCGCTCTTGTACGATATAGAATAATTCTTCTACCTTTCTTTGTAATTATGTTGTTCCAATTATTGGATATTTATAGAAAATCCTCAGAAGAGGAAGAATAATTTAAATCATTGTAGCTTCGACGATTTTTACAGCTTCTTTTGCTTCTTTCACGTCGTGAACGCGTATGATTTTTGCTCCTTTCAGCAGGGAAATTGTGTTGAGCACAGTTGTACCATTTAAAGCTTCTTTCGCTGTACAATCAATAACTTTCTGTATCATTGATTTTCTCGAAATTCCTACCAATACAGGTTCCCCTAGTGCAACAAAAGCATCCAAGTTATTCATTAATGCATAGTTTTGTTCTACTGTTTTCCCGAAGCCAAAACCAGGATCAACTATAAATTGTTTTAGTCCCAGTTCCTTTGATTCTTTTATTTTGGTCTTGAAAAACTCCAACACTTCTGTTACTACGTTAGTGTATTCTGGCTTTATTTGCATGGTTTGAGGATTACCTTGCATGTGCATACAAACAAACGGCAACTTATTTTCTGCACAAAAACGTATCATGTCTGCATCATGATTTCCACCGGAAATATCGTTAACCATAACTTCTCCATACGTATGTAGTACATCTTGTATAACTTGTAGTCGAAAAGTATCGATAGAAATTGGTGTGTTTGGAAAATTATGTTTTGCAATTTGTAGGGCGACGGCAAGTCGTTTGAGTTCTTCTTTTGCCGAAATGTCTTCTGCACCTGAACGTGAAGAATAGGCTCCAATATCAATAATGTCGGCGCCATCATGTAACATATCTTCAAAACGTTTTGCAATTGCGTTTTCTGTTGTATATGAACCTCCGTCAAAAAAAGAATCGGGTGTTACATTTAGTATACCCATAACAAGAGGCTTTGTATAATCTATTGATTGCCAATTGAAACTCATAACTGTATTTTTTACAAATATATTATTCTAATTTCTGTTGCAATGTAATCTTTCAATTATTCTTGTATCTTTGTGCAAATAATTCGTGAAAGAATGGCTAATACAAACGAGGAATTCGAGTTAGTTAAAAAGATGTGTCTTGGTATTTTCGAGAAGAAGTACGATGATTATGGCACTGCGTGGAGAATAATGCGCCCAGAATCAGTTACTGATCAGATTTACATAAAGGCAAGCCGAATTCGTAGTCTTGAGGAAAAAGGTGAAGATGCATCAAAGGTAGGTGAAGGTATAGTTCCGGAATTTATCGCTATTGTGAATTATGGTGTTATGGCTTTAATTCAGTTGGAATTAAAAGGAACAGATGCTCCAGTTGAATTACCAAAAGAAATGGCAATGGCTTTATACAATAAATATTATGATGCCACAAAAGACCTTATGTTGAAGAAAAACCATGATTATGGAGAAGCATGGCGCGAAATGCGTGTAAGTTCTTTTACGGATGTGATTTTACAGAAATTGTATAGAACCAAACAAATTGAAGACAATAAAGGTCTTACAAAAATATCAGAAGGTGTTGATGCCAATTATCAAGATATGATTAATTATGCAATATTTGCATTGATAAAGTTGGAAATAGAAAAGTAATATGGAAAAACGACGAATTTACTTTTGGACAGGTTTATTAGCATTATTCTTTGCGTTGGCTTTGTATGCTAATTTTGGTTCTTTTGAAGATGCTTCGTGGACAAAATTATGGGTACTTATCGGTATGATATTTTCAGCTTCTGTAGGATTATCATTCATATTTAATCCAAAGCAATTTTGGTTGAATGTATGTCGTTATTTCTCCGGAATACTTTTTATTTTCTCAGGGTTTGTAAAAGCTGACGATCCTCTTGGTTCGAAATATAAGTTTATTGATTATTTTGAAGCATGGGGTATAGATGACATTTTTGCTCCTACAGCTTTGGTTTTGGGTATAATTTTAAGTACGGTTGAACTATTAGTAGGTTTGGCTTTGTTATTTAAAGTATTTCCAAAATTGTCTTCGTTGGGTGCCTTGTTGTTTATGGTAGGCTTCACACCTATTACATTATATTTAGCATTGCAACAAAACATTTCAGGTAAGGAGTTGGTTCACGATTGTGGCTGTTTCGGTGACGCACTGATTTTAACAAATTGGCAGACTTTTGTTAAAAATGTATTTATCCTTATACCAGTGGTGGTGACGTTTGTGTTTAGAAACAAGTTTGAAAACACAATAACAAAAAATAAATCGTTGGCGTTGGTTGGTGTTTTCACTGTCATTATTGTTGGCTTGTCTGTTTATGCTCTTCGCCATTTGCCTCCTATAGATTTTAGACCATATTCGATAGGTACAACTTTGGTTTGTGAAAAATGTGGTGCTGAAATTGCCAAAGCAAACGAAATGGTATATCAATATGCCGATTTTAAAAATTTGCAGACAGGTGAGCATAAAGAATTCGATATTGTGAACAATTATCCTGATTATACGATTTGGGAATATAATCCTGATGTTCCTGTTCGAGAAGTTCGTGAAAAAATCGGTCAAGAATCGGACACACTTTCAAATCCTAACGAATATGTGGTAGAAAGTATGATGTTTTTGAATGGATCCGACGATGCTACTTGCGATGTGATTACTGACACATCGTATGTACTTCTCGCTATTCATTATGACATTAATCAGTCTAATCCAAAACATCAAGAAAATGTAAATTCTCTGTATGGTTGGGCAAAGGAAAAAGGATACGCATTTTATGGAATAACTTCAAGTTTGGATGATGCTATACAATATTATAGAGATCTAACAAAAACAGAATATCCATTCTTGTCTGCCGATGATATTCTGTTAAAGACTATGGTTCGTTCAAATCCAGGAGTTATGTTGTTGAAAAATGGTACCATTATAAATAAGTGGAGCCATAATGATATTCCTGATGTGAAAGAAATGGAACAAATCTGTAAATAAAATAATTAGTACTAATTTCAATAAATAAAACAATGAGAAAAAAAATTGTAGCAGGTAACTGGAAATGCAATACTACTTTGCAAGAAGGTATTGCTTTGGCAAAAGAAGTAAACGCAATCGTTAAAACTTCAGACGTTCAAGTAATCTTAGGAACTCCTTTCATTCACTTGACAGAAGTTGTTAAATTAGTTGACAACAAAGCAATCGCTGTTTCAGCACAAAACTGTGCAGCAGAAGCAAAAGGTGCTTTCACAGGTGAAGTATCTGCAGCTATGGTAAAATCAACTGGTGCTGAATATGTAATCTTAGGTCACAGCGAACGTCGTGGTTACTATGGCGAAACTAGCGAAATCCTTAACAAAAAATTGGCATTGGCTTTAGAAAATGGTTTGACTCCAATCTATTGCTGTGGTGAAGCTCTTGATGTTCGTGAAGCTGGTAAACAAAACGAATTCGTAATTAACCAATTGGAGGAAACTATTTTCCAACTTTCTGCTGATGATTTCAAGAAATTGGTTATTGCTTATGAACCAATTTGGGCAATTGGTACAGGTAAAACTGCTACTTCTGACCAAGCTGAAGATATGTTGAAAACTATCCGTGAAGCAATCGCTGCTAAATATGGTCAAGCAATCGCTGACGAAACTTCTATTCTTTACGGTGGTAGCTGTAATGCTAAGAATGCAAAAGAATTGTTTGCAAAACCAAACATCGATGGTGGTTTGATTGGTGGTGCTTCTTTGAAAGCAGAAGATTTCAACACAATCGTAATGTCTTTCTAATCAATATTTATATTGATATTTTTGTGGGGGCGTATCGCATACGCCCCTTTTTTATTTATAAATTATTGTAAATTCATTGTTACACAATAAAAACCAGTGTTCAAATCTTGTTAAAAACAAATAAATGTGTATTTTTGCGATTAAGTCTAATTGGATAATTGTAAAAAGTTCACTTTTTGTGTAACCTTTTTGAATCCCGGTTAGTCTATAATTATATTTTGCAAAATACACGACAATGAATAGATTTAAAAAAATCTCGTTAATGGTAACCGCTCTTGCGGTAAGTACCCTTTCGTATGCACAAAAAGACTTGTTGATTTCCGGTGGTAACACCGTATCAAGTTTGGTGTGTAGTAACAGTATTGTTTACACAACAGGTGGTAACAAAACGCAAAACGGTACAGGTGTTCTTGGTGTAGGTTCTTCTGCCGAAAGAGAAGATACTTGGAAGCAGGTAAAATTCCCGACTGATGCATCAGGAAACAAAAGTATCAATGTGTCTCAGGTGAATTCCGGGTCTGGTGCTTCTTTCATCGCTCTTGACTGTTATGGCCAAGTGTGGGGATGGGGTGTTAATGACTATGGACAAACTGGTAACGGTGACGCAAGTGTAAAAGTTGTAACTGCTCCGGTACAAGTAAAATTAGGAACGTCTCCTTTGAAAGGTACTGCCTATGATGACGGACATGGAAATCTAGCAAATGTTGAAGTCGTGTATGCTGGTAATGCCAACTCTTTTGCCATCTTGGGTGATGGTCCTTATAAAGGACGAGTAGTAGCATGGGGTGGTAATATTGCAAATGATAATTATACATCTTCATTAGGTACAGGTTCGAATGCTCAGGCATTGTACCCAACTTTCTGTAAGGATTTGGCTGGAAATTTCATGACGGATGCGATTCGTATCTTCTCGGGTGACCACATTACTATGATTTTGAAATCAGATGGTACTGTGTGGACGTGTGGTGACTCTGCTCATGGAACTTTCTTGGGTCGTAATGTTGATGGTGGTTATTATACAGGTAAAGGTGGTGCAAGTAATGCTTTCGGAGCAGTATATGTCTCAGAAGGTGTTATGTTGAGTGGCATTAAGGAAATTGCCTGTGGTGATGGTGCATACCTTGCTCTTGACGCTGATGGTTATATTTGGTCTTGGGGTAACGATGGTTGGAATAGTTGTGGTGGTACAGGATCAAATGGTCAAGGTGTTGGTGGTACAACACCTGGTCGTGTATTGGCTGGTAATACAGAAGATGAGGATAATGATGGTACTTATTTGCTTGCAAAAGCAGTTGGTGCTGGTCAGGCATTTGGTATGGCGGTTACAGTAAGTGGTAGACCTGTCGCTTGGGGTGGTGGCGGTTGTGCCGGTGGTTTTGTTGGTAATGGTTCTTCTGAAACTGCAAAAGCTCCTGTGTATATTAATTATGCAACAGGTAAAGTTCATGAGGATGTAATTCTTATTAACCGTGGTGACTCGTGGGGATTCTACGCTCGATCAGATGGTTCTATGTATGCATGGGGTTGTAACTCTTCTGGTCAGTTAGGAATTGGTTCTACAACAAATCAAATGTTGGCAACTAAGATTAATCCTCCAACAGGTTGTGGATTCCGTGACCCTACTCCTGTGGCAACAATTACTCCTGGTACATCAAAAGTGTGTGCCTCTTCATTTAAAGGTTATACATTAGATTGTGGATTTTTACTAGCAGCTAATTTGCAAGCAAATTATGAAATCACATGGTATAAAGATGGTGTACAAGTATCAAAAGGTAATGGTGCTAATACTACATATAAGACAGCTAATGGTGTAGCTGGTATAGGTAAATATAAAGTAGTTATTAGTTACATTGGCGATAATAATGGTTGTGAAAAATATAAAGATGCAGTTGATGAGATTGAAATTTCAGCGTACACGCAAGAATTTACTCCTGAAGGATTCTATTGCGGTGATGAAGCAACTGTGAAAGTAACTCCTTCTGGTCCAAAAGCTGTTTATACTTGGTGGCAAACACAAGGAGCAACAACAGCTCTTGGAAAATCTGTTGGTGACGAAGAAATTAAACTTGATGTTTCAGATATCGTTGCAAATGCAGATGGAACAAAAACAATTTGGATTCAAGAAACAGCGCAAGCAAGTGGAAATTTCTTGACTTCTGCTCAAGTAAAACCAACCACATCTTGGGATGGTGATAATGTGTTGGGGGCTACTTCTTCATTCTCAACTGGATTTGAGGTTAAACAAACTGTTGTTTTAAATAGTGCTTCATTCCAGGCAAAGAAAGAATTGGCTGCTTATAATTTCCAAAATTCAACTGGTGAGATTACTTGTTCTGTGCCATTCACAGTTACAATATATGGTGCACAACTAAATAACAGTGCATTTATTCCTAATACTGTTAAGTATGGTACTATTTCTAAGACTATAACTTGGACTTGGGAAGATTACGCAACAATGAACAAAGAAGGTAATACTTATGAGTCCGTAGTGATAGACGGTGGAAATATAGTATTACAACCAGGTACATATTTCTTGACTTTAAGTGCTGGTGCTGCTAGTTCAAGGGCTTTCCAAGCAATTAAAGCTACAAGATCGAATACTAAATTAGGGGCCTTAAAGGATGATATTGATGGAACTTATCTTGGTTTTGCAGGTGTAAGTGGTTATGGAAATGGTAATCAGGGAAGTACAGGTAACTTCTTTGATGTTAAGTTCTCAACTGAACAAGGTTTCTGTGATGTTGTAAAATATAATTTAATACAAGATTGTCCTTGTGTATCACCGGAAGATTTTACAATAGAATGTGCAGACGCATTCTTTGATACAACAGATAGCGTTGTTGTAATTTGTGAAAATGCTGCGAATGCGACATTGACAACAACTCCATGGGCAGCTTCTACTTCAAAGGCGTTTGAATATATATGGTATAAGGATGATGCAGTATCAAAGGCTGCTACTCCAGGTTATACTTCTGCTGATTTTACTGTAACGTCAGAAGGTGTTTATACTGTTTTAGCTCGTGATAAAGGTATGCCTGAAGCAAAAGGTTGCCAGAAATCGGCTACAGTAACTGTTCAAGTGAATAAAGTTCCAACTGTGAAAATTTCAGGTGGTGGAGAAATCTGTGAGGGCGAAACTTTGACGACTCCTGTGACATTCACAATGGTAGGAACTCCAGGATATACTGTAAAATACAAGGAAAACGGTAGTAATAAAACAAAGAAGACAAAAGGAAAAGTATCTACAGTAGAGTTGGACGTACCAACAGCCGTAGGTACATATGAATATACATTAGTGTCGGTTAACGACGACAACGACTGTTTGAACGACGCGGTAAGCGGTACGGCTTCGATAACGATCAAGCCAATCCCTAGTGCGGAGATAGCAT
>JAKSTZ010000012.1 GCA_024402335.1 Bacteroidales bacterium
AGAGAAACTAAATAAAATGATAGAATCTGGTGAATTCTTTACCTACGAAGGAGTGGAAAGAATAAAATAAAACATTTATAAAAAATAAGAATATGAAAAGAGCAAACGTATTTAATCTTCTTTTTCTTGTAATTGTCGGACTTTCCTTGGTTTCATGTAATAAGGAACATGGTACGACGGAAGGAACCAACTATTACTCTGTTGTTAAAATGAAACAGGATTATAGCAAAAATGTTATGGGTATAGAATTCAAGAATAAAAAATATGTTCAACCATGCACGCCATTGGGGTATGAGAACAGGTTTTTGCAATTGAAAAACGGGTACTGGGTAACAGCATACGATAAACCATTAGATGGTCGAGAAGTCGCTACAGATATGTCGCTTGATGAATACGAAAAGTTATATAAAGAATATGCGGAGACTAACTTGGATAAAATTCGTGACAGCCTTTATTCAAGAATAATAGATAGAGAACCATTTGAGGAACTGTATTTCGTGTCTATAAAAGATTTTTCAAAATATTCAGAATTCATTGACGAACAACACAATACTATAGAAGGACCAGATCTCGTAAAAATCAACGAAATGATAGAAACTGGTGAATTTTTCACACACGAAAGTGTTAAGAGAATAAAATAAAACTGTTTGTGTAATAACCGTATGCCGTTAGGCATACACGCTTGGTAGAAACAAAGGATTCTCACCACCATACATTCCGTAGGAATGAACCAAAACGGTTCGTTTCTACGGAATTTTGCATGCTAATGTTGAAAGCAAATCTTTTGTTGTAATGGCTTTCAGCCATTGGGTGCTGGAGATTATGTTCTCCCGAGACTTCGTCACGGGTTACTTAATTATTGCCTTGCCAGGCAATAATATATTTTGATTCTTATTCGGTAATGGCTGTAAGCCATTATTTGAGTAACCTGCGACGCAGTCTCAGGATTGGAATGTGTGGAATACATTTGGCTGGAAGCCAATACAAAAACTAGGTGGCTTGTAATGTTTTTTGCAAAAATTTAAAAAAAATGAATTTCTCATGCAGTCTTTTGCAATTTTTAGGACTATATAAGAAAAACGATGAAATAATAAAAAAACAAAAGGACTATGAAAACAAAACTTATTTTGATGCTATGTGTATCTATATGTATAGGTTTTTGGACAACGTCATGTAAAAAACAGACAGTTGAAATAGATGGCTGTAAAGGTGGAGACCCTGTTGTGAACGAAAATGTTACAAATTTCGATGTGTATGTGTGCAATACCATAAAATCGGAGTGTATGTATGCTGAAGGCTCTTTGTGGGTAAAAAATCCGTCATTGAATTTTGCAGATCCTGCCGAACAAGGTTTTGTAGATACCTTATTGTTTAAAAACGGCATCTGCTACAAACATTCTACATTAGACGGTTGGGCATATAATATAAAGAATGGAGAAATCATTTTTAGCAAAGACGGTGAAAGCAAGACTTATCCTTATTCTTCGAAAGGGAAAGATGTTATGGTAATAGAGGGATTTGAAGATGTTTCTGTTGGTAACATCACAGGGGATGTACAATATGTAAAAGTAAGAGAGAAATCGTACATAGATAAGAACGGCGGCAATGTGATTTTTTATACAAATGCTATTGTCATGAACACCCCAAACTTTGTTACCAATATTTTTGTTGATAGCATATATGTAGGTTCATTAACGGGTTCGTATCAAGATGGTATGGTACAAGATCCTCCTACAGATAAATACGAAACGGATGATGTTGTATTAAACATACCCTTATCAGAAGGAGAGCATTCTTTTTATGCCTTATTGGGTATAAGAACAAAATTCCCAAAAGGAGTAAGAGGAACATTTACTATTATCAAAGGAAAGTGTACAAAAATTTTAATAGATGCATATAAGTGCGAAGATTTATGAAAAAAATAGTTTTATCTCTATCGTTTGTTTTGGGCATGATAGTTTCTGTTGCTCAAATACAAACAGGAAACAAAATTGTCGATGAGTATTTGAATCAATGGCAAGTTGGTTGGTAGCAAACAAATGATTTTAACGGAATAAAACGAAGGAAGAACATGTTTTTTTTATAATTGTAAAATTAAAATAATTATATAAATCATTTAAAATTAAAGAATTATGAAGAAATTATTAGTTTCAATGGTATGTTTGATTGCTATAGTAACAGCATACGCACAAGATTATTATTGGTATGAAAATGAAAAGATATCAATAGAAGAGGTGGGAACACAATTCTATATTGCATTTGAGGATGAAAATATAGATAAGGTCTTAGAGCAAAACAAAAATTTGGTTATCTACAAGGGAGATTTAGGTTTGAAAGGAATTAACTATATATCTTCCTCAGAAGAAGAGTTGGGGAAAATCCACTGGGCAATTGTAGAAAAGGAGCTAAAAGACGCTATCGTCGATCAATATGACATATTGTATTGCACTTCAAATTACACATCGGAAAATACATATAAAGAGTCTGCATGCATCTCTAACATATTTTATGTGAAATTAAAACAACAAGAGGACTATTCGTTTTTAGAAGAAAAAGCAAAAGAATTGAATGTAACGATAGTAGGAGAGGATAAAACTTTTCCATTATTGTATATCCTACTATGCAATAAAACTACAGAGGGGAATGCCTTAACTTGTGCAAATGCTTTCTACGAGACAGGGAAATATGCATATACGGAGGTTAATTGGATGATGTCGTTAAGACCTGCAGATGATGTCGAAAGTAGCATTTCTGCATGCCAGAAAGACGAATTTGATGTAAAAATACAAGAAATGTCTATTGTGATAAAACCTCTTGTTGATATATCTAAGTCATGTTTGTTCTGTTTGTATGACATAAAAGGTACTTTATTATACTCTACTCATTTGGATAATGGTGTTTTATCCTATAACATATCTCATTTGCAAAACGGTGTGTATTTCTATAAATTGAGCACCATCAACACTCAAAAATCAGGGAAAATTATCAAATAGACGTCTATAAATGTAAATAATAAAAACATTATGAAAAAACAAATTGTAATTTCCCTGCTTGCGATGGCATCGATAGTTGCCTGCAACAAAAACGAAGAAGACAAACCTCAAGTTCAAGGACAAACTGGTATGGAACAACTAACGATTCTCAAAGCAGATACACAAACAGGCGATATTTGCGTATCTATAAAAGACGGAGAAACAGAAAGAGATTCATGTTTTAACATTGGTGTTCCTTTCCATTCTGCAACTCCAACAATTGTTATTGGACAAATTGCTGTAAAAATGGGAGAAGGAGATAATATTCATGATTCTTTGATTGATGTGTATGCTCCTGTTCCACAACCTGATTTTTCAAAAATGCCTTGTGATACTTGTAAATAGATTTAGATAATGGCACCGTATGCCGTTAGGCATACTCACTTGGTAGCTGCCACCATACATTCCGTAGGAATGAACCAAAACGGTTCGTTTCTGCGGAATTTTTGCATGCTAATGTTGAAAGCAAATCTTTTGTTGTAATGGCTTTCAGCCATTGGGTGCTGGAGATTATGTTCTCCCGAGACTTCGTCACGGGTTACTTAATTATTGCCTTGCCAGGCAATAATATATTTTGATTCTTATTCGCATAAAAAAGTAATGGCTGTAAGCCATTATTTGAGTAACCTGTGACGCAGTCTCAGGATTAGAATCACCCTTTTTTAATACAAGAAGTTATTATACGGATATCGGATAGCGTGCATTTCTTTCACTCTGTCGTACACCATCGTGCGGAATTCCTCAATATTTTCTTTCTGCTTTGCCGAGATAAAGATGCAAGGACCTTCTTGGGCGAAATACATATTTTTGAAATCTTCGAGGGAATAGTTTTCTTGTGTCTTAGGACTTAAATCGTCTTCGTCTTTTTCTACATAGGTGAACGCATCAATCTTGTTGAACACGAGAATTACCGGTTTGTCGCCGGCGCCAATGTCGGCAATAGTTTGGCTTACCACTTGAATTTGTTCCTGGAAGTTTTTGTGCGATACATCTACCACATGAAGCAATAAATCGGCTTCGCGAACTTCGTCGAGAGTAGATTTGAATGATTCAACCAATGTTGTTGGAAGTTTGCGGATGAAACCAACCGTGTCGGAAAGGAGGAATGGCAGATTATCTATTACCACTTTTCGTACGGTAGTGTCCAAAGTTGCGAATAGTTTGTTTTCGGCAAGCACTTCCGACTTGCTTATCATATTCATTATAGTTGATTTACCCACGTTGGTGTAGCCAACCAAGGCTACGCGAATCAAACTTTGGCGATTCTTGCGTTGGGTGATCATTTGTCTGTCGATTTTTGCAAGTTCATCCTTTAAAAAAGCGATACGCGACTGAATGATACGACGGTCAACCTCAATCTGCGATTCACCCATACCACGCGAAGTTGTTCCTCCACCATGCTGACGGTCGAGGTGGGTCCACATACGCGACAAGCGTGGAAGCATGTATTGTAGTCGAGCCATCTCTACCTGAGTTTTGGCGTATGCCGACTGTGCACGTTGTGCAAAAATGTCGAGTATTAGTTTTGTTCTGTCAACAATAGGATGTTGTAGTTCTTTTTCTAAGTTTCTCAACTGCGTAGGAGCAAGTTCATCGTCGAAGATAACCATATCAGCCTCGTTTTCGTCGAGATATGCTTTTATTTCTTCGATTTTACCAGAACCGATGAATGTCTTCGAAATAGCTTGTGGCAATTTCTGCATAAAAGACTTTTGTACTATGATTCCCGCGGTTTCTGCAAGAAAAGCAAGTTCGTCGAGGTATTCCTTTACTTGTAGTTCCGTTTGGCTTGGCAATTGTACGCCTACGATTATGGCCGTTTCCGGTTGTATTTCTGTTGAGATAGGTTCTACCATATTAATCTACCTTAACTTGGCGTTGAATTGATTGGTCAAGGGAAATGAATGTTTCGGTACTTGCGATGCCAGGAATAGCCTGAATTTGTTGGCTTAGAATATGCATAAGGTGACTGTTGTCCTTTGCGTAAATCTTTAGCATCAAGCCGTATGTACCAGTAGTGTAATGACATTCTACAACCTCAGGAATATTTTTAAGACTTTCCATAACGCTTTGATAAACACCACCTTTTTCGAAGTGCACGCCAATGTAGGCACAAGTAGCGTAGCCTAAAGTTTTTTCGTCAACTAAGTAACAAGACCCTTTGAAAAGTCCAGCTTCTTCAAGTTTATTTACTCGTTGGTGTATTGCAGCACCAGAAACTCCGCAAATACGCGCAATTTCCAAGAAAGGAATGCGGGCATTTGTAGCTAATAGATTTAGAATTTTTTTGTCAGTGTCGTCTATTTGCATAATCGCATTTTCTAAAGTTGTTTACAAAGGTACAACTTTTTTCTTGAATTTTGCCATAATTGGGTTTTGTTAAAAACTATTTAATAAAGTGTGGTCAAAAACTGCAATAAGGAAGTGTATGAATACTACCTTTGCGTAGTTTTAATTTGAATTGTTTTGCCAACAGAGACAAACATCAACAATATGTCGTCGGATACGACGATGACAAACGCTTTCGGTAGTATTACAATTTCCGATGCTGCTGATACGCTTACTCTTATTGAATTCCCTGTTCAGAAAGGTCAATCTACGTTGGATATAGTTGCCGACGATTATGATGACTCTGTTTTGGTAAATCCTGCTGCAAAAACTATAGTTCCAGTTCAATCTGATAGTGTCGCGACAGTTGTGTCGGATACTGCAGAGGTGGAGAAACCATCAGTGTTTGCCGAATTTGACGAGCAGGTGCTTCGTATAAATTACATGAAGGTTGGCGATATTGAGAATGGTTGGATGTTTTGGGTGCTTTTGCCATGCTTGGTGTTGTATAGTGTGATAAAGTTGGTGTTCCACAAGAAAACACGACAAGTTTTCTCGCTTATTACAAACTACAACTTGGGAGAAAAGGAATTTGACAAGTCATGGGACCGATCGCAATTGACTACAGTCGTCTTTCAGTTTTTGTTTGCGATAAATGCGGGTTTATTCATCTTGTTTGCCGTGAAAACATATTCGCATCTTGCGACTACAGTATTACAAGATGTGAGTTTATTCGCATTACTTACCCTTTGTGTATTGGTGTTATATATGCTCAAAAAACTTGTGTTCTATACATTGGCAACAGTTTTTGATAGAGTGAAATATGCTCGCGAATGTGTGTTCACTGTGTATTTGTTCAACCATGCACTTGGTGTTTGCTTGTTCCCGATAGTGCTTTCGTTAGCATATATAAGCCCATCTGTTTTACAACCGAAAACATTGCTTGTTATTGGTTATGTGGTAGTTGGACTGATTTTCTTGTTGCGTATGTATAGAGAATTTCAGATTAGCAACAAGAACGGAATATCGTTTATTTACATTTTTTTGTATTTTTGTGCGCTCGAATTATTGCCGTTGTTCGTTATAGCTAAGATAGTGTCGAGCATAATTAGTTCTGATATAAATATTATATGAAGATAAAGAAAATATTAGTTTCGCAACCGAAACCAGAAGGTGAGAAATCTCCATATTTAGACTTTGCAAAAAAGTACAACATCCAAATTGAATTTAGACCATTTATTCATGTGGAAGATGTGTCGGCAAAGGATTTTCGTGAACAAAAAATTAGCATTCTTGACCACACGGCAGTAATGTTTACAAGCCGTATCGCAATAGATCATTTTTTCCGCATGTGCGAGGAACTTCGTATCACTATGCCTGATACAATGAAGTATTTGTGTATTTCGGAATCTACTGCGGTATATCTTCAAAAATATGTACAATACAGAAAACGTAAAATCATTTTCGCAAATGGAAAATTTGATGATTTGATCGAGGTTTCCAAAAAATATATCAACGAAAAGATTTTAGTTCCTCTTTCCGATATTCATAAACAAGAAATACCAGAAAAACTTACAGCATCTAAATTCAACTATACAAAAGCTATATTGTATCGCACGGTAAGTAGTAATTTGTCGGACATCAATATTAAGGATTTTGACATACTTGTATTCTTCAGTCCTGCTGGTATTGCTTCGTTGAAGAAGAATTTCCCTGATTTTGAACAAGGCGACACATATATCGGCGCTTTTGGCCCAACTACGGGAAAAGCTGTTGTTGACGCAGGTTTGCGTTTGGATATTCCTGCACCAACAATTAAATGCACATCAATGACTTCTGCATTGGAAGATTTTGTTAAGAAACAGAAATAAGCGTGGGCTTTCTTCACGAACATAAGTTATCGAGCGAAAATGATTTTCACTCGTTATTACAAGGGGGTAAAACATTTATGAATTACCCCCTTAAGTTTTTGTGTGTAGTGCAGAAGTCAGAAACACCTTCGTTTAAGGTGGCAATAAGCGTTCCGAAAAAACGCTTCCACCATGCCGTTGACCGTAATCTTGTAAAACGTCGTATTCGTGAAGGCATCCGACATATTTACCCACAAAAGGATTTCAATTCTTTGGCAATAAAAACTTTAATTGTATATTGCGACAATTCCATTGCTTCACAACAAACATTAGAAGGTTGTATTGCTAATGGATTTACAAAAATAGAGCAATATGCGCGAAATCTGTAAGAAGATTTTTATTTTTCCAATTCGTGTTTATCAGCGTTGTATATCTCCGCTATTGCCTCCGTCGTGTCGGTACACGCCTACGTGTTCGCAATATGGCATAGAGGCGATACAAAAATATGGTGTTTTTAAGGGCGGTTGGTTGTTGTTGAAGCGATTATTGCGCTGTCATCCGTGGGGTGGCCATGGCTACGATCCCGTTCCGTAAACTGTAAAGACTATGAAAAAAATCACTCACATTTGTGTTGCTGTTGGTTTGCTCATTTCATCGCTCTGCTTGATGAATTTTGATGGAAGCAAAGACTTTGAAACAGCAAAGAATCTTGATATATTTTATAGCTTATTCACCGAAATTTCAAATTCATACGTTGATGAACTTGCCCCAGGTGATATTATGGATAGAACGATTACAAGTTTGCTGCAAACACTCGATCCATATACGAATTTTATTCCCGAATCGGAGGTTGAGCGATATTCGGTTATGAATAAAGGGGAGTATGGAGGTATCGGTGCCTCGGTTGTGGAAAGAGATAGTGCCTTAATGATTGTGGATATTCAAAAGAATTCTCCTGCACAAAAGTCTGGTTTATTGTTGGGTGACAGAATAATTGAAGTTGACGGCCACTCGGTTGTTGGCAAACCTTTTGATGAATGTATGCAGTTGTTGCAGGGACAAATTGGTTCGTCGCTTTCATTAAAAGTATTACGAAACGGAAAACAACAGTCGTTCTCGTTTGAACGCGAAAAAATTACTATTGGTAGTATTCCATATTTCGGCATGCTTCCATCGGACATCGGCTATGTGAAATTGAATGAATTTTCGCAAAATTGCGGCAACGATGTGGCAAAAGCTTTTGCTAAATTAAAGGCTCAAGGCGCAATCGGATATGTACTTGATTTGCGCGATAATCCTGGTGGTTTGCTGATAGAAGCGGTTAAAATTGTGAACTTGTTTGTGGGGAAAGGTGAACGGGTTGTGTATATAAAAGGACAGAATAAAACCGAGAACAATAAATTCTCAACTATCTCCGATGCTTTCGATGCCGAAACGCCATTGGTAGTTTTGGTTAATGACCATTCTGCATCGGCATCAGAAATCGTTTCGGGTGCGCTACAAGATTTTGACAGAGCCATAGTGTTGGGAACAAAAACATTTGGGAAAGGTTTGGTGCAAAATCGTAAAGAATTAGCACACAATTGTTTGCTAAAGATAACAACGGCAAAATATTATATTCCAAGTGGTAGATGCATTCAACGATTGGATTATGCGCATCGTGACGGTAAAGGTAATCCTACGGAAATTCCTGACTCTTTACAGAAAACATTCTATACACGCAATCATCGTCCGGTGAAAGATGGTGGAGGCATTATTCCCGATGTAGTTATGGCCGGAAAAGAATCTTCGTTACTTTTGAGTGATTTACAGAAACAATTTGTGCTTTTCGATTATGTAAATAAAATGTATTCAAATAAAGATACTGCAAGTATTAAACCACAGAATTTCCATTTTACAGAGCAAAACTATAATAATTTTGTATCGTATTGTAAATCTATTGGTTACAAATTTATCTCTGAAGGAGAAAGACAATTAATTGCGTTTGCCAACGAAGCAGAAAAAGAGCATTTTGATTTTTCGCAACAAATCGCAACTATGCAGAAACAAATGGATGCAGAACAAGACAAGCTGTTTGAAAAGGAAAAGTCACAGATTTGTAGAGAATTGGAATCACTTGTGGTTCGAAATTTGTATGCAGAACAAGGTCAGGCGGAATATCTTATCCAAGATGACGAATATATACGCGAGGCGACGAAGTATATCGTCAACAAACAGTTATATGCGAAAACGCTTGGCAAATAATTCTTACATTTGACAAAATTTAAGTTTTGAAACAAATTTTACAGCGATATCGATTTTTATTGTGTGCGATTTGCCTTATGCTTGTGGCAATTGCAATGGAGACGAATTATTTTAATTCTTCGGTTTCGTCCTATAGTTTGTCGTCATTCCAAAAAACAGTTACAAAAAAAATCGCAAAGGCTGAATCTATTGGGAATGAAATACTTTCGTTAAGCGATAGCGCAAATTTTCGGGTTTACGAGAAATATCGCCGTGCGAATACATCGGTGTGTAATAGTCGCAATGTGTTGTTTTATGTCTTTGATGATGGTAAACTTGCATATTGGTCCGAAAATTCCTTGATAAAGGATCGTAATTCCCTTTTAGCAGCTGGAAAATTGTTATTTTCAGGCAATGCCTGGTATTTGGTTTCGCATACCAAACAGAACAAGTTGGATGTGTTTGTGCTTTCTTTTGTGAAAAGTCAGTATTCGTTTGAAAATGAATATATTAAAAATGAATTTCAGAAGGATTTTTCTATGAATAATTCGGTAGAAATATTTACCGATGCTTGTGAAGACACATATCCGATTTATGATACCGACCATCAATTTCTATTTTCACTCTCGACAACTGCACATCGTAGCGATAGTTTGCTTCAATGTTATATTGCAATCTTTCTATATTTCTTAGGAATACTATTTTTCTTGTTGTTCTGTGATGGTGCAATTATGACTATTTCCCGTACATCTACAAGATATATAGTTTGGTTTTGTACACTTGCAATGTTGATTGCATTTCGAGTTTACATGGTGTTTGAGAAAATACCATACGTTGGTTATACGACTGCGTTGTTCGATTCTGCTTATTTCTCTACACCGGTTTTCACCTCATTGGGAGATTTATTGATAGATACTTTGTTGTTTGCTTTTGTAATAGTACAAATTGCAAGATATTTCCGAACACTATCGTTCGAGACCAAGCGACAACGATTAGTTTCAATTGTTGTTTTTAGTTGCGTTGTGAGTGTATGTTGGATAATCAGTGCTGTTGTTATAGAAAGTGTTATACAATACTCAGACTGTAACTTAAAATTGTTCAATATACTGACTACCAATGGACTGAGTTTTGTTGTGTATGGCGAAATTGCGTTAATTCTTTTCTTGAACTTTGTATTGCTCAATACATTCTTCTCAACGTACCGTTCACAATTTACCTTACGGGACATTGTATTAATTGTGGGATTATTGAGCGTGATTACAACGGTTTTAGTTCTCGTATTTACTGTATATTGGCCGTTCGCATTATTCTTTATTAGCTCGGTACTTGTATTCGGACTATATGGATATTTTACAACGATAAAGGAGCAAACTGTAAAATATGCGTTGTTGCTTTTGTCGGTATTTTTTGTGGAAGTATGCATCACCTATTTTGTGAAGCAAAAGGATATTGATGCACAAAAACAATTAGCTAAGGAATTGGCGACAGAACAGGATCGTATCGCAGAATCATTCTTAACCTATGTTTACAGGGAATCTCGAACTGACAGTTACTTACAAGAGCTTGTGCGTCAACCGGAGAATAAGGATGTAGAGATACGAAACTATTTACAGAAAAAGTATTTCAATGGTTTTCTCGAACAGTATAATTTGGAATGTACGGTTTGTGGAACAGATTCAACATTTGGAGAGAATAATCAACTAGCAAACTGTGAACGTTTCTTTAGTAAAATGTTGTTGACCAGTGGCGAAATCGTTTCCGATTCGAATTACTACTACATAAATAATCAAGATGGAACTATAACATATTTTGATTCAATAGAATACAATATTTCAAATGGACGAAAGACGAAGTTGTACATAGAACTTCATTCTGAAGAAAATGTCCAAAATTTTGGTTATCCGGCAATATTGTTGAATGGAAATCTTCCGCAGGAAAATACTGCATTTTCTTCGGCAAAATACAAAAATGGAATGTTGATTTCCAAAAGAGGTAAATGTCCGTATTCACAGAAATTATCGTTGCTTGACGAGCAGGCAGAATCACTTGATAGTAATTTTTATGTGATTAACGACTATGAACATGCGGTAAAACATGTTGCATATAAGATAAACGAGCAATTTACCGTTGTGGTAAGCATACGAATGTTGCGATGGAACAATTATTTGATTTGGTTCCCGTATATTTTCTTGTATTTCTTGTTGTTGAATGTTGTGTTCAATCGATTCTTTTTTTACGAGAAGAAAGACGCAAGTCATTCATTATCAACTCGAATTAAACACTCGTTTGTGGCCTTGCTTATGAGTTCGTTTGTAATGTTGGGCGTATTTGGTTTGTCGTTCATGAGTACTCGAATAGAACAACAACAACGGTCGTTTTTGCAAGAAAAAGTAAATTCGTTGGCAACAGGACTTTCTATTGAATATAAAGACGATGACATAATTGCTGATGATGTAGAACTACAAGAATTGTTGTCGCATTTGTCGGAGGTGTATTCTGCGGATATAAATTTCTATAATTTGCAAGGAAATTTGATTGCATCGTCGCGGCCGGAGATATTCCAGTACAGATTACAGGACGAAAAAATGGATCCTGCGGCTTATGGTTTCTTAATAAATAGAAACTTCCCTCAATATACTCACGAGGAGAACATAGGAAATTTAACGTACATGTCTGCGTATGTGACCATTTATAACGGTCAGAATCAGGTATTTGGATATGTAAATTTGCCGAATTTCTCTAATAATGAAGAAATTCATCAGCAATTTGCAGGTTTAATAGTTAGTTTGATAAATGTTGCTGTTATTTTAATGCTTATAGCCGCTTTATTGTCCGTCATTATAGTACAACGAATTACCGATCCGTTGAAAGTAATTCAAAATAGGATGAAACAAGTTGCTGTTGGTTGTGAGAACGAGAAAATCACCATAAATGCGCCAGAAGAATTGGAAGGATTGGTCTCTAACTACAACATTATGATAGACCAGTTAACTGTGAGTGCAAATAAGTTGGCAAAGGCAGAACGCGAAAGTGCGTGGAAGGAAATGGCTCGTCAAATTGCACATGAGATTAAGAATCCGCTAACTCCAATGAAGTTGAGCATGCAATTGTTGAATCGTTCGTGGGATGAGAAAGACGAAAAATTTGAAAAGCGGTTGAAGTCTATTTCCAAAACGATGATAGAGCAAATCGATACTTTGGCGGAAACAGCGACATCGTTTTCGGATTTTGCAAAATTGTCAACCGTGGTGTTGGAACCATTGGATATTTCCGAAGTTCTACAAAATTGTGTTGTGTTATTTGCTCAGGAAGAAAATGTTAGAATAGAATCTCATATACCACAGAATCAGGTTATTGTTCAGGGCGATAAAGATAAAACGACTCGAATGTTCAACAACCTGATAAAGAATGCCATACAAGCAATTCCAAATACGGTGCAAGGCAAGGTTGAGGTTCGTTTGGAAACCGATGAGAATTTTGCGACCATAGCAATACAGGACAATGGTCGAGGTATAGATGAGGAAACTCGTAAGCATATCTTTGAACTTCACTTTACAACGAAAGAAACCGGTAGTGGATTTGGTTTGGCAATCTGCAAAAATATTGTGGAATCATCGAATGGAACAATTTGGTTTGAGTCAATAGTAGGAGAGGGAAGTACATTTTTCGTAAAACTACCTCTACAAAAAGACTGACATTCGTGTAAGTTTTATATCTTTGGAACGACTCAAAGAAAAGTATGATTCCATTGTTTATATCATTCGATTTTGTTGACTTTATCGACATTTTTCTTGTCGCTCTACTATTGTATGAAGTATATAAACTAATTCGTGGTACGGCAGGAATGAATGTATTCCTTGGTATTATTGCATTTTATGTGGTTTGGTTGATAGTTCGTGCCTTGCACATGGAAATGCTAACAAGAATATTGGGTCAATTTATTAGCATCGGCGGCCTTGCATTAGTTATATTATTTCAAACAGAAATACGTCGTTTTCTAACGATGGTTGGCAATCGATATCTTCATTCACAGGGTCGAAAGCGGTTGTCTAAGTTTTTGAATATCAATCAAGAAGATATTCCGATTGAGTCAATTACAGAAATTAGTGATGCTATTTTCACCATGTCGGCATCGAAAACAGGTGCTTTAATAGTGGTGGCAAAAACTAAGGAACCAGTATTATCCCAATTACAAACCGGAGAGTTAATAGAGTCGCGTATTTCATCTGCTTTGTTGCAGAATATTTTTTATAAGAATACGCCTTTGCACGATGGGGCAGTGATAATTGTTGGTAGAAAAATATTGGCAGCCAAATGTGTGCTACCAATGTCAAAGACAACAGATTTACCGATGGGATTTGGTATGCGACATCGTTCGGCAATGGGCATGTGCGAAGAAACGGATACGTTGGTGTTGGTTGTTTCTGAACAAACAGGTGATGTTTCGTATTTCTTACAAGGCGAACATTTTAAAGTGCAGTCTCGTGAGGAATTGGAAGCAGTTATAAAACAAAGACAAGGAAATCAATGAGCATACAACAACCATTAGCGGAACGAATGCGTCCAAAGTCGCTTGACGACTACATGGGACAAAAACACTTGGTTGCTCCGGGTGCTGTACTTCGTAAGTCCATAGAATCGGGACGAATTTCCTCAATGATATTATGGGGGCCTCCGGGAGTAGGAAAAACTACGTTGGCTCAGATAATTTCGAAAAGTTTAGAACGACCATTCTTTACATTAAGTGCGGTAAATTCAGGTGTAAAGGATGTCCGTGATGTTTTGGATAAGGCGAAACATGCTCAATTTTTCGATACTCCCAATCCGTTATTGTTTATCGACGAAATACATAGATTCAATAAGTCACAGCAGGATTCACTATTGGCTGCAGTTGAAAATGGTACAGTTACGTTGATAGGTGCCACTACGGAAAATCCTTCATTTGAAGTAATTTCTCCGTTGCTGTCTCGTTGCCAAGTGTATGTGTTGCAATCGTTGGCCAAAGAAGATCTACAATGTTTGTTGCAGAAAGCATTGTCGGAAGATGTTGTGTTAAAGAAACTTGACATTACCATACTCGAAGATGAAGCATTAATGCGATTCTCAGGCGGCGACGCACGTAAGTTGATGAATGTATTGGAAATCGTGGTGAATTCTCAGATTGCAAATGAGAAAATTATTATCACTAATGATGTAGTAACAACCACGTTACAAGAAAATATTGCGCTATACGATAAAGGTGGCGAACAACATTATGATATAATTTCTGCATTCATAAAATCTATTAGAGGCAGTGATCCTAATGCCGCAGTATATTGGCTTGCTCGTATGTTGGAAGGCGGTGAAGATATTAAATTTATAGCTCGTCGTTTGTTAATTTCTGCTGCGGAAGATGTAGGTTTGGCTAATCCGAATGCGTTATTGCTGGCGCAAAGTTGTTTTAATGCAATTTCGGTTATTGGCATGCCTGAAGCTCGTATTATCCTATCGGAAACAGCCGTGTATTTGGCGACGTCTCCAAAAAGTAACTCTGCGTATATGGCAATAAACGAAGCTCTTGCAACAGTAAAACAAACAGGTATGTTGCCAGTTCCGTTACATTTGCGTAATGCGCCGACAAAGTTGATGGAGCAATTGAATTATGGAGATGGATACAAATATTCCCATGATTATCCGGGGCATTTTGTAAAACAGGATTTTCTGCCAAACGAGCTTTCTCATGCCGATTTTTGGAAGGCGGCAGACAATAAAAGGGAACAAGACACCAAACAATATATGCAGGCTTTGTGGAAAGATAAATATTCTTTTTAAGAAGCGTATATCTAATAAATAAATCTGGAATGGAACAATTAACTATGCTCGGAACAGGTGCCGCAATGGTTACCAATATGTACAATACATGTTTCACTATATCTCGTGAGGATGGAGAATTATTCCTTGTAGATGGCGGTGGCGGGAATGGTTTGTTGCGTCAATTGGAGTTGGCACACTTAAATATATTGAATATACATAATGTATTTATTTCGCATAACCATTCCGACCATTTGTTGGGAATTGTGTGGTTGGTGCGTGCAATCGCGCAACATATCCGTAAGGAAAGATATATGGGTAGTTTGCATATTTATGCGCATCAGAAATCCCTTGATGCGGTACAAACGATTTGTGGTATTGTTATGCAACCACGTTTACAAGCATTCTTTGGTAGCAAGATTTTGCTACATCCAATAGAAGATGGCATGCAAGAAACTATTTTAGGTCGTGAATTTACGTTCTTCAATATACAAAGTGTGAAGGAGTTGCAGCATGGCTTTACTTGTCGTTTGTTGAATGGGAAGAAACTTTCTTTTTTAGGAGACGAACCGTTCCACGAATGTGAACGACAATATGTCGAGAAATCCGATTATTTACTGCAAGAAGCATATTGTTTGTATTCGGAAGTGGAACTTTTCCATCCATATACCAAACATCATGGTACCGTTGTTGACTCTTGTAAAAATGCTGATATGTTAGGTGCCAAAACAACAATTTTATTTCATACAGAAGGAAAAACGCCGTTAGAATTACGTCAGCAGCGCTATTTACAAGAAGCACGTGCAAGTTTCTCGGGAACGGTGTATGTCCCGAACGATTTAGATGTGATCTCGCTTTAGAAGTTGCTTTTCTTTTGCCCTTTATAAATCACAAGAATTACGATAGGAGCGCCAAATAAGGCTGTAACAGTATTAATTGGTAGTGTTGACTGGAATCCTGGCAATTGCGATAGTAAATCGCAACCAAGCATTAGATTGATACCAATTAGTAATGAATTAATTATCAAACTTTTATGTTCTGATGTATGGAACATGAATCGTGCAATATGTGGTACTGTCATTCCAATAAAACCGATAGGTCCTGCAAATGCGGTGACAATACTTGCCAATATTGCAGAAAGAAGAATCATGATTAATCGTAGGCGGGACGTTTTTACTCCTAAACCTTGTGCGTAAATTTCTCCTAATAAAAGTGCATTTAATGGCTTGTGTATGAGTAGCGTCGCAATAGTTGTTGGTATTATGCACATTGCCATAATACATAATTCAGTAAAAGTGATATTAGAAAAGCTTCCCATAGTCCAAAGTACAAATGCGTGAACTTCGTCGGGATTGGAAAAATACTGAAGGACACTTACAATGGCTGAAGTAACGCTGCCGAACATGATACCAATTATGAGTAGCGACGCAGAATCTTTTACTCTTGGAGCAAGGGCAGTTATGATAAGTATGACAATTGCAGAACCGATAAGAGCAGAGATTGCCAAGCCAATACTTCCGGCGAACGAAGACAAAAGTCCTGCAGAAATTCCACCTGCAAGCGAAAATAGGGCAACGCCTAAACTGCCACCAGTACTTACGCCCAATACGTATGGGTCCGCCAATGGATTCCGAAACATAGTTTGCATGAGTAGTCCCGATATTGGTAAGGCCATGCCGGTTAGTAATGCGGCAATTGCCCGTGGTAGTCGCATGTCAAAAATTATAGAATACCACAAAGATGAGGTGTCATTTCCTATAAGAATATCCTTGTAGACATCAAAAGGAATCTGTACACTTCCGAATAATAAGTCGAGGGTAAAAAAAACGGGAATAAGTATGAGTAATCCTATTGAACGAATTGAATTCATTGCTTATTCCCGTTAGTTATGAGAGATTATTTCTCTAATTCTTTCCAAGCCAAAGCGCTGGCACCAAGTACGGCAGCATTTTTGTCCATTAAACCGCTTAGTTTAATGTCAACTTTGTTTCTGAAGATAGGAAGTAAATATTCTTCCATTGCAGCTTTTGTAGGGTTGATGATAGCATCTCCTGCTTTCGCTGGTCCACCAAACAAGAAAATAGTTGAAGGACTTGTATGGCAAACAACATCGGCGAGTTTCATACCAAGAATCTTACCTGTATATTCAAAACATTCTTTAGCGATTTCATCACCTTGTTGATATGCTTTGAATACATCGTATGAAGTAAGTTTATCGTTAGGAATTTCGCGTAGAACAGAAGGTTTACGAGAGTTGCAAAGTAATTCAGAAATAGTGCGGACAATACCAGTTGCCGATGCGTATGTTTCCAAACAACCTTTCTTACCGCAACCGCATTGACGACCGTTCATAAATACTGTAGTGTGACCAACTTCGCCGGCAAAACCGTCGTGTCCATAAACTAAATCACCATTTACAACTATACCGCTACCAAGACCGGTACCAAGAGTAATAACCACGAAATCGCTTAGGCCTTTTGCTGCACCGAAAATCATTTCGCCCATAGCGGCAGCGTTGGCATCGTTAGTGATGGCAATTTTCACATTAGGGAAATATTCACTCATAAGTTTGCAGAAAGGAACAGTTCCTTTCCAACTAAGATTAGGGGCTTCTTCGATAGTACCACGATGGTAGTTTGCATTTGGAGCACCAATACCGATTCCCAACAATTCCCAGTCGTTGTGTTTTTGTAATTCGTTAGAGATTAATCCACATAGATTCTTCATATATGGTTCTATCTCTGTATATTCTTTTGTAGGCGTAACAATGTCAGCCAAACAGTTTCCTTCTTTATCTACAAAACCAATGGCAGTATTTGTTCCACCAATGTCGATACCAACAGTAATTTGCATAAAAATCAATATTTAAAATGTAACTTTTATTTAGAAAGCATAATACATGCTTAAACCTTGCAAAGATATGAAAATGAAAGAAAAATATAACGTAATTATAGAGAAGAGTTGCAGAAATGATTTGCAATTTTCTTTCCTATAAATCCACCGATAATTGCTCCAAGACTGTTGGCAAAGAAATCGTCCAAATCGCAGGTACGATTACTCAAAACAGGTTGAAGAAGTTCTATAGCTCCGCTAAGAATGCAGATAACACCGATGGTTAGTAGGGTTCTCCGTAGTGTGACAACAAAGAAATGTCTGCTATTTATTAGAAAAAGTGCTGCAAGGCCAAGATACATGCAAATATGTATGACTTTATCTTCTTGTGGAAATAGCAGCCAACTGGTTTTTATGTGTTGTGAGGGCATAAAACTTGCGAATAATATTGCGGCAAGCCAAAGGATAGTTGGACAGTATCGTAAGAATTTTATTCCCATCTTAAACGTTTAAGTGATTCGAACAATTCGTTTGCCTCAATAGGTTTGCTGACGATTTTTCCTTGTTGAATAAGGAACATACTTGGCGTGCCATAAATGTAGTAGGCATTGGCAGCTTCACCATCCCAACCGTTGGTGTCGATGAGGTTTTTGGCTTTTTTGAAATTAGGATTTTCGTCGATGAATCTTTCCCAATTTGTAGTAGTTTCGTCTAATGATAAAGTTACCAATTTATATTTAGGGTTGCTCAGTTTGGCATAATGATTTATGATTTCGGGCATTGCTTGCGTACAATGTCCGCACCATGTCGCCCAAAAAATAAGAACAATGTTTTCGTTTGCAAAATTTATGTCCTTCTGTGGATTCATAGCAGAAAGAATATCAAGAGGGGCTTGCTTACCAACAGCCAAGTCTGTATTGTTCATAGCTTTTCTGCGTAGTGTAGATTCGTCATCGCTACTACAAGTGCTTTCCGAAAGATATTTTTGTGAGATATAGGTAACAATTTCTGTTGCACTCATAGATTCAAATCCGCCTAACAAATAGTTAACCACAAAGTTATATGTTTCGTTATTTACAGAAGCTTTTGCTAAGATAGTATCGACAGCCGACATAAAAATGGCATTTTTATTCGACTGTTGAATTTGTTGTGAGTATATCGAAAGATAGTGTATTGCAGCCGATGTAAAAACTTCGGAGTTGATGAGGGAAGCGTCCGAGAAATCAACATCATCGAAATTATGTGCTCTTAAAAACGCATTTTTCTCAGATTGTGAAAGCAACATAGGTGGAGCTGGTGTCTTCGACGATTGTATTACTTTCCATGCGTAGGTGTTTTTTCCCTGACGTTGTAGATTCGCAAGATCATTAAGATATCCGCTTAGCAAGCGATTGTATTCAACTTCTGCTTGTCCGCGAAATTCGTCACCGATATAGTTGTTGTAGATAGTTTCCAATAATTCTACCTGGTTGTTGAACAATGCATCTTTTGCTAAAAACGTGTAATACAAATCGTTTTCTTTCGATGCAAGAACTTGAATATATGCGTTAGGATTTATTGCCTCGGTTGCCATTGCTACATTCTCCTTGTTGAAAATAAAAGGGACTTCGGCATTATTAAGTTGCGGGAAAATAAATTTGTAGAAACCAGTTTCGTCTTCGTCACTTAATGTGGTTTTGAATAAACCATATCGGTCGCCGATAATAGTATCGGTTAATATAGAAAGGTCACCTTCGACCTTTGTAAGATAAGCCGTCTGTCCACCGAATCCATTGACTGCAAGAGAAATCGAGTAATTAGTTGCAAGAACTTGCAATGAAAATAATATGCAGGAAAAAATACTGAGTATTCTCATTTTTGTATGATTCTAAATATGTGACGAAAATAAACAAAAACTATCAAAAACTTGTTGTTAAATGAAATTTAGTTATATTTGCAACGTGAATTATTGAACGAGGGGACGCATGAGTCCCCTCTTTTTTTGCACAAAACAGAAAAATGGCAATAGAGAAAGCGAAAATAGAAGCGTTGGTGTCGGAGTTTATAGAAGGAACCGATATGTTTTTGGTTTCGATAGAAATTTCGTCGGCTAATGTGATTATGGTAGAAATCGATGCGGATTCATCTGTAGATATTGATGCCTGTGTAGATTTAAGTCGTCATATAGAAGATGGTTTGGATCGCGACAAGGAGGATTTTGAATTGACAGTTGCTTCCGTAAGTTTATCAGAACCGTTTAAAATCTATCGTCAATATTTAAAAAATGTCGGCAAGCAAGTTCGTGTAACAACAGCCGAGAGAAAATATGTAGGAGAGCTATTGTCTGTGTGCGAGGAATCAGTGAAAATAAAACACATAGATGTGGTGAAAGTACCACCAAAAAACAAAAAGAAAGAAATGGAATTCGAAACTGAAATACCTTTTTCGGACATCCAAAAAACAGAATGTGTAATTCTATTTAAAAATAAGATAATTTAAATTTTAATGTCAAAGTAACAATTTAGAGCGATGAAAGTAGAACAACATCAAAACTTAATGGATGCATTTGCAGAGTTTAAGGCAGACAAAAATATCAATCGCCCAACGATGCAAAAGATTCTTGAAGAAGTTGTATGCAACTTGTTGAAACGTAAATTCAATATAGAAGACGATGAAGCTATTGAAAAGAGCTTTAACATCATTATAAATGCAGACAAAGGCGATTTCGAAATTTGGCACAATAGAGAAGTTGTTGCTGATGAAGATTTTGAAGACGCTTTGAGTCAAATTTCTCTTTCGGATGCTCGTAAGATAGATGCTGATTTCGAAATTGGCGAAGATGTTACAGATAAGATTAGCATTAACGATTTCGGTCGTCGCGAAGTGCTTTCTATTCGTCAAAACTTGATTTCAAGAACTATGGACTTGGAAAAGAACAATATCTACAATCAATACAAAGAAAAGATTGGCGATATCGTAAGTGGCGAAGTGTACCAAGTATGGAAAAAAGAAGTGCTTATTATTGACGATGCAGGAAATGAATTGTATTTGCCAAAATCAGAACAAATACCTTCTGATTTCTTCAAAAAAGGCGAAACAGTTCGTGGTGTTGTTGCACGTGTAGAAATGAAAAACGGCTCACCTATCGTAATCGTATCAAGAACATCTCCATATTTCTTGGAACGTTTGTTCGAATTTGATGTACCAGAAATCATGGACGGTTTGATAACAATCAAGAAAATCGTTCGTATCCCTGGAGAAAAAGCAAAAGTTGCTGTAGAATCATACGACGATCGTATTGATCCAGTAGGAGCATGCGTAGGTATGAAAGGTTCTCGTATCCATGGTATTGTTCGTGAATTGAGAAACGAAAATATCGATGTGATTCCTTTCACAAGCAATATCCAATTGTTTATCCAACGTGCGTTGAGTCCTGCAAAAATCACTTCAATCACAGTTAACGAAGAAAAGAAAACTGCGAATGTATTTATGCAACAAGACCAGGTTTCTTTGGCAATCGGTAAAGGTGGTTCCAATATTAAATTGGCTATCCAATTGACAGGTTACAATATTGAAGTTTACCGTGATGGTGCAGAACAAGACGGTGAAGAAGATGTTGACCTTGAAGAATTCAACGACGAAATCGACGAATGGGTAATTGAAGAATTCCAAAAAATCGGTTGCGATACAGCGAAGAGCGTTTTACGCTTGAGCAAAGAGGAATTGTTGAGACGTACTGATTTGGAAGAAGAAACTATTGACGATGTATTGAGAATTCTTCGTGAGGAATTTGAAAACTAAATCAAAATAAATCTAACTGGAACGAAACAAACCTTCTTTTATTAACGTAAAAAAGCAATTTATATAATATGGCAAGATTAAGTAAGATAACAAAAGAGTTAAACCTAGGATTGGACACTATCGTGGATTTCCTCGAGAAGAACAATTGCAAAGTTGACCGTGACCCTAATGCAAAGATTCCTGATGAAATGTATGAATTGCTTAAACGCGAATTCAAACCGGAGGATGTAAAAGAAGAGGTTGCTGCTGACACAAGTCGCGGCCCAAAGGAAACTGTTTCGTTGCCAGAACCAGAACCTATGCCGGTTCGTGAACCTGAAGTGTTTACTACAACTAAGACAAAA
The DNA here is from genome assembly GCA_024402335.1 of Bacteroidales bacterium. Lineage (GTDB taxonomy): Bacteria > Bacteroidota > Bacteroidia > Bacteroidales > UBA1715 > UBA1715. Next base: position 22,180 of record JAKSTZ010000012.1, read on the forward strand.
CTTACAGGACCAAAAATTGTTGGGACATTAGAAGACAACAACAAAAAGGTTGCTCCAAAAGAAGAGCCTATTGTTGAAGAACCTATACAAGAAGAGGTTAAGGAAGAAGTTGCTCCAGTTGTAGAAGAAGTTGTCGTAGAACAACCAGAACCTGTTTCTGAATCAGTGGAAGAAGTTATTTCTGAAGAAGAAAAAACCGAAGAACAACCTGAAGAAGAAGTTTTCAGATTGACTAAGGTTGCAGTTGCTACGCCAAAGGTTTTAGGTTCAATAGATTTAACTAGTCTTAATCAAAAAACTCGTCCTGATAAAAAATCTAAAAAGGAAAGAGAACAAGAAAGAAGAGAGAAGGAAAAACAACAAGCTCAAGCAAAGCAACAGTTTAATCCTTCACAAAATAAAGCAAAAGATCAAAATCAACAACCAAAACGACAGAAGGAAGATTTCTTGAAAACAGAAACTCCAACGCTTAATAATCCAAAGGTTGTAGATAAAATTAACTTGCCATCTAATGAAGGTTTTGGAGACAGAAAGAGTGGCAAGGGAAAACGTGAACGTCTTCCGGGTGTAAAGGTTAATTATGAATCGGAATCTTTCAATACTGGAAATGGTTCAGGAAAGAAAGAAAAAGATTTTTCTCGTCAAGACAGAGAAAATAGACAACAAGGTAAAGGTGGCAAAAACGGCGGGAAACATGGAAAATATGGTTTCCGTGAAGAAGTTGACAGCGAAGACGTAGAACGTAACATTAAGGATGTACGCTCAAAACTTGGCAGTATGGGTAAAAAGACAAATACGTCTAAACATACTCGTGAAAAGAAAGAGAAAATCCGTCAAGAAATGGAGCTTGCAGAACTTGAACTACAGGAACAAGAAAAAATCCTTAAGGTTACCGATGTTGTTTCTGCAAACGACCTTTCTGCAATGATGAATGTTCCTGCAATGGATATTATCAAAGCTTGTTTTGAGATTGGTTTGATGGTATCGTTGAACCAACGTTTGGAAGCTGATACTATTCAAATGATTGCAGAGAACTTTGGTTTTGAAGTACAGTTCGTAAGTGCAGATATTCAAGAAGCTATTGAAGATGATGTTGACAAACCTGAAGATTTGTTGCCTCGTCCTCCGATTGTTACGGTGATGGGTCACGTTGACCACGGTAAGACATCGTTACTTGACTATATCCGTAAGACTAATGTGATTGCAGGTGAAGCCGGTGGTATCACACAACATATTGGTGCATACAGTGTTACATTGGCAAATGGTCGCCAAATCACATTCCTTGATACTCCTGGTCACGAGGCATTTACTGCTATGCGTGCTCGTGGTGCTCAGGTTACCGATATTGCAATTATCGTTGTTGCTGCCGATGACCAAGTGATGCCTCAAACTGTGGAAGCAATTAACCATGCCGCTGCAGCGGGTGTTCCTATTGTATTCGCAATCAATAAGATTGATAAACCAGGTGCTAACCCAGACCGTGTGCGTGAACAACTTGCCAATATGAACTACTTGGTAGAAGAATGGGGTGGTAAATATCAATGTCAGGAAATCGCTGCAAAATTTGGTAAGAATGTCGATGAATTGATGGAAAAAGTTCTATTGGAAGCAGATATGTTGGAATTGAAAGCAAATCCAAACAAACCGGCTCAGGGAACTGTTATAGAGGCAAAACTCGACAAAGGTCGTGGTTATACAACAAACTTACTTATCAGTAGTGGTACGCTACGTGTAGGTGATGTGATTTTGGCAGGTATGCATGCTGGAAAAATCAAGGCAATGTTCAACGAACGTGAACAAAGAATTAATGAAGCTGGACCTTCTACACCAGTTATGATTCTTGGTCTTGATGGTGCTCCACAGGCAGGTGATAAGATTCACGTGATGGACTCAGAACGTGAAGCTCGCGACATTGCAGCAAAACGTGAACGTTTACAACGTGAACAAGAACTTCGTGCAATGAAACCTGAAACACTTGAAGATATTGCTCGTAAGATAAAGATCGGAAATGTACAAGAATTGAACTTGATTGTGAAAGGTGATGTTGGCGGTTCAATTGAAGCATTGTCGGATTCATTGTTGAAACTTTCAACTGAAGAAATTCAAATTGTTATCAAACATAAAGCGGTTGGTCAAATTTCTGAATCTGATGTTCTTTTGGCTTCGGCATCAAAAGCAATCATCGTTGGCTTCCAAGTTCGTCCTTCGGCAGATGCTCGTAGAATGGCAGAAAAACTTGGTATAGAAATTCGTTTGTATTCTATCATCTACGATGCAATTAACGAGGTGAAAGATGCAATGGCAGGTATGCTTTCTCCTGAAATTAAGGAAGAAGTTACTGGTAGTTGTGAAGTTCGTCAAGTATTCAAGATTTCTAAGGTTGGTACAATTGCAGGTTGCTTCGTTACGGATGGTAAGATTATGCGTTCTTCTAAGATTCGCTTGATTCGCGATGGTATTGTAATCTTTACAGGTTCTTTGGCATCATTGCGTAAAGAGAAAGAAGATGTGAAGGAAATGACAAAAGGTCACGAATGCGGTTTGAATATCAACAACTACAATGATATTCAAGAAGGCGATATGATTGAAGCATTCGAAGAAAAAGAAGTTTCAAGAACATTGTAGTAGAATTTATTACGATAATGTAAAAGGCATTCCATTTTGGAATGCCTTTTTTGTTTGTATAAAAAAAGGACTAGTTAATAACTAGTCCCGCAAGCAAAACCAAAATGAAAAATTAGAATATCCAATTTTTATGGTTGTAACATAATGTTTAAAAAGTGTAGTGAACGCCAACTGATAAATGAAGTTTTGTTGTTCTTGAATAATCACTGTCGTCAACGATATTGGTAACATTGGTATATTCAGCAGTTTTTATTGGTAAAGAAATACCAATTTTGTGTATGAATTTAAAATGGTCACCACCGATTCTGATAAAAGCCATGGGCTCTATATGGAATAGGCTAAAATTGCTTGAAAACATATCATTGTTTTTGTCTATTCCCCGATAACTATGGAATGACGAAGCAATTCGACATGATGTTCCCCAATCAAGGAAACTAAATCGTTGGCCAAAATCAGTTTGAACAAATCCTAAGCCGTATTTGTTCTTAAAATCATCGTCAACAGCTCGTCCGTACCCACCTCCAATAAAGGCTTCTAACAATAGTTTGTTGGTATGGAGAAGATTGTATTTACCAACCGCCACTTCCGTATATCGGTGACTATATCTGCCGTGATTTGTAAGATCAATGTTTAGGTAACTATTGTTACTGGATTCATAGTTCTTTTTTGTGAAAATATCGTTATAGTTACAAATATTGCCATATGAAAGGTTACCAGCTATTAGTGCTGAAAAATTGTGTGAGAATGCGTAACCGGCAGATGCTTGAACACTTGTTGTACTTAATGAGGTTTCTATTTGAGCGTCACCTTTTTCTGTGAATAGGGGAGCATTTGTCATCGATGGAATGTACATCGATGAACAACTTGATAGAAATAGCGGTAGTAAATACAAATACTTCTTCATACTATTATTGTTTTAAAATTTGCTTTGTTATGGTAGTACCATTCTTTTGAGTTACTTGTACCATATACATCCCTGATGGCAAATGTCTACAATCAATTTCTGTGTTTTTTACGAAAGATTTCGAAAGTATTTTTCTGCCATGTACGTTAAATATCGCAACCTTATTGTCCGTTTTGTTTGACGACACAAAAAGGCTACTGGTTACAGGGTTAGGATACATAATAATCGCTTCGGAATAGTCTTTTATAAGTTCAATCATCTCATTTTCATCGTTCAAATCGTAGTCTTTTTCATCTAAGAATTCGATAGATGCAGACTTTACATAATTATTGCTTGTTTCATCGCAATATGTATTGTTTCCGATTTTTGCGTTAAATGTTGCGCCTTTCGAGATAGTAGTTCCCGATGCAAGAACTATTTTCTCATTTGCTAGGATAGACATTTTTGCACCGTCTTCTACAATTACATCACCATTGTTATAACTTATGTTGTCAACATTGTTTCCGACAAATACACTTTTTTGTGTTTCTACAGCACTACGATGGCCGTTTTTATAGGTTGTGTTTTCTATATATGCATTTTCTGGAGAAGATTCCTCAAGCATACATGCAATCATTTCTTCTGAGAATACGCCTTCTCTGTTATCATCATAGATGTGATCGAGATTTTCATCTTCTACATACAGAATATCAAATAAGGAAATATTGTTGTCGCTATTTTTGGCAAATACGTTATACGATAGTCTATTGAATTTACCGGAAGCCATCAAATATGTTTTGGCATTTACGTGTGGATTATTAATGTTTTGCAAACCTAACGCACTAAATGTCGGAATGAAATTATCTGGGTGTGAATCATATTCAATGTCTCCTAATTGACTAATAATATCAAGATAATCAAGCCCTAAGATACTTCCATTCCCTCTGAATGCTTTGGTGTTGTGTAAATTCTGAATACTGCCGGGAGCATTATCTATCGGCATAGTGTTGTTTACAACAACATCTCGTGAGGCAATGTTTGATAAAGAGTTACAATACGTTTTACCTAACAATCTATAGCAGGTCTGCATTTTTACAGATTCTTTGTAGATAGTCTTTTCCGTGTTTTTAGGGGCACCATACACAGAGAATTCCCATGTTAGTCGTGGAACAGGTGTTAAGCCTGGAACGAGTATAGATAGTTTAGGATCTTTGTCTAACAATAATGCACCGTCGTTGAAGCCCTGTGATTTTCCGGTTCCGCTTCCCATAGAAATAGAAATGCTTCTACATTGTTTAGGAAAGTTTCCAATTTTCCTTATTTCAGTAAGAAAGTCCGTGCGTTCTTGTGCACATTGTGCAGTTTTGCCGCTTGTGCCGGAATGATGATATATCAACATCTCTTTGGCTGCCTCGCTATTTAACATTTTCTTTTCGGCATCTTTTAGAGCGTCGATAGCATCTATTAAATCTTTGTTCAGATATTTGACCATATATTGAATGCCCAAAGGAACATTCGCTCCTTCTTGTGGAGAATCAACGGAAATAAATAATTTCGTCTGATGGTCTATTTTGTGGTATTCCATATATGTGAGTGCATATCGTACGACTAATCCTCCCATACTTGCTCCAGCAATAATTAGTTCGTTATCGGAAGTCTTCTCTGTATTTATTTTTTGAATAAACGAAACTAAGTTTAATGCATTGTCTATGATAGATCGTGTACTTTCTTTTGAACGATAGATGATAATATCATAGCCGTCATTGCGTAGTTGGTCCAAATAGCCATTTTTGTTGGAGACACGATAGAGATTTACTTTGTTTCCGTCATCGACCATTCTATTTTTATCCATAGGGTCAAAGCCTGATACTATCATATATGGTTTACGGATATTTCCGTCGGAATTGCATCTATGGAAAGTTGCATATTCCGCTTTTAAATCATTGCTATAGTATTCAGTAGGTCCCTCGGATGGCTCTATAGTTAATGTAGCACTTTTGAGTTTTGAAGTGTGGTAGCTCGATTTATCTTCTATGTATATGGAACTAAAGCAGTAGTGCGTTTTCCCCGAAATTGTGAAACGAGCCTCTATAGTTTTGGTTCCAGGTTCATCATAGTTTACAACATACTCTATATTAGGAGAGATAGGAATGTATCCTCTTCCGTCATCAAAATTAATGGAAAGGTTTTGTATATCCTTGCAAAGACTTCCTATCATATTTTCAGATAAGAGTGTGAAACCAAAAGTACCAGGCTCCTTAATGTCGCAAAATGGAGCCAGAACAGCACACGTATGTTTGTCTAATGTTGGTACTTCTAGGTTGGTTTTGTCTATAAAAATACCACGAGCGCTATCCATTACAATTTGTTTGGATTGTAGTGCGGTTGTTTTAATTTGATTGTAATCAAAACAAAGTAGTCCTAACTGAATGTTGGTAGAATTACTGTCTTGATATTCAAAATCATATCTATAATCAACACTCGAATAGTCAGTATGGGAAAGATAGTATTCATTGTAAAGTTTCTTCCATACAGAGAAAGTTGCAGTATCACTATCGGTCATACCTGAATAGTTAGATATGTCAATTGTTGGAACAGCTTTCTCAATAAGGTGTCCAGTTGTGATTTTCTGTGTAGGAATACCGGAAAATACGTTTGTGACTATCTTTTTGTAGTTCTCTATAGCTTCCGTCTGTGTAAAACCCGTAATTGACAAACTAAGTAGAGCACTACAAAGTATTGGTTTAATTGTATTCATAATATGTGTGTTCTAACTTATTTAGTTGTCTTGTTTGAATTAATTTGATTTTGTAAATCAATGACGTAGAGTGTTAATTCTTCGATTTTTTTCAATAATGTTACATTCATTTCTGCAAGGTTCATGGATCCATTAGCTATTTCTTGGGCCGAAGGCACATCAGGTAAATGTTTGTTTTCTGTTATGTATGAATGTAATTCTTCCATAGAACGTAGATTATAGTCTTTCTCGAAAACATAATCTGGCCATTTGTCACCGTTTACGGTTGGTAAAACTTCAATCTCTTCTGCATAGATTTTCTTTGCATTTACAGTTCCGTTGCCATATACTACAAATGCGGTTTTGTTAGTTGATGCATTATTTACAACAAAAGCTTTGGTTTTTTCTGTTCCGGAGAACGTATAGCCACTTTTGCTTCCTGTTAATCCTTTTATGGCAATAGTGTTATAGGAAGTGAGCAACATCGGAAGTTTCTCAGAACCGATAAAAACAGTACTTGGTGTCCATTGGAGAGCTATTTTTTCTATGTGTGGTCCATTTACGGCATTAAGATTATTTCGTTGACGTATGCCTAGTGCACCGCCACCAAATCCATATAGTACCGGTCCGTCCATGTCTGTGTCGGCAAATAATCGTTTCTCTGGAGCAGGAACATTCTTGTTGTCGCTTATACCATAATACCCAAGGCCAGAATGAGGATCGCATGCATCTCTAAAATAAATGTCATTGTTATATAGCGAGAAAGGTGTGTTGCAAGATCGTAATTGGTTAATATTGATAAAATTACCTCCTTGTCCGGCAATAATGCTTCCGTTGCCGCTTGCATTGGCTGGTGAGGTGTTGTCTGCACCATTGTTTTGTTGTGCTAGTGAAATCGGGAAGTAATCGGTACCATATGCGTTAGGACACATGTTTGCAGAAGATTCTTTGCAATCTAAACATTCCCATCCCCAATTCTCTGAAGCTGCAACAGATGGAGATGCTGATGTCGGCCACATCTCTTGTAGAAGTTTGTAAGTATTTCCAGAATAGGATATTGTAGTTTGATTTTCGTTCTGTAAACAATAATGGAAAGGAACCCATTCTCCTGTATATGAACTTGATACACTCCATAGCCAACTATTATTTGCATCATAAGGGGTGGATGTGTAAAACATTGATGAAGGAGTGTCGTTCAGATAGACAATGGGAACCTCTGTTCCATTAATGATAATTGTTGCCTCGTCTCCCTTTTTGTAGGTCTTTTCGGGATTATAAGGTTCTGCTACTGCAGAATAGACTAATCCCATTAATCCCATACTCATTGTGATGCCTGCAAGCATCTTAAAAAATTGTTGTTTTTTCATGATAAAAATTGTTTTTGGTTAATTGTGTTATTGTGTATCGCAAACATAGGACAACAATTAAAAACCTACAACAACTTTTTTCATCAATAAAAATGAATAAATAGCAACAAATGGTAACAATTTTATCTTTTGCGAGAAATGCGCGGATAGAAAGCGTCAGGAATGTGCTCCAAGTTGGTTGATTTGTTTGTTTTTATAATAGAAATTATGTCAAAACGAACATTTGCATCAATTCCTTTTGAACGCATATAATAATTTGCAGCTGCAATCAATAATTTTTGCTTTTGTAGATTCACCGCTTCGGTTGGATTTATATAGGTTGTAGTGCGGGTCTTTACTTCTACAAAAACAATAGTTTCTTTGATTTTTGCAATAATGTCCACTTCTTTATGTGAACAATGCCAATTGGTTTCTAAAATTTCATAACCATTTTCTTCTAAAAATGTACGGGCAGTTTCTTCTCCCCATTTGCCTATTTGGCTTTTGTCTGTTGTTTCCATTAAAATTATGTATTGGTTAGTGTTCGACAAAAATAAGAAGTTTTTTTGTTTTCAGTAAGAATTGTGCGTTTTCAACAGTCAATATCAATTAAAACTGTACATTTGTCTTGACTTATGGCAAAGTATTCGTTTCCTGATATTATCCAAGAAGATATGCAGCAACTGAACAAAATGTTCGGATCACAGTTGCTATCTAAAACTACGTTATTGAATGCGGTGACGTCTTATGTGTTTGGAAATACGGGGAAACAACTCCGACCAGCGTTGGTATTCCTTACTGCGCGTATACTCGGTGGCGTAACGGAATCTACATATTCAGCTGCATATATGGTGGAATTGTTGCATAACGCAACATTGGTTCACGATGATGTGGTTGATGATTCAGAAAAACGTCGTGGATTAGCTTCGGTAAAAGCTATTTGGAAGAATAAGATTGCTGTTTTGGTTGGTGATTATTATTTAGCTAAAGGACTTTTGTTTGCCATAGAGCATAATGAAATAAAATTCTTAGAAATCATTTCGAATGCAGTTCGTGAAATGAGTGAAGGGGAATTAAAGCAGATTGATTATGCGAAATCTCTGAAAAACAATGAACAAGCTTACTACGATATAATTTCTTGTAAAACCGCTGCGTTATTCCGTGCGGCAATGGTGATGGGTGCACATTCTTCAAAACAAGCCACAGAGGACGACATTCAGAAAATTGCAAAAATTGCTGAATATTTAGGAATAGCATTTCAGATTCGTGACGATGTTCTTGATTATTCAAAATCTGAGGTTTTAGGAAAAGCACCTTTGAACGATTTACAAGAAAAGAAAATGACCTTACCTTTAATATATGCATTGCAACAGGCGTCGATAATTGAAAGAGGTAAGATTTTCCTATTATTGAAAACTCATAATAATAAAAAGAAGACATTGCAGAAAATCGCGGATTTCGTGGAGGAGAAGGGGGGACTTACGTTCGTAACAGGAAAAAATCATGAATTCTGCGACCTCGCGAGCGACCTTTGTAATTCCTTCCCTGACAGTGAATGTCGTACAGCTCTTTTGGACTTGATTAAATTTGTTCGATTGTAAAGAATTGTATAAAAAAGAGTTATCAAATTCTTGATTTCTTATCGTAATCTCTCGCATAACTTTTTTGTCAAGTACGGAAATTTCTCTACCTTTGCTCAAATTAAAAATACAGGTACTATGTCATACAAAACGGATAGAATTATTGGTGAAGGTTTAACCTTCGACGATGTGTTGATCATCCCTCGTTACTCAGAAGTTATTCCTACTCAAGTAGATGTATCAACAAAATTGACTCGTAATATCTCATTGAATTGCCCTATCGTTTCGGCTGCAATGGATACAATCACCGACTCTCGATTGGCAATTGCCATTGCTCGTGAAGGTGGTATCGGTATCATCCATAAAAATATGACAATTGAACAACAGGCATTGGAAGTGAAACGTGTAAAACGTTGTGAAAATGGTATGATTTACGACCCTGTAACTATTACCGCTGACGCTTTAGTTTCTGATGCTTTGGATTTGATGCATGAATTCAAAATTGGCGGTATTCCTGTGGTAGACGAAACTCGTAAACTTGTTGGTATCGTAACTAACCGTGATTTACGTTTTGTGTTGGACAAGACAAAGAAAATCGCTGAGGTTATGACTAAAGAAAATTTAGTTACTATCTCTCAAGGTGAAGTATCTAAGGCTGCTGAAATTTTGCAACAACATAAAATAGAAAAATTACCTGTAGTTGATGAACAAGGCCGTTTGGTAGGTTTGTTGACATATAAAGATATCTTCAAAGCAATTGACAATCCTCATGCTTGTAAAGATGAAAAAGGCCGTTTGCGTGTAGGTGCTTCTATTGGTACTGCAGCAAATACGTTCGATCGTCTAGAAGCATTGGCTCAAGCTGGTGTTGATGTTGTAGTAATTGACACTGCTCATGGTCATTCAAAAGGTGTAATCGACACTGTAAGAAAAGCAAAACAATTATATCCTCAAATTGATTTTATCGCAGGTAACATTGCAACTGCTGAAGCTGCTCTTGCTTTGGTTGAAGCTGGTGCTGATGCTGTAAAAGTTGGTATCGGTCCTGGTTCTATCTGTACAACTCGTATCATTGCAGGTATTGGTGTACCTCAATTGTCAGCTGTATTTGATGTTGCGGAAGCATTAAAGGGTACAGGTGTTCCTATTATTGCCGATGGTGGTATTCGTTATTCTGGTGATATCGTTAAGGCTTTGGCTGCTGGTGCAAGTTCTGTAATGTTAGGTTCATTGCTTGCTGGTTTGGAAGAATCTCCAGGTGACACTATCATCTACCAAGGTCGTAAATTTAAATCATATCGTGGTATGGGTTCTTTGGAAGCTATGCAACAAGGTTCAAAAGACCGCTACTTCCAATCAAGTGTATCGGATGCAAAGAAATTGGTTCCAGAAGGTATCGTTGCACGTGTTCCATATCGTGGTACTTTAGCAGAAGCTATCTACCAATTACTTGGTGGACTTCGTTCTGGTATGGGCTATTGCGGTGCTCCAAAAATCGAAGATTTGCGTAGCGTTAAGTTCGTGAAGATAACAAGTGCTGGATATGCAGAAAGCCATCCACATGATGTGACTATCACTCGCGAAGCTCCAAATTATAGCCGTGAATAATACGATGAAGAAACAATCGATAGCTATACTGGTTTTTCTCTTTGTTTCTTTATTCTCATTTTCACAGGAAAAACTTCAGATTCCTGATTCATTAATCAGACAAACTCTCTTACGCGTTGACTCTACGGAGTTCAACGTCGGAGATTTTGTATGGTTCTACTCAAAATATAACACAAACGAACAATTAGCTTCGAATGCTAATAGCTCGTTGCGTAGTTATCTAGATAAGTTTATAGAATATAGACTTAAGGTTGCCGAAGCAGAATATCTCCAATTAGACTCTTCACGATCGTTTATTGATGGCTTTTTCAGATATATGAAAACAACCGCTCATGATCGTATGTATTCTGGTGCCGAGAAGATGCGTTCCGATATGGTTTCGCTTGAATATGATCGTTTGCATTGGGATTATGAAGTTGCTCATATTTTTGTAAAATCTAACAAATACGATAGTCCGGCAGATACACTTGCAGCTTGGAAACGACTACAAAAGGTATTGGCTGAGTTACATCGTGGTGTTTCGTTTACGGAATGTGTACATACATATTCTGATGATAATTTAAGTAAGGAATATGACGGAAATGTTGGTTGGATAACAGCTATGGTTTCGCCGTTTGAATATGAAAATGCATTATATAAGACAGCGAAAGGACAACAAACGGTAGTGCGTACCGAAGAAGGCTGGTATATTCTCAAGGTTCTTGACAAACGACAAACTCGCGGTGCTGTCGGTGCTGCAATCATTCTTATTTATCCACAATCAGAAACTGCTGCTGCATGGGATACCGCCCGTATGACAATAGATTCTATTTTTACCAAATTACAGGCAGGTGCTTCATTCGATTCATTATGTGTTGTCTATAATCAAAATGAAAACCTTCGACAATCTCGTGGCGTGTTGGGACCAATAGATAATGGTTTGCCATATAGTCGCGATATAAAAGAGTCGTTGTTTAACTTGCCTACAGATGGTTCTTTTTCAAAACCACTTCGATTACCGTATGGCTATGCAATAGTTCAGAGAATTTATGCTATGGAATTGCCTGGCTTTGATGCGTATAAGGTCGGTTATGAAAAACGTATAGAATCTGATAAAAGTCGTAGTTCTTACATTAACAACCATTTTGTTGATAAACTAAAGGAACAGCTACAGTATAAAGAAAATAGAGCTGAACTTGAAAACACCATGCAATATGTCGATCAATCTATATTGTTGGGAAAATGGACGAAGCCCGCTTGTAAGGATGCCGTTTTGTTCGAAATTAATGGTGAAAAATATACACGTGAAACGTTTTTAGCATATTTGTCTGCTGCACAAAAGAATCGGTTGCAAGATGTCCACGATAAAGATATGTTGGTACGAATGCGTTTCGATGATTTTGTAGTTCGTTCTTTGGAACTTGCGCAAATGCGTAACCTGCAGAAAAACGATAAGGATTTTCAATATACTATGCAAGAATATCACGACGGAATGATAGTGTATGATTTGTATAATGATGAGGTTATACAAGAGACCTCTCGTGATTCGGTTGGTATGCGATTTTATTTTAATCAGCATAAGGAGAATTATATGATCGAGGAACGGGAGTCTGGTGCTACAATCTATATTAAGAACCAGAAGGTACATGATAAAGTTTTGGCTATGCTATATCAACAGCAAAGTTGGTGTTGGGGAGATAATCCTAAAGCAAAAAACGCAAAAAAAATGGCCTATTATGAATCTATAGGATCGCCTCAATTATATATTTTAAATATAATTAATGCAAAGACTCCTAATGCTATAGATGTCAGTACAAAAAAACCATTACGTTTGCCTAACGATGTGATTAGTGAAGAATGCGAACGAATTCAAAAATGTATTATGCCAAATAAAATTGGTGACTATGGTGATTCTCTTGATGTAACATATTATAATTTGTCTCGTCGTCAACAAACAATAAATGAGGCAAAAGATCAGTTATTATTAGACTATCAACATGTGGTCGAGGAGAAATGGATGAAAGATGTTGCAAAACGTCATCAAGTTCAGACGAATCTAGATGTGTTCGATAAGCTTGTTCAGTATTTACATTTGTATGTAGAAGAATAATGAAAGTATTTAAGTATCTTTTTATATCATTGGCTTTATGTGTAGCTTGCTCGTCCTCAAAAGAAAGTGAGGATGAAGTATTGGCTAAAACGGAGTCGCAGGTGCTTCTAAAAAAAGATGTACTTGAAGCCTTGCCTATATCTCTTTCTCCTGAAGATAGTATAGCTTTTATTAAAAGTTATGTGGACGAATGGTTACATGTGAATGTGCTTTATGAGAAAGCTAATGACAACATTTTTGATGCAGATGGACAAATCGCAGATCAAGTTGAAAAATTTCGTAAGGAATTGTATATCAATGCTTATGAACAATTATTCTTGCAACAAAAATTAGATACGCTAATTCCTCAATCGGAGATAGATGCTTATTACGAAAAACATAAGAATGAATATGTACTTTCGGCTCCGGTGGTAAAACCGACACTGATAGTATTCCCTGTACAAAAGCAAGCAGATATTGCGGAGGTTGAGAAGCTGTTTTTCTCCAAAAAAGCAGATGCTGTTGATGAATTAAAAGATTATTGTTTTGTACATTGTCAGAAGTTTTCTTTTGCAAATCAGTGGGTTGCTTTGTCATCATTGACGCAGGAACTTCCGTTAGATATTCGTAATGAATCTTTGCAGGTGGGAAAAAATGTTAAATTGCAGGATTCTTTGAATGTATATTTTGTTCGTATCGAAGAACAATTGAATGCAGGAAATCGAATGCCTATAGAATTGGCACACGATAATATAGCTAAAATAATACTTCAATCTAGAAAAGTAGAATTGCTTAAAACTATGCGTAGTAAGGTTTTTCAAGAGGCAGAGCATAAAAAGCAATTCGAAGTGTTTAATTAAATTTGAATTACTATGAATTATAAAAAAATAGTAAGTTTTTGTTTTTGTATTTGTTGTCTAAATCTGATTCTTTCTGCTCAGATTTTGGACCAAATCATTGTAGTTGTTGGTGACGACATGATTAAGCAGTCAGATGTTGATAATCAACAAATGCTTATGGAACAACAGGGCGAGAAATCTGATAAATGTTCGATTTTCCGTGAAATGGTAATGCAAAAATTTTTGGTTGACCAAGCAAAAATCGATAGTATAGAAGTTTCTTCTGCGGAAGTTAATAAGGAAATTGATAGAAGAATTGCAGCTATTTCTGGCACAAAAGGTGGTTTGGCTCAGTTGGAGTCTTTCTATGGAAAATCAGAATTTGAAATTCGTAATGATTGGAAACCTGTTATAAAAGATCAATTGCTTGCTCAAAAAGAACAAAATTCCATTATTGGTGAAGTAGAAGTTTCTCCTAACGACGTTCGATTGTATTATAAGGAGCACCACGATAGCATGCCTAAAATTCCTACTCGATATGAATATGCTCAAATTGTGGTAAAACCGGAGATATCCGTTGAAGAAGATAAAGCGTTACGTAAAAAGTTGGAAGACATTCGTCAGCGTGCAATCAATGGAGAAAATTTCTCTAAGTTGGCTGTTTTGTATAGCGACGATACCGAGTCTGCAAAAATGGGGGGATTGTTGGGCGATTATTTGTCTCGTGCAGAATTAGTTCCAGAGTTTGCAGCGGTTGCTTTTCGCTTAAAAGAAGGTGAAATTTCCCGTATTGTGAAAACGGATTTTGGTTATCACATAATTCAAATGATAGAATTAAAAGGTGAAAAAGCCAAATTGAAACATATTTTATTGAAACCACAGATTACTGTAGCCGAGATGCAAAAAACATTTTCCAAGGCTGACAGTGTTCGTAAGGCAATCGGTGACACTCTTTCGTTTGAAACTGCAGCACAAAAATTTTCTTCTGATGAAAAAACGAATAAGAATGGTGGGCTTTATATGAATCCATATACGGGAACATCAAAATTCGAAGAGGGAATGATAGAACCAACGGTTTGGTACACAATGAAGTCTATGAAGGCAGGCGAAATTTCGGAACCATTCCTTTCTTATGATGACAAAGGCACACAAGTTTATAAAATTATCAAATTAGTTTCTTATTCTCCAGAACATTCCGCAACTTTGGTTGAAGACTATTCTGACGTAAAAGAAATGGCTTTACAAGACAAGAAAGAAAAGACTTTAAATCAATGGATGAAGAACAAGATGTCGCAAGTCTTTATGTCTATCAAGTCTGATGAATATAAAACCTGTGATTTGAAATTTGAATAATTCTTATGGAAGATCAATTCCTTCGTGTGGAGATGATGCTTGGTAAACAAGCATTGGAACGATTTGCTTCGGTAAAAATCATTCAATTTGGAGTTGGCGGTGTAGGAAGTTGGTGTCTTGAAAGTCTTGTTCGTACAGGTTTCTCGCATATTACTATCGTAGATTTTGATGAAGTTGTTGCTTCCAATATCAATCGTCAATTGCCGGCAACTACAAAAACTGTCGGCATGAAAAAAGCTGATGCTTTGGCTGAACGAATGAGGGAAATCAATCCTGATGTAGAAATAATTGTTCGCAATGAAATGTATTCGGAGGAAAATGCTCACACGTTTCCTCTTGCCGAGTATGATGCAATTATTGATTGTATTGATTCTGTTCAATGTAAGATGCATCTTATTCGTGAGGCGACTAAAACTGAAGCCTTCTTTATTTCTTCGATGGGAGCTGCTCTCAAAATTGATCCGCTTCAAATTCGGGTAGATGATTTTTGGAATGTTCATAACGATTTGTTTGCAAGAAGATTACGTAAAAATCTTCGCAAAGGTGAACTTCCGGCAAAATCATTCCCTTGTGTGTATAGCACCGAACAAGCTGCATACGAATCGCAACTAATGCTTGTTGACGGAAAAAACAAACGAGTTAATGGTTCGCTGGCACATGTTACTGCTATTTTTGGTTTTACAATAGCTGGCGAAGTCTGCAAACACTTCAGTGTGAAATAAATACATTTTAGTTTTTTAGCCGCACATTAGACGAAACTTTGCACCTATTTGTTGGTCTATAATCCAAAGCATACTCTGTATGCTTGCGGAAAAACATTTACCTTGCAAGGTGTAAAAATGAATGATAATATGCGAAAATTTTACTTTTTACTTCTTTCTGTATTAGTTGGTATAGCCACATTTGCTGAGACAATACAGTTAGTTCCTATGGAATATAATGGCAAGTATTATTACCAAGGTGAAATTGCAATAGAAAACTATAAGAGTAATCCATCCAGTGGATATTTTGCAGTAGAAAATACTATAAACAAGGTCACATTCACTAACTTTTCTGTGAACGGATATGTTGGAGAGTTGCGCGTGAATATTGCCGATATTTCAATGGGTGCAAATTTCTGGACTGAATTGAATGATGAATATGCAATTGTTGTTCAGGATTTGGAAGCAAATCATGTTGTGAGTTCTGCTTCAGCCAAGATGTATGTTGCAAAAACTGCCGCAAATCCAAGAGAGGGAGAATATCATTTTGTCATTCAAGTGTGGGATCGTATAGAAGGTGTAGATACACTTACGCTTACTTATGGCAACCTTACGTTTAACTATAGTTTGTCTGTTGCTGACGAGCTTATGGTAAAATCCCCAATTGAATATTGTGCAGGTGCGGATGCAGTTGCCTTGTCTGCTCAAGGGGCTGAGGGCGCTGTACTAACTTGGTACGATGCAGATAAGAATGTGTTGCCTGGTGCTCCAATACCTTCAACAGATGTGGTTGGTGTGGTTACATATTATGTCTCTCAAAAAAATGGTTCTGAACCAGAAAGTGATTTGGAACCAATACAAGTAGTTGTAAAGGAAAAACTTGACGTACCAACACTTTCTGATGATAATATATCTGTCTGTGCAGGAACGCCTGTTGTAATTGTGGCAACGAGTGAAAATCAAGTTGTATGGATAAATAAGGATAACCAGATTGTAACAACCGACAAAACATTAAGTCAAACGGAGATGACTCCAGGAACTAAGTCGTTTGGGGTGTATGCAAAAAAAGATAACGCTTGTAATAGCGATACTGTTCCGGCTTCATTCACGATTATTCCGGTTCCGTATTTCACATTGGAGGGAAGTACTTCTGCTGGATTAAATGAAGATTTAACATATACAGTACATTCTGAAACACCATTTGTTTCGTATGAATGGTATGTTGACGAAGAAAAACAGGATGAAACTTCAGATTCGTTTGCCATTGCTTTTTCTAAATCAGGTTCGTATGTGGTAAAAGTATTTGCTCAAACTGCGGAAGGCTGTTCCGCCACACAAAATCTAAGTGTTGCTGTTTCCGCTGGCGAGAAATCTGCTAAACCAGAAGTTGCCAATGTTGAATTGTTGTATTGTCAGAATCAGGAGGCATCTTCATTGGAAGCAGTTGCAAAAAGTGGAGCCACATTGATATGGTCCGATCAATCTAATATGGTATTAGATAAAGCTCCAATCCCAAATACAGAATATTCAGGTGTGCAATATTATTATGTATCACAAATAGAAGATGGTAAAGACGAAAGTGATAAAGTGCAAATTACCGTAACTGTTGTTGAAGCACCTATGGTTACTTTGTCTGCTGCTGCAGCTTCGTATGTCGGTGATGAAGTAGAAGTAACGGCAACGTCATCGGTTCCTGGTGGAACATTTGTCTGGTATTTGAATGGTGAAAAAATAGATGAGGAAGAAGTTGTTGATTATAATTTAAAGAAATCTTTCACATTTAATGAAGCAGGTATTCAAACTATAACAATACAAGAAACAACAACTGAAAATGGTTGTTCGTCGTCTGCTACATTGGAGTATAAGGTAAAAGCTTATCCTTCGAT
This sequence comes from Bacteroidales bacterium, assembly GCA_024402335.1. Lineage (GTDB taxonomy): Bacteria > Bacteroidota > Bacteroidia > Bacteroidales > UBA1715 > UBA1715. The sequence goes on from JAKSTZ010000012.1 coordinate 39,806, forward strand.
TACGTTTGGTAGCGATGAATATAGTGTGGAAGTTGGCGAGTCTATTACAATAAATCCTATTTATGTTGGTTTGGATAATTTGTCACAGTTAACATGGACTCCTGATTATAGTTTGTTCCAAATCACTATAAATAGTGAGGAAGGTTCCGCTACATTAACAGCAGTAAATGCTGGTACAGGTGTTTTGACGGTAAAAGCAAATTATTATGATTCGGAAACAAACCAAACAATATACCCTGAAGCGGAATGTACAATTGTTGCTGTGAATAGTGCGGTAAGTATTGCTCCAAAAGTTACCAAGAAGGAATATTCGTTCTGTCAAGGTTCTACTGCCGAGGAATTGGTTGTGGAAGCTTCTCCAAATGCAACCATTCATTGGTACGATGCATCTTATAATGCCTTGAATGCTACTCCAATAGTAGAAACAGATGTAGTAGGAACAGCTACATATTATGTTTCGCAAACTATAGGTACAAAAGAGGAGAGTGAGAAAGTGAAGATTGATGTAGCTATAATTCCTGCTCCAATAGGTGAACTTATTGTTTTTGCTCAAGGAACTCAAAATAATCCGGTTACAACGGTTTATGCAGATTCGTTGTTGACTGTTAGTTTAGATGCGTTTGAATCAACCGATTCTTTTGTTTGGACAGTGAATGGAGTAGAAGTTGGTACAGAAAATCAATATAAGACAGCATTTCCTGAAAATGGAACGTATGTAATTGGTGTGACGCAGACATCTGTGGCTGGTTGCTCTAATTCACAAAAGACAACAATTCGTGTTAAATCTTTGCCTCAGTTTGCTTTCGAAAAAAAATCAGCTGCAATATATAAAGGACAGAAAGTAGCTTTGCCTGTAGTAGAAACGGGTTGTGGTGCAGGTACACTAACTTGGAATTCTGCGAATAGTTCTATTGTAGAAGCTAATCAATCTGGTGAATTCTCGGCAATTGCCGTGGGAACAACAAAATGTTACGCGACAAAGACATTTACTGATGAAGAAACTGGTTGGGAGTTCACATTGAAAGATTCTTGCGAAGTGATAGTTGAAAATATAGTGGAAACGGTGATTTGTAAGGAAAAATCAATTGAAATGTTTGTCGGGGAACACGTATTGCTTGATGCCGAAGTCCACGCGATTCTTGGTAATGATTATCGTGTAGAAGTTTCCGATTCTGATAAGGCAGAGGTTGTTGATAAAATGATTTCTGCTCTTGCCGAGGGCGAGATTAAAGCTTATGCAATTTGTTCTACAAACGAAGAATTACGCGATACAGTTTCAATTCTTATTAAGAAATTTATTTCGGCAAAAGAAATCTCATTGCCAAGCATGATTACTATAAAAGAAGGTAGCGACACAACTCTTTCGGCAACAATTATTCCTGCCGATGCAAGTTATGTTGATGTGGTTTTCATGGAAAAAGATGATGATGTGATTACCGTTTCTGCCGATGGTACAGTTCACGGTAAGGCTATGGGTACTTCTATAGTAACGGCTTCTACAAAAGAAGGCTTACAGGCTCAAACGTTGGTCTATGTAACATCTAGTGAAGACGATATTGTAAAGATTCAATTGAATAATGGGGAAAAGAATATTTTCTTGAAAGTAGGTGAAACAAAAACTGTTTCGTGCAAGGTTTCGCCGGCTACCATTAAGGCAAACGATTTGAAATGGTCTGCTGGCGATAGCGAAATCGCAGATGTTTCTTCAAGTGGCGTTTTGACTGCAAAGAAAGTAGGAGAAATGTTCTTGTATGTTTCATACAAAACATCTATTGACGAAAAAATAAATGTGTATGTTACCAATTCTAATGCTCCAACAATTTCCTATATTCCAACTGTTGTAATGCAGCAACCAGGTTCTGCAGTCACTCTTAATTTAGCGGAATATGTATATGATGATTCAACTGCAGTAGAAAGTCTTCTATTCTCATTCAATGAAAATGAAAACATCGCTGTGCAAATGGTAGGAACTGTTGCGATGTTCTCGTTGAAAAATGCCGATTTCTTGGGTACAACAGAAATGATTCTTTCCGTAAAAGATAGTGATAATCTTACTACAAGTCGCGTTGTAGGAATTGAAGTTGACAGAAAACCAAACGAAGCTCCAATTATTGCGTGCGATACTATAGTTGTTCCATTTGGAAAATTTGTTCAGTTGGTAAAATCGGATGTGATTACCGATGACTATACTCCGTTTGCAGAATTGAATTTGGAAATTTCTGCGGGCGATAATCTTGATGTAATTGAAAAAGCAAAGACTATAAAAATTATGGCTGCTGAGGATGATTGGTCTGGCAATGAAGAACTTCAAATCACTGTTACAGATGCCGAAGGTCTTTCTACTTCAAAAAATATTACTGTAATTGTGCAACCTGCCGAAAATACGCCTCCTACAATACTTGAAATTCCTAGACAGTTTGAAACAGACTCGTCTTTGTTTAAGGATATAGATTTGTCTAAATATGTGTTAGATGATTTCACGTCTCCTTCTGCAATTGTGTGGTCGGCAACTACTTCGGAAAATGTTGCAGTAAAAATTGTAGGAAGTCGTGCAGAAATCTACGATTTGAATGCCTATTGGCGTGGCGCAGAGGTGATTACATTCACGGCTATGGACCAAGGTGGTTTAACATCTTCTCAAAAGGTTACATTCTATCGAGAAATGGCTACAACCGAAGATGAAAAACAATTCAGTTGGTATGGTAAACCGCAAATCAGTATTTATTCTTCTCGTTACTATGGTACTCCGGGAGAGGCATTCACTCTTATAGGAACATATTATGGTACAGAATGTACTTGTCTTTGGGAAATCCCAGGAGTTGAGTTGCAAGATCCAAATGCTTTAATTCAAACATTGACATTCAATAAATTAGGTTATTATGATGTTACTTTCAAAGTACAATGGGAAGGTTCAGTTGATAATAAAGATTCTGTAAAAACAGAAATTGGAGTAGTTGGTGTGGCAAATCGTCACGAAGAAATTTGTGTTGGTTCAAGTGCGCAGCTTTCGGCAACAGAAGGTATGGATTCATATATCTGGAGCAATGGTGCAACATCTCCTTCGATTTATGTTGAACCGGCAAAATCCGAACAATATACGTTGATTATGAGAAAAGGTCTGACAACGTTCCACGATACAGTGGATGTACGTGTGTCTGTTCCAGTACAACTTCCGCGAGATTCTGTTATGTGCGCAGGAACAACGTATCTTTTGGAAACACAAGATGAATACGAATCGTATTCTTGGAATACAGGAGCGACTTCTCGTTCAATTGAAATTCCTGCTGCGGTTGCAACATACAAGGTTGTGACTACAGACGATATGGGTTGCGAAAGTAGTGCTTCGTTTAAGGTGACAAAGGTAAATGCTTTACCAAAACTTGATTTGGGAGACGACAAAACATTATGTGACAAAGAAACACTAACATTGGACGCTGGTGCAGGTTATACGTATGATTGGAATATAACAAAAGCAAATAAAGAGACTGTTGTTGACAATGTTCAATCTATTAGCTTGGACTCTTCAGCATACGTAACGGTAAAAATCACCGATGAAAATATGTGCGAAAACTTCGATACGGTAAATGTTACGTTCACGTATCCATATCCGGAATCCATAGGTGTTGTAACCTATTCTGAGTCGAATAACAATATTATTATTGCATGGGAAAGGACAATAGGTGTAAATACAGAATCATATCGTGTTGAACGTCAGGTTACAAACGATACTTGGGAAACTGTCGGAGAGTCGGTTCCTTTTAGCGATTTTGGTTTAGTTGTGGATGATGCGGCAAATTTTGAAAAACGTGCTTACAAATATCGTTTGATTACAACCGATGGTTGTGGAAATGAAGCTATGAGTGGAGAATATCGTTCTTCATATTTGCAGGCAACTAAGACAAGAGAAGGTAAATTGGCATTGAATTGGTGGACATATAAGTCTGCTAACGAAGATGATGTGTTGGGTTGTTATTTGTTGCAAGTTCCTACTAAAGATTCTAGTACGATAAACATGCAAAGTGCTTCGAATGAATTAAAGGCTGGTTTGAATGATTTTTCAGTTATAGAATCTTTTGATGCAACAGAGGATTTTGTTGGTTGGACAGATGTGGATGGTGTATTTAAACCTGGTGATATTCTTCGTGTTGGTTTTGCGTTGAAAGAAATAGTATATGAAAATGCTATAAAGGATGTGGATGGAACTATAGTGGAATATCAAAATTCAAAATCAGAATCTGGACCATTCTCTCTTGCAATCAGTAATATTGCCGAAGTAGAAAATGCCGATGCAGTGGAAGATTTGTTTCCTGCAACGGTTGCCGTTTATCCTACTGTAGTCACATCTGTTGTGTCTGTTGCAATTGTTGCTAATGAAGTTGCAGATTTTAACATCGAACTTATGAATGCACAAGGAACTGTGCTTGCAAAACAAGTAGTAGCATCTCAAGATAGAACTATTGTTCAAATTCCTATGGAACAATACAACCAAGGTGTATATACTGTAAAAATTTCAACAAACAACAGTTCGAAATCAATCAAGATTGTAAAATAAAATATTGATTTTATCTATAAGAAAAAGGAAGGTTTGGGGCCTTCCTTTTTTGTTTTCCCATATAATACGTGTTACAAGTCTTTTTTGTAATAAAAAGAAAATTGCAAATTTTACAAAAATACTGATTTATACTGAATTGGCTAAATGTTTTGAAGTAAAACATTGCATTTTGTCAATAAAATTGTAATATTACGGCAAATTTGCATCATTTTGATACAAAGAATAATATGTAATTAATATAGATACAATATGAAGAGATTTCTACTATTTCTCACAACAATGTTTGTTGTTCTTGCCAGTGTGGCTCAAAAAAAAGAAATTGAGTATTCAACATCGGATCCGATTTCTGTCAATATTTGTGCAGGAACAGAGTTTCAGTTTTCGTTGGTAATACCTGCAGGTAGTTCCAATATGTATCCAACAGAAATCCGCTATGAAGGCTCAGAGGTTGACTTCTCTATTAAGTATGATAGTGTTAGTCATGAAATGTCTGGTTTTGCAAAATCTGCAGGTTCTTATTCTTGTACATTATTGTTGAACTCGAACGAGGTTGGCATTCTAAAGTTTACAGCTAATAACGGTCCTGATTTTATTGTATCACATAAGTCGTTGGATTGTTTGGTTGATGAAATCCAAAATTTTAATTGCTACATGGGTATCGACTGTGCAATTAGCTGGATATGTGATGATGCAAATTGGCACACGGATATGAACGATGCTGATAATAGAAGTGTGTATGCCTCATTTTCAACTCTTGGAGAACATCTTGTAATTGCTACTGCAACTGATGCTAACGGTTGTTCAACAGTGGATACAACCATAGTAACGACATATCTTCATAAAGCAGAATCTGTTGATTTGTTATATGTGAATTATAATGATGTGATAGTAGCAGAAGGTGCATCTTCGGCAGCATCTATAGAATTTAGTTCGGATTTCAATGAAAAATTTGCTTCAAAGAATTATGAATTCTTTATCGAAAGATATGGAGAGTATTCTACTCTATCTTCTGAGAATATTGAGATAAAAGGTAATTTCGTAAATATAAATTTCCCTGAATTAGATGAAGGTTCATATACATACGGATTGAGAATTTTATCTATTATGGAAGGAACGGAATCAAGTCCTGTGTTCTCTGCAGATTTGACGGTAAAATCTACTTGTAGTGTTGAGTATAAATCGCCTGTGGTAACACTTGTTTCTGAACCGACAGAAATAACTGTTCTTGGTATGCAGGAAAACATGATAATTGAAATTGATGGCGCAACTGCTATTACAGTTCCTGAATCTGAAATTCCAGCAGGTCGTACACTTGCCCGTTTTTCTATAACAGTTGATGAAATAGGTGAAAATAGTCATAATATAACTTGGAAAACAGCAGATTTAACTTGTTCTGATTGGGGTTCTATCCTTATCGCCACAAAAAAGAAATTAGAAGCACCTGTATTAACACAAAAATCGGTTACTATTTGTTTGGAAGGAGTTTCCGATGAAGATGAAATAGATCTAAATTCTTATGTACAGAAAACTACAACAAGTGAGGATACTTATTTGGAATGGTATTTATATAATGAGTCTGAAAATATTCCTTTAGAAACATCAATAGTATCAAAGAACCAAATTGGTAAGATTACATATTTAGCTCAATATGTTTCGTATGGCAATGCTCTTATTGTTCCAAGCGATAGTGTCGCATTGACGTTTAATTTCGTTAGTCCATACGAAATGTATGTTGAATTTGATGCTCCAGAAGAAGTGTCTTTGTCTGATGGCGCAGTTGTTACAGTCATGACATCGGGTGCGTATCTTGATGGTTGTACAACCGAATGGATTTGCGATGGAGTAGATTTTACTGCAATTAGTGATGCAGATAAAGATCCAGGAAAGGAAAAGAAATTACTTGCATTCAAGTCTGCTGGTCTATATGAATTAAAGGTTACAACAACGTTGACAGGTACGGCTTGTATTGCAGAAGGTTCTGCACAAATTTTAGTAAAAGGTAACCTTCCAGCTCCAAAAGTCGCTGAAAAAATAACTATCTGTAAGTCTGATTTAGCAGATGGCGAAAAATCGTTGTCTAACTATATTGAGTACAACAGCGATATTAACTCGGAATTGCAATTCTATAATGCAACAACAAAAGATACGCTTACGGATGTAATCTTATCACCTGCAACAGAGGCAGGATTGTATAATTATAGTGTGTGGTGTATTTCACACGATGATTTATATGTTTCGAGTGATGTTGTTTCATTTAGTGTAGAAGTAATAAATGTTGCAGCTCCTGAGGTAACTCCAGAAAATGCGATACTTTGTTCTGCAGCAGATTCGGTACAATTCAGTGCAAAAGCAAGTAATACAATCATTTGGTACACTGATGAATATGCAGATCTATCTGATTCTACTCAATATAGAAAAGGTGGTGTATGTTTTGGAAATGCTGACATCGAAAAATATTATGTCCGTTCGAAAGATGACAATGGCTGTTTGAGTGACGTGAAAACAGCATCTATAACAGTTGCCGATATGTATGTCGAATTAGACATAGAACCAGAAGTAACATTGCCAGATAGTTTGCAGGTAACTGCATTTGCCCCAGAAGGTACTACATTCACATGGACTTGTACCGATGCTACAATTACAAGTGTAAATCAAGATGGAACAGTTGAAGCAGGTCCGGAAAGCAAAAAGATTGCTTTTGCAAAAGCTGGAAAATATACACTTGTCGTTTTGGGTGAGAACAAAGAGACAGGTTGTAGTGCAAAATCGGAGGTAGAGATTACGGTAAATGCCCAACCACAAATGTTGGCACCACAAACAGAAGAGACATCTGTTTGTAAAACAACAATTACCGAAAATGGTCTTTCTTTCGGTGAATTTGTAACAAACTTGAACGATTCTGGTTCACTGAAATGGTATGACGAAAGCGGTGCAGTATTGACTAACGTTCCTGTTCTTACACAAACAAGCGAAGCCAAAGCATATACATATTATGTAAGTTGTGTCTCTGATGACAATTCTGCATTAGAGAGTGAAAAGGCTGCGGTGAAAGTAACAATAATTGATAACGAAATTCCTATTGTTGAAAATACAAATCAGAGAATATGCTCATTCTCTGAAATTAAAGAATTCGTTGCAAAAAGTGAAAACGTTATTTGGATGCGTTTTAATAATGAATGGGCTCTTGATTATACAGATACAACACTTATTCTTGCAAGAGGTTCTAAGTTTATGCCATCGGATTCAACAATTGATACCTATGCAATAGTAAATGCGAATGCTTTTGCATATGAAGAATGTGTTTTCGATTATCAAACAGCTACATTCCAAATCATAAAACCTACAGTATATATAGAATTTTCTGAAGAAGAAGTAACATTGCCAAATGTATTGACAGGAGAAGCTTCTGGTTCTGAAGTGAATATGACTTATGAATGGTCTTGCGATGGTGCTGAAATAAAGAACTTGTCTGATGCAACTGCATCTGGAGAAGAAGGTGATGTAAAAGACAAAGAATCTGACAGGGTTGAAGTTTCATTTAAGAAATCTGGTGAATACACGGTAAAATGTGTTGTTTCATTCGAAGGTTGTATTACAACTGAAACAAGAACAATTACGGTATACGATCAACCAAAATTAGTAAAACCAGTTGTTACGGATAGTCTAATAACAGTTTGTAAAAACACTATCACAGAAAATGGTTATTCATTGTATGATTATGTAGATCCTTCTTCTGTATCGAATTTGCAATGGACTTTATCTAATACAGAAAAAGTTTATACAGAAGCTCCTGTTTTGCCAGATACAATTGCTGTAGGAACATATACATATATACTTCAAAATGTGGCATTAAATGAATCAACTCTGGATAGTGATCCAACAAGATTTACAGTAAAGGTTGTTGAAGTTGCTGCTCCTGAAGTTGCCGAAGAAGTTATTGTTTGTACTCCTGAAGAGTCTGTCGTACTGACTGCAAAATCAGAAAATACAGTTCTTTGGTCAACTGTATATGATTATATTGAAACAAACGATATTGCTGATACAGCAGTTTATAAAACAGGTGCTACGGTTACGAGTTCATATATAGTTAATGGTGTAGAACAATCAACTTGGAATGTGTGGGCTACAGATGGAACTTGTTACAGTAATCCATCTATTGTGAAAGTTGCCCTTTCTGATATGTATGTAGAACTAGGTGTTGATTCAGAAGTAACATTACCAGATTCTTTGTTGGCAACAGCTTATGCTCCTGAAGGTTCAACATTTACTTGGACTTGTTCAAATGCAAGAATCAGTGCTGCAGAATCAGAACCAGCAGAGATTGCGACAGAAAGTAAGTTTATTGCTTTTGACGCTCCTGGATCATATACACTTGTAGTATTTGCTCAAAATGAAGAAATAGGCTGTTCTGCAAAATCGGAAGTAGAAATCCTCGTTAATAAACAGACAGTGTATAGTGTTTCTCCTGAAAAATTATCATTATTGGTTGGTGAATCTCAGGAGTTAACATTGTTGGTTGACGGGGAAGCGAAATATGTCCCAACTCTAACATGGGATGTTACTAATTCTAATCCAGAAGGATTTACCGTGGCAACTGTGTATGATGATGTGGTTACAGCAGAAAATCCTGGAACTGCCGATATTATTGCGTATGTTGATGGTATTGAAGTTGCAGCAATTCCTTTGACTGTTGTAGAACGCAAATACCACATCTCTCCAGAAAGACCACAAATTATTGTAAATAAGGATACTGTTACAGTTGCTTTGTATAATTCAAGAAATGAGAAAATCGGATTTAATTTCTCTTTCGTTGAATTGAAAGAGCAAGGATATGGTCCAAGTGCATTATCTTTTGATACAGATACAGATTTTGACAATGATGTTGTTAAAATTTGGGCTACTGGTAATGTCGGAGGTGTTGGTATTTTAACATTAAGTGGTCGTGAAGGTCAATATGAATTCAGCGAAGAATTTGAAATCGATGCAATATTTAGTGGAAATGAATACCATATAGCAGATATGTATCTAACATTAGGTTCTGCAGGCCAAAAGATACAAGCGTACAACCAAAAAGGTGAGGCTGTAGATATGCCGGAATATACTGTATGTGATCCTTTCTCTAACAATTGCATGGAACCAGAAACTAGTGATCAATATATTTGCCGATTATTAGGAGATAACAGTTTCAATGTTGAAGATGGTATGGTTGTTCCTACTAAATGTGGTTATGGACGTATTGCATTCTATAACTCAATAGGTTTAGTAAGCTTCTTCCAAGTATTTGTAGTTGATAAGAATAATTATAGTTTCTCTGGTATTGGTGATGAAAAAGGTATTGCAGTTGGAACAGATGGTTATTTGTCTCTATCAAAACTGGTAGAATCAGGAAATTCAAAAGAATTGATAGATGTAACAACTGCAAAATATGTTTCAGATAATCCAAATGTCTTAAATATTGTTCAAGAAGAAAATACATATAAGTTTGTTGCTCTTGCTCAAGGTACGGCAACAGTTTCGGTGTATGATGGAGAAGAACTTGTTGCTTCGCAACTTGTTACCGTTTTGGGTGAAACTGTTAGAATTGAAAAAGTTGTTCTTCTTAGTCAAGGTGAAATAACTATTCAAGACATATTTGGAAATGATGTTCCTGCCGATGCAAAATGGGAAGTTGCACCTTATGTAGGTGAATCTTCTGCAATTACGTTGTCGGGTAATACAATTAAATTGAATGATGCTGGTGTAATTGTGATTAAAGGTGAAAGTATGGAAGCCACATTATATATTTCACAACAAGAAGAATATATGGTTATGGCTGGAGCTCACTTAGCTGACGGAAATGCAATCGCATCTAATAATATTACGTTGCATTATGGTATGCCATCTTCTTATGGTGCAAGTGAACAAGCATATTTATATGCATATCAGTTGCCAACAGCAGCAGGTGCTGAATTTGTTGATATAGTTTCGGAAAATGTAACATGGAAAGCTTCTATAGAAAATGTTGTTGAACTAAAACGTACGTCAATCGGTGAAGCATATATTTTCCCTCTTGATACTACGGCAACAATAACAATGACAGCTTACTATCAAGAAAAAGAAATAGGTAGTGTAACTGTACAAGTTATTGGTAAAGAGAAAGAAAAAGACTATTCAATTGCCTTCTCTGAACAAGCATACAGAGTTAAGGTAAATGAAACAGCAACAGTTTGCTATACGTTGGGTTCTTCTTTTGATGCAACCACAACTCCTATTGTATATGTAAGCGACAATTCAATTGCGCAAGTTGAAGATGCTGTTTCAACAACTATGAACTGTATAACTGTTAAAGGTTTACAAGAAGGCGAGACAACTATTGTTGCAAAAGTTGCTAACTCGGATACAACATATTTAGCTGAAGTTGCTTTGTATGTTATTCCAGAAGAAGCAAAACCACAGTTAGAAAAACCTGGTTTTAATACGAATGAAATAGCATTGTGTTATGAAAAATCTTCTCAAAAAGAAGAAATTTCGTTAGAGGAAATGGCTTATCCAACTATGGAAATAGCAATGTTACAATGGTATGATAACGCAGGTAATAAATTAGAAAAAGCTCCTATGGTTTCATCTGCAGCTGTAGGTACGACTACATACTATGTTTCGCAAGTTCCATATGATGCTACAGTAGATTATTTGGAAAGTGAAAAAGTTCCATTTACGGTAACTGTTTCGTATGTTGCTGAACCTACATTGAATATGTATGACCAAAAGATTTGTGACGGTTCTAATGCACAAGCATTCGTTGCAAAATCACAAGAAGGAAATAAAATCAAATGGTTATATAACGGACAAACTATTGCTGAAGGGAATACTTTCATGCCAACGGAATCAGGCTCTTTCGATGTCTATGCTTATAACGAAGAAATAGGTTGTTCAAGCGAAAAGGTAACTGTTACCAACACTATTGGACATCCAATTGAACCAAGTGTGAAAGTTGCTTCGCAAACATTTGCTCCTGGTGAACAAATTGAATTGTCTGCTTCTATTGCTGATACAACTTCATATGGTATAGTATGGAAGGTAGGGGAAGAAATCGTTCAAGGTTCTGATGCGGTGTTCTCTTTCAATACTGTAGGCTCGTATGAAATTATTTGTCAAGCAATAGAAAAAGAAACTGGATGTGTTTCTGAGAAAGTAACAACAGTATCGATAGAAAAGAAAACAGTCTTAGTTGATTCTTTGGTTGTTAATCCTAATCCTATTGAATTATATGTTGATGAAAAAACAAACTATACGGTTTCGGTTTATCCTTCATTTGCAACAAATAAAAAATACACTGGCTACATCGACAATCCTGAAGTTGCAATCGTTCGTGGTTCAGTGATTTATGGCTTAACCGAAGGTGAAACATTCTTACAATTAACGTCAAAAGATAAAAATGCGACAGTCGTTGTTCCTATAGTTGTTGCAAAGAAATATGTTCCTGTTCAGGCTATTTCTTTACCTAATATTATTACAATGGCTGTAGGTGATGCTAAGGCTTTGGAGGCAACAATAAAACCTGATGATGCAACTAATAAGAATGTAGAATTCAGTATAGTTGGTGAAGGTGTTATTTCTTTGGTTGATAATGTTCTTACTGCTGTTGGTGACGGTACGGCGACATTGGTTGCAAAAGTTGACAATGTATTCTCTACAACTGTAGTGTACGTAACTTCAAGTCAAGAAGTTGTTACTGATATTATTGTTCCTGAAAAAGTAGTCTTGAAAGAAGGTGATTCAAAAGCAATTACTTGTAAGGTTGCTCCTGTAACATTGGCTGCAAATGATTTGACTTGGGAAATTGCAGATGAAACAATTGCTTCTTTGGATAAAGATGTAGTTATAGCTAAGGCTATTGGTCAAACAGAGTTGAAGATCTCTTCTGGAAATATAACTAAGTTGGTTACTATTGAAGTAAACAAATCAGATGCTCCTGTAATCAGCTTCCCAGAAAACTTCTTTATGCCGAACGCTCAAGATGCTGCTTTGAAGAGCCTTGCTCCTGGTTATACGGTAATTCCTATTGATGGTTACGTTTCTGATGATAATACATCAATCGGAAAAATGAGTATAACTGTTGTGACTGATCAAGAAGCTGTTACTGCAAGTGTGGATGAAAATGGTAAAATCCTTGTAAATGCAGGCGATTTTATCGGTACAGTAAAAATCACGGTAACTGTAACGGATATCGATGGTTTGGTTTCAACAGGTTCATTCTACTTGGTTGTTGAAAATGTGAAGAACCAAGCTCCTGAAATTATTGCAGAGACAATTCAACTTAAATATGACGAAGATGTATACGTAAACTTCGCCGATATTGCTAAAGATGATTACACTGCTGTTGAAGATTTGATCTTTAATTTCTCTATTCCAGAAGAATTTCAAAATAGTGCAGAATTTGAAGTTGTAGGTAAACAATTACGAATATATTCTATAACCGAAGCTCTTTCGCCAGATTTAGGTTTCTTGAATGTTACAGTTGCCGATATCTATGGTGAAGAAACAACAGGTAAAATTGCTTTGGTAATGAACACATTACCAAACAAGGCACCGGTAATTTCTGAAATTGCTGATCAAATTGAAAATGATACAATGTCATTTACTTCTTTGGATTTACGACAATATGTAAAAGATGACTTTACATCTGCTTCGGCAATTGTTTGGTCTGCTGAAAGTTCTGCAAACCTTGCCATTACAATTACCGATGGTGTTGCGGTTCCAACAGTATTAAATAAATTCTGGAATGGTGTTGAAGCAATTACATTCGTTGCGAAAGATGAAGAAGGTCTTACATCTTCTGTAGTAGTTTACTACAAACGTAAGGTTTCTCAAGAATCATACGACAATCAAGTTGATAAGAAAGACGACATCTTCGCTTCAAAATGGGATGGCGCTCCTACGGTGACAATCTCTACTATGCGTCAAATTGGTGTGCCTGGCGATGTATTCGTATTGATGGCAAATATCTCAAGTTTCGACTGTACTTGGGAATGGAATATTGAAGGTGCTCAAGGCATTGACCAAACTTCAATGTTGCAAATGATTACTTTCGATAAACCTGGTGTTTATCCTGTTGCTTTAACTGTAACATCGGCTGACGAAAAATATTCAATCACTGCTAATTTGGCAATCAATTTAACAGTTGTTGGTATTCAAGATAGAGACTTGTTCATCTGTCAAGGTCAATCTGCTCAGTTGAATGCAACTGATGGTGTAAACTCATATTACTGGTCAACTGGTGAAGTTGCACAAACAGTTTCGGTACGTCCAGAAAAGACTACATCTTACGCCGTGACAATGAAGAAAGGTATGTTTACTTTGATTGATAGTGTAACAGTACACGTATCTGTTCCTGTTGCTTTGATGGAAGATTCTGTAATGTGTGTTGGAACAACATTCGAACTTGAAGCACAAGGCGAATACAATTCATATTCTTGGAATACAGGTGCTGATACTAAATCTATCATGATTCCTGCTGAAGTTGCTACTTATTCAGTGTTTGCTGTTGACTCAATGCTTTGTGCTAGTGTTGATACATTCAATTTGACTAAGGTTAATGAATTGCCAAAAATCAATCTTGGCGATGACCAAACTCCTTGTGATGGAACAACTGTTACATTGAATGCAGGCGAAGGTTACACATATTTGTGGAGCAATGGCGCTACAACACAAACTATCGACTTGGTTGACTCGACAAGAACTATTTGGGCTCAAATCACTGATGAAAATCTTTGTGTGAACTCAGATACTGTTACAGTAGCATTTACATATCCGTTCCCTGAACAAATTGGTGTGGCAACATTCAGTGAAACAACTGATCATATCATTATTGCTTGGGAAAAGACAAAAGATGTGAACACCGTTTCGTATCGTGTTGAACGCGAAACTGATATGACTGACAATTGGGAACAAGTTGGCGACGACGTAATGTTCGACGAAAGCGGTATTGTTGTTGATGAAGATGTGAACTACAAACAACGTGCATACAAGTATCGTTTGGTAACTGTTGATGGTTGCCAAAACGAAGCAATTAGTGAAGTTCATCGTTCTATGATTTCTACTATCACATATCAAACGAATGGCTTACAAACAATCAATTGGTGTGCATACGAACCAATGGAAAACGTTACTCAATACTTAGTATTGCGTGGTACTGATGCAACTGCAATGGATACTGTTGACAAAGTTCCTGCAAGTAACTTGTACGAAATTTGGAACGAAACAGATCCTAAGTATAAAGGTGACGAAAACATTAAATACCGCGTTGTATTCCGTTTGAAATCAGAAATCAACGAAAATGCTTACAATACATTGGAAGGTCAACCTGTAGCTGGTGCATATACTAAGGCTGAATCTGGACCATTCTCATTGGCATTGTCAAATATAGCAGAAGTTGAAAACGATGTTGCCGTGAAAGACATTACATTCCCGGCTGATGTGGTTGTTTATCCGACAACTATCAATACGGTTATTAATGTTGCAATTGCTTCTCACAACGAAAATAATTACCTTGTAGAAGTACTTAACGCAAATGGACAAGTTGTTATCCAAACAGAAGCAGAAAATGTCGGAAATGCAATCATTTCGCTTCCTGCAGCTCATTTGTCACAAGGTTTGTATAGTGTGAGAATTTCAACAAATGGAAATGTTAAAACAATAAAAGTTGTTAAATAAATCTAATGTAAGGTTGTATAACATACACCTTTATTAAGATGTAAAGACGAGAGGTGTAAACTTCTCGTCTTTTTTGTTTTGTATGATTGGCTTTGTCATTTAGGTGAAGAAAAAAATTGACTTTTTGCTTGTTATTATTATTTATTTTTTTTTTTGTAAAAATTTGTATTAACTCCTCTCAATAATTATGAAAAAGCTTTTTCTCTTTCTTATTGCAAATATGGTTGCATTCATTGTGACTGCCCAAATTTCATTGATTAATGATGATATAAAGCAGGAATGGACTGAGGTTCGATATAGTGTTATGCCTCAAGGTCGTATATGCGATGATGTGACTACAATATCTTATGGTGAAAAGGTAACAAAGAATGATATTATCTATACTTCTGTAAAATCAAGTTCAGATAGTGAAGAGCAGTCTTTGCTTGGATATATGCGTCAGGATGGTGAAAAATATTACTTTAATCCAATTGGTATTGAAGAGGAGTTCTTGTTATATGATTTTTCCTTACAAAAAGGGGAACAAGTTGAGATTATAGAAGAATCTGTATGGAAAAACTCTTTATATATATCCTTAAAAAAGGATGTCGGTGATGATATATTCTATCATTCTGTAAGTGATGTATCTATTTATATGGACAAAAGTGGTTTGGAACGAAAACAAATCACATTGGATAATGGTGAAATTTGGATAGAAGGAATAGGTAGTACGAAAGGGTTGCTTCATAGTTGTAGCAGTATAACAGGTAGTGGAACGACGTTATTGTCGTATTCTGAAAATAACACACAATTATATGATGTTGTGTGTCCATGTGAGAAGAACAATTTTTCGTTTGTTGACGATGATATGAAATGGGCATACCTGTATTCTGAAACAGAAGAAATATCGTCAATTAAAGTTCCTACAATATTAACAGTACGTTATGAATATAAAGGTGATACCATAATAAATGGATTTATTTACAAAAAGATGTTTAAATCCTTGAATAACGGCAGAATATGGTTGGAATTAGGATATTTTAGACAAGATAAAAGTGAAGTTTTCTTTATTAAAAAAGGAGAAATAGAAGAAGGGCTTGCGTATGATTTTTCCTCAGATCTCCGAAATAGACTTGATTGGGATGATAATCTACTAGTCGAGTCTGATACTATAGTTATTTATAATGCGAGAAAAAAAATATCTAGAGTTTGTGATGATAGGGAATCTTCATCAGACAATTGGTTTTACTGTTATGATATAGTGATTGAAGATGTAGGTTCACTTTTCGCACCGGCATTTGATACGTTATATTATTGCCCAGCAGTAGGGGTCGGTTGTCCTTATATGACCAAACTTCTTTGCGTTCAAAAAGGTGATGAGATTATTTGGCATGATCCTGATTATAATGATTGCTATTATGAACAAACAGCTATTAATACTATAGAAAATCAACAAATTTCAATTTCTCCCAACCCTGTGAAAGATATTTTGTATTTAACCTTGCCAACTGCAAACAATTTAATTCAGATTATCGATACGCAAGGCAGAAAAGTCTTGCAAACAGAATGTGGTGAAACAGCAAGTGTAAATGTGTCTCTTTTAAAGAATGGCGTTTATACGGTAATTGTAAATAACAATCAAAGTCAAACATTTGTAAAAAATAGTTACAGTATTCAATAAATATATCCTATATACTTGTAAAACTAATAGTTATGAAACGATTGCTAATCTTGAATCTGACACTGTTATTTTTTTCAATATGTTCATTTGGACAAAAAAAATTACTTTCAGAAAACAATGTCTGGAACGAAGCCTATTGGTTCAATGGAATTAATGGTTTTTTCTGTGATTTTTCACATTCACTTCGATTAGGAGAAGTAGTGAACAAAAAGGATTTTTCCTATAATGAAATACTTGATGATATCTCGGGTGAAGTCAAAATAGTTGGGTTTATTCGGGAAGAAAACAATAAGTATTATTTTCTGCCGACGAACTTTACAGAGGAATATCTTTTATATGACTTTGACTTGCAAGAGGGAGACGTTATTTCTGTGATTGAAACTGTTGCCGATGAACGGGATTTTATGGAGAAACCGTTCGAGGAAAGAAAAAAAGATTTAGAGGATGGGAAATGTACTCATACGGTAACTAAAGTTGAACAAATAGCTGACCAACAGGGAAATCTAAGAAAAAATATCACATTAGACAACAATATTGTGTGGATAGAAGGAATTGGCTCTGTACGTGGACTTTTACATAGTTATGGATCTACGTTTGGCTCTTACCTAACATCTTTTACAGAAAATGAAGAGGTTGTTTTTCAACAAAATATATGTCCATGTAATAAAACGTCCTTATCAGAAACGTATTTGGATTCTTATATTTCTCCCAACCCAGTAAAAGATATTTTGCACATAACCTTGCAAACTGCAAACAATTTAATCCAAATTATTGATGCACAAGGCAGAAAAGTTTTGCAAACAGAATGTAGAGAAACTGCAAGTATAAATGTTTCTCATTTAAAGAATGGAGTTTATACGGTAATTGTAAATAACAATCAAAGTCAAACATTTGTAAAAGAGTAACCGTATGCCGTTAGGTATACTCGCTTGGTAGAACATGAATTATGTGAAGTCATAAAAAAAGCCGTTCTGAGTAACAGAACGGCTTTTGTATTTCTATTCAAAAATGATTAATCGTCGTCACGATCGATTTTCTTCTTGTCACATTTTGTTGCAGCCTTAATTTTTGCAAGTTCTGCTTTTTGATCGTCTGTCAATAATGCTTCGAATTGTGTGTCTGCGTTTTCTCTTGCAACTCGTATAGCATCTTTTGTAGCTTTATGAATAGCTTTCACTTGTTGTTTCTGCTCATCTGTTAGATTAAGTTGATCAGCCATTTTTGTAATGTGGAATTTGTCGCCCTTGAAATCGCCGCGTGGACCTTCAGGTCGTTGGCATTGTTGTTCTTGTGGACAAGATTGCATAGGCTTATCACATTTCTTACAACATAGTGTGCAACATAGAATCACACCTACGGCAGCGCTTACTATTGCAACTGCGGCTCCGATTAGAAAACTTTTTACGTTCATAGTTCTATAGTTTTAATGTTTATGATAGTATAACGAGGATTATTTTCGTTTTAGTATGTAAAAGAAAACGATAGCTTCCATTTATGTAGTCAATTAGTTATTTCTTGAAGCCTATAGTTTGTGCCAAAATAACTTTTGAGGTTGTAGGCAAGTTCAATCGTTTTTCTGTGGCGGCTCTATCTATATAGCCACGTATTACACAGCCTAAGTCTTCGGATGCACAGTATAAATATACATTCTGGGCTATTAGTCCACAGTCGGCGTATGCCATCGCTACTTGGCTTTCTTTGGCTATACTTTCCATTTTTGCGTAGTCGGCAACGTATACAATATTCATTGCTGCATCGGCAACATAGTCTTGTCCGCCGGTAAGTTGGCGTAAGTCACCTTTTTCTATGAGTACAAGTTCGTTTTTTGTGTCGTTCCAACGATAAATTCCCTCTGGCAAATACACGTATATTGTGAATTCCTGACAGTTCATTGCCGATGGAATTGTACGTTTGTCGGTACGGTTAAAACCGTATGCAGCCCATAATATATTCGAAATTTGTTGTTTGCTCAATGTTTTTGTTTTGTCGAATTCTTTTGTTGACTTACGGTTTTGCAAACAATAGGAAATAGATTTTCCGCCATCGTTTTGTGGTTGTGGTAGTTGGATATTTTGCATTTTAAGTCTCGTAATTGATTATATAATAATTTATTACAGATTTTTTTCGGTGTCATTACCATTGCTATCTTTGGTTGTGTCAAGGAAAATATAAACGGCTGTGGCTATTGCATGCGTCAATAGTATTCCTATAGTCCAAAGTAGTTTTTCCGATTTTGTTCTGAGATGTCTTTCTTCTACCCAAATCTGATGTAAAAGCCATACATCTAAAACTATACAAAGTGTAATTACTAGTACTCGTACCATATTTCTATAAATTAAGTATTGCAAATGTATGAAAAAATATAAATACCTTTGGGACAAAATAGGGACAATGCTTTTTATCTTCATTGCATTATCGTTGTCGGTTGCATTTCAATTAGTTGCAGCAGTTTTGGCAGTCAGTTTGATAAAGAAAACTCGCTACAATATAGCGTGGATTTTGTTGTCAATTGGATTTGCTTGTATTGCTATGCAACGTATTTATGATTTGTATTATTTGTCTCAGTTAAACGGGAAATTTCTTCCGGATGTTTCTTTCTTTAGTAACTGGTTCTCTGTTCTTATCTCGTTTGTGATTTTTGTCGGAACGATTTATATTAAGAAATTGTTCAATTATATGGAGAAAATGGAAATGCTTGTCAAAGAAAACGAAAGCAAAATATTCTCTGCCATCGTTCAAACGGAAGAGCGTGAGCGACAAATGTTTGCGAAAGAATTGCACGATGGTTTGGGTCCAATTTTGTCGTCAATTAAAATGGCATTTTCAGCAATAAATAAAGACAGAAGTAGCGAGATTGACAAGCAAATTATGTTGAAGACGAATTTTGCAATAGATGAGGCGGTAATTACGGTAAAAGAAATCTCGAATAAATTGAGCCCGCATATCTTGTCGAATTTCGGTCTTGAGCGTGCAATAAAATCATTTCTCGATACAGTGATGATAAAACAACCAGTAGTGGTTGATTACTCTTCGAAACTTCATCAGCAACGATTTGATTTTACAGTAGAAACGGTAATGTATCGTGTTGTATGTGAGTTAATTACGAATACCTTAAAACATGCAAATGCACAACATATTTCCATTGTATTGGAAAGTATTGAAAATGAATTGTCGTTAGTTTATACTGACGATGGACAAGGGTTTGATACGGAAGGACTTACATATCGTGGTATGGGATTGTCGAATATGGAATCCAGAGTCAAGTCTATAAATGGAATTATACAAATAACAAGCGCTGTCAATAAAGGCGTAAAGGTTTCAATACGTGTACCAATATGAAAGATGCATTACATATACATTTGGTTGACGACCATTCGTTGTTTCGCGAGGGATTAAAATTTTTGCTTTCGAACTGTGATTTTATTGCCAATATAGAAGAATCAGAAAATGGAAAGATTTTTCTTGATAAATTGAATGACAGCATTCCTGATGTAGTTTTGATGGATATTCAAATGCCTGAAATTGATGGTATTACTGCGTCAAAATTAGCTTTGGCAAAATATCCGAATTTAAAAATAATCGCTCTTTCAATGTATGCCGAAGAAGAGTATTATTCAAAAATGATAGATGTTGGTGTACGTGGTTTTTTGCTGAAGAACTCTCAGTTTGAGGATGTGCAAAAGGCCATTCTGGAGGTGTATGAAGGCAATAACTATTTCTCTCAAGAGATTTTGGACAGAATTATGGCAAATATGTCCAAGAAAACAGCAAAACCGACAATAGATCTTACCGAACGTGAAATAGAGGTCTTGTACAACATTTGTAAGGGTTTGTCAAATCAAGAGATTGCCGATGAATTATTCATTAGCAAACGCACTGTCGATAAGCATAGAGAAAATCTCTTGCTAAAAACCGAAGCAAAAAATACTGCAGGATTAGTGGTTTTTGCTATAAAGAATGGAATATTCGAAGTGTAGTTATATTCTGTGAACTTCGTTTTTGTCGATACAAGAACGTAATAATTGTTCGTTAGTTTGTATCAAAATTGGATGTACGTAGTTTGGTAAGACTTCGCAAAGTGGCTCCATGGTAAATCTTCGTTGATGAAGTAGGGGATGTGGAACGACAAGGTCGTCGGTATCAATAATGTCGTTGTTGAAATAGAGTATGTCTATGTCTATCACTCGATCTTCGTATCCGGCATTTGCATGTCGGGTGCGTCCGCATTTCTTTTCAATGGCCTGACAGCGTAATAATGTCTCGTGTGCTGGAAATTCAGTTTCTATAACAAGAACTTGATTGTAGAATTCTTGCGGAGAATCAAATCCCCATGCTTGGCTACTGTAAATAGAGGATTTGTTCACACATTCGCCCACGTGTTGTTCCAATAAATCCTCAACAATGCGAAACATTTCTTTCTTATCTCCAAGATTTGCACCAAGCAAAATGACAACTAAGTTCTTTTGTCCCATTGAATAAAAGTTTACATTTGTACTGTTTCCAAAGATAAAAAAATCACGCGTATGAAACAGTTTTTTAAGATTCTTTTTGCTTCGATGTTTGGAGCAATTCTGGCTTTTATATTGATTGTAGTGATATTTGTTGTGATTATTGCTTCATCAACTGGTTCGACTACGAATTATGCAGAAAAAAACGTGTTGGTTTTTAAAAATGTGGTTTCTGTAGGGGAATGTACAACCGCCGATAAACCGAGTGTTTTGTCTCAATATGGAGAACAGTCACAAGTTGGCTTGTATGATGTGGTTCGTTCATTAGAAATCGCCGCAGAAGATGATAAGATTCAAGGTATTGTTCTACAGGATGTAGTGCTCGATGCTGGATATACAACAGTATTTGAGCTTGCCGAGGCATTAAAGAAATTTAAGGAAAAGGGAAAGTTTGTTGTTGGCTATTATACAATGCTTAGTCAAAAGTCATATTTGCTTTCTAGTGTAGCCGACGAAATTTCTATGAATAGCGAAGGCGAAGCAGAATTCCACGGAATCTCATCTCAGTCAATCCATTACAAAGATTTGTTGGAGAAAGTTGGATTAAAACCGGTGGTATTGCGTTGTGGCAAATATAAAAGTTATGTGGAATCCGTTACGCAAAATAAAATGAGTGACGAGAATCGTTATCAAAAACAGGTGTATATTGATGGCATTTGGAAGGAATATGAATCGCAGATTGCGAAATCTCGTCCGATATTGGTAAATGATTTGAATAAGCTTGCCGACAGTGTGTTAGTATGTACTCCAGATGAGTTGTTGTCGTATGGTTTTATTGATAAAATTCAGCATGTTGATGAATTCTGGAAAACGGTAAAAAATCGTATGAACATAGATGAAAAAGATAGTTTGAATCAGGTTTCTATTGAAACATACGTGACAGAACAAAATGAAAAACGTGTCACTAATACGGTAGAAAAAGATAAGAACATAGCATTAGTAGTAGCGCAAGGTTCTATTGAATACGGAACATCAAATGAGTCATCAATAGGAAGCGAGACGTATATGTCGATTTTTAAGAAAATCCGTAAGGATACATCGATTAAGGCTGTTGTTTTCCGCATTAATTCTGGTGGAGGTTCATCTCTTGCATCTGAATTGATTTGGCGTGAGGTGGCCTTAACGGCAGAAAAGATTCCTGTTATTGTTTCTATGGGCGATCTTGCAGCGTCAGGTGGATATTATATTGCTTCTCCAGCAACAAAAATAGTTGCTTCGCCGTCAACACTTACAGGTTCTATAGGTGTATTCGGCATGTCTATGACTGCGGAAGGTTTGTTTAACAAAATCGGGGTAAATATCGACGAGGTGAAAACTCACAAACATTCTGATTTTGGTACAATTTCTCGTGATTTGGATCCAGTAGAAGTAGCTGCAGTGCAAAAAGTAATAGATAAAACTTACTTGACATTCAAGCAGCGTGTAGCTGCAGGAAGAGGATTGACACCGGCAGCGGTGGAAAATATTGCTCAAGGTAGAGTATGGACTGGAAGGGATGCTTTGTCGATAGGATTGGTCGATACATTGGGTGATTTGTCGGTTGCATTCCAAGTTGCAAAAGATGCAGCATTTTTAGAAAATGGAGCGTATGGTGTGAAAATTTATCCGAATGTTCGTCCTTGGTATGAGGTTTTGATGTCGGATGTATCTAGTCAGACATCGGTGATGGAGAAGGTTGCCAAAGAAATGGGACTCACGAAAGTCTTACGTAATGCTCCTAAAGAGAACGGCGTATATGCTCAATTGCCATATTATTTCATGCTGCAATAATGAAGTATTTTAAGTACATATTATTCCCGTTTTCTATTTGTTATTGGCTATTTACGTTTGTCCGTAATAAATGTTTTGATTGGGGAATACTTTCACAGACTTCGTTTGATTTGCCTATTATTTCTGTGGGAAATATAACGGTAGGAGGTACGGGCAAAACGCCTCATGTACAGTATATTGTAGAATTACTTAAGAATAAAAATATTGCTTCGTTAAGTCGTGGTTATAAACGGAAAAGTAAAGGTTTTGTTTTAGCTACAGAACATACTACCGTTTCGGAACTTGGTGATGAACCTTTTTTGCTACAAAAACGTTTTCCGAAATTGCATGTAGCAGTTTGTGAGAAACGTGTTGTAGGTGTGCAGGAATTACAAAAAAATATCCCTAATTTGGATGCTGTCATTCTTGACGATGCATATCAGCATCGTTATATCAAGCCTTCAAAACAAATTCTTCTAATTGATTACAATAGGCCTTTATGGCGCGATTGCGTATTTCCTGTAGGTTTTCTACGTGAAGGGAAATATGCTGTTTCAAGAGCAGATGTTGTAGTTGTCTCGAAGTGTCCTAATACAATGTTGCAGCAGGAAGCTGACAATTGGCGAAATCGTTTGTCGCAGTTTTCCGGAAAGATATTTTTTTCGTCTATGGAGTATGGGGCTATATATAATTTTGCAACGAAACAACTACATGAAAAATCAGATTTCGGCGATTCACAAATCTGTGTTATTACGGGCATAGCCCAACCTGGTCCGTTATTCGATTATTTAGACGCAAAAGGTTTTCAATATATCTCTAAAGTATATCCAGACCATTATTCATATTCTGAAAAAGATAGGGAAACATTACAGCAAATGTCCGAACAATATACAATACTTACAACAGAGAAAGATGTCTATAAGTTGGCAGAAATTCTTCCAAATGATAGATTGTATGTATTGCCGATAATGCCACAGATTTTATTCAATCAAACCAATGAGTTTGAGCAGACAATCTGTTCCTTTTAGTCTTGGGAAATACGGAAATCCTTTGCTTCTAAATTAATTCTTCGCGTGTTGTTAAACTCGTCTTCGCTCATAGTGAAGCAGATGTCAAAACTTCGGTCTGGAGCATAGAGCTCGTCCCATTTCTCTGCCATGCCAAATCCTATGATTCGAGGTAATTTATTTCCTGTTTTGGTCATCAAATTAAATTGAACGTGCGTTTTGTCGCTACCGACTTTTTTAGTTGCAAAATCAACCACATTTTTTATGACAAATACAGGATTCATGTTTTCTGGCCCGAAAGGTGCCATGATAGAGAATTCGTCTAAGAATTTTTCTGAGATATCGTCATAACTAAGTTCAGCATCAATAGTTATCACTGGTTCTTGTTGTTCTGCTTTGATAGTTTTTGCAACAACCTCCTCGAATTTTTGTCTGAACTTTTCAAGATTTTCCCGTTTTAATGCAAGTCCTGCTGCAAAGGTATGTCCACCGAATGCAGTGAGATATTCGGAGCATTGTTCTATTGCAGAATAAAGGTCAAAATCGGAAACAGAGCGGGCTGAACCGGAGATGATATCGCCATCACCGCAAAGAATAATTGTTGGACGGTAATATGTGTCGCTTACACGTGAAGCGACAATACCAACAACACCTTTGTGCCATGATTCATTAAAAAGCACCGTAGATTTGGAATTGCGTAGGAACTCATCTTCCTGAATCATTTGCAGAGCTTGTTTTGCAATGTTTTGGTCTAGATTACGGCGTTCGTTGTTGTGTTTTTCAATTTTGTCGCACCATTCACGAGCCTCTTCTGCATCTGTTGAGATAAGAAGATTTACCGCATCGCGGGCTGATTTTATTCGGCCGGCAGCATTAATTCGAGGAGCGAGTTTAAATACAACGTTACTAACAGAAAGCGAGCTTTTATCACCTAAACCTGATTGTTCCAACATCGTCTGGATAGAAAGCAAAACTTTATCTCGTTGTTTTTGTTCGTTTTGATGCTGCATTTTGCAGAGTCCCAGGTGCATTAAAACACGGTTCTCGTCTTGCATAGGAACAATATCTGAGGCAATACTGATTGCTACGTAATCAAGATATTTATTTAATTTCTTGATGTGTATACCTTGTCTAATGCAATATCCATATAAAAATTTATAGCCAACTCCGCAACCTGAGAGTTGTTTGAAGGGATAACCACAATCGTGTTGCTTAGGATCAAGAACGGCGAAAGCGTTAGGAATTTCTTCGCCTTCGTTATGGTGGTCGCAAACAATTACGTCGATATTGTTTTCTTGAGCAAGAGCGATAGATTTATGGTCTTTAATGCCACAATCCAGTGCTATGATTAATTGTATGTTATCAGCGATAGCTTTTTCTATGCCGGTAATTGAAATTCCATAACCTTCTGCATACCGATCTGGTACATAAAATGTTACGTTGCAATCTATGTCTTTTAGAAAGCTGTAGACAAGTGCGACAGATGTCGTTCCGTCAACATCGTAGTCGCCATAGACAAGAATTTTCTGTTTTTCGTTAACTGCTTGAATAAGTCTGTTAACGGCTTTATCCATGTTCTTCATACGGAATGGGTCGTGTAGTCTGGTAACTACGCGTCCAAGTTCACCATCATTTTTAGGAAGAATCAATTTCTCTAATTCTTCATTTGTGGTGATACCGCGTGCAAATAATAATTCCCGTACTTTTTTATGATATGCTGGAGCAAAATCTGCAGGAATATCAAACTTTTGTTCGGGAAACTTCCAAAGAGAGTTTCTCATTGTAGATAATCAAAATTTTGGTCTTTGATTTTTCGTTCGCTTTCGGCAAATTCATCGTATTTGCCTATGTCTAACCAAAAATCTCCGGTGTGGTTATATGCTATGATTGTATTGTGTTGTGCTAATCTTAAATACAGATTTGTGATGGAAAATTTCCCGGTCTCTGTAATAAAATCAAATATTTTAGGACTTACAACCTGAATGCCACTAAAGGCAAGGGAAGTGTATTGTTCCTGAGGATGAACGATTTTTTGTTCACCAGTTTTTTTGTTTTCCCAACCACAAAGTTTCTCGTCTTTGTCGAAAAGGAAATAGCGTGCAGTTTTTCTGTCGCTTACCGCCAATGTGGCAAGTGCATTGTGTGCTTTGTGGAAGGCTATCATCTTGGTAAAATCAATACTGCTTACAATATCGACGTTACAAATAAGAAAAGGCTCTTCTCCCATGAGTTCATCTTTGGCGAAAAGCATTCCGCCTCCGGTGTCAGGCAATATTTCTGATTCATCAGAAATTATAATAGGAACACGAAGATCATGTGAATTAATGAGATCAATCAGTATATCAGAGAAATGATGTACGTTTACTATAATTTTTGTGAATCCGTAATATTTCAGTTTTGCAATGGCGTGCTCTAACAAAGTAATGCCATTGCATTCTACCAATGCCTTTGGTTTATTGTTAGTTAGAGGCTGCAATCGTGTACCTAAACCTGCAGCAAAAATCATTGCATTCATTTTTTGTATCTTTTTAAGATTTTGCACTTTGTAAAGATATAAAAAAATGTCTTTTCTTGTGTTATTACTTTTGTTTTTCTGGTTGCGCAAATAAAATCAGAGAGCCGAGAAATACGCAAAATACAAGACCTGCATGTGTGTTTAAAGTGTCCTCGCTAAAAAATGAGATAAGCATTGCAATAAACCAACTTGCTGTTATTGCATTCCATTTATTACGAGTGTAGATTAAGGTGCAGCAAATACAGATAAGAAATGCTAAAAGTCCGAATAAGCCTGTTGTTACTGCTATATGTAAGAATTGATTATGAGGAAGATTCCAGTTCTCTCTTGCTAGTGGAGAGTTAGTTTCTTCGTATGTCTTGAACATTTCGGAACGAATCAAACCTCCTGTTCCAAACCATGGGAATTTTTTTATAGTTTCCAATGCACATTTGTGGAATTCAAGCCTTTGGGTAATAGAGTGACCGTTTGGATTACCTCCGTTAAGATATTCATGTATCTCCCAAAATGATTCATAGATTCGTTTGCTTATAGATAGATTCGTTGTGAATCGATAGTTGGAAAACCCTTCTAATATATTTTCTATGTCATCATCGGTAAGCTGTGCAAATCCATCTGCATCTTTTCGTAAGTTTTTCGATGCCATATATCGACAGATTATATGTAAGTAGCTATATCCAAGGGCATCTTTGTCGTGAATAGAATATCCTGTTTTTGCTTTCCAGCAGCTATCAAGCTCTGTGTCGCACATATAGATATAAACCTTATGTCCGTTTTCTATAGTTTTCTTTTCGAAATTGTGGGTATACTCGTTCCCTCTACTTGTTTGTGTCTCTAATTGTTCCACAGATATATTGTCGGGATAAATAAAGTAGCGACATTCAGAATATAGTAGAACGCAAAAGAATAGCAGAATAAAGCATATACCAACAATTAAGGCTATTGCAGAACTAAATGAGTTGTGTCTGTATGCTAATATAAATCCTAATATTACAAGAAGTATACATACAATAAGGTAGGCGATAAGGGTTTTCGAGAAAATGATGAAAAATAATAGCCAGCAAAGTGCAATGGCTAAAAATATTGTCTTTCCCTTTGTTGTAAATTCTGTGTCAAAGAACAAATAATGTACACATACTGCTGCAGCAACTATGGTGAACAATAATAGTCGAATGTGCGACATGAAAACGCCAATTGCACGGAAATTTAAAGTGTCGGTAAGGTTTGCCAAGTAGCAGCCAAAACTATAGAGAGTGTTGGCAACAACTCCTGCTACAAACAATAACATAAGATTATGGAATTGTTTTGGGTTTAATTCTCGTTGGCCTCCGATAACTAATAAATAAATTAGAAAAGGTAGTTTCGAAACAATGAATTGAAGCGCTTCTTTTTCAGGTAATTGTATAATAGGACGAAAAAGAATAAGTGCGCAGATTATGCTTAAAAACAAGGATGATTTTCGGGAGAATAATGTCGAAAATGTGCTTGTGTAGTTTCCATTACATACCCAGAAAATTGTCAATAATATGCAACAAACTGTTATGACGAAATTTCCCCACAATGTAAGTATGGTACATAGTGCTAAAAGTCCGATGTATATATTGTTGGATTGCTTTCCGAATAAAGACTGCATAGCGTGTTATTAGCGGAATAATTGAATAAATCCTGCGGTATTGTGTATCTTGTTTTTGTTGTCGGATTTTACAACATAGTAGTATGTACCCGAAGGACAATCATGTCCCGAATTGTCAACTCCTGTCCACGAAATTGTTTTTGCTCGTTGTTTGTACATTAATGTACCATTGTTGTTGTAAATCCAGATTGTAAATACATCTACTCCGTTTGTGTTGAAATAGAACACATCGTTTTCGTTGTCTCCGTTCGGAGTGAAAATATTAGGAATAGCGTTTTCTCTATCTTCAAAATCTTTTTCTGTTCGCGAACTGTCGGTAAAGAAGTAGTCTGTTACCTTTATTTTTATCGACTGACTTGCTACACATGCCTGTAAGTCATTGTTCTCAATTTCGTAGGCATCGAATTTTGAACTATCAAGTGCTATTTGTAGCGTCACGGTATATCCAGGATCATAGTTCTCTTTTGGGAACGTATATCGATATTCAGTAGAATCTATGTGGAAGTTTGCAATAGGAGTTTTGTCGTTGTAGATACTCCAATAGTATGTCCACACATCTTTGTCGTGTGGTTGAAAATTTTCTTCGTTAACAGAAAGAATGTATACGAATGATTCTAAGGCTGCTTTATTGTCTTCGGAACTTGGATCGTCAATTTCGTAGGAGAAATTAGCACCGCTTACGTACGGGCTGAAAACTTCTATGCAATTGTTCATAGAATATTTTGCGAATTTATTCTTGCCTATGTGTACCGTGTCTTTGCTGGTAGTAGTGCTTGTTTTATGGGTGATTACTATTTTAACTGAATCAGAACCATAATTTGAAAGGTATTCCGCTGCGAGAATCTTGTTGTCGGTAATGGCTGTAGAAATATCGCTTGGATCTATAACTAAAAGACTTACTGTATATAAACCGTCTTTCGTATATTCATGTTTCCCGTTGTCGGAAACTTTTTTTGTAATCATAATAGAGTCTGCTGAACCATCGCCAAAGTTCCATACATACCAATAGTCGCCATCGGTAGAACTATTTTTGAAGGAAGCGGTAGTATTTCGTGTTAAATCGCCGGTATAGCACAACTTTCTTGCATCGCGCACGGTAAATTTTGCGGTTAATTGTGCTGTAGCTTGAAAAGAAATGAGGAGTATTGTTATATATGCAAGTAATTTTCTCATTATCTAAATTTTAATTCAATTACAAATGTATGGTTTTGTTGTATTTCTACAAAATATGTTTGTCAATTTTCTTTCCTTTTGTTTTGAATAATTTTGTCGTAAAATAGTATCAGAGCGATTTCCAATAGTATGCTTATTATTGTGCAAACAAGCATGATTCTCCATAGATTTTTCCCTTCTGCTTGCTCTTGTATTGCAGCGGACAAATTGGTTTCTTGCGAAATTAGGTTGGCGTTTTCATTTAATGAGAGTATATCCTGTAGTTCGTCGTTCGTGTAGAACTGTAGTTGTGATTCCGAACGGTCGTAGTTGTATGAAATACCATTAATGGTTGTGCCTTTTTGTGTTATGAAATAGTTGCCGTCTTTTGTGATTTGTTGCATTGGATTGATGAGCACTTTTGCAGTCTGCATGTCTATTCGGAATTGTGGGATAATGTCAAGCTCTTTGTTGGTTATGTGCAAAGCCTCGTCATTTTGTAAGTTTGGCAGACATAATTCGCATGAGTTCCCGATCGTATGTTGTAAACCATTTACGGCACTTGTAGCTAACAGAATATTGTAAAAACTCATAAAAAGTGGTGAGGTGGCAAATGCGTTTTTGCTTGTCATTGCCGATGCAAAAGTGAATAATGTATTGTTTTTTCTGGCGAGTTGAGTAAGGTACGCATGTCCGTTGTGTAACGTTATAAGTGCATTGTTTTGTGTGTTGGTTAAAACATAGTGTTGACTAATCTCAGGATAAATGGTATTGTTTTCTTTCTTATCCAATATTGAGGAGAAAATACTGCTCTTCCTATCTATCTCGGCAATTTTTGCTGCAGAAGTGTCTTTTCCTGTAATTGTTTGATTTCCAAATAACTTAAATAAGTTGTTATATGAATTTTGATTCACATCGTTGGAGGGAATGCAAATGATGGTTTTGCCCATTCCATTTAATTTTGCAATTGCATCGACAAGACCACTTGGAATTGTTTGTAATTCGTCTAATATTATAACGGAATATGAACGTAATTGTGAATAATCGATGGCACGAACGTCTTGTTCTTGGATGGAGAATGTTGGTTTGTCTTTGCACAAAGCAGCAATGTATTTATTAGGAATTTTTTCATAGATGTCTATGATAGGTACCTGTTTTTCAATGTAGTAAGAAAAATAATAAGTGTTGTCATATAGAATAGGATAGTCTTCTATTTGTAGATAGCCTGAAATTATTCCTGTTTGTGCAGTTTTGTATTGTAATGTGACGGTATTTGTTGAGTGGGCTTTTACCGATGTCGTTCCTATAGCTTTTACAGTGTCATTTATGAAAAGTTTTATAGGTATATTTGCTGCAATATCATCAGAGTGATTGGAAATTCGTACAGTAAGATTCTCTGTTTCTCCACTTATATGTTGTAGGTTTTCAAAATAGCAGCTATCAATTGAGAGATTCGTTTTCGATAGATTCTCAATAGGATGTATGGTTATTACCACATTTGAATCTATCGTTATTTCGGCAATATCACATGTTGATTTTTGTGCGTCGGTAATAATATGCCATCGTAGGGATTGGTTTTGTTGGTTGGCACATGTTTGGATTTTCTTGTAAATATCTGATAAAAGCGTTGTGTTCGGAGACCAATGTATCTCTTGAATTTCTTTCTTGATTTCATCTTTTGTCTTTTCTCTCAAATCGGTTGATTTTGCTGTATTTGAGAAAAGATAAAAAGAAGTTTCATTAGAATAAGCATCGATAATTTCTCTCGCTTTTTCTTTTTCCACATTAAGAATTACTCCTAGACTTGATTCTGCTTGAGTGCTAAAGGAGTTGTCTATATAAATGGCGACAGTTGGTTTTGAATTATTTGCTGTCTTTTTATTGTATGGGATGTATGGCTGGGCAAATGTTAAGACTAAAAAGAGTATTGTTGCAATTCTTGCGGCTAAAATAAGTAGTTCTTTGAGTTTAGACTTTGTACTATTTTGCTCAATTTGTATTTCTCTAATAAATTGAAGATTATGGAAATAAACCTTCTTATATCTTCGAAAAGAAAATAAGTGTATGATGATTGGAATAGCAATCGCAAAAAGGAAAAATAAATATTCAGGATTTTTGAATGCTATCATAGTTTAATTGAAAGTTTAAGGTTTAATCTTCTTGATGTCAAGTAGTTAGGGACTGCATAATATTTATTTGAAACATCTTCAATCCAGAAATAGGAGATTTTGTTGGCATTGTCAAATAAGTTGAATACTTCCAAACCGAGATTTATACTCTCGATGTTTTTTAATTCACGTTTGTTATGAATGGTTTTATCATAAACGACAAATAAGAATCCAAGGTCTAATCGTGTGTATGATGAAATTGTATAATCGTCGAATTCGTTGTAGGTTGCTGTTGGTGTGGATGTTGGAATGCTTGAGCCGGCCATGAATGTTAGGTTCATTTTTAGCTTCTCACTTCCAGGAAGAAAATCTTGGAAGAACATACTAAATGTAATAAGTTGATCGTTAGCTCGACGGATTTCGTCGCTGCAGTTCTCTTTTAAATGTTCGCGTGCGCGCATTACCGAAAGGTTAATCCACGATTCTACTCCAGGAACAAATTCACCGTTTAATTTGGTGTCTATTCCTGTGATGTAGCCGTTTGCGGAATATTGTGGGTAATAAATAAGCGAAACATTATCTATCGTGTATGGGATGACGTCACGAAGTAATTTCGTGTATAATTCTGTGTTCCATACAAAAGGTCTTTTCCAAAGTTGGATAGTTTGTGAGTATCCAAGTACAAAATGAGTAGATTTCTGTGGCAGAATTTCGTTGTGGAATGTCCCCGATTTATCAATTAATTCTTTGAATTCGGCAGGTTGATAATAGATACCAGTAGAAAAAGAAATACGATTGTCTTTATCTTCAAAAGGTTTGAAAAGTATTCGGGCTCGTGGGTTAAATAAGAATTTGTTTGAGTAGGTGTCGTATGTTCCTCGTGCGCCGGCATTGATTTTTAGC
>JAKSTZ010000013.1 GCA_024402335.1 Bacteroidales bacterium
TTATGTTTCGTCATTATCTAGCTCGTCTATTCCTAATCCAACGTTGCAGTCATATATTGCAGGTGCTCTTTCTTTCAAGTATAAATTTACTGATGCCAAAGGATGTTCTTCAATTTCTGATGAGTTAGTAATACAAAACTATCCTAATCCAACAATATCAATTGATCCTGTTGAACCACAATGTGCATCTAACCAAGGTGTAATGTTGTCGGCTAATGCAAAGGTTGATGGTATTGCTTCTGCTACATTTACATACTTATGGTCGGGCGATGTAGATTCAAAAGAATCAAATCCATTATTAGATATTTCAACAGCAGGTACAAAGACTGTTAATTTGAAGGTTACTTCTAATACTGGTTGTGTGGCTAATACAACGACAACAGTGGTAGTAAATCCTAATCCATTGGCAGAAATTGCAACAAAAGATGTTGAAACATGTTCTTCTGATACAATTACCATGATTGCAAATGCTTCTTCTGCAAATGTAGATTTTGCATGGTCTGGTGGTTTGGAATGGTTGACTGATAATGCAAGTTCTGTTAAAGCTGTGATTCCTTCCAATGCAACAGGTGCAGATGAAATATCTTATCCAGTAACATTGACAGTTACAGATAAGACTACTCATTGTAGTTCTGAAGCAACAACTTCAGTACTTGCACATAAGATACCACAAGTTTCTTTAGGAGGAGATTTTGAATTATGCGATGGATCAGAAGTAGAATTGAAACCATTGTTGAATTATGTTGGAACAGAAGACTACACTCTTACATGGTTCTTGGATGTAACACAATTAAGTAGTGTTAATGTTGAAAATCCAATTTATACACAAAAGGGAACTGATGTATATAAAATTGGTGTTCAAGTAAAAGATGCTAATGGTTGTGTTGGTAAAGATAACATTTCAATTACTGGTCTTGAAAATCCAACTGTTGACGCCGGCTTGGATCGTGAAGAGGATTGGAATGAACCATTTACTTTGGTAGGTACTGCTACAGGTGCTCATCCTTCATATACATATTTATGGTCTCCAAAAGATTCGCTTACGACATCTGAAACTTTACAAAAACCAACTGCAAAATTGCGTCAAACTACGAAGTTTACGTTAGATGTTACAGATTCAAAAGGTTGTAAAGGAACTGCTGATGTTACAATTACTATTGTGGGTCAACCTTTGTCTGTAATGATAGAACAAAGACCAGAACCATTCTGTTTTGGTAATACTGTTACTTTGGAAGCAATTCCTTCTGGTGGTAATAAGGGTGGAACATATAAATATGATTGGTATGATATGACTAACCCTGAAACGGTTATTGGAACAAATAAAACTCTTGAAGTTTCACCTTCATCTCAAACAACTTATAAAGTTGTTTTGCATAGTGTAGGAGCTCGTGATTTCGTTCCTGCTGACACTATCCATACTGTGGTTGTAAACCCACTACCTTCAATCTCATTGCGTGGTGGCTTGAATCCTCATGTTTGTAAAGGTGATTTGACAAATTTAATTCCTGCAGTATCAGGTGGCAGTGCACCATACACATATCAATGGATGGATGGAAATCCTATTGTTGTAAAAACAGAAACATATCAATTTAGTAACTCGTCTTTGGTTGGTGAGCAAAAAATTAAATTGATAGTTACGGACGAAATAGGCTGTTCTGACTCTGTTGAAGTAGCAGTTATGGTTGAAGCATTGCCTGAATTACAATTAGATCCTGTTACGGAATGTGTTAATGTGGAAGCAACTGCCGTTGCTACGGCAACAAATGGAAAAGCTCCTTATTCATATTTCTGGTCGGGTATCCAAAATATGACTTCATCTGCAAATAAGGCTATGTTTACAATGACAGAACAAGGAACTTATAACTTGCAGGTTTCTGTAATTGATGATAATTCTTGTAAGAGTGAAGCAGAAGCAATAGTAACTATAAAACCTGAAGCTACTCTTGCTTTTGAAAAAGCATATAGCGTTTGTGCTAAGGAAGATTTAGAATTAGTTTTGAATCCAAATAATATTGCAGGATTTTATACTATGCATTGGGTTGGCGGTGACAAGAATAGAATTGTTGACTCTACAAAAATCAACCGTTTGATGTCTACATTCCGTAGCGACAATGAAGGAGTATATACATTATATTATACTGTAGCAGATGAGTACAATTGCCCTCGTTTGGATAGTACAAAGATAACTGTATTCCCTGCTGTCAAGTTGGTTGATATTGCAGATATGAATGCTTGTGCCGGTGTAGGTGTAGAGATTCAAGCTGAAATAGCAACAGGTAACCCTTCTTCATACACATGGTTAGGTTCAGTATCTCCTAAGAATGAAAAGAAAACTACATTTACGTATTCTACTCCTGGTACATATAATGTGACAGTTATTGCAGGTGATCAGAATTGTAGCGACACAAAAGAATTTGCTGTAACTGTTCAACCTAATCCTATTGTTGAAATCATTGGTGCTCCTGTTAAGAAAGT
The DNA here is from genome assembly GCA_024402335.1 of Bacteroidales bacterium. Lineage (GTDB taxonomy): Bacteria > Bacteroidota > Bacteroidia > Bacteroidales > UBA1715 > UBA1715. Next base: position 2,476 of record JAKSTZ010000013.1, read on the forward strand.
AGATTATACAGAAGAGGTTTCATTGGAAACAAAAATAGTTAACTATACAACGTATCCATTTACTCATGTATGGAAGGAAGCGGCAAATATTAAGTCGGGAGCAGGAACTGATAGAATTGTAACAACTCCAATAGTTCAAACTACAGACTATGAATATACAATTACTGATGCATTTGGTTGTATCGGTACTGCTTCAATCCGTTTGCAAACAGAAATGATTGTTCCTAAAATTACTCACTTTACAGAGTGGAAAAATCATGATGCACCAAAAGACGAGTTGTTGGACTCTAATAAGGTTTCATTGTCTGATGAAGGTTTGGAATTGTGTGAAGGTGAGTATGCTTACTTGATTCCACAGTTCATTTCTGGTTCAAATTTGGAAACGTTAACATATACTTGGAAAGATGACGAAGGTAATTCTCTAGGTAATGATATTAACTTAAAGATTACACCTACGAAGTATTCTACTGTATATACATTAATGGTATCAAATCCAGCAGGATTTAAGACTGACGTTTCGTTCATGGTTATTATGCACTCAAATCCGACTGCGGAAATTATGGTTTCTCCGGATTATAGTGGTAAATACTATACAAACGATATCTTGTCGGTAGATGGTCAGCCTTCTCCAACAATTGATACGTATACTTCGTTCTGGTCTTCAGAACCTAGTGTTCAATTTAAGGATGCTTCTGCTCAAATAACAACGATTTCAGGTATAACTCAAGAAATTAAGCCGTTATTGTTGAAGTATAAAGCAACCAACCAATATGGTTGCTCGGTAGAAGTTTCAAAATCAATTGATGTTGTTGAACAAAAAATGCCTGTAATTGTAGGTCCAGACGTATGTATATATAGTACATCAACTTATCGTTTGAATCAAACTTACCCAGTTGGAACAAAATATATTTGGTCGGTTGAAGGTGGAAAAATCGAAAGTAAATCTGGAGACGAATCTTCCATCACTGTTCTTTGGGAACAATCAGAGAATACAACTGTAACAGTAAGTATTTATCCTCCTGATGGTAAAGATCGTGTAATTGAAGGTATTACCCATATTGCTCATATTACTCCTATGCCAGACATTTCAATTAATGGTCAAATACATGTTTGTGTGGGTGAAAATGCTGCCTATGAAGCAATAAACAATATTCCAACTATGACAAATATGCAATATGGTTGGTCTATTGCAGATGATCATGGAGATTTGGTTGAAATTTCAGATAAATCTGATGTAGCAACAGTGTTGTGGGATAAAGAAGGTAAGGATACAGTAATCTTGCGTGCGATGTATGGATCTTGTATTGTTCAACAAGATTTGACTGTTTACATTCACCCAACTCCAGAAGTTGATTTTACATATGCAGCAAGTGAAGATGTCTTCTTTGTTGAAGAAGGAGTTGTTCGTCATACAGACAGTATTTTTGTAGATAAAGATGTAACATTTACTAACTTGACTCCTCATAAGCAAGGTTATGACTATTTCTGGGATTTCATCGGTGATGGTGTGTTTACAGAAAATTCTCGTGATGCAGTTTATGAATACGATGAAGTTGGTGATTTCAATGTTACATTAATGGTTGTAGAAAACACATGGGGTTGTAAAAATGAAATTACAAAACCATTGAAGGTTGTTGCTAATCCTAATTGTGGATTGACATTCCCGAATGCTTTCACACCTGATTTGTCGGAAAATAACACATTCTATCCTGTATTTAAAACAGGTGTACTTGAATCTGGTTATGAATTACGTGTCTACAACAGATGGGGTACATTATTGTGGTCAACAGAAGATTTGTATGGAGAATGGGATGGTGTATATAAAGGCTCTGTCAGCAAACAGGATGTATATGTATATCACTGTAAGGCAACTTGCGAGGATGTTGATCCTGAAACAGGAAAACATAGAGTGCTGAATGTAAAAGGTGACGTGACAATTATGCGATAGTAGTTGTTGTACTTCTATACAAAAAGGGCGATGATTGTTCATCGCCTTTTTTTGTTTGTTACGGATTTAAATTGGTCATTCTTCAAGTATTTAATTAGAGAAAAAATTTTAAGGATTATTTTTTTACAAAAAAACATGTCAAAAAAATCGAAAATATGAAAAAAAGTTTTATTTTTATGGTGGAGAAATTTAGTTTATCGATATGGCTAAGCAAGCATCAAAGAATAGAAGCTACGAGCTTAAGAAATTAAAAGCTGAATGTGTTGCAGAGGAAAATCAAAAGTACATGATTTCTCAACATATTCGTAAAACAGGAACTGTTGCGGTAGAACCAGGCAATAAGGCTATAAAGACGACTCCTAGTGAGGTCTTTATTTATATTGTTGGTAATGCTGAAGAATGTTCTTCGTTTCAAGAACAATTCAAGAAAACTAAGAATTTCAAGAAAACAAAAGTTTTTGGTACTGTTAATGAAGTAAAAGATTATATTGGAAAATCAAAATTTCCAAATAACTCGATAATTATTTTGTTTTATGTTGTTCCTGGAAGTGTAACTGCAGAAGAAATTGCGCATGAAATAGAGTGCGTAGATAAAATAAAAGAGGCTGATCCAACATTGGATGCAATGCTTGTCACTTCAAATACAAATTTGCCTGCAGGAAGTTTCGATTTTGTGATATTGAAGAATGAAGAAATGTTTGGTAAAATTATTACAAACATCACTTGGGCTATTCGTGAGCAAGATCGTATTCGTAAGCAAGTGGAATCAAAACAATTCATAAAAATGGCAATTATCGTTTTTGTGGTATTTTTTGTATTGCTATTTGCTGTAGACTTTATAACAGGGCTTATGGATACAAATCCAAATCCGTCAGGTATTTTTGGTATTGTGCCTATTCCTCATGAATAATCTGCCAACTGACAGCCTGTTTTGTGACAGAATGTCAAAACTTGCTATTGGCATATAAATTGACAAAGGTTACACAAATTTGTGTAACCTTTTTAATTTTTATAAAGATGCAATCAGGTAAAATTGGTGTAACAACCGAAAACATTTTCCCGGTCATAAAGAAGTTCCTTTATTCAGACCAAGAAATATTTTTACGCGAACTAGTTTCAAATGCAGTAGATGCAACGCAAAAACTTAAAACACTTGCTAAATTAGGTAAGTATGAGCAAGATGTAACTTCTGCAAAGGTCACAGTGTCAGTTGATGAACAAGCAAAAACAATCACCATTTCTGATAATGGTATTGGTATGACAGCTGACGAAATTGATAAGTATATCAACCAAATTGCATTCTCGGGTGCAGAAGAATTTCTTGACAAATACAAAGATAAAGCAGAAGCGATCATTGGACATTTCGGTCTTGGCTTTTATTCTGCGTTCATGGTCGCAGGAACGGTAGATATTGTTACAAAGTCATATCAGGAAGGTGCAAAAGCTGTTAAATGGACTTGCGATGGTAGTCCAAACTATTCGTTGGAAGAGGTTGAAAAAACGACGGTTGGTACAGATATCGTTCTTCATGTAGATGCTGATTCTGAAGAATATCTTAAGAAAGAAAAGATAGAAGAACTATTAAAGAAATACTGTAAATTCTTGCCTGTAACTATTGTTTTTGGCAAAAAACAAGAATGGAAGGATGGAAAGTATGTTGACACAGATGAAGACAATGTAATCAATAACACTGCTCCTGCATGGACTTTGAAGCCTGCAGATTTGAAAGATGAGGATTATCAAAATTTCTATAAGGAATTATATCCAATGGCAGAAGATCCATTGTTTTATATTCATCTAAATGTTGACTATCCGTTTAACTTGACAGGTATTCTCTATTTCCCAAAAATTAGAAATAACTTCGAAGTTCAGAAGAATAAAATCCAATTATACTGTAATCAAGTATTTGTAACCGATTCTGTTGAAGGTATTGTTCCGGATTTTTTAACATTATTGCATGGTGTTTTGGATTCTCCAGATATTCCATTGAATGTTTCTCGTAGTTATTTGCAAAGCGATCAAAATGTAAAGAAAATCTCAAGCCATATCACAAAAAAAGTTTCCGATCGTTTGCAGGAAATATTCAAATCTGATCGAGCTGAGTTCGAAAAGAAGTGGGATGATTTAAAATTGTTTATCACGTATGGCATGTTAAGTGATGAGAAATTCTATGATAGAGCAAAAGATTTTTCATTATTGAAAAATGTTGATGGTAAATATTTTACATTCGAAGAATACAAGACGTTAATCAAAGATAATCAGACAGACAAAAATGGTACGTTGATATACTTGTATGCTAATGATCCAGAAACTCAATATAGTTATATCCAAAAGGCAAAAAACAAAGGATATGATGTATTGTTAATGGATGGTCATTTGGATTCTCATTTGATTAGCCAACTAGAACAAAAATTCGAAAAAGTTTCTTTTAGCCGTGTTGATGCTGATATAATTGAAAATCTTGTTAAGAAAGAAGACTTACAGGAATCAGCATTACAACAAGCAGAAAAAGACGACTTAAAAGAAATCTTTGCGTCTCAGGCAGCAACGGAATTTATGATTCAATTTGAAAATCTTTCGGCAGAGGAAGCACCAATAATCGTTACGCAATCGGAATATATGCGTAGAATGAAAGATATGGCTCAAATGAATCCTGGAATGAGTTTTTATAATCAGATTCCAGATAGCTATAACTTGATTATTAACTCAAATCACCCATTGATTGTAAAAATCAACGAAGACAAAAAAGCAAGTATAGGTGATTCGTTAGCTAAAGTCGATTCGGAAATTGCTCCTTTGAAAGCTGAAAAAACACAATTAGAAGAGGCTAAGAAAGATAAAAAGGACGAAGAAATCCCTGCTGCAGATAAGGAAAAACTTGATGCTGTTTCAAAACAAATCTTAGAATTAGAACGCAAGAAACAAGATGCTTTGAAAGCATATGGAAAAGAAAATCAAAAAGTAAAACAATTGATAGATTTAGCTTTGATTTCAAACAATATGTTGAAAGGTGAGGCATTGGAATCATTTGTTAAACGAAGTTTGAGTCTGCTATAATCTAAAAATAGCATAAAAGAAAAGGCTGACAATTTTGTCAGCCTTTTTCTTTTTATAAATGATCTATTATTTTGTAACGATACCTTTGGTTTTGTATGTCGTTAATGAATCGCCTTGTGCGAAAATCAGTAACGCTTCGTATTCAGGATGTTTTTGAAAGAAAGCCTTTGATTTTTCTACGCCCATGGCCATGCAGGCAGTTGCAATTGCGTCAGCTTCTATACATTCGTCTGCAATAACGGTAGCGCTAAGTAGGTCGGAAGGAACCGTTTGCCCAGTTTTAGGGTTTATTGTGTGAGAATATTTTGTTCCGTCTTCGTAGTAGAATTTTCTGTAATTACCGGATGTCGCCAATGATTTGTTGTTTAATTGTAAAACAACATCGTATGTTTCTTCAACTGGTTTATTGTCTATACCTTCTTCTGGTCTTGTAATTCCGATATTCCAGATTTTTCCTTTGGAATTTACACCTTTTGAGCGCATCTCGCAACCAACATCAACAAGATAGTTACTAACACCACGTTTATCAAGATATTCAGCAATTAAGTCTGTTGAATATCCTTGCGCAATTGCATTACCTATTATTTGAACACGTGGATCTTGTTTCTTGAATTTATTGTTTTCTACGGAGAATTTGTCCATACCTACAAATGTACGTATGCTGTCGATTTGAGCTTGTGTTGGAACGGGATGTTGGGAAGAGTCTGGGCCGAATTTCCAAGCGTTCACAAGTGGCGCCACAGTTATATCAAAAACACTGTCGGTTATGGAAGCAATATATTGTGATTTGGTAATGAAATAATTGAATTGGTCAGATAATATCACCGTAGAATCGTTGTTATTGATTCTTGACAACATTGATTCTTGTATGTATGCACTAAAAGTTGTGTCAAAATTCTTTAGAAGAGAATCAAATTCAGCTTTACGAAAAGTTGTGTCTTCATATACAACTCTATAATACGTGCCTTGTGCGAGACCGGTTACTTCAAAATATTGTTTTTCTTTTTGTGATTCAGAGCAAGCTCCGAAAAACAAAACAGCGATAACTCCTAAGAGACATCGCTGTATGTAACTGTATTGTTTTTTTATCATTATGGTTTCTTTATAATTCCGTTAGGAGAATTTTCTATGAATGAAAGAATTGCATCACGTTCTGCCGATTGAGGGAAATCCTTGCGGATCATTTCCAATGCATCTTTCATTAGTACACCTTTTTGAAGGAATATTATACGATAGATATCTTGTATTTCGCGAATTTTTTCTTCTGAAAAACCACGACGGGCAAGACCAACAGAATTTATTCCTATATATTGAATAGGTTCCTCTGCTGCTTTTACAAAAGGAGGTACATTTTTTCTGATAAATGTTCCACCACCGATAAATGCGTGGTCGCCAACAACCATAAATTGTTGTGCGCCTGCTTTGCCTTCAATAATAACATGATTGCCGATAATACAATGGCCGGATAGAGCAGCATAGTTTGCGAAAATACAATTGTCGCCTACGATACAGTCGTGTGCAATGTGTACATATCCCATGATAAGGCAGTTTTTTCCAACTTTTGTTGTCATTTTATCTACAGTACCACGGTGGATAGTTACACATTCGCGTATAACAGTATTATCGCCGATTTCTGTAGTTGTATGTTCGCCAGCGAACTTCAAATCTTGTGGAATAGCGGAAATTACCGAGCCTGGGAAAATGTGGCAGTTTTTGCCAATGCGTGCACCAGGCATAATTGTAACATTTGGTTCTATAATGGTTCCATCACCGATTTCTACATCATCGTAAATGTATGAAAAAGGTCTTACGACAACATCTTTCCCTAGTTTTGCATTTGGGTGGACGAAAGCCATATCTTGTTGTGTCATATATATTCGAATTATTTTATTGTTTTACGAAGAATCTTTGCAAATTCCGTATTTGCTTTATGACCTGGAATTGTTGCTATAATATGTCCTTTAATAGGTTTTCCAACCAACCATAGGTCACCAATTAGGTCTAGTAATTTGTGGCGGGCTGGTTCATTCTCAAATGAAAGTTCTGTATTGTTTAGAACGCCCTCTTTTTCTATATTTATTTCTTTCCCAGGGAAAAGTTGTGACATTCTTGCTATTTCTTCAGGAGTAACTTTTCTGTCAACAAATACAATTGCATTGTCAAGGTCACCGCCTTTAATAAGATTTGCTGCAAGCATCATTTCTATTTCGCGGAAGAAGCAAAATGTTTTGCAACAAGCTATTTCAGAACCAAATTCACTCAAATCTTTTAAACTTGCAAATTGATTGCGAAGCATGAATGAATTGTAGCTAATATGAACATCTAAACGGAATGTTTCGCATGGATATGCGATAATTTCAACCCCACGTTCAGGTTCTGTATAAACAGTTCTCTCTGTAATCTCAAGATATTCAAGTTCTGCATCTTGTTCGGTTGTGCCGACTTGTTCTATTGCATCATAGAATGGTTTTGCGCTTCCGTTTAGAATAGGAACTTCAGGACCATCTACTTCGATAAGTGCATTATTTACGTGTAATGCGTGAAGAGATGCCATTAAGTGTTCTATTGTGCTGACAAAAATCTCTTTTGATAACCCAATAACAGTACCACGAGATGTGTCGACTACATATTCAGGGTTAGCAGGAATTATAGGAGTATTTTCTAAATCTATACGTTTAAAGCGAATGCCTGTATTAGGCTCTGCTGGGAATACAGTAGTAGTTGTAATTTTGCCGGTATGTAAACCTTTTCCTGTAAAGGAAACAGACTTTGCAATCGTGCGTTGTTTCTCAGACATAATATTTGTTTTAACTACGCAAAAATACGTATTTTCTTTGTAAAACAAAATGGAGTTAAAATAGAATTAGTATTATTGCAAAAAACTGTCATGAAGAATTAGTTTTGTGGGATAGGATAAGTTGTTTTTGATTACGTATTTAGAAAAAAGAAAATCTGTCTTAGGTGAAAAAAGTTTTGTTTTTTTCGGCATGGTATCCACATCGTTATGATTCGATGTCGGGTTTGTTTGTGCGTAAACATGCTGAGGCTGTTTCTAAATATGTAGATGTTTGCGTGCTTTTTCTGTATGCAGATAAATCAGTGGATGATTTTGAAGTTAAAACTAAAAAAACGGGGGCTGTTACGGAAGTGTATGTGTATTTTCCTTTCTTCGATTGCCCTGTAATTCGAAAATTTTTAAAGAGTGTTAATTATTTCCGTGCGTTTCTAAAAGGTTACAAAGTTGTTGTTGAAATTTTTGGAAAGCCTACTATAACTCATGCCAATGTGTTAACTCGCTCAGGATTTTTGTCATATTTTTTATTTAAAACAAGAAATATTCCTTATGTAATAACAGAACATTGGTCAAGATATTTTTCGGAGAGACATTCCTATAATGGCTGGTTTAGGAAGAAAATAACAGAAATTGTTGTAAAAAATGCCGGTTGTGTTATGCCTGTTTCTTCTGCGTTGGAAACGGCGATGAAAAATTGTAACCTATGCAATGAAAATTATCATGTGGTTGAAAATGTTGTTGATGATTTCTTTTTTGCTAAAGAGGTGAAAAAAAATCGTCCTCGCAAACGTTTAATTCACGTTTCCTGTTTTGATGATAGTGTAAAAAATATTTCGGGGATTATACGAACAATAGAAAGATTATCAAAAGTAAGAACAGATTTTGAATTGTTCATTATTGGAATAGGACCAGACTATGAAAGAATAGTTGCAGAGACAAAAGAAAAACAATTATATGGCTCAACAGTTGTTTTTCTTGGTGAACAAACTCCAATGCAAGTTGCAACTTGGATGAAACAAAGTGATTTTTTTGTGATGTTTTCTACTTTTGAGACAGGTCCAGTTGTTATCTCTGAATCTTTAGCTTGTGGTTTACCTGTAGTTGCAACATCTGTTGGTGCTATACCTCAGATTATTACACCTGAAAATGGTGTTGTTGTACCTGTAGGAAACGAGTCTTGTCTGTATAATGCTATAGATTGGATGTTGGACAATTTTCAGAATTATGATGAAAATGTAATTCGTGAAATTGCTAAAAAATATTCGTTTGATAAGGTAGGAAAACAAATGTTTTCTATTTATGAACAAGTGTGGCAGTCAATATTGACGGCTTGATTCGTAATTGTGAATCAATTTGCGGAACCAGAACAACTGGATTGTAATGATAGCAAAACTAAAGATGCTATATAGAAAAATAGTAAATAAGAAATTGTTACTAAAGATACCGATTAAAAGAGCTATAAGTCTTGCGGCAAAAAGTGCGACTTCAAAGAACAATCCGATTTTTTGTTTTTGAAATATGTCGGGAAGGTAGGAGATTGGACCAGCAAGTACAGAAACCAACAACCATATCATCATGGCATTAATGTATATACCTATTTGTGCCCATTTGTTTCCCAAAAGAATGCTGCAAATATCAGAGGAAAAACAAAAAATAATTATGGATAAAGGAAGGAAAATGCAGACTGAATTTTTTATGAACTGTGAGTGGAAATCTCTAATACTTTCTCTATTCTGAACTAATTTGCTCGTCTTTTGGTAGAATACTTGGTAAATTGAATTTGAAATAATATTTATAGGTCTAAAACCGAGAGTTAAAGCAAGGCCTAAAAATCCAATTTCTGTAAGACCGAAGAAAGGTGTCAATAAGAGTATGGGTAAATTTCCACTAAGATAGTTTAGTAATGCTCTTGGTAGGGAGTATTTTGGAAAGTTCGCATATTCTTTTGATACAATCTGTATGTTAGTTTTTTGTATAGGAAAAAGTCGTAGTTTTTCTCGTTTAAATAGTCTAAAACATAAAGTGGTTAGTGCAATAAAAGGAGAAAGTATTGCAGAGAAAATAAGCCCGCCATTGAGTAGTCCTGCATATCCAAATCCGCATTTTGCACCTGCATTTGCGATGCTTTGTGTACATTGATATAGACAAATGTCATTGTAAAATTTGTTGCGTGTACACCAATAGTTTAATAAGTTCCATAGAGATGATAAAAAAACAAAAATAGGTATCGCCCAATACCATTGTGCCAGACTTGGTGTTTTAAAGATTTGTGATATGTATTGGGCGAAAGGTATTGTGCCGCAAACGATAATTGTTGTGACCAGTGTGGTTGCTATGCCAAGTTGTAAGCAAGCAATGGCTTTGTTATCTTCTTTTGGTAGTACGATTGAATATTGCAGCTCTGCAGTTGCAATAATGGAAAGTACGCCCGCTATGCTTAGAAAAAGATTTATTAGTCCGAAATCTTCAGGTGTGTAGAGGCGGGTTATAATCGGATAAACTAATAAACCGATTATTTGGGTGATAATATTGGCAGAAAGTAATTTTGCAGAATTAACTGCAACTTCACTTTGAAGTTTTGTGATGACTTTCTGCCACATACATGCTATTTGTTTGAGTCTATCACTTTGAATAATTTGTCTCCACGTCGGATACGTTCTTCTACACGAATAGAGAAACTTTCGCCTTTGACTGTTTGTTGAACTGTTTTTAAATCAACGCGTATATCATCGGCTGTCATTTCTACGACGCCTGTTGTTGGTCCGGTAATAAGAATTTCATCGCCTTGGTTTAGTTCACCTGATTGCATAAGGAATTCTGCAACATTAAGGTTGGAAAAATAATTTGTGCATTTTCCAATAGCAACTTTTGTCTTTGTGGCGCTACTTCCATAATGTGAACTCCATTCTCCTAATCGTTGACCTAAATAGTAGCCGTTCCAAAATCCGCGATTGAAAACGCGTGAAAGATGTTCTTTCCAATGTGCTACTTTTTCTTCCTTGTTGTCGGTGTATGTTCCATTTACAACTTCAGTTACGGCTTCGTTGTAGCATTGAACAACTGTTTTTACATATTCCGCACTTCTCGCTCGTCCTTCTATTTTCATGACACGTACACCTGCTTCTATTAGTTCATCAAGGAATCCGATAGTACAAAGGTCTTTAGGCGACATGATGTATTCATTGTCTATTTCAAGCTCGTTACCTGTTTCTTTTTCTGTAACAATGTATGCTTTTCTGCAAGTTTGAAGGCATGCTCCTTTGTTTGCCGAATAGTTTCGTTCGTGTAAACTAAGGTAGCATTTCCCTGAAATCGCTTGGCAGAGAGCACCGTGGCAAAACATTTCTAATTTTATTAGGTTGCCCGATGGACCACAAATGTGCTCGTTTTGTATTGCGTCGTAGATTTCGCGTACTTGCATAAGATTCAATTCTCGGGCAAGTACTACCACATCCGCATATTGCGAGAAGAATCGTACCGCTTGTGTGTTTGAAATATTTAATTGCGTAGAGATATGTACTTCGACACCATATTCTTTGGCACATTGAATAGCTGCTATGTCGCAGGCGATTATGGCTGAAACACCGTAATCTTTTGCTGCTTTCATAACTTTATGCAATGTTTCCATATCTTTATCATAAATAATAGTGTTTACTGTTAAATATGATTTGATATTATGCTCGTTGCATATTTTTACAATGTTCGCTAAATCTTGCGTGGTAAAGTTGTTTGAAGAACGGGCACGCATGTTAAGCATTTCTATACCAAAATATACAGAATTTGCTCCAGCTTGTATGGCCGCCATTAGCGATTCATACGAACCGACAGGTGCCATTATTTCTATATCGCTACGTTGTATTTTCATAGGTCGTTATGTTAAACTATGCCTTCTTTTAGTAGATCATGTAAGTGAATCAATCCGAGATATTTATTACCATCAGTGACGACTAATTGGGTGATGCTGTTTTTTTCCATTTGTTCGAATGCCTTAATGGCTAATTCATTACGACTGATAGTTTTAGGATTTACAGACATGATATCTTCTGCTTTTTTGTCGTTGATGTTTGTGCTTTTTTCAAGCATTCTTCGAAGGTCACCGTCGGTTATGATACCTAAAAGTTGGTTGTCTTTGTCGGTAACAGCTGTTGCCCCAAGTCTTTTCGATGAAATTTCGATAATAACTTCGGAAATCGGTTGGTTTGGATAAACTTTAGGAGCATTGTCTGCTACAAAAATGTCGTCAACATGCATATACATACGTTTCCCTAAAGCTCCTCCTGGATGGTATTTTGCAAAATCTTGCGGACTGAATTTTCGTTGTTCCAATAAGCACATTGCTAATGTGTCGCCCATCACTAATTGTGCTGTAGTGCTATTAGTAGGAGCAAGATTGTTAATGTCAGCTTCTCTGTCAACGTGTGCATATAGAATGTAATCGGAGTGTTCGGCAAGATAAGAATTCTTATCCGAAACCATAGCTATAAGTTTGTTGCCTCCACGTTTAAGTAAAGGTATAAGAACTTTTATTTCAGGAGTGTTACCACTTTTTGAGATACATAATATAATGTCATCTTTTTGTATCATTCCAAGGTCGCCATGTATGGCTTCGGCCGCATGCATAAATAAAGCAGGCGTTCCTGTTGAGTTCATAGTGGCAACAATTTTTGTTGCAATTATTGCACTTTTCCCAATGCCGGTCACCACAAGTCGCCCTTTTGTTGTTAGAATTTCCTTAACAATGGTAGCGAATGTGTCGTCAAGGTACCTCGAAAGGTTACTGATTGATTGTGATTCCTCGAGAATAATGCGTTTCGCATTTTCGATAATTGTGGAATTGTTATTCACTATAGTATATTTTTTTTGGTAGTTATAAATAAATATATTACTTTCACTATGCAAATGTATCCAATAATCTGTTAGTTGGTAGCAAAAAGAAGATAAATTGAAAATTACGGCATGTATGGCTAAGATTGACGAGAAAGAATTAGAGATTTGTTTAAAGGAAAAATTTGGATTTGATTCGTTTAAAGGAAATCAAAAAGAAGTTATCGAAAGTCTAATTTCAGGGAATGACACATTTGTGTTGATGCCGACAGGTGGTGGTAAGTCGTTGTGCTATCAGCTTCCAGCTATGTTGTTGGATGGAACGGCTATCATTATTTCTCCGCTTATTGCATTAATGAAGAATCAGGTTGATTCCATGCGCGGATTTAGCACAGATGATCGTATAGCTCATTTCTTGAATTCTTCGTTGAGTCGTTCTGAAATTACGAAAGTGAAAGAAGATGTTCGTAATGGTATTACAAAAATGCTTTATGTTGCTCCAGAATCTTTGACGAAAGAAGAAAGCGTTGAATTTTTCCGTAGCATAAAAATATCTTTTTTTGCAATAGACGAAGCGCATTGTATTTCTGAATGGGGACATGATTTCCGTCCGGAATATCGTAGAATTCGCCCTATAGTGGAATCTATCGGACGTGCGCCAATTATCGCATTGACAGCAACGGCTACTCCAAAGGTTCAACATGATATTCAAAAGAATTTGGGGATGCTTGATGCTAAAGTATTCAAATCATCTTTCCGTCGTAAAAATTTATATTATGAGATTCGTCCACAGGTAAATGCAACGAAGCAGATTATTCGTTTTATTCGTGAAAATCCTGGAAAATCAGGCATAATATATTGTTTGAGTAGAAAAAAGGTTGAAGAACTTGCCGATACATTGATAGTAAATGGAATAAAGGCATTACCATATCATGCAGGATTGGATGCAGCGACTCGATCCAAAAATCAGGACATGTTCTTGAAAGAGGACGTTGATGTGATTGTTGCCACTATTGCATTTGGTATGGGTATAGACAAACCGGATGTTCGTTTTGTTATACATTATAATATACCAAAATCTTTAGAGGGATATTATCAAGAAACGGGCCGTGCCGGTCGTGATGGTGGTGAAGGTAAGTGTATTGCTTTCTATAGTTATAAGGATATTGTTCGTCTGGAAAAATTTATGGAAGGCAAGCCGGTTGCTGAACAAGAAATTGGTAAACAATTGTTATTGGAGACGTCTTCGTATGCGGAATCAAGTTTGTGTCGTGTACGCGTGTTGTTGAATTATTTCGGTGAAGAAATGACGGAAAACTGTTGTAACTGCGACAACTGTTTACATCCAAAACCACAAATTGAGGTAATGAACGATGCGTTGAAAGTTTTGAAGACGATACTTGCTGTTAAGGAACGATTTAAACAAGGACATATTGTCGAAATTCTTATAGGTAGGGAATCTTCAGAGATAAAAACATATAGACATAATGATCTTGATGAATTTGGTTGGGGAGACGATCATGATGAAAAGTATTGGAGTGCAATTATTCGTCAGTTGTTGATGTTCCGATATCTTGATAAAGAAATTGAAAATTATGGCTTGCTGAAATTGACAGATGAAGGCCGTGACTTTATGAAACGTCCACATTCGTTTATGATTACAGAGGATCATGATTATGAACAGACAGAATCTGATAGCGATGCCCCTTCTGCTGGCGGTGCATTAGATACAGAATTAGTAGCAATGCTTATGGAAGAACGTAAGCGTATTGCGAAAAAGAACAATGTTCCTCCATATGTGGTATTCCAAGAAGTGTCAATAAATGAAATGGCCACTCAATATCCTATCACGTTGCAGGAATTGAAAAATATTTCTGGCGTGGGCGAAGGTAAGGCTTTAAAATATGGAGCAACGTTTGTTGATTTGATAGCACGATATGTTGAAGAAAATGAGATTGATCGTCCGCAAGATATGGTCGTAAAATCCATTGTGAAAGAATCGAGTGCTAAAGTTCAGATTATAACTAATACAGATAAACGTTTGTCTCTTGATATAGTGGCAAGTGCGTTGAATATTACGCTTACAGAATTGTTGATAGAAATAGAAAGCATTGTAAACTCGGGAACAAAAATTAATATAGATTATTATATTAAAGAAGTTCTTGAAGAAGATGCAGTTGATGAATTGTATGATTACTTCTGTAATGAGGATTCTGAATCTATTCAGCCTGCTTTAGACGAATGGTGTGAAGATGGAACATATACCGAAGACGAAGTTCGTATGGTTCGAATTAAATTTCTATCGGAAAAAGCTAATTAATAGCAACTTTATAAGCTTTTAAGCTTTTAAGCTTTTAAGCTTTATTGTATTGATATCCCATATTTTTTCTATGGGAAAGAGGATTTTGTCTCGTTATATTTAGTCATAAGTGCAATTTGATTTAAAATTGTAAGAGAAATACGCAAATGGTATTATGGAATATACGTAAATTTTGTTGTTTTTATAACAAAATGATAGTAAAATATTGTTTTTACAAAAAAAAATAACGTTATTTGCTAAAAAAGATACGAATATGAAAGAGACGGATATCAATAAAATCAAAGCGGATATTGAAAAATACGAACACGAAGTGGAATCGTTAGAAAAATTAAAAACATGTTCTGATGTAGGAAACTTGGCAGAAAAGTATATAGATAAGCATATACAAGTATTAAAGAAGCATGTGTTTGACTTGCATACTCGTATAGATTACTTGGAAAGAGACTAATTTTTTGAGTAAAAAGTGAGAAAAAATTAGTTTTTAAGCGGGTTTAGGGTGAAAAAAACACCCAAAAGGCTTTGTTTCTCTCTAAAATGCTATATATTTGTGGAAGTGATTGTATAACTAATAAATAAAAAAACATGAACAAACAAGAATTAGTAGCTGCAATGGCAGCAGAAGCTGGATTGACAAAAGCAGATTCAGAAAAAGCACTTAATGCTTTAGTAAATGCAATTTCAGGTGCATTAAAAGGTGGTGATTCAGTTCAATTGATTGGTTTCGGTACTTTCAAAGTATCTGAAAGAGCTGCAAGAACTGGTATCAACCCTTCAACTAAAAAACCTATTAAAATTGCAGCAAAGAAAGTTGCTCAATTTAAAGCTGGTAAAGCTCTTTCTGAAATCGTTAACAAAAAATAATTATCCATTATTTTTTATTTAAAAAGGGTTCGTGAGAACCCTTTTTTTATTTATTTTGGTCTCATCGGTAAATGTTAGAATATCCTACAATATGAATGAGTATGGCTTTTTGCGAGTAGCAAGTGCGTCACCGCAGGTGTATGTTGGAGATGTAGATAAAAACACTAAGGAAATATGTGATGCGATAGATGCATTGAAACAGGAAGGTGTCCAGGTTGCTGTTTTCCCAGAATTGTGTGTTACAGGTTACACGTGTGGTGATTTGTTTCAACAATCATTGTTGTTGGACAAGGCAGAACAAGCATTAGAAGTTATTTCCGCTCATTGTCAGGGAATTGTTGTATTTGTAGGCGTACCGTTGCGTGGTCTAAATGGTGGACTATATAACTGTGCGGTGTTGTTGAATGATGAGAAGAAGTTAGTATTCCCGAAAAAATTTATTCCAAATTATTCGGAGTTCTATGAAAAACGTTGGTTTACACCATATCAAGAAGAGTCTTGTTTGTTCGCAGACTATGAAATAGGAACTTTAGTGTATTTAACTATTGATGGTTGTAAATCTACGGTAAAAACAATTATTGGTTGTGAAATATGTGAGGATGTATGGGTCCCAAATTCGCCATCGACAAAATATGCGTTAAATGGCGCAAATGTTATTGTAAATCTTTCAGCAGGCAATGAGATTATTGGTAAGGCCGATTATCGTAAGCAATTGATTGCGATGAATAGTGCAAAAAATATTTGTGCGTATGTTTATGCTAATGCCGGAATGGGGGAATCTACACAGGATATGGTCTTTTCCGGACATTCTATGATAGCAGAAAATGGAACGATTATTTCAGAAAAAACTCCATTTGATAATACAGTACAATGGGTGATTGCTGATGTTGATATAGAAAAGCTTGCTCATGAACGTATGCGTTGTGAAACATTTTCGCAACCAAATGAGCTGAAACAAGCACTTCGCTTCGATGAGGTTACAGTAGCTGCTAATACAAAAGATATAAGTCGTATTGTTCCAGGTTTTCCTTTCGTACCGACAGAAAATTCTGCAAGAAGTAAGCGTGCGGAAGAAATTACCCGTATGCAGGCTTGGGGATTGGCAAAACGATTGGCTCATACTCATATAGAGAACTTAGTTGTTGGAATTTCGGGTGGATTAGATTCTACTTTAGCACTCTTGGTTGCTTGTCAAGCATTTGACATATTAGGAAAGGATAGAAAGGGAATACATGGTATTACTATGCCTGGTTTTGGAACAACGGGACGAACATACGAAAATGCAAAGCATTTGGTAGAATACTGTGGGGCAACATTGTGCGAAATATCAATAAAAGAATCTGCAACTCTTCATTTGCAAGATTTGAATCACTCTCTTGATATTCATGATATAACATACGAAAATGCTCAAGCAAGAGAACGCACGCAAATTTTATTTGATTATGCAAATATGCATAATGCGTTGGTGTTGGGAACAGGTGATTTAAGCGAGTTAGCATTGGGTTGGTGTACATATAATGGTGACCAAATGAGTAACTATGCGGTTAATGTTTCAATTCCGAAAACACTTGTTCGTTATTTGGTGCAATATTATGCAGATTATACATTTGTCGCTAATAAACCATTGGTTGAGGTGCTGTTGGATGTAATTGATACACCTGTAAGTCCGGAATTGTTACCTCCAGATAAAGATGGTAAAATCGCACAGAAGACAGAAAACTCAATTGGCTCATATACGTTACACGATTTCTTTTTGTTCCATACAATGAGAAACGGTTTTTCACCTAAGAAAATCTATTATTTAGTGCGATTGGCAATTGCTCAAAAACAGATGCCTTTCTTTGATGATGCAGTAATAAAGGACACGATGAAAATGTTTTATCGTCGTTTCTTTGCACAACAATTCAAGCGTAGCTGTATGCCTGATGGAGTCAAAGTAGGTTCTGTTTCGCTGTCTCCACGAGGCGATTGGCGTATGCCAAGTGATGCTTGTGCCGATTTGTGGTTGCAAGAAGTTGAGTCTTTGTAAGATTATCGTTTTTTTTTAAGATAAAAGATAAAAAAGCCACTTTCGTCTATATTATACCTTATAAATATGGGTATTTAGTAGTATTGCGAAATTTAAAATTGAAAGTATGAAAAGAATTATATTATTAGTTTCTCTATTTCTATGCGGTGTAATAACTGCTTTTTCTCAAGATTTTGGTACTCAGATACCAAACTCTGATTTTGAAGCAGAGTGGAAAACATACTCTGGTAATAAAACGAGTGGTAAGGAACCTTATTGTTGGCATGCATTCCATTCTGCAAAAGGTAGTAAAGCTAGTTTAGCAGAAGCAGACCATATTGCACAAGACGAAAATGTTCGTCCTGGATCAGCAGGAAAATATAGTGTAAGAATTTTCCCTAAAGAAATAAACTTAATAATTGCGAAGATTATTGCAAATGGTTCTCTTACCAATGGTCGTATGAATGCAGGAAGTACTTCTGCAGCAGATGATGACAATAATATTTATACAGATCGTAATACAGCCGAATTTAATACTCCAATTGATGTTGTGCCGGATTCAGTAACAGCTTGGTTCAGTTTTTATTCGAGTGGTTCTGGAAATTATGCGGCATTCCACTCTGCGGTTCATGGTGATTCAGATTTTATATTGTATGGTAATGGTAAAGCTAGTAATGCGGCTCAGCAATTTGCTGATGCTAATTATGAATTTACCAGAACAACGTCGAAAAGTGATTCGTTGGGATGGCAAAGAATTACAGTACCGTTTAAAAAAACGGGAACATGTACCGATGAAAAAAAATATGTTTTGGTAACAATGTCAACAAATAGAACACCTGCTAAAGGTAATTCAAGTGATAGATTATATGTTGATGACATTGTACTTATTTATAATCCAACTTTAACAACAGGTACTTTAGCTCAAACAGAATATGAAGGTGATGCAAATGGAACTATCGATATTCAGGTCCCTTTTACGTTGGTGGGTTCTATGAGCGTAAGTAACTTGAATAAGGCAGCTAACCAAGTAATTGCACAATTATCGGATGCAAGTGGAAGTTTCGACAATCCAATAGAACTTGGTCGTGTAACAACAAATACGAGTGGTGTTGTAGAAGGAAAAATACCAGCTTCTGTTGTTGATGGAAACTATAAAGTTCGTGTGGTTTCTACAAACTATCCTATTACAGCAGAACCTAGTGCTTCTGAAATAACGGTAAAACGATATTATGAAGTTTCTTTTGCTGAATATGATTCGGAATTAATTAGCTTGACAGGTGCTGGTAAATTTTATGTGGTAGGCGATGACCATACAGTAACAGTGTCAGCAAATCTATTGACAAAAGATTATGGTTTTGGTTTTTGGTCAGAAAATGAGTCTATGGTGTCAAGTGAAACTTCTTATACATTTACTATAGATCATTCTTGTGTATTGTCGGTGGTACTTATGCGTCAGGTGCAATTGACGATTTCTGCATCTGCAGGAGGTTCGGTTTCTTCTGAAGGAGGTATGTATAATACTGGTGTCGGACTAAATGTTGTGGCAACGCCAAATGAAGGCTATAAATTCGTGAACTGGACAGAAAATGGTAAGGAAGTCTCAACAAATCCTTCCTACTCATTTATGGTAAAGGATAATGCTGATTTAGTTGCAAATTTTGTAAAGGTTATCAATGTTTCGGCAACAATCAATCTTGCAGGTTCAGGTGCAATTTCTGGTGTCGGAGAATATATTGTTACAGAAGATTCAGTTGAGGTAAAACTTGTCGCCGTGGCAAGCAACGAAACATATAGATTCATAAATTGGACAGTTGCTGATTCTGTGGTAAGTGAAAATTCAACATATACATTTAAAGCTGCTTCGAATGTCGCAATTCAGGCAAACTTTGTTGCTCTTGTTACGTTGGAAGCAATTGCTACGACAGGCGGTACAGTTACAGGAGCGGGTATTTTTGAAAAAGGTTCGAACGTTTCTTTATTTGCATCTGCGAACGATAAATACCGTTTTGATGGTTGGTATGCAGAAGATACGCTATATTCTAGTACAGAATTGATATCTCTTGTAGCTGATTCTGATATGACATTTGACGCTCGTTTTATACGTCAATATACTATAAATGCGATTTCAAATGTTGAAGGTTTGACAGTTGAAGGTTCTGGTGTTTATGATGCAGGCGCTACAGTAAATTTGATAGCTTCAGATTATGAGGGTTATGAGTTTAATAATTGGAGATGTGGTGATGTGTTGGAAAATATTTCTATTCAAAAAGCTTATTCTTTCGTTGCTGCAGGAGATTATACATATACAGCTTCGTATACAGCCTTGAAGAAATATGATGTCGTAGCAGAAGCAGATCCTACTACTGGTGGCTCAATTTCGGGCGCAGGTTCATATTTTGAAAATAGCGAGGTTACATTGACTGCAACACCAAATGCAGGATATGACTTTGTTAATTGGACTGAAAATGATGAGGTAATTTCTGAGGAAACTTCTTTGACTTTTGTAGCTGCAGCAAGATCGTTAGTTGCTCACTTTAAGGCTAATTTCGTTGGATATACAGTTAATCTTATTACAACTGAAGGTGGCAAGGTAACGGGTGCGGGATTGTATGAAGAAGGAACAACGATTACGGTAGAAGCTATGCCTGCTGCTAAATATTCATTTGTTTCTTGGAATGATGCAACGGGTGCAGTTCTTTCAACTTTGGAAAGTTATTCGTTTGTACTTTCGCAAGACGTAGAATTGTATGCTACATTTGAACGTGTGTACGAAGAATATCAGATAGAAATATCTTCAATAGATGAAACAATGGGAACTGTTGAGGGTTCCGCTATGTATAAAGAAGAAAGTGAAGTTACAGTAAAGGCTATTCCTAGCGAAGGTTATAGATTTTTGCACTGGACTGAAAATGATGAAGTGGTAAGTAATTTAGCAGAATATACATTTACTTGTGCAGGAGAGAGAAATCTTGTCGCAGAATTTAAGAAAGTATATGTTGTTACAATAGCAGACTATACGGGTGCGGAAATTAGAGGTTTAGGTACAGGTGTGTTCGATGAAAACACGTCGGTAACATTAGCGGTTTCTGTTGATGAAAATCATAGATTTGTTTCTTGGTTAAATGCTGCAGATAGCAGTGTGATAACAACATCTACTGTATTGTCTTTTGTTGCAACCGAAGATAAGAATTTGATTGCAAATATTGCAGAAAAAGGAAAACCTTGTACTGTATCGGTACAAACAGGTGGTTCAGTTTCAGGTTTACGTAACGGACAATATGAAGCAGGCGAAACTATAACATTAGTAGCAAATCCTAGTGAAGGATATCTATTCAAAGGATGGTCTTTGAATGGTGAAATTATAGAAACCGCAACATTGTTGACGATGGAAGTTTCTGATGATATGAATATAAATGCAGTATTTGTTCCAGTTCCACAACCTGTTGAAGTCGTTGTTTCTGTAAATGACGATGCCTTTGGTACAGTGTTAGGTGCTGGTACTTATAAAGAAGGCGATGAGGTTCAATTATTTGCCACTCCAGCCATAGGCTATGAATTTGTTGGCTGGACTAAAAATGGTCATATGCTTTCAAATTTGTCGACATTATACTTAACTGTGGTAGATGATTGTACGATAGAAGCAGAATTTAAGTTTATAGAAAAAGAAACAACAGCAGTTGAAGATATTGCAATAGAATGTGAGATTTATCCTAATCCTGTTTCTTCTCTATTGAATATTGTTTCAGATCAAGAAATATCGTCGATAAAGATTGTTTCGCTAAAAGGTATGGTTGTCTATGCAAGTTCTGAACATACGCAATATGCTACAATCGATGTTGCATCATTACAAGCAGGTGTTTATATTGTGATTGCAACTATAAATGGCGAAAACATTCAAAAACAAATAGTTGTTCGTTAGAACAATAAAAACTATAGTAATCAAGTGTTAAAGGGCATACGAAAAACTCGTATGCCTTTTTTGCGAGATATTCGTAATTTTCTAAAGTTCAACAACTTATGTGATGATATTTGAAAAATAATATCTACATTTGCTATTGCAAAAACAAAAAGATTAATCATTTAATTAATAACTAAAATGGCAAAGAATTTCGACAAAGAATTGAACGATTTCATGGCGAAAGTTATCGCTAAGAATCCAGGTGAATCAGAATTCCACCAAGCAGTTCACGAAGTAGTAAAATCTATCCTTCCATTCTTGGATGAAAATCCAAAATACAAAGCTGCAAAAGTTTTGGAAAGAATGGTAGAACCAGAAAGAGTTTTCATCTTCAGAGTTCCTTGGGTTGATGATAAAGGTGAATGGCAAATCAACCGCGGTTTCCGTGTTCAAATGAACAGCGCAATCGGTCCTTACAAAGGCGGTCTTCGTTTCCACCCAACTGTAAACTTGGGTATTTTGAAATTCTTGGCTTTCGAACAAACATTCAAAAACTCTTTGACTACTCTTCCAATGGGTGGTGGTAAAGGTGGATCTGACTTCGATCCAAAAGGTAAATCAGATAACGAAGTTATGCGTTTCTGCCAAAGCTTCATGACAGAATTACAAAAATACATCGGTCCTGATACAGACGTTCCTGCTGGTGATATCGGTGTTGGTGGTCGTGAAGTTGGTTACTTGTTCGGTCAATACAAACGTATTCGTGATGAATTCACAGGTGTGTTAACAGGTAAAGGTCTTTCTTTCGGTGGTTCATTGATCCGTCCTGAAGCTACTGGTTACGGTGTAACTTACTTCGCACAATCAATGTTAGCAACAAAAGGTACTTCATTACAAGGTAAAACAGTTGCTATCTCTGGTTCTGGTAACGTTGCTCAATATGCAGTTGAAAAATGTACTCAACTAGGTGCAAAAGTTGTTTCTATGTCAGATTCAAACGGTACTATCGTTGATGAAGCAGGTATCACTCCAGAAAAATTAGCATTCGTATTTGAATTGAAGAATGTTAAACGTGGTCGTATCAAAGAATATGCAGACAAATTCGGTTGCAAATATTTCGAAGGTCAACGTCCATGGAAAAACGTTAAATGTGATGTAGCTATGCCATGTGCAACTCAAAACGAATTGGACGAAAGCGATGCTAAAGCATTAGTTGCTAACGGTACAATGTGTGTTGCTGAAGGTGCTAACATGCCTTCTACAGCTGAAGCAGTTGCTGTATTCCAAGATGCTAAGATTCTTTATGCTCCAGGTAAAGCTTCTAACGCTGGTGGTGTTGCAACTTCAGGTTTGGAAATGTGTCAAAACTCTGCTCGTCTTTCTTGGACATCAGAAGAAGTTGATGCTAAATTACAAGGTATCATGAAGTCTATCCACGAAAACTGCGTTAAATATGGTACACAAGCTGATGGTTACATCGACTATGTATCAGGTGCTAACATCGCAGGTTTCATCAAAGTTGCTGATGCAATGATGGCTCAAGGTTTAGTATAGTCTATACAAAATCAAAATAAGGAAACGCCTCACTGAAAAGTGGGGCGTTTTTGTTTGTAGGTGTTTTCATAAGTTTTTGTACATTTGAAGACTTAAATTAATTACAATGAATAGTAAAACCTTATCCAAATCTCTTATCATAAAAGTTGGTATTGCAATAGTTTTGATTGTTGCCATATCTGTTGGTGCTCTCTATATTCGTGAATGTATGGTTCTACGACAAATGGGTACAGAAAAATTGAACGATATTAATTTAACATCGTCTCGTGGAGTAGGCTATGAAGGAGATTTTGCTAAAATTCATGAAAAAATCAAACAAAAATCTTTTGATGACGCTCAAATAGGAATAGATTCTTTGCGTAGTTCTATCCAAAAAGATTCAGATGAAGGTTTTTATGCAAGTACAGAGGAACAAGAGTATTACAAAGAAATTGTTAAAACAGCACAAGATAAGTTAGATTGGTATCAGACTCTTCTATATATGGATAGTCAAAAACTTGCAAAAGCGCGTAAATGGTTACGAAAAATTAGTGAATCAGACAGTAAATACAGCGATGAAGCAAGTGTTATGTATGAATGTTTGTTGTTTTAACAACAATTTGTTTTGACAATGCGTAAACGAGCTTATAGATTTTTATGTACTATAATTGTTTGCTGCATTTGTTGTTCTGTTCAATCACAATCGTTAGATAGTTTAGTCTCGCTATTTGAACAATCGAAACATAAAGATAATATTCAGTTACTCGATTCTATTGTAGATAAAGCAATTGATAATCAAAGTTTCATTGTTGCATCTAAATATGCAGAAATCTATCAAAATACAGCAAAAAAATATCGTGGATTAGGAAGTACGGAATATGCACGATCATTGTTTTATCAGGGTAAGATAAATGAAAAAATAGGTCGATATGATAAGGCTTATTATTATTTAGATGAATCAGTTGCAATATATGACAAGGGAATAGTCAGCATGGAGGCCTCGAAGGCTTTTATGAATTTTGGTATAGTTTGCTATCGATTGGCAATGTATAAAAAGTCACTTTTCTGGTATGAGAAGTCACAAAAGATGTTGCAGGAAATTCTTGGAGATAGCAATTTAGAATATGCGGCTATAATAAATAACATCGGTGTTGTTTATTATGAGATGAGCGATTTTGAGCACTGTATTGATTATTATGAGCAGGCTGCAGAAATAACGAAACAGGTCTTAGGAGAAGACAATGCACATTATGCATTACTGTTGACTAATCTGGGTGTAACATATTATGGATTGGGATTGTATGAAAAAGCTTTGTTCTATTATGAAAAGGCTGGAGATTTCTTTAATGACAATACAAGTAATACGGCAATGTCTTTGCTGAATATAGGTACGGCATATTATAGTTTACAGAACTATGAGATGGCAATGGATTATTATCAGAAAGCATTACAAATTCTTAAAGAATTTTCGACACAGCATCCTTTGGAAGCATTCTGTTATGATCATATCGGTTTACTTTACACCAAGAAAGGAGAACAAAATATTGCTTTTGATTATTTACAAAAAGCACTGAAGTTGCGAGAACAGTTGTTGGGAAAATTACATCCGAAATATGCTGCGACATTAAATAGGATAGGACTGGCTTACTTTAACCAAGGCGAATACTCTATTGCGTTACGACATTTTCTACAAGCATTATCTATATTTAAGCAGATTTATGGTGAATATAATCAGGAATATCTAAATGTCTTACAAAATATTTGTGATGTATATGTATCTCAAAAACAGTACGATAAGGCAATTGAATGCTATTCAGAAATAATAGGTTTTGAAAAGAAACGTCTTGTCCAATCTTTTGCATTTTTGACGGAAAAGGAACGTATGCAATATTGGGAACGTAATAATGTTTGGTGTAGAAAATTAAATGCAATAGTAAAAGAATCTCCTAAAAACAATAATGCAAATAAGATTTTGTATGATGCTGTTCTAATAGAAAAAGGACTTTTGTTGTTGTCGGAGTTAGAATTTCGAAAGGCAATACAAGATAGTGAAGATAGTACATTACTTGCCGAATACGATCATATAAATATGTTGCGCATTGTATTGGAAAAGCAATATGAAAAACAACAATATAAACGTACAATAAATTGTGATTCATTGGAGCAAATTGTAGAACAGAAAGAAAAATTTCTGATAAAAAATATACAAGAATATGGTAATTTGAATCGTACATTGTCCATGTCGTGGATAGATGTGCAAAGTGCTTTGACGGAAAAAGATATTGCAGTTGAATTTATCACAACAAAATTAGATACAGATAGTGTGCTTTATTCTGCATTAGTGTTAAGAAAAAATATGCCTTCACCTATCTATATACCATTGTTTGAGAAACATATTTTTGAGAACAAGGTGAACGGATGGTTGTCTGATGTAAGTTTGGATTCAATTCGTGGTTTTGGCGATACTTATAGAGAGCAAAGTGCCGCATACGAATCAACCGTAATGTACGAAATGGTTTGGGAACCTCTCAAATCTTATATGGAAGGCGTTTCTCGAATCTTTTTTTCTCCGACTGGATTGTTTCATAAAATAGGAATAGAATATGCACCGGTAAGTGATGAAAAAATTATGTCGGACATATATGAAATACATCGTGTGTCATCTACAAAACTGTTGGCTAAGGACAAAATGAAGAAGAAATATACTAGTTGCGTTTTATATGGTGGTATAGATTACAATTCTAAACAACTATCCTCAGAAGGACGTCGTAAACCTGTTTCTTATTTACCTGGAACAAAAGTTGAATTGAATGAAATACAAGAAACCTTAAAGAAAAACTCATCTCTGAAAGTACAATCGTTTGATAGTTTTGCCGCTACAGAGCAATCTATAAAAGCGTTATCGGGAAAAGGCCCTTCTATTTTACATATTGCAACACATGGTTTCTTTATTGACGACGAAGAAAATGAATCTATAGATGAAGGTATGAATCGATCGGGTTTGATGATGGCAGGAGCAAATGGAGAATGGGTAAATCCAGGTACGTATGAATCAGACGAAGATGGTATTCTTACTGCAAAAGAAATTAGTCATATTGATTTACGAAAAACAGAATTAGTGGTTTTATCAGCTTGTCAAACAGCATTGGGAAAGATAAACGACGAAGGAGTTTATGGCTTACAACGTGGATTTAAAATGGCTGGTGTGGAAACAATCATAATGAGTCTTTGGTCTGTTGATGATTTTGCAACGAAGATGATGATGTCGGAATTTTATTTACAGATAGCAAAAGGAAAGTCAAAAAAAGAAGCTTTTTCTATTGCACAAACAAAAGTTCGAAATACTTATGAAGACCCATTTTATTGGGCCGCTTTTATTATGTTGGATTAGCTTTTTATAAAAAGACAATCTTTCAATTTATAATTTGAATATATTTGAACAAATCATATAAGTATTATGAAGAAATTATTGCTAATTGTAGGAATCTTGATTTCGTTATCGTCTTTTGCTACAAAAAGAGCTCTTGTGATAGGTATAGGAAACTATCCGGCTAATAGTGGTTGGCAAAAAATTAATGGAGATAAAGATATTCCGTTGGTTGTTGATATGTTGACGACAAATGGTTTTTCTACACAGAATATTGTGAAATTGCAGAATGAACAAGCAACTTATGCAGCAATAAAAAAGGAGTTTGAATCATTAATTGTAAAATCACAAAAAGGTGATGCCGTGTATATTCATTTTTCTGGACATGGACAGCAAATTACTGATATTCATGGAGATGAAGAAAGTGGTATGGACGAGGCTTGGATACCGTATGATGCAAAATTTGCCTATGAAAAAGGAAAATACGAAGGTCAGAATCATATTGTTGATGATCAATTAAATGCTTGGTTACATCAGATTAGACAGAAGGTTGGTAAAGAAGGATCCATAGTTGTTGTTGCTGATGCTTGTCATAGTGGCGGTGCAACTCGTGAACCTGCCGATGAATCAGTTGTGGTACGAGGAACATTCGACAAGTTTATCATTCCTGCTGGTAAAAAGGAGTATAATCCTAATCTTGCGAATTCAATAGCATGGACTTATATAAGTGCCTGTAAATCATATCAATGTAATTACGAGTATCAAGGAAAAGGTTCTCTAACATACGCTTTATGTCAAGAAAAAAACAATCTGTCAGTGTTGACATGCGAACAATTGCAAAAAAGAATACAAACTCGTGTGAAAAGCATAGTGTCGTATGTACAAAATCCATCTATAGAAATTGAAAAGGGAAAAGAAAATACAGTATTAATGAAAAAATAAACAATCTATGAAAAAACTATTACTTATTGCTTCTACATTATTTGTTGTGGCGAGTTGCTCGCAAAGTACACAAAAAGAGGTTCAAGAAGAACCTACAACTATCACATGGATAGAAGACAAACCAGCTCCAACTGTGCAGGAATGCAAGATATTTCCAACTGTTCCCGATTCAATTTGGAATGCTTTAGGATTGCAAGACGGTGTTCCTTCAAGTATTAGTTGCTTCTTGCTTCAATCTGAAGGAAAAACTATACTTCTTGATGCTGGGCTTGGCGCACCATTTAGTCAACTATTTCCTAAATTGGCAGAATTGAATGTAAAACCTGAAGAATTGGGATTGATTTATATTACGCATCTACATCCAGATCATATTGGTGGATTGTTAAAGGATGGTCTTGTTGCATTTCCTAATGCGGAAGTGTATGTAAACCGTGTGGAGGCAGAAGCATGGATGGCAATGGAAGGCGAACAAAGTGCCTTGGCAAAAAGAGTTTTGGTTGCCTATAAGGACCATTTGCATTGTTTTAATGCAGGCGATACGCTTGCAGGTGGAGTGCAGACAATTGCGGCATACGGTCATACCCCAGGACATACGATTTTTCAAAAAGATAGCATACTTGTCATTGCCGATTTAATACATGGTGCTGCATTGCAAATGGAGCATCCGGAATATAGTCCATTCTTCGACATGGATCCTGCTATGGCAGCAGAGACACGTGTACGTATTTTACAATATGCACGCGAAAATAATTTGACTATGTATGGTATGCATTTGCCAAATCCAGGGAAGATAAAATAGATCATTGATTTTAGAGTTTCTGTTATATAACATTTGAAAAAACTATATTTGCAAAAAACGAGAAAAATAAAAGAATAAATAGATAAAATAATATTGAGCTTTGCTCTTATTCTTTGATGCAGAATCTGGACAATTCTAATGGTAAGAATAAGTTGCGATGGTTCACGCTATGGCGTGGATTTTCGTTCCTATTTACCATAAAGCAGTCCAGAGCTTTGCATCAAAATAGGTTGAAAAGCGAAAATTCCGCCTTTTTTTATGCGGATTTAATCTGGACCATGAACGAAATGCCGCCACATATTGGAAAAATTATTCAACAGACTTTGAAGAAGCAAGATCGTTCCGTAACGTGGTGTGCAAAACAGCTAAACTATACTCGCGACAATATGTATAAGATTTTTGAAAAAGAATGGATAGATACACATTTACTTACGAAGTTATCTTTGGTGTTGGGGGTAGATTTTTTCAAGTATTATTCTGAATATGTATGCAACAATCTGCATTTGAAATAGTTCTTGAATTATAAATTTGATTATTTTTGTGTTTAGACACATTAATAACTGAACTATGAAAAAGAACAAAAGTAAACAAGAAAAAATTGAAGCATTAAAAAAATCAATAATGCTGCGTGAGCGTTGGTTAAATGCCATTCATTCTGGCTTGAATGCGGAAGAAATGGCAAAAATTGGTATTAAAACGTTACCAATAGGGAAATGATGAGGCATTTATCAGAAACCCAAATAAATTTACATGCTCCATATAAAGTAACAAAAGATCAATCCAATACCCTTACCTTTCTTACAGAGAATGGTGTATTATATCATATAGGTTTTGCTGAAGATACGATACTTGAAATTTCTAACGTTTATCAAATATATATCGAGAATGTTTGTGATATAAAATCGATTATGGATGATAAAGTTCGGCAAACAATAGTGTGTGTTTTGGAACAATTTTTTTTGTTAGAAAATCATGTTTTGTTGTATGTATGTGATGTGCGTGATGGAAGACAAAATGCTCGAAGTAGATTGTTCCAAAAATGGTTTAGTCAATATAAAAAGAAAGATTTATATGTATTAAAATCAACAACTAAAGTTGTTGAAGGAACTTTCTATTATGCTTCTATATTGTTAAAAAAAGATAATCCAAATTTAAATTTAGTTCTGCAAGAGTTTAACTCATTAATTCAGGATTTGGATGCAAAATGAAAGAGGTTGAAAACTAATTAAAGTCGAATTTCAATTTTTTGTCAGCAATATTTAAATAGCTCCAGACCGACTCCTGAGAAACTATATCCGCCGTCGCATAACTGCCAATTTATTTGTGATTTATAAAACAATAATGTATAGTAAATATATACAGTATTGTGTAATTATTGTATATATTAAGATATTGGTTTTAAGTGGTTTAGTTGTTATTTTTGGTTGATGTTAAACTAACAACATGACAACAGAAAACAAGCAACAAAATTGGTCTAATATTATAGATTCATTGGGTGGTAGGTTTGGTAATGACTTATAATATTTAGCATATTTTATACAAGGTAAAATTAGATATTTTAAAAACTATCAGTAATAATATTATAAATCAAAAAAAATGAAAAAAATCTATTTTATTGTAATGCTCCTATTAGGAGTTTCACTAATGTCTGAAGCACAAATAAAAAAAGCGTCTGTAATTAAGCCAAAAGCTGAAGCAAAAAAGTTAGCAAGTCAAGGTTATAACGTCATGGCTGGTTCTTTACCAATGGAACAACAATTGTATGAAGTATATAGCAAACAGTTGGAAAAGAACGATGATGGTACGAAAAAATATATTATTGGTCAAGGAACTGCAACTGCTGCTGTAATACAACAAGCAAAAATTGCTGCCAGAACAGCTGCAAAAGAAGAGCTTATAAACCAACTTCAATCTACAATAAAAGCTATCGTAGAACAAAGCGGTGGTTCTACTGAAACTGGTTCAAAAAACAACGTGTCGGTTCAAAAAACATTAAATGCGGTCAAAGATCAATGTCAACAAAATATGGGTATGTGTCCTATTGTAGCTACATTCGTTAAAGAATCGAATTTAGGAACCCAAGTTCTTGTTTATGTAACTTATAATTATGAAGAAGCAAGATTAATGGCAATCAGAGCTGCAGAAAGTGCATTGGCTAACGAATCAGAAGAGTTGAAAAAAGCTCTTAATGATCCATCTTATTGGGAGTAATAAGATTTATTGTATAAAAGAGAAATGTTTGTCTGACATCGGACAAACATTTTTTATTTACTTCTTATGAAAAGAAATCTGTTGTTTCTCTTATGTGTGATAAATATGCCATTGTTGGTTCTCTCGCAAAAAATATGTGGTACATATTCATATCATGCCGAATCTAACGAGTCTATTGACGAAGCCTCAAAAAAGGCTGCTGATTTTGCCAGAATAGAGGCTTTAGATTCTAAGTTTCATTCTTTTGTTGGGCAACAAACAAGTAGCATCTCTGTGTCTGAAGGAGAAAAAAAATTCTCTTCTTTTATGCATGAATCAGGAACCTCTATAAAAGGAGAATGGTTAGGAGATGATAAAGGATATCCTCAGTATGATATCAAGTATGAAAATAATAGACTTGTGGTTACATCCACTGTTTGTGGCGAAGCCAGAGAAATAAAACAAGCACCTGTACAAATAAAAATTAAATTTCTTAAGAATGGTATTTGTTCAAAAAACGAAGCTGTTGGAAATTTGTTTAAAAATGAAGATGAATTTTATATAAGTTTCATGTCTCCTGTAGATGGTTATTTGGCAATATATCTACAAGATCAAGATACAGTATATTGTATGCTTCCCTATCAAAACTCGAAAGGTTTGTTTTCAATTCAAGCAAATAAAGAGTATATACTTTTTTCAAAAAATGCGGTTTCGTATGAAGAACGAAGTATAGTTGATGAATATATCTTAACGACAGATACCGAATTTTCACAAAATATTATTTACATATTGTTTTCAACCCAAAAGTTCACAAAAGCAAATGACAACTATAGAAATGGATATCCACGAATGTTGTCTTTTAAAGATTTTCAACGTTGGAAAATAAAATCTATGCAATACGATAACGAAATGCAAGAGAGAAAGGATATTATACAAATACTAAAATAAAGATTGCGATGAAATTTAAGAATTTACTTTCTAAGGGAATAATGCTTCTTATTTTTTCTGTCTTCTCATTTGTAACATTAGCACAAAATAATGTGTCAAAACCTAAAAATTTCCACATTGTAAAGCAATTTGTTCCTCCGATATTAGATATAGTAGATAATAATATTCTTTTTGTAGATGCGGATGGAAATAATTTTATTAATGCCCAAGAAAATTGTAAATTACGTTTTCAAGTATGCAATAGAGGAGTTGGAGATGGATTGGGGTGTAAAGCAACAGTGATGGCAAAGGGAGCAACTTCTGGATTGTTATTCACGGATATAACATTGCAAACTTTAAAAACAAACGATACTATTTGGGTTGAAATTCCAATTAAGGCAGATTTAAATACAGAAGATGGAACAGTTACATTTTCTATTAAAGTTGATGAGCCTAATGGATTTGGTTGTGAACCAGTACATGTTCAGATAGATACTCGTAAATTTGAAAGTCCCTTTGTGGAAATTGTTAGTCAGCAAATTATTGGTGGGAAAGGTGCTTTGTTAACCAAACGAGAACCTTTTATTTTGAAAATTATGGTACAAAACACAGGTTATGGATATGCAGAAAATGTAAAACTTGATTTGAAATTTCCAAGTGATGGTTTGGGGGTGTTTTGTACTTCAGGAAATAAAAGTACTACTATAGCAAAACTAGAATCTAATGAAATAAAAATTATTGAATATCAATTTATTACAAATAATAATTATAATTTTACTGATTTGCCAATTACGGTAAATATTTCAGAAAAGTATAATAAGTATGCTAAAAGTGATACTATAAATTTAAAATTTGGACAAATAATAAGTGGTAATAATGTAATTGCTGTAACAGGGAAAGAAGAACAACAACAAACCATAACGAAGGGCAGTTTTTATAGCGATGTTGATGTAAATATTCCACAAATACCAACAGAAAATGAAAATACATTTGCTGTAATAATAGGAAACGAAAATTATAAAACTGTTTCCAATGTTCCTTATGCCTTAAACGACAGTAAGATTTTTAAGGAATATTGCGAGAAAACATTAGGTATTCCTGCAAAACAGATAAAATATGTACCTGATGCAACATTAAATGATATACGTACAAATATTAATTGGTTAAAGGATATTACTGATGTATATTCTGATGTAAAAGTAATCTTTTATTATGCAGGGCATGGTATCCCTGATGATGCGAGTAAGTCTGCGTATTTATTACCAGTTGATGGTTACGGTAGTGATGTAACAACTGGTTTCTCTGTAGATAAATTGTATTTTGAACTTGGTTCTATGTCTGCAAAATTTGTAACTGTATTTCTGGATGCATGTTTTAGTGGCGCAAAACGAGAAGGTGATATGTTAATGTCTGCTCGTGGTGTGGCAATTAGAACAAAATCGGGGCAACCGGTAGGAAATATGGTTGTGTTCACTGCTTCTACTGGTGATGAAACAGCGGCAGGTAATGATAAGGAACATCATGGTTTGTTTACCTACTATTTGCTAAAAAAAATACAAGAAACACAAGGTGATGTAACATATGATGTTTTAGCTAACTTTATTAAGGAGAATGTAGAAAAACACAGTGTTTTAGAAGGTAAACGACAAACTCCAACTGTAATCCATTCGGCGGAAGTGCAATCCATGTGGAAAACATGGAAATTACGATAGTTTAATTGCTGATAATCAGTAATGTGTAGTGCGATTTTTACACTGCCATAAAAAATGTTGATGATATAAAAGAAAAAAATTCTATTATTTAATGATTCGTGTCATGGGATTAAAGTTACGGATTTCTTTAATGTTATTTTTTTGTTTCTTTGGGTTAGAATCTATGTCTCAAAATATTACAAATGTTGATGCTAATCCCAATGGGAATTGTATTATTATATCATTTGAAATGGATAAACCATCAGATGTGAATATCTCATATTCTATAAATGATGGTTTCTTTCAAGATATTCCCAATAAGTATATTAAAAAACTTCCTGTTCAAGATACTAAATATAAATATATGTGGGACGTAGTAGAGCAGTTTGGAGAATTTATTTTTTCTGACGTTATTTTTAAAATTGACCTGATTGGATATGTGCCGCATCCTTTTTCTGTCTCTATGGATTGTCAGGTTTATTTTTCTCCTGGTAATTTACAATATAATATATCCTCTAATATTTGGCGATTTTCTGATAATCAATATGAGATATTGGAGAAAGCAGCTTCTGATAGTAAGTCTTGGATAGACTTATTTGGTTGGGGAACTTCTGGCTGGGATAGTGGGGCAAAGGCATTTCAACCGAATTCAACAAGTGGTAATAATCGAGATTATCATCCAGGTGGCTATATTGCTGCATTTAAACTAAATTATGATGGTTCTTCCTCTCAAAACCCTAATTCTTCGGCAGGAAGAAACTTAGTTGGAAAGTATGCAAATGCAGATTGGGGTGTTTATAATTCTCAGAGGATATCATCAAAATATGGAGAACAAAGAGCTTGGAGAACTTTGACAAAAAATGAGTGGCAGTATTTATTGGAAGGTAGAAAAAATTCCTCTTCTTTACATCAGAATTCCTATATTGAGAATGTGTATGGGTTGATTCTATACCCTGATGATTGGGATATAAATGCTAATTTTAAGAAATCGCATTATTCATTAGATGAGTGGTGTATAATGGAAGGGAAAGGGGCTATTTTCCTCCCTTTTAAAACAGGACATTATTATGGGTCTAGGGAATATTGGTCTTCAACAAGTGCAGGGGTAGATGACGCATTTGGTTTGTCTTTTAATCATATCTATGGTATTGCTCGTTCTCGAGCTTCATTGGTACGACTTGTTTCAAATGTAAAAGAAGAGATTCAGATTCAAGATATTAGTTTTTATGAAGTTAAAAAAGAACAAGGTAAAGAAAATGTTTCTGTGGTTAAACATAAGACTTTTAATGTGCCAAAAACAGAAGATTTTTATGGTGTAACATTAGGTTATCTAATACCAAATGAAAATTTTTATATTGATGCAGGGGGAGTACAGATTGGAATAAAATATGAACCTATTTTTAAAGGTGGTTTTGGACTAAATTTAGGGGCAAATATGTCTCTGTGGGCAGGAGCAGATACAACAT
The DNA here is from genome assembly GCA_024402335.1 of Bacteroidales bacterium. Taxonomy (GTDB): domain Bacteria; phylum Bacteroidota; class Bacteroidia; order Bacteroidales; family UBA1715; genus UBA1715. The sequence continues at coordinate 37,101 of JAKSTZ010000013.1, forward strand.
TTGGTTTATCCTTAAATTTACCTTTGTATGGTGAATTTCATGCAAACTTTTCAAAATCATTTAGTCTTTTTGCATTCGGAGGAATAGGTCTATCTTATATAGATTATACGGTTCCCCAATATGATACAACCTTAAATAAAAATGATACAAAAGAAGGTAGTTTTGGTTTTATGACATATGATTTTGGTGGTGGAATTCGATGTAAAAATATGCAAGTACGTTATACAACTTCAATATATAAGAATGATTTTATTCAGCAAATGATATCTTTAGATTTCTTTTTGCCTAATAGTGAAATTTTAAGTAGTACTTATGGAAGTAATACTCAAACATATAATACAAGGAGCCGTTCAGGAACACCATCATATTATCGTCATAATTATAGTGGACATCCTTCGGTTCCAACCAAATCAATTCATGAAAAATAACGTTTTGTTTGAATCGTTATACTTCCGAAAATGAAAAGCTGTAAAGAATTGCAGGTAAATTTATAAGTTAATTTATTGTCATTCGTTGTTTTATTCGTATAATTAAATATATACAATGGCAAAAATGTATTTTAAATAGTTTATAAGTGTGAATGAAAATATTGAATCAAAACAGAAACTAGGGTTGAAAGGCCTTATTAAATTTCTTGCTTTTAGGATAATTATACAGCCTCTTGTTAGAAGAAAAGCTTGTGTTACATATGTAAAAAAACACCTGAAACGTTCGAAGGCATATTTAAATGATGTGTCGAATTGTTCAAATACGCTTTATTATAAGAAAGAGAAAGAAAAATATGAAACTGCAAGAAAACTAATCTTTTTCAAACCAGAGGATGCTGCTTATATATATGGTGGTGAGTGGACAGATGAAATAGACTTATTGGAAGATAAGATTATAAAAGAAAAGTATAAAAAATTGTGGCTCTGGTCTCTTTCTGCAGAGAAGAAATTTCTTGCAATGATGGCTATTGAAGATTAATTATTAGAATTGGTTTATGAGGGAAAATAAAATAGACTCAAAAGATATCTCAAAAAAAACTTTTTTAAAACAACTACAGGATCTTTTGAATCGTGATCCTGTAAATGTGGAGTGTCCTTTTGATGAAAAGAAATGCAACGGATGGGATGAAACTATTTATGTAGATTTGGGACTTCGTGTTCTATGGGCAGACAGGAATGTTGGAGCAAAAAATCCTATAGACTATGGTGATTATTATAGTAAATATAATGATGTTGCTGCTTTAGAGGTATTAGGAAAACGTTTACCAACAAAAAAGGATTTGTTTGATTTGATTAGAAAATGTAAATGGGTTTGGAAAGGAAATGGTTATAAGGTGATAGGGCAAAATGGCAATTCTATTTTCCTTCCTGCTGCAGGGGACATGGTTGTTGATGAAAATGTTTTGTCTGTTGGTCGATATGGACGTTATTGGTCTTCTATAACTGAAGACTCTTACTATTATTCTATCTATGACGATATCTTTTTTTTACATTTTGATAAAGACTCTGTATTAATAGAATTGGGAGAAGGCTTTTCTGTTCGCTTGGTTCAAGATGTTTTTCCAAATTTGTAGCGTTAAACTTCCTTATTTTCTCATTTTGTGGCTTGTCTGTAAATAAATCTTTCATTTTGATTGATTGTTGAGTTTGCATTATTTTTTTTTCTACTTTTATGCAAAATTAATACGAACTAAAATGGCAAAAGTTTTAATCATTGGTGCTGGCGGTGTAAGCCAGGTTGTGACATTTAAGTGCGCACAATATCCAGAAGTCTTTTCTGACATTATGTTGGCAAGTCGTACAAAATCTAAGTGCGATAAAATTGCTGGTATAATAGAGGAAAAACTTGGTAGAAAAATTCAAACAGCTCAAATCGATGCGGAGGATGTTCCTGCTTTGGTTCAGTTGATTAAATCATTTCAACCTAAATTAGTTATTAACGTTGCTCTTCCATATCAAGATCTTTGCATTATGGATGCTTGTCTTGAAGCTGGTGTAAACTATATGGATACAGCAAACTATGAGCCTAAAGACGTTGCAAAATTCGAATATAGCTGGCAATGGGCGTACCAAGATAAGTTCAAAGAAAAAGGATTGACTGCAATTCTTGGTTGTGGTTTCGACCCAGGACAAAGCCAAGTTTATACAGCTTATCTTGCAAAACATTATTTCGATGAAATTCATTATTTGGATATCGTTGATTGTAATGGTGGCGATCACGGAAAAGCATTTGCCACGAATTTCAACCCTGAAATCAATATTCGTGAAATCACTCAAAAAGGTCGCTATTGGAAAAATGGTGAATGGGTAGAAACAGAACCACAAGAAATCATGTTCCCATTGACATATCCAAACATAGGTGTACGTAATTCTTATTTGATGTACCACGAAGAGTTGGAATCGCTTGTGAAGAATTTTCCTTCTATTAAACAAGCTCGTTTCTTCATGACTTTCGGCGACGAATATTTGACTCACCTTCGTGTGATTCAAAATATTGGTATGGCAAGCATTAAGCCTATCATGTACAAAGGTGTGGAAATTGTTCCTCTTCAATTCTTGAAAGAAACGTTGCCTGCTCCTGAAACATTGGGTGACAATTATACTGGCGAAACATCTATCGGTTGCCGTGCCAAAGGTATTAAAGATGGCAAGGAAAAAACTGTCTATATCTGGAATAACTGTAGCCACCAAGCTGCATACAAGGAAACAGGTGCGCAAGGTGTTTCTTACACAACAGGTGTTCCTGCAATGACAGGTGCAATGATGTTCTTGACTGGAAAATGGAGCGGTGCAGGTGTATTCAACGTAGAAGAATTTGATCCAGATCCATTCATGGAAGTTATTGGTAAACATGGACTTCCTTTCGAAGTAAAAGAAGACATCGATTTGGAATTGACATATTAATGAACAGTGGGGCCGTATCGCATACGCCCTTATGTGAAAAACAGATTATAAATGGGATAAATCAAAATTGGTTTATCCCATTTTTGTAACATGTCAATGTCAATTCAAACAAAATTTTCAATTCTCTATTGGTAATTAATGTTACTTTTGTAGAAAACAAATAGTTCTAATGAAAAACTACTATTCAAACATTCCTTCGCCGGCATTTATATTGGAAGAATCTTTGTTGCGAAGAAATTTGGAGAAAATATCGAATGTGTCGAAACAAGCTGGAGTATCTATTATTCTTGCTTTGAAAGGATATGCCTTGTGGAAGTCGTTTCCTATGGTAAAACAATATCTTGCAGGTGCAACGGCAAGTTCACTTTGGGAAGCACAATTGTGTGTGGATTATATGGGTTCTAAGGCTCATACGTTTGCTCCTGTGTATGCTCCTGATGAAATAGAGGAAATTGCAAAATGTAGCTCGCATATTACATTCAATTCATTGACACAATTCAATAGATATAAAGACATTTGTAAACAAAATGGTGTTTCTATAGGACTTCGTGTAAATCCAGGCTATAGCGATGTCACTACTGAACTCTATAATCCTTGTTCACCAAACTCTCGTCTTGGCATTCCTGCCGATGAGTTGAAAAATGGCTTACCTAATGGTGTGGAAGGAATTCATTTTCACGCTTTGTGCGAAAACGATTCATATTCTTTGGAGCGTGTGCTTGCATCATTGGAAGAACGATTTGGACATTTGTTGCATGCTGCCAAATGGGTAAATATGGGTGGTGGCCATTTGATTACCCATAAAGATTATAAACCAGAGCATGTTATTGAATTATTGAAAGCATTCAAAAAGAAATATGATGTGGATGTTATTTTAGAGCCAGGTGGTGCTATTGGTTGGCAAACAGGAGTTTTGAAGGCGACAGTTCTTGATATTGTTAATTATGGAGAAAATCCAACTGCAATATTGGACGTTTCGTTTGCTGCTCACATGCCCGACACGTTAGAAATGCCATATCGACCATTTATTCGTGATGCATTTTCTGATAAAACAGAAGGCTGTTATGCTTATAGAATAGGAGGAAATTCTTGTCTCGCCGGTGATTTTATGATGCCGTATTATTTTAAGGAACCGTTGCAAGTAGGCGACACCATAATTCTTGAAGATATGATGCATTACACTATGGTGAAAACAACGACATTTAATGGTGTTCGCCATCCATCTATTTGGATAGAACACGAAGATGGAAACGATGAATGCATTAGAAAATTTAATTATGCGGACTTTAGAGATAGATTGAGTTAATTATGGCAAAAATAGAACTTACCGATAAGCAATTCCAAGACCTCCTTCAATTGTTATACATGGGAGAATGGGTACTTCAAGCATACGAACCAGCTCCTAACGCAAACGATGTTGACGCTTTGGAACAAAATTTATATGAAAGTGCATATCGTCAAGGAAACGACGATATTGAATTCGATAAGAAATTAGGCGGCTATGTACCTTGCGAAGAATTTGAAGAAGATTGTGATGCAATTATAGAGAAGTATGATGAACATACTTTCTGGGAAGAATTGATAATTCGTATGGCAAATCGTGACTTGGCAGCCATGGGTGCAGATCAACTTCCTCCTCGTGAGTTTGAAAAAAAACAGAACGAGCTTATAAAGAAGTATGAAAAAGAATTTGCTGTGAACGGCATTAATAATCTGATCTTGAAGAAATAATGAAAGGGCTTGTCGTAAAATCTACTGGCAATAGCTATAAGGTTCGCTTTGACGACAATACAATTATTGATTGTCGCGTAAAGGGCAAATTACGTTTGAATGGTATTCGTAGTACGAATCCTATTGCGGTAGGTGACTATGTCACTTTTGAATACGAAAATGAAGAAAATGGCATAATCAACGATATAGTTGACCGTAAGAACTACATCATTCGTAAGGCTTCGAATCTTTCTAAAGAGTCTCAAATTATTGCTGCAAATGTTGATATGGCATACGTCGTGGTTACAATTCATTCGCCACAAACCTTGTTGCAATTTATAGATAGATTCTTAGTTTCGGCAGAAGCATACGGTATTCCTTGTACTATTTTGTTGAATAAATACGATTTATATCAATCGGAGGAAGATCAGGCTGCTATTGCAGAATGGAAAGAAATTTATGAGTTGGCCGGATATGAGATACTTTGTGTTTCAACAACAACAGGTTACAATATGCAAGAATTGAAAAATAGACTTGCAGGAAAAGTATCGGTATTTTCTGGTAATTCTGGAGTAGGAAAGACGTCAATTATAAAATGGCTTACAAACTTGGCAGATTTGAAGACAAGTGAGATTTCCAAATCATTTCATAAAGGCCAACATACAACTACATTTGCAGAAATGTATGAAACCGACAATAAAGGAATGATTATCGATACTCCAGGGGTAAAAGCTTTTGGTTTATTGAATATGGAGGAAGAAGAAATGGGCCACTATTTCCCGGAAATTTTCCGGTATTCTTCCGATTGCCAGTTTTACAATTGTACGCATTCACATGAACCGAAATGTAATGTGATAAAAGCGGTTGAAGAAGGTAAAATTGCAATTAGCCGTTATCAGAACTATCTTACCTTTATGGACGATAAAAACGCGAAACATCGCGAAGCGCAATAAAAAAAGGACTACAATTTGTAGTCCTTTTTCGTTTATATCTGTTCGTCGTTAAGCTTAGTAAGCTTTGAAACCTATAATTTCACGTACATCGCGAATTGTTTTAACAGCATTTTCACGAGCTTTTTCTGCACCCATTTTTGCAACCTTGTCAAGATAATCTTTGTCGCTCAAATATGCTTGAATCTTTTCGCTGAAAGGAGAAACAAATTGTATCATATCTTCCGCCAATTGTTTCTTCATATCGCCATAACGAATTTGGCAAGTGTTGTATAAGTCTTCAAAATATTGAACAGTTTCTGGTTTAGAAACAGCCTTCATCAAAAGGAATAGGTTTTCTATTTCTTCAGGTTTTTGTTGATTAGGTTCTGTTGGTCCCGAATCAGTTTTAGCTTTCATAACTTTCTTACGGATAGCTTCTGGGCTGTCTGCCAAATAAATAGCATTGCCTTCACCTTCAGATTTTCCCATTTTCCCACTACCATTCAAACCTGGTATTTTAACCAATTGTTTACCGAAATTGAAAGCTTGTGGTTCAGGGAAATAATCAACTTTATACATTCTATTAAAACGAGCAGCGAACGTGCGTGTCATTTCAAGATGTTGTTCTTGGTCTTTTCCTACAGGAACTTTTGTGGCACGGTGAATAAGAATGTCCGAAGCCATCAAAGTAGGATATGTTAGTAAGCCTGCGTTTACATTTTGTGGTTGTAAACGAATTTTGTCTTTGAACGATGTACAACGCTCTAATTCACCAAGATATGCGTTCATGTTCAAATACAGATACAATTCAATAACTTCCTTTACGTCGCTTTGTACATAGATAGTAGCTTTTTCAGGATCCAATCCTGCAGCTAAGTATTCTGCTAAAATCTGACGAACATTTCCTTGTAGGTTCTCTGGGGTAGGGTGAGTTGTAAGTGAATGTAGGTCGGCTATAAAAAAGTAGCAATTGTATTCATTTTGCATGGTGATGAAGTTCTTCAATGCACCAAAATAATTTCCTAAATGTAGGTTTCCTGTAGGGCGAATGCCACTTAAAACTGTTTCCATTATGTTAAAGACGTTGTATTTAAATTTCCCAAACTAACTGTTATCATTCGGTCGGTGTCGCTTCGTTCCCATTTGCTTACGATTTGTAAGTGAATGTTGTACACGCTAATATTGGCTTCTTTTGAGTGAATTTCGCCAATTTTTAGCACATCGGAGTTAATAATACCAGATTCTCTCGACATTTTTCTTCCGAAAATTGCATCTTCGTGCTCGTCAAGTACTTGTGGGTCGTAACTTCCTTGAAACTCATATATGTTTGCAATTTGATCTATGGTAATCAATTGCAGATTTTCCATACCATCAATGTTCAAGGTAAACCAATCATATACGTTTTGGTCTATAATGCATCGGTTTAAAGAGTCTTTGCTTAAAATACGGGCATTGTTAATGATTGCACGACCATAGTGACTCTTGTCGAAGTAATAGATTTTATCGTATGTGATGGCATAACGAACACTCGCGCCACCAACAATTTTTCGTAATTTTGGATATAAGTGGAATGAGTTATAGGTACGAAGAACTATGGAAAAATTACAAGCAAATAAAAGTGCATGTAATGGGTTGTCAAAAATCACATAACCACCGTCACCGGTACTAATGAAGTTTTCTTCAAACTCAACTTTTGTGTATTTCTGGAATAAAAACGCATGGTTTTTAAAGCACATATCAATAGTTTCCCTAAACAATAATTTAAACATGCAAGGGACTAATGTCTGTGCAAATTCTTCGTATGAACTATATTTGTATATGTCTATACCTAAAACAGCTTTACGGTTTACTTGTCCGTAGTTGACGTACTTCTGTAATTTTTCAAGTAGGTCGTCTTCTTTAGGGATAAGATTTACCTTCTCAAATACATATTTGTCTTCGGTGTCCTTTAGGATGCGTAGGATTTTCTCAAAGTCAAGTGTGTGTACCGTTTTGTTCATTTCGAAATCTTTTTAGGCAAATATATGAAATGTTGTCGGTTATTCTTTGTTTTTTGTGTCGATTAGTATGGTTGTCGGACCATCGTTTAGTAGTTCGACTTTCATGTCAGCCCCAAATTCTCCTGTTTGTACGTTGCCTTTAATTTCTTTGCGAATAGTTTCTACAAAAGATTCATACAGTGGAATAGCCGTTTCTGGACGAGCTGCACGAATATACGAAGGTCTATTTCCTTTTTTTGTCGCAGCGAAAAGAGTGAATTGGCTTACGACAATCATATCGCCGGAAATGTCGTCGATGGATAAATTCATTAGATCGTTTTCGTCGCTGAAAATACGAAGTCTTGCAATTTTTCCTGCCAACCAATCAATATCTTCTTGTGTGTCAGCTTCTTCGACACCTAAAAGTACCAATAGTCCTTTCCCGATTTTTGCTTTCACAACGCCTTCTATTGTGACCGATGCGTGCGTAACTCGTTGAATAACAGCTCTCATACTGGATTATTTAAGATTTGCACCTACTAAATGCACAAATTCCTCTCTTGTCTCTTTCTTGTTAAATGCTCCGGTAAATGCCGAGGTTGTAGTTGAAGAGTTTTGTTTTTGTACACCGCGCATTTGCATACAAAGATGTTGTGCTTCAATAATTACAGCCACTCCCAGTGGATTTAAAGTTTCTTGAATACAGTCACGAATTTGAACGGTCAATCGCTCCTGTACTTGTAAACGACGTGCGTACACTTCTACAATACGTGCTATTTTGCTAAGTCCGGTGATGTAGCCGTTAGGAATATATGCAACATGTGCTTTACCAATAAAAGGCAACATGTGGTGTTCACACATAGAATAAATTTCAATGTCTTTAACCAACACCATTTGTTGATATTCTTCTTTGAACATTGCAGAACGAAGAATTTCGCGTGGGTCGGTATGGTATCCTTGTGTTAGGAATTGCATTGCTTTGGCAACACGTAGTGGCGTTTTCAGCAAACCTTCACGGTTTACATCTTCGCCAAGTAGTTCAAGGACTTCTTTATAAAGTTCCGCAAGTCTTTCTGTAGTCTTGTCGTCAAAAGTTTCTATCTTTTGATAAGTACCGTCCGATGGTGTTAAAAGACCATTGTTGTATATTTCCATGTGCTCTAAAATTGTTGGCAAATGTAATATTTTCTATTCAAAACGAATAGCTTCCGATGGACTTATGTTTGTAATAAGCATAGACGGAATAATAAGCATTGCCGTTGTCAATATAAAAGTTCCTAAATTTAATGCAAGTATGTAAAAAATTGGGAGTGCAATTGGTACGTATGACATAAAGTAAATTGTTGGGTCTAAAGTGATTATGTGAAATTGTTGTTGTACGATGCAGAGCAGTAGTCCAACAATGTTCCCCCAGAATAATCCTTTGGTAATTAGCATACTACCAACATATAAGAAAATTTTCCGTACGCTTGCATTTTGTGCTCCGAGTGATTTGAGGATTCCTATCATTGAGGTTTTTTCAAGTATGATTACGAGTAGTCCGGTAATCATATTCATACCGGCGACTAAAATCATTAATGCAATGATTAACCATGCGTTCATGTCTAATAATGACAACCAATCGAAAATTTGCGGTGTCTTTTCTTGTAACGTTTCAACGTGGAGTTTTTGACTGTCAGGTGAAATGTCGTAGCCTACAATATCGGTGATGATTTCTTTTTGCTCATCTAAATGTTTGTAGTCTTTTAGAAAAACTTCGTAACCAGAGATTTGGTTGCTGTCCCAATTGTTTAGGTCTTGTATGTGACGAATGTCGGCAAGAATAAATCTGTCGTCAATTTCGTTGAGGTGCGTCTCGTAAATTCCCGCGACAATGAAACTGCGTTTGCGTACTTTTTTGTTTGCATCGTTTGGAACAAACGAGGTTGTGAATTTGTCATGTAATGAAAGTCCAAGTAGATTTGCTAAAGTTTTGGATATGACAACATTGTCGGTTGTCGTGTCAGTAGAAAAATTTAGTATTTTACCTTCTGTTAAATGCTTTTGTATAAAGGACCAATTGTATGTTGTATCTATGCCTTTTACTATAATTCCGCGGGCTGTATTGTTTACTTTTATTAGTCCAGGTTTTGTTGCATATACTTGGATGGCTGTTACATTTTTCTCTTCTTTGATTGAGTTGATTAGTTGAACATCTTTTTTTATTGGCAGCGTCTCGTACGAACTATTGTTATCGAAATTCACAATTTCAATGTGTGAAGAAAAACCAAAAATTTGTTCGGAAATAGTGGATTTAAATCCTACAATAATAGAGACTGCGATAATCATAACAGCCAATCCTAAAGCAATGGCAATAATTGCAATATTTACGATTGGCTTCGAAATATTTATAGTATTTTTGTGTGGTAAAATATGTCTCGCTATGTATAATTCCGTATTCATATCGGACAAAGATAGTTAAATGATGAGAAAACTACACTTTTTATTGCTGTTAATCCTAATTTTTGCAAATTCTTGTTATTCGCAACATAAAAGCAAATTAGAAACGAGAGAAATCGAGAAGGAAACTATTTTGGTTGGCGCAGAGCGAATGGATATTTATTTACCTTTGTTGCAAGACAAAAAGGTTGCTATTGTTGGCAACCAAACATCACAAGTGAATGGAGTTCACTTAGTTGATACATTATTGCGTTTGAATGTATCAATTAGTAAGATTTTAACTCCAGAACATGGATTTCGAGGTACTGCAGATGCAGGTGCGCATGTGGCCGATGGTATAGATAATGTGACAGGTTTACCACTCGTTTCCTTGTATGGATCACATAAAAAGCCAACTCCGGAAGATTTGAAAGGAGTTGATGTTGTTGTTTTTGATATTCAAGATGTTGGTGCTCGTTTCTATACGTATATCTCAACTATGCATTATGTTATGGAAGCTTGTGCTGAACAATCGGTTCCTATGATTATTTTGGATCGTCCAAATCCTAATGGATTTTATGTAGATGGACCAATTTTGCAGAGTGAGAACAAGTCGTTCGTCGGTATGCATCCCGTTCCGATTGTACATGGTATGACGGTGGGAGAATATGCAGGAATGATAAATGGAGAACATTGGCTTGCAAATGGCGTACAATGTAAATTGTTGGTTGTAGAATGCGAGGGGTATGACCATACCAAACGATACGAGTTGCCGGTTGCTCCGTCGCCAAATTTGCCAAATATGCAGGCAATCTACTTGTATCCGACACTTTGTTTGTTTGAAGGAACGGTTATGAGTTGTGGACGCGGAACGGATTTCCCTTTCCAAGTAATAGGTTGCCCGACGTTTGTTGATACATCGTTCTCGTTTGTCCCACACAGTAAAACAGGGGCGAGCAAGCCGGTTTTTGCGGATAAAGTTTGTTTTGGTCGTGATTATCGGAACTTTGATGCAGAACAATATGGACGATTGAATATTGGAATCTGGAAAGATATTTATAAGAACTACACTGGCGAAAAGCCGTTTTTCAATAGCTTCTTTACGAAATTAGCAGGAACAAAAGATTTGCAAAAAGCTATAGAAATGAATGATTCTGAGGAAAAAATTCGTGATAGTTGGCAAGATGGTTTAAAAAAATTTACGGAAATGCGTCAAAAATACCTTTTGTATAAGGATTTTTGACAAAAAATGTTTTAATTTTGTAATTGTTACAAATTATACAAAATCGCTTTGCGTATGATTGAAGATTTACTAGCCAAAAATAAAAAGATTGCCGTTGTTGGATTAGGGTATGTTGGTTTGCCTTTAGCATTAGAGTTTTCAAAGAAGTTCTCTGCAATAGGTTTTGATATAAATGCAGAGCGTGTAGCATTGATGAATTCTCATATCGATCCTAGTGAAGAATTGGATAAAGAAGCATTTGATGGATGTGATATAATATTTTCGTCAAATCCGGAAGATTTAAAACAAGCACATTTCTTTATTGTTGCAGTTCCTACACCAATAGATGCACATAATGTTCCTGATTTAAAGCCATTGCTTTCTGCTACAGAGATAGTTGGTGGTGCATTGAAAAAAGGAGACTATGTCGTGTACGAATCAACAGTTTATCCTGGTGCTACTGAAGAAGATTGTCTTCCTATTTTGGAACGATTGTCGGGCTTGAAGGCTGGTGTTGATTTTAAATTGGGCTATTCTCCTGAACGAATAAATCCAGGCGACAAGGAAAAAACATTGGTGAATATTCAAAAAATTGTTTCTGGTTGCGATAACGAAGCATTGGAAACAATCGCAAATGTATATGGATCTATTTTGAAAAATGGCTTGTTTAAAGCTAGTTCGATTCGTGTTGCAGAAGCCGCAAAAATTATAGAAAACACGCAACGTGATGTGAATATTGCCTTGATGAATGAATTGTCTATGTTGTTCAAGAAAATGGGCATAGATACGAATGAGGTCATAGAGGCTGCTTCTACAAAATGGAACTTTTATAAGGTTACTCCAGGTCTTGTTGGAGGGCATTGTATTGGCGTTGACCCATATTATCTTACATATAAAGCGAGTACGTTAAAGCACTTCACGAAATTGATTACCGCCGGCCGCGAAATCAATGACGGTATGCCAAATTATATTGCAAATCTTATCATAAAGGATATAAATTCGGCTGGTAAGGTATTAAAAGATTCTCGCGTACTTGTACTTGGTGCAACATTTAAGGAAAATGTAAGTGATATACGAAATTCAAAAATATTTGAAGTTATTTCTGCGTTGCGTTCATTCAGCATAGACGTAACTCTTCTTGATCCATATGCTTCGAAAGAAGATGTGGAACGCCAATATAAATTCCCATTGTCGGAAAAGGCGGAAGGAAAATATGACGTTATAGTGTTGGCCACTAAGCATAAACAATACATGAATTTGTCGGAAGAATATTTCAGAAGTCTGTCTGCAGAACCGTTTATCTTCTACGACATAAAAGGTGTGTATAAGAATAAATTTAAGAATTGTAACTATTTTAGCTTGTAATATATGGCGAAAGCAACCGCAACGCAGCTGGTGAAAACCATAGTTGAAGGAATTAGAGAAAAAAAAGGAAAAAATATACTTTCTTTAGACTTTAAAAAAATAGATAACGCAATTTGTCGTTACTTTGTAGTGTGTGAAGGAGATTCCTCTACACATGTAGACGCGATTGCGGATTCTGTTGAAGAATATGTTCGTATAAATGCTGGTGAGAAGCCATGGGGAAGTGCAGGGTACGAGAATGCGGAATGGATATTTCTGGATTATGGTGATGTAATCGTTCATGTTTTTCAACCACATATACGTGAGTTCTACAAGTTAGAGGAATTGTGGGCGGATTGTGTTAAAAAAGAATACCCTAACGAAGAATAAACATTATGGCAGAAGAAAAGAAAAACAAAGAGCAGGAACAGGAACAAAATAAAAAAGAAAATAAAGGCCCTGATTTCAAGGATTTTAAAGACTTTAAGGATTTCAAAGATTTTAAGAACTTTAAAAATCCGAAGAAAAATGGTGGAAACTTTATGTGGGTGTACGTTGCGTTGCTTGTGGCGTTTGCTCTCTTTAGCTTTATGGATTTTGGTGGCTCGGGAAGTAAAATTACTTCGAGCGAATTCGCTTCAAAGTTACAGAATGGCGAGATAGAGAAAATCATTGTTGTAAATAAGGATTATGCTGAAATTTACTTGACCTCAAGTAATACAGGACGCAAGAATGTTGCTCCTGACTATACTATGACCATAGGTTCAATTGAATCTTTTGAAAAGAAATTGGAAAATACGAATGTGGACATAGAATATCAGACTAAGCATAATTATGTAGGAGAAATCATTAGTTGGATATTGCCTATAGTTTTACTTATTGTCTTTTGGCTTTTTATGATGAACCGTATGGGCGGCGGTTCTGGAGGCAGTAGCGGCGGAGGTTTGTTTAATATTGGCAAGTCTCGTGCAAAATTGTTTGAAAATGAAGATAAAGTAAAAACAACCTTTAAAGAGGTCGCAGGTTTGGAGGAAGCAAAGGTTGAAATACGTGAGATAGTTGATTTCCTAAAGAATCCTAAAAAATATACCGATTTGGGAGGTAAAATTCCTAAAGGTGCATTATTGGTAGGCCCTCCGGGAACAGGAAAAACATTGCTTGCAAAGGCTGTCGCAGGTGAAGCCGGCGTTCCTTTCTTCTCATTGGCTGGTTCCGATTTCGTTGAAATGTTTGTGGGTGTAGGTGCAGCTCGTGTACGCGATTTGTTTAAAGAAGCTAAAGCAAAAGCTCCTTGTATTATATTCATCGACGAAATTGATGCTATCGGTCGTGCTCGTGGAAAGAATGGATTTAATTCTAACGACGAACGTGAAAGTACTTTGAATCAATTGTTGACTGAAATGGATGGTTTTGGTACGGATTCAGGAGTCATTGTTCTTGCTGCGACAAACCGTGCAGAGATTCTCGATAAAGCGTTGTTACGTGCTGGTCGTTTTGACCGTCAGATTAATGTCGAATTACCGGATATTACAGAACGTGAAGCAATATTCAAGGTTCATTTAAAACCATTGAAACTTTCTGCTGAAATTCAATCCGATTTCTTGGCAAAACAAACTCCTGGTTTTTCCGGTGCCGATATTGCCAATGTTTGTAACGAAGCTGCGCTTATAGCTGCTCGTAAAAACAAGAAACAAGTTGAAAAACAGGACTTCTTAGATGCTGTTGATAGAATAGTGGGTGGTTTGGAGAAACGTAATAAAATCATGACTGATAATGAAAAGCGAACTATTGCTTTCCATGAAGCAGGCCATGCAACATTAAGTTGGTTCTTGGAATATGCCCATCCGTTAATTAAAGTTACGATAATTCCTCGTGGTCGTGCATTGGGCGCAGCGTGGTATTTACCAGAAGAACGTCAGATTGTTACGAAAGAACAAATTCTTGATGAACTTTGTGCAACATTAGGTGGTCGTGTCGCAGAACAAATAACTTTTGGAAAAATCTCTACAGGTGCTTTGAACGATTTGGAAAAAGTAACAAAACAAGCTTATGCTATGGTTTCGTATTATGGTATGAGTGATAAGATTGGTAATTTAAGTTTTTACGATTCTTCTGGTCAATCAGAATATTCTTTTGCAAAGCCATACGGTAGTGAAATGGAAAAATTGATTGATGTTGAAGCACAAGAAATTATTCGTAAGTCTTATCAACGTGCATACGATATTTTAACTCAAAATCATGATGGCTTCGTTCAATTAGCAGAGTTGTTGTTGGATAGAGAGGTTATTTTTAGTGATGACTTGGAAAAAATATTCGGTAAACGTCCATTTGGAGAACAATCAACAATAGATAAAACAGAGGAACATGTATAGTCCTGATTCAGACAAAAATAGAAGTGCTATTTTAGGCGATTTGCAGTCGGCACAGGTAAAACCGACATATAATTATGAAAAATTAACATCCACAGCTGAATACTTTGTTCAACCAGAAGGAGATTTGTGTGATGCATTCTGTACAAAGATTCAGTTGGTTGCAGGTAAACCAGAAGTGTTTTCCTCAAAGGATGCTGCCTATGATCGTATAAAGGAAATAATTGCAGGTGAGGTGTTATTGTGTAATAATCCACAGTTGTTGGCTGGGTTAGACTCAAAATCTATTGCCTATAATACGGATCCTGAATATGCTCGTGTTGCAAAGTTTTCGTTAACAACATGCGAAGCCTTGGTCGCACGTACTGGTAGCGTGTATGTATCTTCTGCACAAATTGAAGGTCGTCGTTTGGTTTCTGCAGCGGAAACACATATAGTTTTAGCAACTGCAGATCAAATTTATCCGGATTTCCCTCAAGCAATTGATGTGATAGAATCAAAATATGGAAATACGTTCCCTTCTCAGGTTACAGCAATAACAGGTCCTAGTCGTACTTCGGATATAGAAAAAACTTTGGTCTTAGGTGCTCATGGTCCAAAAAATCTATATGTATTAATAGTAAAGGAATAGTATGAAGAATTTCTGTATTCGATTGGCATCAGGTGCAGTATATGTTGCATTAATTCTTGTAGCACTTTTTACCACAATGCCAGTATTTTTTTCTGTCTTTGGAGTATTGATGCTTTGTACATTGAATGAATATTTCAAGAATTTCAGACAAAAAAACATTAGTGTGGATGTAGTTATGACCAATGCTTTGGCGGTATGCATATATTTAATGCCGATATTGCCATACTATTTTCCTAAAATTTCTTTGCTCCCTGCTGTTGTGCTATTTACTTTATTATTGTTTGCGATAGAATTGTTTAAGGAAGAAGAACAACCTTTCCATCGTATTGCATTTGGCTTGTGTGGTATAATATATGTTTGTTTGCCTTTTACATTACTAGTACATTATAAAGTGATAAACTGCTTTGGAAGCATTGGGGCAGATATGTCTTCGCTAATGATATTATTTTTATTCCTTCTTATTTGGGTAAATGATGTATTTGCGTATTTAACGGGAATGTTGTTGGGTAAACATCATCTTTGTCCGAAAATTTCTCCTCATAAGACAATAGAGGGCTTTGTTGGAGGAATGATATTTACAATCTTGGTTTCTATTGGAATCACGTATTGGTTTGGTGGATTGAATGAAATTGTTGGATTAGCTGTTATTGTTGTTATTTTCTCAACATTAGGAGATTTAGTTGAGTCAAAATGGAAACGATATTTGGAAATTAAAGATTCTGGAAGTATAATGCCAGGGCACGGTGGTTTTCTTGACAGATTTGACAGTGTTATTTTTTCAATTCCAGCTTTTTTTGCATATTTGCAATTATTTTAATTGAATTGTTGTGAAAATACATAAAGAAGGATATTCCACTATAATTTTTGTTTTCGGCATACTTTGCTTGTTAAACTTGTATTTATTACAAATAAATACTCCTGTTGTGCTATTGTCTATAGTAGGAGGTGCATCTTTGATTTTCTTTTTAGCAATAGTAAGCTTCTTTCGTATTCCTAAAAGAGAGTTTGTAGAAGTTGCTGAAGGTTTAATAGCACCAGCTGATGGTGAGGTCGTGGTAATAGAGGATGTTTTTGAACCAGATTTCTTGAAGTGCGAATGCAAACAGATTTCTATATTTATGTCACCGCTTAATGTGCATGTTAATCGTTATCCTATTGCTGGAAAAGTATTGGTTAGCGAACATCACGATGGTGTGAAATTACCCGCATTTAATCCGAAATCTTCAACGAAAAACGAGCGTACGTCTATTGTGTTAGATAGTGCTTGTGGACAGATTTTGTGCCGACAAATTGCTGGCGCTGTTGCAAGACGTATCGTGACTTATGCAGAACCAAATACGCAGGTTTCTCAAAACCAAGAATTAGGATTTATAAAGTTTGGCTCTCGTGTGGATGTATTCATTCCAAAAGATTTGAATGTTTGTGTTTCGCTTAACCAAAAGGTACGAGGCGGACAAACATTGATTGCGAAAAAATAATGAAAACTCGTGTTTCTATTATAAATTATAGCAATACCATTCCTTTTACATACGGACTGCTACAAAGTAAGAAACTACAGAAACTTGCTGAATTTTCGTATGGCTATCCAGCTCAAGTTGCCGATATGCTGACAAAAGATTTGGTCGATGTTTCGATTATTTCTGTTGCGGCTATTCCATTTATTCCAAATGCACAATTAATAACTGATTATTGCATAAGTGCATCTCAGCGTGTAGATTCAGTCTTATTGTGTAGTAATAAACCATTGGAAGCTATTGATACCATTTTGTTAGACTATCAGTCGCGTACATCAAACATTTTGGTTCAAATTCTTGCTCAGGAAGCTTGGCATATTCATCCGACTTTTATAAATAGTAGCGAAGGGTATGAGTTGCAAAATACCGATGCCGCAAAGGTTATAATAGGAGATAGAGCATTGTTGTATGCTCATTCTTTTAAGTATGTCTATGATTTAGCTTCGGAATGGTATAACGCATTTAATTGTCCGTTTGTATTTGCTGCTTGGGTTGCAAATAAACAACTTTCGTTGGAGTTTATAGAAGCATTTAACGAAGCTTGCGAATATGGTGTAACGCATATTGATGAGGCAATAGCAAACACAAAAAAAACATTTCAGTTCGACATCAATCACTATCTTCATAATTGTGTAGAATTTGATTTGACGCCGGAGAAATGTTCCGTGATAGATACCTTTATTCTAAAAGGAAAAGAGATGAGTTTGCTTTAATAAACAAACTCACCAAATTCACTCTTAATTATCAATTCTTTCTTGTCTGATGCTTCAACTCTACCAACGATTTGTGCATCAATATTGAATGATTTTGAAATTTCGATAATTTCTTGTGCGTGTTCAGGAGAAACATATACTTCCAAACGGTGTCCCATATTGAATACTTTATACATTTCTTTCCAATCTGTTCCGCTTTGTTCGTGGATAGTTTTGAATAGAGGAGGAACAGGGAATAAGTTGTCTTTTACAACACGCAAATTGTTTATGAAATGAAGAATCTTTGTTTGTGCACCGCCAGAACAGTGAACCATACCGTGTATCTGTGGACGTAATGCGTCTAAGATTTTCTTTACAACAGGTGCGTATGTTCTTGTTGGAGAAAGTACTAATTTCCCTGCATCTATAGGAGAATCTTGTACGCTATCAGTTAAATGCAATTTTCCAGAATAAACTAAATCATCAGGAACTGCAGCATCAAAACTTTCTGGATATTTCTCTGCAAGATATTTTGCAAAAACGTCATGACGAGCAGAAGTTAAACCGTTACTTCCCATACCGCCATTGTAGCTCTTTTCGTAAGTAGCTTGTCCGAATGAAGCAAGACCAACAATAACGTCGCCTGCTTGAATGTTGGCATTGTTAATCACATCGCTACGTTTCATTCTACAAGTAACTGTACTATCAACTATAATAGTGCGAACTAAATCGCCAACATCTGCAGTTTCTCCTCCGGTTGCATAAACACCAACGCCCATTTCGCGTAGTTCTGCAAGTAATTCGTCGGTTCCATTAATAATAGCAGAGATAACTTCACCAGGAACCAATAATTTGTTTCGGCCTATAGTTGACGATACTAGGATGTTATCTATTGCACCAACACATAGCAAATCGTCGATATTCATAATAAGCGCATCTTGTGCGATGCCTTTCCATACCGATAAGTCACCTGTCTCTTTCCAATATAAGTAGGCAAGAGATGATTTCGTACCTGCACCGTCAGCGTGCATTATATTACAATAGTTTGGATGACCACCTAAAATATCAGGAATGATTTTACAAAATGCTTGTGGATACAATCCCTTGTCGATGTTTTTTATTGCATTATGCACATCTTCTTTACCTGCGGAAACACCGCGCTGCATATATCGTGATTCTACTGCCATTATTTTTTATAATTTGTTGAAGTTACTTTAAATTCTGTTCTACGATTTATTTGATGACAAATATCTTGCTGTTCTTTGCTTGATAAATGTTGTATGAATTCAGGAGTGAGTTTGTCACCAACATGTAGGAAATCATATTGGTCGGCATATTTTTGATCAACTGTTTTAGGAACAGTTGCGCCATATCCCTTTGCAACAAGTCTATTCTTGTCTATACCTTTGTTAATAAGAAAATCAACAACGGATTGGGCACGAAGTTGTGACAATTGTTCATTGCTCATCTTAGGACCGACACGATAATCGGTATGGGAACTTAATTCTATTGTAATGTTAGGATTGTCTTCCAATGTCTCGTATAATTTATTTAATGACACAATCGATTCTGGACGTAAGTTCCAGAGATTGACATCGTACATTACATTTGGAACTTCAATTGGAATATTCAATTGAGTCATATAAAGATTTGCTTCGAAATGTTTGTCTTCCGTTCTTCCGTAGGTGGATAGTTTATATTTACTATTTAAATATCCCTCGTGCATAGAAAGTAGCACATAATTCACTTGTGGATTCAATGTGAATTCATAATTTCCATTTGCATCAGATATAACTTCGAGCGAGGTTCCGTCGCTACCGATTAGGCTAACAGTTGCATTTGCGATAGGTGTTTCTGTAATTTCACTTAAAACTTGTCCTTTTACTGAAAATTTAAGTTTTGCAATGGAGAAATGGTATATGTCGTCGTAGCCTTTTCCGCCTGGTCTGTTGGAACTGAAAAATCCTTCTTCCAAAGAATCTTTAAATGTGATTCCAAAATCGTCGGATGGAGAATTGATAGGATTTTTAAGATTCAAGACATATTGTTTGCCTTTCTCGTCTATATTTACACGATACAAGTCTAAACCGCCCATGCCAATATGACCGTTTGAAGCGAAGTAGAACGTGTTGTCATATTGCCTAATATATGGGTATAATTCATCGCCTTCGGTATTAATTATATCTCCGGCATTCTGTGGTTTTCCCCATTTATCGTTCTTCGATTCGCGTTTACAAAACCAAATATCATAACCGCCATAACCGCCAACTCTATTTGATGCAAAATATAATGTAAGACCATCTGCAGAAATACAAGGATGTACGTAATCGCTTGTGTCTTTTGATTCCGAAAGTTGTAGGTCGACAGGGCTATCCCATGAAGAGCCTATCTTTGCCGCAGATTTAATCTTGCATTTAAAGTCTTGATTACCAACTTTACATTGGGTGAAGAAAAATTGGTTCCCGTCTTTAGAGATACTGGCGGCACCTTCTTCATTTTCTGTGTTTATTTGGTCTGAAACCGAAACAGGAGTAGTCCAAAATCCTTTAGCATCCTCGTTTGAAGAATATATGTCACTGAAACTTTGACCGCTACCTCCATGAACTTTGTCGCCAGTTGCATTGTTTCTGGACGAAGAAAAATAGATGGTCTTGCTTTTCCCGTTATAGTCAAAAAAAGGAGCGTAGTCAGAATATTCGCTATTTATAAATGCCAAATTCGTTACCGTATAGTTTGTTGGCTCTTGCAACCATTTGCGTGCAATTCTACAAGATTCAATGCCTTTGGTTGCCCTGTTGTCGTTTCGAACAATCGATTTGTATTTGTCGTAATATTGAATGGCTTTGTCGAAGTTTTTGTTCATTCTCATTGCTTCTGCACAATAAAAATAAACAATAGGGTCTTCGTAGCGAAGTTCTATAGCTTTGTCAAACCATAGTTGCGCATGCAACGGCTGGGAAATGTGACGGTAGCACCAACCGATTTTGTATGCTATGGTTGCTTTTTGTGGATCTTCGTTTTCAATTTGGGAGAAAACACTTTTGTAAGTGTTTATTGCAAATGTGTATTCATTCGCTTTCAACGCATTGTCTGCTTGTTTTATAATGTTTTTTTGTCCGAATGTGTTTATGGCAAAAAAACAAAGAAATCCTATGTACAATACAATGTGTTTCATATTACGTAATTCGCTTCAAATATACATTATTTTATGGCATGTTGATATTTTTCTATTCAACAAAAATGCAAAACGATGTTTTTAAATATCTTTACCGACGAATTTTGAATTAGAACGGAGAAAAATGCTCGTGACAGTGTATAAACAGATAAAATTGTATTCTTTGGCTATCATGCTCTTGCTTGTTGGCGTGGCAAATGGTCAGGATATACATTTTTCTCAGTTTTTTGTTATGCCTATGGCATTGAATCCCGCAGAAACTGCTTTGTATGATGGAAATGTGCGTATTGCTTGTGCATATAGAGATCAATGGAGAGCTGTCGACACAAAGCCGTATGAAACTATTTCTGTTGGTTTGGAAAAACAATTTCATATGTATGACCACACATTTGGATTTGGATTGCAGGCTATGCGTGACGAGTCAGGCTATATTGGTTTGGAGCAAAATAAGTTACTTGCATCAGGAGCATTTGCACTTCATGTAAACGGCCATGTGTTGAGTGCAGGCGCTCAATTGGGACTTGTGTATAAAACAGCCGGTTTGTCTGACCATACATTTGATGAACAGTTCGACTTCGGTGGTAATAATGTATTCAATAAAGATTTTGCGTCAGGAGAAGATGCCGATGCTGCACTGTTTCACGCTGCCGTTCATGTAGGAGTTGCTTGGGAAAAACAGTTGTCGTATAATTATATAGCGCATGTCGGGGTAAGTATGTTTAATGTGAACACACCCAAAGAATCGTTATATGGCATGGAATTAGAGAATACTGAGCAAGGCATGCGATATGTAGTGCAATTGGGTGGCACCTATGGATTAAAAGGTAAGCTGTCCGTAGAACCTAAAATCTTATATATGCGTCAGACTAAGGCAACAGACTTTGTTGTAGGAGCATTGCTACAGCAAGCTGTCAGCGATGATTTAGGCTTATATGTGGGAACATTGTTCCGTTACGGATTTTCTTCCAATTATGATGCGTCTATCTGGACAATTGGTGCAAAATATAAGCGAATTAAATTAGGTTTGAGTTATGACGTGAATGTCTCTCAACTTCGTCAGGCTACCAATTATCGTGGAGCGTTTGAAGTAACCATGGCATATTTGTCTCCAAGTTGGAAAAGTAAAAAAATAGCTATCCCATGCGAGCGAATTTAATTTGTGGAATATTACTTTCGGTATGCTTGAGTTTTTCCTGGATTAGTGGAAGCTCTCAAGAATATTTGTCGTATTCTCCCAAACGATTAAAAGCATTAGGTGACAATGCTTTGGAAATAGGAGATACTTATTCTGCTCGGGATTATTACAAAGCATATTGTGATAAAAAGAAAGATGATGGCAATGTGTTGTTTCTCTTAGCAGAATGTTACCGTGCCTCTCGTGAATACATTTCTGCGGCAACTTATTACGATAAGGCTTTTAAGACAGATAAAAGTAATTTGTTGGCCTTGTATCATTATGGTGAAATGCTGAAAATCTATGGGTATTATGATGATGCAAAAAAATGCTTCTTGCAGTTTAAACAAAAATATAGAGGTGGAGATGATATTGACTATAAGCATTTAGTTGCATTACAGATTGTGGCATGTGATTCGGCTAAAGTTTTACTTGAAAAGAATCCAAATGCTGAGTTTTATCGTTTGAATACATCTATAAATAAGCACTCGGTGGAATTTTCTCCTATGTATTTGAATGACTCAACGTTGTTATATGCCTCTTTGCGGACTGATACGGCATTGTATGTCATCAAAAATCATTCAGATTCAGAAATGCCATATCGACATTTCTATGTAGCGAAAAAGCGCGGAGGTAGTTGGCAATATGGAAATGAGTGGTTGGAAGGAGATTTCAATGTTGAAAACTGCAATACAGGTAATGGTGTTTTTTCTCCTGATAAAAAGAAGTTTTATTTTTCTAAATGCGAGCAAAATTGGCGTTATAAAAGTATCTGTAAAATATATGTAAGTTATTATAATAGGGGATGGTCGGAACCACAGGCTTTGCCAGAATCTATAAATAAAAAGAAGGTCACAAATACACAGCCGACAATAGGTTTGGATTCAAAGACTGGTGCAGAAGTCTTGTACTTCGTAAGTGATAGACCGGGTGGAAAAGGCGGTATGGATATATGGTATAGTGTGTATTCTCCTAAAAATAACAAATGGACCGAGTCAAAGAATTGTGGCAATAAGATAAATACAACGGCCGATGAAGTTACTCCTTTCTATTCTGTAGCAGATCGTATGCTCTATTTTAGTTCCAATGGTCATGGAGGATTAGGAGAGTTGGATGTCTATAAGACTTCGGGTGAAATGGCGAAATGGTTGGAGATAGAAAATTTAGGTGTGCCAATTAATTCTGGATTCGACGATCTGTATTATTCGTCAAATGCATTGAATACGGAAGGATTTTTTACCTCAAACAGGCAGTCGGACAAAAATGCTTCGACGTGTTGCGACGATATTTTTGCTTTTAAATATGTTGATAGAATTTCCATAGGTCTAAAAGGAAAAGTGTATTTGTTGCCTAATAAAATTGTTGATTCTGTTTTGCATGAAAATATAGAATCGCTTCCTACGGAAATGTCAGAGGATTCAGTTCAATATATTGAAGGAACGGTAGTGTCGCTATTTTGGTATGACGAGAAGGAGCAGACAAAATATTTTGTCGCTTCGGATACGACAGATTCTACAGGTTCTTATTTTTTTGACTTAACAGCAGGGAAAAAATACGTTTTGCAATATGAAAGTAGTAAGTTCACACCTCCGGAACGTGATGTGAGTACAGTAGGTTTTACGTATTCCGACACATTACAATTAGAAGATGTTGGTATAGACTATTTGCCAAGGGAACGTTTTGTTATAAAAAACATCTATTATGAGTTTGATAAGGCTCAATTGACTTTCCAAGCAAAAAGAACAATAAAACATTCGCTTGTGACAATTTTGAATGAATTCCCGCAAATTGTAGTTGAAATAGGTAGTCACACTGATAGTAAAGGTAATGAAAATTACAACTTGAAACTCTCGCAAAAAAGAGCGGAAAGTGTTGTTAACTATTTGATTGAGTGCGGAATAGAACCTGAACGCCTACGTGCGAAAGGGTATGGGGAATCTATGCCTATTGCTCCCAATGAAACCGAAGATGGCGACGATAATCCAGAGG
Source organism: Bacteroidales bacterium (assembly GCA_024402335.1). GTDB lineage: Bacteria > Bacteroidota > Bacteroidia > Bacteroidales > UBA1715 > UBA1715. The sequence continues at coordinate 61,141 of JAKSTZ010000013.1, forward strand.
GTAGGTCTAAAAATAGACGAACAGAATTTCGTGTTATAGGAACATTAAAACAATATTTTGAAATAATTTACGAAGAATAAAATCAAACTTTGAAATTTGTTTCTTATATTTGGGGCGTTTTATGTAGAATAATGTAAATATACAAATATGAAGTACAAGTACCTAATATCCAGCCTTGTGTTATGCTTAGGAATGGCAGTTAACTCATTCGGTCAAGTTGATTTGTCTGCTTTAAGCACCGGAAAATTGAAAAAATTAGGATCCGTAGCCTTTTATAATGGCGATTACTATATGGCTGCTCAGTATTTAGAAGCCTATTGTAAGGAAAAAGAAGACTACAAAATGATGTTTACGTTGGCTGAAAGTTACCGATATTCGAGAAACTATCGTTCTGCAGAATATTGGTATGATAAAGCTTATAAGGCAAATCCTCAAAAGAATACAAAGGCATTGTATTATTATGCTACAATGATTAAAACTTCTGAACGATATGCAGAGGCAAAAGGTCACTTTAAGTCATTCAAAAAGGAATATTCTGGAGCTAAAGATTTTAGCACGTATTCAGCGTTGGTAAAACAACAGTTGATTGCCTGTGACTCGGCTCCTTCGTATATTGCAAATCCATTGAATATGGGCGTTGGTCCATTGGATAATTCTACAAACACAGAACAAATGGAGTTTATGCCAATTTTCTTGAATAATACTTCGTTTGCATATGCAAACATGCCTGTAGATTCAGTTGGTGCAAATGCTTCTTTGGATTCAGTGGTTACTCCAAAATTTTTCGAAGCTACATTCGCTAATAATCGTTGGATGACTAAAGATGATTGGAACTTGAATGTACAAGAAACTCCAAATCTTAATGCAAGTCACGGTGCGTTTTCTCCAGACATGCAACGTTTCTATTTTGTACGTTGTGAAAAAGGTAAAAAGAAATTTTTATCAGCAAAACGTAAACCTGATATGTGCAAAATCTATATGACAAAGAACACATTCGGTACTTGGCAAGCTCCAGAGGCTCTTCCTGACATTATTAACTTGAAGAATACTTCGAACATTCAAGTAGCTGTAGGTAATGAGTCTAAAAAGAATGATGAGGTTTTGTATTTTGTAACTGATCGCCCAGGTGGACGTGGAGGCTATGATATTTGGTACTCTGTATTTATGTCGAAGAAAAATGAATGGAGAGCTCCTAAAAACTGTGGAAATAAAATAAACTCTGCCGGTGACGAATATTCTCCATACTATGATGCTGTTACAAGACAAATGTATTTTGCTTCTGATGGCTGGCCAGGTCTTGGAGAGTTTGATATCTTCAAATCAAGTGGTGAACTAGGTAAATGGACTCCTGCTGAAAATATGGGTTATCCAATTAACACACCATACGACGATTATTATTTCGCTGTAAGCCCTAATGGTAAGAAAGCTTTCTTTGCAACTAACCGTGTTGGAACAACAACTGGTGCTCAAGAAACTTGTTGTGATGATATCTATTTGGTAGATTACGAAGATGTGAAGTTCGACATTCCTGTAACTGGTCGTGTTTACGAATTGGTTGATCCTAAATTGGAAGGTATGATTTCAAAGAACTTTGAAGCAACTGCTGATGATACAGAAATTGAATTGACAGATGAATATCTTGATTCAGTACAAGTTGATACTCGTGAAAAGAAATATTTGGCAGGTAGCCGTGTCGCTTTGTACATAGGTAACTCTAATGAAAAAGTGTTTATTGCAAGTACAGAAACAGACTCTGCAGGTCGTTACTTCTTTACTGTAGAACCAAATCATCAATATATTCTTCAATTTGAAAATGTACGTTCTGGTTCTGCTTACATTCCTTTCTCAACAAGAGGTATTACTGATCCAGACACTCTTCACTTGAAAGATTATGGAATTAATTCTATTACAAAAGATGCTTTGGTTATCAAGAATATTTACTATGAATATGGTAAGTTCCGTTTGAAAAAGGAACAAAAAGAAGTTCTTGATGAATCAGTTGTGTCTTTGATGAAGGAAGCACCAGAAATCGTGGTAGAACTTGGTAGTCATACCGATGATCGTGGTGGTGAAGCTTTCAACTTGAAACTATCTCAAAAACGTGCAGACGAAATTGTTACTTACGTTATTAAAAGAGGTATAGACAAGTCAAGAATCATCGGAAAAGGATATGGTTACACTGTTCCTGTTGCTCCTAACAAATTTGATGATGGAACAGATAATCCTGATGGTCGTGCAATGAACCGAAGAACAGAGTTCAAGGTTATTGGTACTGTTTCAGAATATGACAATTTCATAGAAGATTAATTTTAGTTTTCTTTCATAAAAAAAGGTTCTATAAATTTTATAGAACCTTTTTTTTTACTTTGGGTTATAAAGATTTTGCTTTATATTTGTAATGTTAATCTATGTTTTTATATGAAAATTAAACTTACATTTTTATTTGTTTTGTTGTTTTTGTCTTCGCTTGTAGGTTATTCTCAAAAAGCGGAAGGATTGGCACAAACACCACCAATGGGTTGGAATAGTTGGAATACTTTTTCTGTTGATATTTCAGAGGACGTTGTCACTGGGGTTGTTGACAAAATGATAGAATTAGGCCTAAAAGATGCAGGTTATACTTATATTGTAATAGATGACGGTTGGATGTTGCGAGAACGAGATGCGAATGGAAATCTTGTGCCGGACCCGGAAAAATTCCCTAATGGTATGAAACATCTTGCCGATTATATTCATGCGAAAGGATTTAAGTTTGGTATATATAACTGTGCCGGTTCTTATACTTGCGGTGGCTATCCTGGTGGTCGTGGACATGAATATCAAGATGCTCGTTTGTACGCTTCTTGGGGAGTTGATTTCTTGAAATATGATTGGTGCTCACATGGCAATTTAACTTCGGATGCTGCATATACAACAATGCGTGATGCATTAGCAGCGACAGGTAGACCTATTTTATTTAGTATTTGTGAGTGGGGAGATACTGATCCTTGGAATTGGGCAGAAGAAATTGGTCACATGTGGCGTATTTCCGGTGATATCTATCCATGTTTCGATTGTGAAGATCGTCATGATGATGGTTTGCCTACACAGTGGTCTGCATGGGGCGTTACAAAGATTTTGGATATGCGCGACAATGAATTACTTCGTCAACATGCAAAACGTGGAGCATGGAATGATTACGATATGTTAGAGGTTGGTAACGGAATGACCCAAGGTGAAGATCGTGCTCATTTTGTTATGTGGTCTATGCTTTCTTCTCCATTAATGTTAGGTAATGATGTAAGAAAAGTAAAAAAAGAGACATTAGAATTACTTAAAAACAAAGAGATAATTGCAGTAAATCAGGATACATTGGGACTTCAAGCATTCCAATTACAAACAAAAATTGACTTGAAAAAGGTTATTCAACCAGCTAATGATAGCTTAGATGTTTGGGTAAAACAACTTGCAGGTGGCAAATGTGCGGTCGCTTTCTTAAATAGAAGCAAGACAGTAATAAATGCTTCCGTTCAAATGCCTACTGTGAAGGATAATTCTGCAATTGTGTTTGATGCATCAAATGTGTACAATGTGCGTAATGCAATTGATCATAAAGATTTGGGAAAAGCAAAAAAAGGTAAAATATCAATCTCGGTTCCTGGACATGACATATTGTTGTATGTCTTTGAACCAAATCAAAAGAAAAAGAAATAATGCAAGACAGAAGCGAAATCGATAACTTTTCTATCGATTGTGTAATTTTTGGTTTCGATAAAAGCGAACTTAAAGCGTTACTTATAAAACGTAATACAGAACCAGATTTTGGTAAGTTGGCTTTGCCTGGAGGATTTGTATATCTTGATGAAGATTTGGACGCAGCACCACTTCGTCGTTTGTATGATATGACAGGCTTGACTGATATTTATATGAAGCAAGTTGGTACTTTTGGAAAAACCGATAGGTATCCATTACGTCGAGTAATAACAGTTGTGTACTATGCTTTGGTTCGGGTTTCGAATTATTCAATAAAAATGGGTCAGGATGCTTCCGAAGTTCATTGGGTTTCGGTAAAAGATATGCCTGATTTAGCTTTCGATCATAGAGAACTTTTTGATGTTGCCTTAAAGAAATTACAAGAACAGGTTCGTATAGATCCTATTATTTTTAATCTTTTGCCTAAAGAGTTTTCTTTGTCGGAATTACAAGATGTGTATGAGGCAATTACTATGCAAAAATTTGACAAGAGAAACTTCCGAAAAAAAGTATTAGGATTTAATTTCCTTGTTGACACAGAGAAGAAGCAAAGTAATGTTTCTCATCGTGCGGCTCGTTTGTATATGTTTGATAAAAAGGCTTATCAAAAAATGGTACAAAGAGGTCAAATGTTTACTATCTAACGTTTGCAAATATGAGTTCAGAAGTTTTTATAGGACTAATGTCGGGGACTTCTGTTGATGGACTTGATATTTGTGCTGCAACATTTGAGCAGAATTCTTTTCGAATTCTATGTGCGGAAACAATAGAATATCCAGAAGACTTGCATGAGAAGTTATTGAAGTCTCATTTACTTTCTGCATTGGAATTAGCACAATTGAGTGTTGATTTTGGAATTTTTTGTGGAAGAAAAGTCAAAGCATTTGTTCAATCAAATTCCATACGTGCTGACTATGTTTCAAGTCATGGTCATACGGTTTTTCATACTCCTTCTACTGGTTTAACATTACAAATAGGTTCCGGAGCTCATATAGCTGCAGAGTCTGGTATTAGTACTATTTGTGATTTTAGAACTCTGGATGTAGCTTATGGAGGCCAGGGAGCGCCTCTTGTTCCTATTGGTGATGAATTGTTATTTTCTCGATATGACTTTTGTTTGAATATTGGCGGCTTTGCAAATGTTTCTTCGTCAATTTCAGGAAGACGTATCGCATGGGATATATGTCCTGCTAATATTGTATTAAATGCTTTAATCTCCACAATAGGATTGAGTTATGACTCAAATGGTGAATATGGACGAAAGGGCACTGTTTGTAATCCGCTGTTAGAACAATTAAATTCATTAGACTATTATTTTGCTAATACTCCGAAATCTTTGGGTAGGGAGTGGGTAGAAGCAAATATACATCCTTTATTTGCTCAATATAATATTTCGTTACAAGATTGTATGCGAACATATTATGAGCATTGTGGTATGCAAATAGGTTCAGCATTATCAAAAACGAATTCAAAGACTTTGTGTACCGGTGGTGGAGTTAAGAATACTTTCTTAATGGAACGTATCGCTCATTATTCTCTGTCTGATTTAGTTATTCCGGACGAGCAGACTGTTGACTATAAGGAAGCTTTAATTTTCGCTTATTTAGGCTATCTGCGTGTTCAAAATACGCCAAACAGCCTTACCTCTGTGACTGGAGCAAGGAAAGATGTTTGTGGCGGAGTTATTTGGAACGTGTAGTTATTCAAACACGTAAACGCGTTTCACACGACGTGCAATTGAAGTCATTACTTCGTATGGAATGGTTCCTATTTTATCTGACATTTTTGTAATTGGTAAATCTTTGCCAAATAAAATCACTTCATCTCCAAGTTTAACGTCAGGAATGTCTGTAATATCTATCATTGCTGCATCCATACAGATGTTGCCAACTACAGGAACTTCTTTCCCATGAATTAAAACAGTACCAACGCCATTACTTAACTTTCGGTTGAATCCATCTGCATATCCGATAGGAATTACAGCAATCTTAGATTCGCGCGTAAGAATTGTTTTGCGTGAATAGCCGACAGATGTGTTGTCGTGCATAGTTCTAATACCAGAAACAAAAGTCTTTAGTGTACTGATTGGTTGACAAACTTGTGGATTTACGAAGCTAATACCATACAATCCAATTCCAAGGCGTACCATATCAAACTGATAGTCTCGGAAGCGCTCAATTCCTGCCGAGTTTAGAATATGACGCATTATAGGGTAAGGGAATGCATCCATTATTTGTTTTGTCATTGTTTCAAATAATGAAATCTGTTCCATAGTAAATGCATCAAATTGAGGGTCGTCGCTACCAACTAGGTGTGAGAATAAAGATTCAATATGAATGTTAGGTATTGCTTTTATTTCAGAAATTAATTGTTGGATTTGGTGTGGTTGAAAACCATAACGTGCCATTCCTGTATCCATTTTTAAATGGATAGTATATGTTTTATCAGGATTGCTTGCGCAAAGTTGTTTTAGTTCATCAAGTACAGCAAAGTTGTGTATGTTTGGTTCTAAACCGAAATCAAACAATTTAGAAAGCATGCCGTATTCTGGGTTCATCACAATTATTGGTGTTGTAATGCCTGAGTTACGTAATTCTATACCTTCATCGATAAAGGCTACAGCAAGGTAGTCAACTTTGTTATGTTGTAGAATGTTTGCTATTTCGTAAGAACCGTTTCCGTAGCAAAATGCTTTTACCATAATCATGATTTTTGTTTTTGCATTTAGGCATGAACGGAAATAGTTAAGATTGTGGACTATCGCATTAAGATTTACTTCCAATACTGTTTGATGTGTTTGCTGTTGCAGTTGATCTACCAACTGTTCAAAAGCGAATTCACGTGCACCTTTAAATAGTATTGTTTCGTTTTGAAATACGAATTCATGGAATTTCTGTAAAGCGACTTCTGTAGATTTAAAATAATGTCCAGTAGGCAAGTATCTTTTTAAATATTTTGAAATGTCTTTACCTACACCAATGACTCTGTTGATGGAATATTCACGGATAAGATCTGCTATGCTTGAATATAGCTCGTCGAAATTCATGCCTGTCTGTTTTACATCAGATAGGACTAATGTCTTTGATGCGTTTTTGTGTTGTTGGTGAAGAAATTGTAGGGCTATCTTCACACTTTGGAAGTCAGAGTTGTAGCTGTCATTTATAAGTACGCAGTTATTTCTTCCTGCAATTTGCTCCAAACGCATTGCAACTGTAGGCAATTCTTTGAACAAATCAAAATTTGTTTCTACTCCTAAGATTTGTAGTGCGTAAAAACAATGTATTGCATTTTCAATGGAAGCATTATCTACACATGGAATTTCAAATGAATATTTTTCCCCTTTCCATGCAGCTGATATTATTGTTCCGTTCTCATTACTGTTTGCAGTAACTTGATTTTCTGCTGTTTTGTTGAATCCCCACGATACAAGGTTGACGTTAGATAATTTTTTTGCTTCTTGGTCAACTAAAGGTTGGTCAGAACAATAGATAAGTGTTTGTGCATTTTTGAAAAGCACCATTTTTTCTTGTACCTTTTGCTCCAACGATGTAAAGTGTTGTTGATGAGCATCACCAATGTTTGAAAATATTCCTACCGTAGGTTGTATCATTGCTTGTAGACGTGACATTTCTCCAATTTCAGAAATGCCAGCTTCTATAATTCCATATTTGAATTTGTTGTCTAAAAGCATTAATGACAACGGAACACCGATTTGTGAGTTAAAACTTCTTGGGCTTCTCACAACGGTTGTTTGTTGTTTCATTAAGAAATATAACCATTCCTTAATTATAGTCTTTCCATTGCTACCTGTTATTGCCAATACAGGATTTTTATATGATTTTCTATATTCGGTAAGTAATAATTGAAAAGCTTCTAAAACTGACTTGGAAATGATGTAGTTTGCATCAGGGAAGACAGGGAAGTTCTCACCTTGTTGTACCCAGAAATTTCTACATCCACGTTCATACATGTCGCTAATAAAATCGTGTCCGTTGCTTCGTACACCTTTTATAGCTAAGAATATAGCAGAGATTTCATCAAATGATGTTCTGCTATCTGTTTGAATCTTTGTTATTTTAATGTTGCCATTCCCTTCGCAAGTGGAATTGGTTAATTGTGCAATTTCTGCTAATGAATATTGAAACATGTTGTTCCGTATTAAATTCTAAAACCTATAACCAAGACGTCGTCAATTTGTTCAGTGTTTCCAGATTCTATCCATTCAACTAATTCGTGGTCTAAAAGATCACGTTGTTCTTCCATTGAATGTTCATAGATATTAACGAATACTTGTTTTAATTTTTTGATCATGAACTTCTTACCTTTTGGACCACCAAATTGGTCTTGGAATCCATCAGAGAATGTATATAATGTGTCTCCTGGTTTTAATTGTATGCAGATTTCTTCGAAAGGAATCATTTCAGGATAGATTGCAATTGGTTGCTTGTTACCTGCTACTTG
>JAKSTZ010000014.1 GCA_024402335.1 Bacteroidales bacterium
AAATATTGATAATTAAACGATTGCTTTATTTGTATTTTCTACCGTCCTGAGCACAAAATTGTAACCAATAGGAATAGAAAAGAGTCTTATTCTTCATAAGAATATTATTTAGAAAGAAACTATCTTTCTAAACTTTTTTTGCTAAAACTATGAATGAAAATATTAAGTGTTATTTCAAATCATTGGCTCTTGTAAGTTTGTTTCTTGTTTTTGTGTTTGGAACAAATGCACAAACACATTCATTAGCTTTTGATGATATAGAAGTAATACATTGTACAGGTGATGTTTTTTATTATGTAATAGATAAGGAGATTCAAATATTTCCAAAAGTAGATGGAAATATTTGTGAACCTTGGAAAAACAAATTTTCATTGTCTACAGGTATTGATATGTGGGGAGGGTATCGTATTGGATCTGAGCACGCTGGAGAATGGTTGGTTTTTGATTTGACATCGGAGCCTTGGAAAATGACATTAACATCAATAGCTCCTGATTGTGGACCGGTTACACCATATATAGATGTGAAAAACACAAATTCAACAATAAAAATGACTCCAGGAAGTCCGTCGTCTTCTATTGAATTTGTTCCTTCTGTAAAAAATTTAGATGCAACATGTAACATAATAATGTCAATAGATGATGAAGAACATTTTGTTATTGATGGCTATAGTGTAAGAATAAAAGAGGAAGTTAGTGAACTAAATGTCTTCACTGCAAATGTTACATTTCATTCAGATTGTGATGGAGTAGAAGATGTTGTCATTCCTATAAAGGGTGATGTGAGCGTTTGGCCCAAATCTTATTCGTTAAAAAAGTCTTGTGATGGCGGAAATACATGGTCTGATTATGAATTATCTACAGATGAAAATGGAGATATTTCCTTAGTTTTAAATTCATCTGAATCTTGCATCTATGAGAATATTTCAACTATAGAATGTCGTAATTTTATTTTGTCAACTTCTGCACAGGATTATTCGAATTGTAAGTTTGTGAATAAGGGAAGTATTATTGCTAGTGAAACTATATATTATGGAAAGGAAAATGCTTTGATTGGAGGTAATGAGGCTGTTTATTTTGATTGCCAAGGAGTTTTTATAGCAAAGAATTTTCAAACAAATTATAGAAATGCTACTTCTGCAATTAAAGGTGCTTTTAGAATAGAAAACTCATTTGAGGTGATAAAGGCACAGGGACAGGATCTTGAAATTAGTCAATGTGCAGATATTAAGGCAAAAAAAGCAAAAATAGATTTCTCGGGCGGTACTATGAAGTTGAATTTGTATGGACACATGAATGTGGAAGAATTAATAGTTATTAATATGATATTCGTTTATTCTGGGGCAATGTTAACAACAGGAGAAACATTTATCGATTCGAAGCTTCAGATTGTTTCATATCCGGAGTCTATTGTAAATCTTTGTTATAATCCTACCACTGGGCCTGATTTGTTAGGCTTTTGTTCGGGCGTGGTTTTGTATAATTATGGAGACTATGGTTGGGCTACTAAAGACCCGGAGGAAGAAGGTGATCTTAATAATTTGTCTTTTGAAAAATATTCTACGGCTGCGTCTTATTTGCATGTCTCTGAAATCAAAGCACAGAAAAAAATAAAGGCATATTCAACGTATGAGGATTGTATCGCAGAAAAAGATTTGTCTAAGCTTCTAGGTTACGATGATGATCCATTCCTTCCTAAGGATAAGGAATTGAATCGTTTGTATAATTGTAATCCTTGTTCAAAAGACTATGAGGATACGAAAATCCAATTTAGGGAGACGAATAAACAAGTTTACCGAATTATAAATGGTAAGTTGATTTATTGTGAGAATGACAATTAAAAAGAAACAAAAAAGGTCTTGACTTTATAATCAAGACCTTTTTTGTTTAAGAGAGTCCTACAATTATAGAGCTAGTCTGTAGATGTTTTCAATGTCTTTTGCTTTAAGATGAACGAAACCACTAGTTTCGCCGTCGCCGATACCAAAATTCTTAACAAGTGTTGGAATGTCTTCTTCTTTTGCTCCTAATTCTGCAAATGTAAGAGGCATGCCAATAGATTTTAAGAAATTTTTAAATGCTTGAATTCCGTCCATTGCAGTCTTTAGTGGGTTGGCGAAGTCCATCTTGCAATTCCATACGCGAGTTGCCATTTGGGCAAATCTCATTACATCATGCTCAACTACATATGTCATCCATGCTGGCATAATAACGGCAAGACCGGCACCATGAGCGCAGTCGTATAAAGCAGAAAGTTCGTGTTCTATACCATGGCTGTTCCAGTCTTGGTCGCGGCCAACACCTACTATATTATTATGAGCGACCATTCCTGCCCACATAATGTTAGCACGTGCTTGATAGTCATTAGGATTTGCAATTACTTTTGGCGTTTTATGTATCATCGACAATAAGACAGCTTCGCACAAACGGTCGGTTGTTTCTACATTTTGTGTATTAGTGAAATATCGTTCAAAAACATGGGCCATGATGTCTGTTGCACCACATGCTGTTTGGTATGCTGGCAATGTCATCGTAAGTGCCGGATTTAGGATAGAGAACTTCGGACGAATTAAGTCTGAACCAGCACCACGTTTTAACATACCATCTTCTTTTGTTATTACGGAATCTCCAGAACCTTCGCTACCAGCTGCGGCAATTGTTAAGACTGTACCTACAGGTAGAGCTGCTTTTGGACTGTTCTTTCCTGAGTAGAAATCCCAGAAATCGCCTTCGTATGGAACACCCATTGCAATTGCTTTTGCTGAGTCGATTGTAGAACCACCACCTACAGCTACAATAAAGTTTATGTTTTCCTTACGGCAAAGTTCTATACCCTCGTACACTTTGCTGTCAAGAGGGTTTGGATGAACGCCGCCAAGTTCACAAAATGCAATGCCGCTTTCTGTAAGTGATTGTTTTACTCTGTCTAAAAGTCCGGAACGAACAACTGAACCCCCTCCATAATGTATAAGCACTTTAGAACCACCAAATTCACGCACAAGTGCACCACAATTCTTTTCTGTTTCTTGTCCGAATACAAATTTTGTCGGACTGTAAAATGAGAAATTTTCCATATAATTTGTAAAGTAGTTTATTGCTCAAAAATAGTTTTTTTTTCTTGAAATTTTGTTGCTTTGTGGAATCGCAAAATTTTTGTGGCTTTACAAAATATTTAGGGAAATGGAAATTGGATTAAAGAATACATCGCAAACTGTTGTTACAGAAAAGAATACTGCAAAAACTATGGGCTCGGGAAACTTAGATGTTTTTGCCACGCCTGCAATGGTTGCTCTTATGGAAAATGCTGCTATGAATGCGGTTGCAAATGAATTACCGCAAGGCTCAACAACAGTGGGAAGCCTTATGAATACAACTCATATAAAACCATCGGGTATAGGTGCTATAATTACAGCAACCGCAGAACTTGTTGCCGTAGAAGGACGAAAGCTAACGTTTCATGTGTCTGCCAGTGATGGGGACTCTATTATCGGTGAAGGCGAACATGTACGTTTTATTGTTGATATAGAACGATTTATGGAAAAAGTAAAATAATTTTTAATTTTTCGTGCAGTCTTTTGTCATTTTTAGTACTATATAAGTGTATTAATTGAATTATATGAAAAAATTTGTTCTAGCCATTTGTGCAATTTGCTTTGTCGTAGGAGTGACAGCCCAGACAGAAAAATCTGTTTCGTATCAAATTGAATTGGATGCAATGCATTCAAATTCTTCTACTAATCATTATTACTCTAATTTTGGTGCGGAACTTCATTTAAACAGGCTTGTAAATCGACATAGTTTCGGAGTTGGTTTTGGAGAAGTTTATAATGGTGGTCGTTTTTATGATTGGTATTGTGATTGTGCAACAGGAACTCCAATTAGTCAACGTACGAGTTGTTGGAATAAATGGTTTACAATAAACCTAAACTATACATATAAAGTGTATTCCGCAGATCATTCTTCTATTTTATTCGGACCATTTGTTGGCCTTAATTATTTGATTATAAATGAGAGTGGTCGGAAAAATGATGTGCATTATGACTATGATAAAACCTTTAATAATAGGTTTGGTCTTGGGATAGCTTTGGAATATGAAGTCAGATTCAATGCCTTTTCAACCTCACTGAAAGTTGCACCAAATTTTGTTTATATTAGTACACCTATGGATGGTGTACATCATGATGTTATTTTTATTATGTTTAATATGAATAGAAGCATTTCAATAAAATATACATTTGGGAAGTAATCTTTATGAACAAAAAAACGCAGAAACTAAAAGATAGATTCTGCGTTTTCATTAATCACTAATTATTAATCACTCATCTAAGCATTCATCCAAATCTCTGGTGATTTGTTCTTTATCCATCTTTTGGCCGATGAATACGATTTTTTCCATACGGTCGCCGTATGTTTCGTCCCAGTCGCGAAGAATTCCAGGCTCTTGTTGTACTAATTTGTCGAATTCTTCTTTTGGAGCAGTTGCAAACCAAAGTCCCGCTTCTGTCAATTTCTTTTGTACGCCTGCTTGTTCAAATAGATATGACATATCTGGATTGTCGTTAAAGTAGCATACACCTTTGGCACGAATAATTGATTTTGGCCATTTCTTTGTTACGTAGTCTTCGAATTTAATAGCATCGAATGCTTTTCTTCGGTAGTAAACAAATGTGCCGATTCCATATTCTTCAACTTCACCGCCTTCGTGGTCGTGATGATGATGGTGGCAGTGACAATGTGGGTCGTCACATTCACCTTCTCCGTGATGATGGTGATGCTCGTGCTCGTGTTCTTCATCATCTTCATCGTGGTCATGGTGGTGGCAATGATGTTCATGCTCTTCGTGTTCATGATGATGGTGGTGATGATGATCAGCTTTTGCCTCGCGCTCTTCTTCCTCAGTTGCTTGTTTTTCTATTTCTTGAATCCAACCTGCGCTGACTGCAACTTGGTTGTAGTCAAATAGTTCTGTGTAAATAATTTGTTCCAAATCAACATTAGCATAGTCTGCTTCTATAATTTGTGTGTTTGGTCGTAATGCTTGTATGATTTGTTTTACTCGTTCCAATTCTGCCGGTGAGATTTCGCTTACTTTGTTGAGAATTACTAAATTACAGAATTCGATTTGTTGAATAAGAAGATTTTCTATGTCTTCGTCGTCAATGTTTTTCTTAGTTAGATCTTTTCCGCAATCGAATTCGCTTTGCATACGTAATGCGTCAACTACGGTTACGATGCAGTCAAGGTTCGCGATACCGTATTTTGTATATTCTGCTTCCATTTGCGGAATAGAGCAGATAGTTCTTGCGATAGGTTCAGGTTCGCAAATACCGCTGGCTTCAATTACAATGTAATCGAATCTGTCCATTTTTAGGATCTCGTTCAATTGTTCGATGAGGTCCATTTTTAATGTACAGCAAATACAACCATTTTGTAGTGCGACAAGACTTTCGTCTTTTTTGCCAACAACGCCACCTTTTTGAATTAAGTCTGCGTCTATGTTTACTTCGCCGATGTCATTTACGATTACCGCGAATTTTATACCTTTTTTATTTGATAAAATATGATTTACCAAAGTTGTCTTACCACTTCCTAGGTAGCCGGTTAGAAGAACAACTGGAGTTATTTTTTGTTGCATTGTTTTATTTATTTAGATTGTAGATAATGTTCTGCATCAAGGGCGGCCTTGCATCCAGAAGCTGCAGCTGTAATAGCTTGGCGGTAGGTAGGATCTTGCACGTCTCCGCAAGCAAATACACCTTGTATGTTTGTTTTTGCACCTTTCCCTTCGGTAACGATATAACCATTTTCGTCTAACGTAATTTGTCCCTTGAAAATGTCGGTGTTTGGTTTATGTCCGATGGCAAGGAATAGTCCGTCAACATCAATGGTTACTTCTTCTTTACCTTGTTTTTCTAAGCGAAGTCCTGTAACGTAAGATTCATTGCCAAGAACTTCTTTGGTAACATGTTCAAAAAGAATTTCAACATTAGCAGTGTTCATTATTCGTTCCTGAAGAACTTTTGAAGCGCGGAGATAATCTTTGCGTACGATCAAATATACTTTTGCAGCGAGTCCGGCTAAATATAAAGCGTCTCCAACGGCAGTGTCGCCACCACCAACTACAGCTACAGTTTTCTTTCTATAGAAGAAACCATCGCAAACAGCGCAGGCAGAAACGCCGCCTCCCAATTCGCGATATTTGCGTTCGCTTTCCAAACCCAAATAACGTGCAGAAGCGCCTGTAGCGATAATTACCACATTTGCCGTAATTTCCAAGTTGTCGTCAATAATAACTTTCTTTTCTGTATCACTTAGTTGAACAGCAGTTGCAACACCTTCGCGAATATCGGCACCGAATTTTAATGCTTGGTTACGAATGTCTTCCATCATAGCCATGCCATTTACACCTTCAGGGTAACCAGGGAAGTTTTCAACTTCGTTTGTTGTGGTTAGCTGACCTCCGCACTGGAAACCTTCGTATAAAACAGGTTGTAAGTTTGCTCGCGAAGCATAAATTGCAGCTGTGTAACCTGCTGGTCCACTGCCTATTATTAAACAATTTACAGTTTCTTTATTCATTATTGTATGCATAAAAATTTCGTGGGTTAAATGTAATAGAATTTCAAGATTTTTTTCTATTCGGAATCATTATTTTTAGAATCATTATTTCTGTAAATAATATTATTGTATATTTGTATAATATATGGGGACTTAAAATGCTATTCGTGAAAAAATATTTATTGTTAGTTATAACGATTTTTGTATCGTTGTTTAGTTTTTCTCAGGTTTTTGTTACAATTAATGCAGACGAAGGGAATCGTTTGATTTCTCCCTATTTGTATGCGAAAAATAGTGCAATTAATAATATAGAAAATGCAAAATCTGATTTGCAGTTGGCACAAGAAGCTGGTATAAATATGACTCGTCAAAATAATGGCAACAATGCAACCAACTATAATTGGCGAAAAAAAATAACTTGTCATCCTGATTGGTACAACAATGTATATGCCTGTGATTGGGATGCAGTTGCTCAAAATTTGAATAGTTTTTCTCCAACAATACAGGGAATGTTTGCATTCCAGTTGTGCGGTCGTGTTGCTAGTACGAATGCTTATAATTTTAAAGATTGGGAGTATAATGGTTCACAATGGTGGGAAGGATGTTCAAAGAATTTATGTGGAGGAGGAACTGTTACAAAAAATAGTGACGGAACATTTTCATTTACTAATGGAGACATTAGTTTGTATACAGAGGAGTGGCCAATGGATTCCTCAGTCGCTATTTTAACTCATTGGGAGAAAGATTTGAATTTAGATTTGAATCAATTTAAGTATTGGAATATGGATAATGAGTTTGAAATTTGGGGTTCAACTCATGATGATATGTTTCCTGTTGTAAATGATGAGGTTTATGAAATGATGATGCAAAATTATTTTGCTACGGTGAAAATTGCAAGAAAGTTATTTCCTAATATAAAAATAACGGGACCGGTTGCAGCTTCGGAATGGACGTGGTTTTGCCCATCAGGAGGAAAACCAACTTATAAAGGGGTAACATACACTTGGCTTGAATATTTTATACTTCGTTGTGCAGAAGAAGAGAAGGCATGTGGTGTGAAAATGATAGATGTAATTGATCTACATAACTATCCGGATGATGATGATGTCGCAGATATTCTTCAAACGCATAGAATGTATTGGGATAAAGATTACAAATATCCCAAGGCAAATGGTGTTAAACAAGTAAATGCTCCAATAGGTAATGGGTGGGATAATTCAATAACAACTGAATGTATTTTTGTACGTTGTCAGGAATGGATTGATAAATATTTTGGAAAAGGTTATGATGTCTCGTATGGTATTTCGGAATATAATACAAAAGATGTCGCTTCAAATAATGCTATGATTACGGCGTTGGCATATGCGTCGAGTTTAGGTGAAGGTGCTCGAAATGGTATGGAGTATTTTATCCCTTGGGGATGGAAATATGGTATGTGGGAAACGGTACATTTATTTTCTCGTTATGCAAAATCTATAAATGTGTCTGCTGTATCTAGTAATGAAGATATGGTTTCTGCATATACCTCTAAAAATGAAAATAATGATTCTTTGACCATTATTTTTGTAAATCGTGCGACAAGTGCTATGCAGGTATCTACAACAATTGAAAACTTTTCTGTAGAAAATAATGATTATACAACGTATCAACTGGCAAACCTCCCAGATTCAAAAGAGACATTTTTGTCTCATACAAACAATGCATTGCAGACATCTACGGTTTCTGTGAATGATAACAATATGACGATGTCATTGCCAGCTTATTCAATGACCGCTGTTGTCTTGAAAAATAAAACTGATAAAGAGGATGCTCCTTCTGCAATAGAGCAGGTGTCTGAATCAAGTTGCACGATTTCTCCAAATCCTTGTGAAAATGAAGTTACATTTGTCGCAGGAAAGAGAATAAAAACAATTGCGGTATTTAATGTTACAGGGGCGTGTCAATCTACTTATCTTGTTGATGCTTTAGAAACAACAATAGATGTTTCGCATTTATCGTCAGGCGTGTATGTAGCAAAAATTTTATATGCAGATAATTCGTCTGAAATAAAACAATTTGTAAAGAATTAATTCGTTGATTGGAAATAATTTCAAATACAATGAAAAAAACTGTTTTTTTTTTAGGTGTATGTTTGGTGGCAGTTGCTTGTAAACCAACGCCAGAGAAGGTTAAACAAGATTGTCTGAAAAATAAAGATTATGCTGTGTTTTATGGAGAACAAACACCGATGTTTTGTGATTGTGTATATGGCAAACTAAAAGAAATAGCCGACACAGCAGATTTGAATAAACAGATAGTTGATTCTGTTACAACTGATTGTGAAACTGAATATACCACAATGGATACAAACTTCTAACTCGGGGTATAGCTCAGTCCGGTAAGAGTGCGCGTCTGGGGGGCGTGAGGTCGCTGGTTCGAATCCAGTTACCCCGACAAAGAAAAAGGATACCGTTTGGCATCCTTTCTTTTTATCCGAGTTTACTTACTAACTCATCCCATTGTGCTGTCAATGTCTCTATTTGTTCTTGCAATTCAGCATGACGTTTATAATCGTCTGGAGAAACATTGGCAGAATCTTCAATGAATTTTAGATTTAGATCATACACTTCTGCTTCTAAGTCTTGAATTTGTTTCTCTATTTTTTCTACTTGTGTTTGCAGTTTGCGATTCTCTCTTTCTTTTTCTTTTTGCTGTTGGTAATCGATTTTTGAACTCGTAACCTTTTTCTCTTCAGTAGCGACAGGCTTGGCTGCCAACATCATTTCCTGGTTTAGTTGGTTCAAGTAATCTTGTAAGTCGCCCATTACTTCTCGAATGGCCGTATTCTTTACTTCGTAAATATTTGTGGCAAGTCCGTTAAGGAAATCGCGGTCGTGGGATACCAATATAACAGTTCCGTCGTATTTTAATAGTGCATTTTTCAATACTTCTTTTGACTGAATATCCAAGTGGTTTGTTGGTTCATCGAGAATGAGAAGATTGTATGGTTGCAACATTAGTTTTGCCATAGCAAGACGGTTGCGTTCTCCTCCGGAAAGAACTTTCACTTTTTTGTCAACATCTTCTCCGCTGAAGAAAAATGCTCCAAGAATGTCTCTGATCTTTGTACGAATTTCGCCAACGGCAATTCTGTCTAATGTGTCGAAAACAGTTGCGTTTTCGTCAAGAATTTCATCTTGGTTTTGAGCAAAATAACCCACATTCACATTATGTCCAAGAGTGATGGTTCCTTCGTATTCTATTTCATTAAGAATAGTTTTTATAAATGTAGATTTACCTTCACCGTTTTTCCCGACCAATGCGATTTTTTGTCCACGTTCAACGGCAAATTCAACATCTTTCAAGATCGTCTTCTCTCCATATTTCTTTGTTACCTTGTCAGCCTTGACTACGATGGTTCCAGAACGAGGTGCAGGTGGAAATTGAATATGAAAAGCGCCCGTTTCTTTTTTCTCGATTTCTATGCGGTCAATCTTTTCAAGTTGTTTGATACGTGATTGTACTTGTACTGATTTTGTAGCTTTGTAACGGAAACGTTCAATGAATTTTTCCGTGTCCTCTATCATTTTCTGCTGATTCTCGTAAGCGGCAAGTTGTTGCGCGTATCGGTCTTCTTTTAATACAAGATATTGAGAATATGGGGCAGGGTAAACTGTAAGTTTGTTTACACTGATTTCAAATGTCTTTTTAGTAACTGCATCAAGGAAACGACGGTCGTGGGAAATTAGGATGATGGCACCGTGATATTGCACTAAGAATTTCTCCAACCATTGGATAGATACAATGTCCAAGTGGTTTGTTGGTTCGTCGAGTAATAGCACTTGTGGACGGCGTAAAAGAATTTTTACCAATTCTATACGCATTCTCCAACCGCCACTGAATTCAGACGTTTTTCTGTTGAAATCGGAACGTGAGAAACCAAGTCCCATAAGCATTTGTTCCATCTCGCCCTCAACGGAACTGCCTCCGTGCATTTCTAATTGATCCGAAAGTTCCGTAACTTGATGGATCAATTTAAGATATGCTTCGGATTCATAGTCTGTTCTTTCTGCAAGTTCTTGGTTGATTTTGTCCAATTTAGCCTGCATGGCATTCAACTCTTCGAAGGCACCACGAACTTCTTCCAATACGGTTTTCCCGTCGGATACTTTCATGGTTTGTGGCAAATAACCAACTTTCCAATCTGAAGAAATTACAACTTCACCTTCGGTTGGTTCGTCTTGTTTTGCAATGATTTTAAGCAGTGTGGATTTTCCCGCACCGTTTCTTCCAACAAGACCAACTTTGTCTTGGTCGGAAATCATTACCGAAACATTGTCAAAAAGAGTGTATCCGCCGAATCGTACGGCTAAATTGTTTATTGAAATCATTAATAGATTGCTTTTGCTATTTCTACTACTTGAGATGGGTCGGAGTATGTAAACCAGTGAATCAAAGGCACTCCATATTTCGCTAATTCATTTGCTTGATAAATAGCCCATTCTGTTCCGACTTTTGCTGCGTCGGCATCGCATTTACATTTACGAAGTTCTGTTTCGAATTCTGTTGGAATGTGACAAGCGAAAATTTTAGGAAGCACATCGACTTGGCTCATAAAACCTATTGGTTTAATACCAGGAATAATTGGAACCGTAATGCCAACATTACGACATTTTTCAACAAAGTCATAGTATTTCTGATTGTCGAAAAACATTTGTGTAACAATGTATTGTGCTCCTGCGTCAACTTTTGCTTTTAGGTTCAGAATGTCTTCATCTAACGATGTTGCAGAGTAGTGCTTTTCTGGATAGCCGGCTACGCCGCAGTGGAAATTTGTTGCTGCAGAACTATTTGGTTGTTCGTCGTCAATATATTTCCCATGGTTCATGTCGTTGATTTGACGTAACAAATCAACTGCGTAGCGATTTCCACCAACTTCAGGTTGGTAGTTCTCTTTGTTTCTGCCGTCACCACGAAGCACCAAAAGGTTTTCTATGCCTAAATAGTCTAAGTCTATAAGCACATATTCTGTTTCTTCACGAGTGAATCCACCACAAAGAATATGAGGAACAACAGGAATGTTGTATTTGTTTTTTATTGTGGCAGCAACAGCAACTGTTCCCGGACGTTTACGAGTACGTTTCCCGTTTTTGTCGTATTGCTCGCAGTGCGTAGTTATGTTGATGAACTGCGGATTGAATTCTAACAAAGGATCAATAGTTCCGAAAATTCCTTCCAAACCTTTACCTTTTAATGGGGGTAAAACTTCGAATGAAAATAACGGTTTGTTGGAGTTTTTTATGATGTTAGCAATATTCATATTTGTTGTTTCCAATATGTTCTTTCCAATATGTTCTTAATTCTTTTTTACCATTTCATCGCAGAATACACCAGAACAAATCTCTTCTACAGGACCGGTCATTTTGATATTCCATTCTTCGTCGATAGAGATTTGAAGCTCACCGCCTGGCATTTTGATAGTTACATCTTTATCTACCAAGTTGTTTTTGCGCATTGCAGAAGCAACAGCACAAGAAGAACTACCTGAAGCTAATGTGTTTCCAACGCCGCGTTCCCAAATTTTTATTTCTACAAGGTTACGATTTACAACATGTGCAAATTGAACATTAGTTCTGTTTGGGAACATTTTGTCTGTTTCGATGATAGGACCATATTTCAAAAGTTCCTCTTGGTTTAATTCATCACGAAATACAACGCAATGAGGGTTTCCAACAGAAACACAGTTGATTCTGAATTCTTTGTCGCCGAATGTTACAGGTTCGTTAATACATTCTTCTTTTTCGAAAATAACCGGTACGTTTTTGGCAATGAAATTAGCTTTTCCCATATCAACACGTACTTTGATTGCTTTACCAGCAGCGTTTTTCTCAAGAATTTCGCAGTGGATTAAACGACCAAGTATGTCAACTGTAAATTTATCTGATGAGAGGTAATCGTAGTCATGAAGGAATTTGCTAAAAATTCGTAGACCATTACCGCAGTTTTCTGCGATAGAGGCGTCAGTGTTGTAGATTTTCAAACCGAAATCTGCAATTTTTGAAGGAACTTTCAAAAGTATTCCGTTTGAACCAACACCAAAATGTAGGTCACAGATACGTTTTACAACTTCGTCAGTTAAGTCAAAATCTATTTTGTCGCCATCAATCACGATGTAGCAGTTGCCTAAACCGTGAGATTTTACATAAAAATTAGTTTCCATTATAAAGTAACATTAAATGTTTTAGCTATATCTTGTAGGTCTTCTACTACAGGCATAAGTAGAGGAATACCTGTTTTCAATCGCTCTGCTGTATTTTCGCGTTCAGGATCTCCAGGAATGATAATATGGTCATGTCCTTCTATAGGTGCACAGTTACGCATAGCTTCAATCCAGTTGTCCATGTGTTTTTTAAAGTCATCAACAGGACGGAATGCATCTACACGCATAGCGCCTACAATATGACCGATTCCTTTTCCTACCAAGTCTTCGCGTGGTTGCATGAAGGCAAGGAATGGAGGTACCCAAGGACCGTAGTTTGCACCAGAAAGAACGGCACACATAATATCTACGATAGAACCAAGGCAGAAACCTTTGTGGCTACTGTGTTCACGGTCGGAACCAAGTGGAAGAAGCATACCGCCTTTTTTCAAACCGAAAGAATCTGTTGTAGGATTTCCGTCTTTGTCTTGTATCCAACCTTGAGGAGCGTCTTCGCCTTTACGTTGTAGAATTTCAAGTTTACCTACGGCTGTTGCTGTTGTTGCAAAGTCGGCAACCATGTTAGGCTGTTTACCTGTAGGGAATGCTACAGCTATAGGGTTAGTTCCTAACATTTTTTGTTTTGAAAAAGTAGGAGCTGTTGTTGGAGTTGCATTGGTAGATGCAAAACCTATCATGTCGTGTTCTAGTGCCATCATTGCATGGTAACCTGCGATACCAAAGTGGTTAGAGTTGTTGATTGCAACAAAACCACAACCAACATTCTTAGCTTTCTCTATGGCAATTTGCATTGCTTTTGGAGCGACAACTAAACCAAGGCCATTATCTCCGTCGATAGTTGCAGTTGATGGAGTCTCGTGTTCGATTTTTAACTTTGGTTGTGGGTTCATTCTGTTTGCCTTCCAAAGATTAATGTAACCACGTAGGCGGGCAACACCGTGAGAATCAACACCTCGTAGGTCTGCTGTTAAAAGAACATCCGATGCTAATAAAGCGTCCTCGTGTGAATGTCCGATAGCTTCAAGAACATTTGTCGTGAATGCACGCAAGCGTTCATATTCAAAAGATTGCGTATTTGCCATATCTATTTAAGTTTAAATCGTTGTTTTATCTTGTCCCAATCAATGAGCATTGCAAAAGTAGTGTAAAGAAATGGAAAAATCGGTATTTTATAGCGAACAATTCCACCGACCACTGGTGTTGTTATTCCAATTTCCCAAATAAGCACGAGAGAGAATATGCAACTAAACCAAATGAAATTTTGCATTTGGCTTTCTGCTTTTTTGAAGAATATTACCATTAATAGCATCAAAACGAATAATAAAGCCGATTCCAATGCGGGAAGAATTTGTAACGGATTTTGTATCGTCCACAAATAAGGTAGTGCAAGTCCATTCCAAATTGCTGTTGGTGTTTCTGCAATGAAATTCCATGGCGTTGATGTTATTTCCCCAATAGGTAGATAACTTCCCGCATTGTTTATTATTGCTGTGTTTATGAAATCCTTACGTTTTCCTGCAAATGATTCGAAAAATGGAATTTTGTGAAATGCAAAATCCATGTATCCTAGAAAAACAATACCTATACAACAAATAAAAGCATACACTATCCAAGGCTTAATTTTACTTTTAGAAACTATGAAATAAGATGTGATTGCAGGTAAAAGAGCCACTAATACATATATTTTAATTCCTAGTAAAAGTATGAGCCCGATTATAAAGCATGTGATATTTTGCCATGAATTTTTTTTGCTGATAGCTATCATCCCGTATAAAGTAAATCCGAGTCCAAGTACAACAATGACTTCTTTTAGCATTGCGCTGGTCCACAAAATTGAAGACGGCATAAGAAATACAAAACAGAATATCATTTTTGTTCTCGGGTAAATAGTATGTATTGCTTTAAAAATGAGAAAGTAACCGATAAATGAAAGAAAGTCTGCAAATACATAATGTACGCCGATATAGCCAAAAGAGAATAGCATTACGATCATGTTGGTACGTATGATTGTACGGTTGTCTACGATAAAACCATAGTTGTAAAGTCTTGACCAATAATCGGTTTGCTCAAAATAAGGAGAGTTAGTGTCTATGCCTAATAGAATTTTAAAAAAATCAAAAACGGAATCGTGTATGGAAGCAAATAAGACTTTTGCATCTCTGTAGTATTTTAGAATATCGCAGACTTCACTGTCATTGACATAGTAATATGTATAAATAACATATAAAAAAACAGAAGCAATGAGTTTTAGCAAAAAGGCACCGATTATGGTGATTTTTGGTAATCCATCGATGGTGAAAAATTTACACTTCCAGATAATAAATAGGAAGAAAATCGCCCAAATAACAGGAAGGATTATGCTCATTTAAATAATTGTTTTTGCAAGTATACTAAAAATCGGTGAGTAAGAGAAATGATTTTCTTGTCGCAACACTCGTTGCTCAATGCTAAATTTCTATATTTGCGACAGTAATAAGACAACGATGACAATTCCATATAAAAATTCAGAAAAGAGTAAAAAAGGTCAGATTATTGATATGTTCAATAATATAGCTTATCGTTATGATTTTTTAAATCATGCTCTTTCTATGAATATAGATAAGATTTGGCGTAATAAGGCAATAAAGGCTTTACGACCGTTGCAACCAGAAACGTTGTTGGATGTAGCGACGGGAACTGCAGATTTCGCAATTTTGTCAGCAAAGAAGTTGCAGACAAAAAAGATAGTTGGTATAGATATTTCCGACAAAATGTTGGAAATCGGTAAAGAAAAAGTTGCTCGCTTGAATTTGAATTCACAAGTGACGTTACAACTTGCCGACAGCGAAGATCTTCCATTTGCAGACAATTCGTTCGATGCCATAACTGTCGGATTCGGTGTTCGAAATTTCGAAGATTTACAGAAAGGTCTGCAGGAAATGCGTCGTGTGCTAAAACCAAACGGAATAGCAGCAATACTTGAATTCTCTATGCCGGAGCATTTCCCGATAAAACAGTTGTATTCTTTTTATTTTAAGCGCATTTTACCATTGATAGGAAAATTGTTTTCGAAAGATTACGATGCGTATTACTATTTGTTCAAATCGGTACAAGAATTTCCGTATGGTCAAAAATTTGTTGATGAAGCAACAAAAGCTGGCTTTACAAATACGAAAGTGATGAAACTATCGTTTGGAATTGCGAGTCTTTATATTTGTACGAAATAATAGTCGTTTGAAGAGGTTAGTTTCTATCGTATTGTTGGTGTTTTTTGTTTCGCAAGCATTTGCGCAACAAAAAAAGATATTGCACGACCAATCGTATGATAAGAAATTGTTCCATTTGGGATTTACATTAGGTACTAACCAAATGAATTATCGGATTTTCCCGGATTCAACATTGTTGTTTACAGGCTTGGCAGATTCTGTCTATCGGGTAGAATCGCATGGAATGGTTGGTATAGATTTGGGTATAATTAGTGAACTACGCTTGGGTGATTATTTATCTCTTCGTTTTCTTCCTGGTCTGCTCTTTGGACAGAGAAATCTGGTATATCAACTTCGAAAGAAAGGGTCTCCACGTTTTGAACCGACTTTTAAGGAATATGAGATGAAAGTCTCGAGTATTTATATTGATGCGCCGCTTTTGCTAAAGTTTAAGGCTCAGCGTATAAATAACTATCGCCCATATTTGATTGGTGGCGCAGCAATTCGCTATGACCTTGATACCAAGCGTATTGGAAAAAATAACGATGATTATACAATAAATCAAAATCCGCTAGATTATTTCTATGAATTTGGATTTGGTGTAGATTTTTTTCTTGTCTATTTCAAGTTTGCTGCCGAATTTAAATACAGTTTTGGTATGCGTAACATTTTACGACAAGAACCAACTGAATATTGCTCAGTTATGAATGGACTGAAAAGTCGTATGTTTATTCTTTCATTTCATTTTGAATAGTTATGCCACAAACAGTATCTATACAAGTATCGCCTAAAACTGCAGTGAACGATTTCTTAATTAAGAAAACCGTTGCCGAAAAATTATCGTTGCCAATTGGCGATATTCATGATATGCGCATAACAAAACGCTCGATCGATGCACGTTCTCGTAATATTAAGATAAATTTAACGTTACTTGTTGCTTGTGGTGATGAGCAAGTTCTGCCTAAAGAACAATTAATTTTTGAAAAGCGTGATGTCTCGTTGCGTCCAGAAGTACATATTGTTGGCGCAGGACCGGCAGGCTTGTTTGCGGCACTCCGTTTGATAGAATTGAATTATAAACCTATCGTTTTAGAGCAAGGTAAAAATGTGTCGGATAGAAAACGAGATATTGCTCGCTTGAATCTAAACCAAGGCTGTGATCCGCTTTCAAATTATTGTTTTGGTGAAGGTGGTGCAGGTACATTTTCAGACGGAAAATTATATACACGCTCCAAGAAAAAAGGTGATAATAGAAGGGTTTTGGAACTATTCGTTATTCATGGTGCAAAACCTTCCATTCTTGTTGATGCACATCCACATATTGGTTCCGATAAGTTGCCAAATGTTATTACCAATATGAGAAACACTATCATTGAGTGTGGTGGTGAAGTTCGTTTTTCGAAGCAAGTTGTTGATTTTGAAATAAAAGCAAATAAGGTAACAAAATTGATTTGTGCTGATGAGGTAATTCCTGTCAATACGGTAGTTCTTGCTATGGGGCATTCAGCTCGTCCTTTGTACTATGCATTGCATAATGCTGGTGTGGAATTGGAAGCGAAAGCGTGCGCAATGGGTGTTCGTGTGGAACATCCTCAGGAAATGATAGATAATATTCAGTATCATGGAAATGTGATGAAGGAATTGCCTGCTGCTTCGTATTCTCTTGTACATCAAGTAGATGGACGTGGCGTGTATTCTTTTTGTATGTGTCCGGGTGGTATAATCGTACCTTCTATGACAGCTGAAAATCAAACGGTTGTGAACGGAATGTCGAACTCAAGACGAAATTCTCCGTATGCAAATTCTGGTATGGTGGTAGAATTACAAGTGTCTGATTTCGCTGAGTTTAAGGACTATGGTGTGTTGGCAGGATTAAAGTTTCAAGAACACTTTGAACAGTTGGCGTATCAAAATGGTGGTAGAAATCAGGTAGCGCCTGCACAAAGAATTTCTGACTTTGTTCGTGGTAAAATATCATCATCTTTATCTGAAACAACATATATTCCAGGTCTTGTTAGTTCACCTATGCATTTTTGGATGCCGGAAACTATTTCTAAACGTTTGCAAGAGGGATTGAAATTCTTTGATAGACAAATGCATGGCTTTGCAAGCTCTGAAGGAAAAATTGTTGGGGTAGAATCTCGTTCGTCTTCTCCAGTCCGAATTCCACGTAATCCTGAAACATTATCGCATATACGTATAGAAAATTTGTTTCCTTGTGGTGAAGGCGCTGGTTATGCTGGTGGTATTGTTTCGTCGGCAATCGATGGAATGTTGGCTGCGGAACATATTGCTGGATAAATGTGAAATTCTATGGGACGATAGTTGTCGTCTTTTTCAAAAAATCGAAAATTTTACGATAATTTTTTTAGGTGTGCGGAAACTTCGCATTCTTGGTCTATACTTTTGTCTTCGTTAATGAGTCACTAACCGTTAAAACGAAGAAAAATATGACAAGAAGAAATTCAGTAGCACAGAAATCATTGGTAGAAATTTACAAACGCGAAATCAAAAATTGTAAACCTATTTCTCGTGAAGAAGAACAGCAATTGGGTTTGTTGATTTTGAATGGAAATGTTGTGGCGAAAAATAAGTTGATTCAAGCAAATTTGTATTTTGCTTGGCAACAAGCTAAACGCTATGATTATGGAAATCTTCCTTTTGAAGATCTTCTTGAAGCTGCAAATCTTGGTTTATGTAAGGCTGCAGAACGATTTGATGTTCGTTACGAAAATTGTTTCTTGTCGTATGCTCGTCATTGGATTAAACGTGAATTAAATGAATTGTTGTGTCGTGAACGCAAAGGGTCGTGTTCATTAAATAGTGATGGGGAATATGTGCAATATGTTTCGTTCAATGCCACGGACGAAGATGGGTATGAAACGAATTACGATAAAGTTATGGTTCGTGATACTGTGGATATGGAGGGTTTGTATGCTTTTAATCATGATAGAGATTATCTCTATGACGCGCTTGAAAAATTGTCATCAGAAGAAAAAGAGATCGTGGCTCGCTATTTTGGATTGTATGGTAAACAACCTGAGACTATGGAATCCATAGCGGAGTCGTTCGGGGTTACTCGTCAATCGATTAACCAACGATTGAATCGTATTTATAAATTGATAAAGAATTGTATGCCGTCAGAATTTAATATGGTTGCGTAGATAAACAATCAAAAAGGCGGAGAGGTTGTCTCCCCTTTGTTTTTTTATATCTTTGTAAAAAAAAGAAATATGAAAATTGCAGTACCAACGGCGCAAGGAATGGTTGATAGTCATTTCGGACATTGTGCGTATTTTACTATTTTCGAGTTAGACGAAAACAAGAATATTCTTGGAAAATTAGAGTTGCCTTCTCCACAAGGATGTGGCTGTAAATCAGGTATTGCTCCTATGTTACGAGATCTTGGTGTTTCAGTAATGTTGGCTGGAAATATGGGTGATGGTGCAATTTCTGTACTTGGCCAAAACAATATTTCGGTAATTCGTGGCTGTAGTGGTGCAATTGATGATGTTGTCGCTGCATATATAGCTGGAAATTTGAAAGACACACAGATTGTTTGTAATCACGAATGCCATAAATAATGAAACACACCACGCTTTGTTATTTGGAAAAGGACGGTTGTTACTTGATGTTACATCGAACTAAAAAGGCAAATGATATCAATCACGATAAATGGATAGGTGTAGGCGGTAAGTTTGAGAAAGGTGAAACTCCGGAACAATGTATGTTGCGTGAGGTGTGGGAAGAAACAGGCTTTACGGTTACTAAATGGAAGTATCGTGGCGTGGTTACTTTCTACCTTGATGATATGGAAGGCGAGGTGATGCATTTGTTTACTTGTTTGGAATGGAATGGTACACAAAAAGAATGTGACGAAGGTGATTTGGCATGGATAAAAAAAGAGAAACTTGCAGAATTGCCAATGTGGGAAGGCGATGCAATTTTTTTAAAATTGGTAAATAATCTTGATGAACCATTTTTCAATTTGAAATTGGTTTATCATGGAGAGAAACTGATTTCAGCAGAAAAAGATTCTATACCATTAATCATTAATCATTAATCATTAATCATTAATCATTAATCATTAATCACTAATCACTATCCATGTATTCTTGGGGCGATAACCGACGATTTAATTCCTATAAACGATTTTTGTTGGAACGATTTGGTGGCAGAATGCAAAAACTGACATTGAATGCTGGTTTTACCTGCCCGAATCGTGATGGAAGTATCGGTGTAGGTGGTTGTACCTATTGTGTGAACGATGCTTTTAATCCTTCGTATTGCGATGCTCGAAAATCTGTACGTCAGCAATTGGATGAAGGTATAGATTTTCATCAAAATCGCTATCGTCGTGCAGATGGTTATTTGGCGTACTTCCAGGCTTATTCAAATACATATTCTTCATTGGAAAAGATGAAGGAAATCTATGCGCCTGCAATAGAACATCCATTAGTTAAAGGAATAGTTGTGGGGACTCGTCCTGATTGTATAGATGAACAAAAATTAGAATTTTTCGCAGAATTGCAGAAGTCTATGTTTGTTTCTGTTGAATATGGGGTAGAATCATGTTTTGATGAAACTTTGGTACGTATTAATCGTGGACATACATTCCAACAGGCAGTAGATGCTTTCACGCTTACAAAGCAGTTTGGAATTCATACTGCAGGTCATTTTATGTTTGGTTTGCCAGGAGAAACTCCGGAAAAATGGATGGCAGCAGTTCATTTAATGAATGCTTTGCCTATGGATGGCATAAAATTTCATCAATTGCAGTTGATTCGTGATACGAAAATGGAAAGGGAATATTACGAGAAGAAAGAAGATTTTTATCCTTTCACTATGGATAATTATATTCCTTTTATTGTGGATATAACAGAAAGATTAAATCCTCATTTTGTGATAGAACGTTTTGCTGGTGAAGTCCCTCCACGATTTTTGCGGGAAAATACGTGGGGATTAACTCGCTATGATGTTGTTTTGCAACGTATTGAGAAAGAACTTGCAGCAAGAGATACTTGGCAAGGAAAGTTTTATGAGGAATAAATATTTTTGTAATAAAAAAAACGCAGAATCAAAATATTGGTTCTGCGTTTCTTTTTTGTCTCAATTACTGATTAAAAAACTTCAGAGTTCTTTTTCATAAAATCAATAACTTCATCAACTTGGCAGAATGCCAATGCTGTGAATGTATCGGCTGCGCCATAGTAGATACAAATACGTCCTGTTGCTGCATCGTACAAGTTTGCACAAGGGAATGTAACGTTAGGAACAAATCCGCGTGTTTCATAGTCAACTTCAGGAGTTAATAAGTAATCACGTGTTCTGTACAATACTTTTGATGGATTGTTGATGTCAAGAAGTACGGCACCGTAGCTATAAACATAACCATTGCAAGTGCTTGATACACCGTGGTAGAATAATAACCAACCTTCAGTTGTTTCAATAGGAACTGGTCCTGCACCAACTTTCATACCTTGCCACCAACCTTGTCCACCGTTTGTCATAACTAGTTTATGGTGACCCCAGTGTTCCATATCAGGACTTTCACTAATGTAAATGTTTCCAAATGGAGTGTGTCCGGTATCGCTTGGACGGCTCAACAACATGTATTTACCGTTTATTTTACGTGGGAACAAAACACCATTACGGTTGTAAGGCATAAGTGGGTTAGGCATGCGGTAGAATGTTTTAAAATCTGTAGTATAGCCTAAACCAATAGAAGGACCTTTCATGTCGTCGCACCATGTAACGAAATATTTGTCTTCGATTTTTACAACGCGTGGATCGTATGCATAACTTGTTGGATTTGGTGTTCCGTCTTCATTTATCCATTGGATAGGTTCAGGATTTAGTTCAATATGAATACCATCTTTACTGAAACCTGAGAATAGGGTAGCACGGCCATTTCTTTGATCGCCACGGAAAACACCTGCAAAAACCCCGTTGAAAGGGACTACAGCACTATTGTAAACACGTCCTGCTGTTGGAATAGGATTCCAATCTATGATAGGATTTTTGCTATAACGCCATAGGATGTCTTTGCATCCAGCTGGTTTCTCTTCCCATGGAATATTTGGAAGATTGTTACCGATAATTGTTGCCATAATATTTAAATTTTACTGATTTGCTATTTGTTTGCTGCTTCGCGTCTTACTTTCAAATCTGATTGTATGCCTTCCATTGTTTCTTCGTCTAATTTATAGAAGAATTTAAGGATGAATAGGGCGATTACACCTGCAATTACAGGAATAATACTCATCATTGCTTTCAATCCAAATAATGTGCTTTCGTTTTGAACTTCGTTAGCAACGAAACCTGTTGCACCAAGAATAACCATTGAAATCATACCGCCGATTGCCCATCCTAACTTGTTCGACATGATAGATGCAGAGAAAACAAGACCGTCTGCTCTTGTTCCATTTTTCCATTCTGAGTAGTCTGCAGTATCTGCATACATTACCCAAAGTAATGATGAAATAGGTCCACCACATATAGAACCAATTGCTTGGAATAAAAGGATTAGGAACATGTTTTCTGGGTTAAAGAAA
This sequence comes from Bacteroidales bacterium, assembly GCA_024402335.1. Lineage (GTDB taxonomy): Bacteria > Bacteroidota > Bacteroidia > Bacteroidales > UBA1715 > UBA1715. The sequence goes on from JAKSTZ010000014.1 coordinate 22,494, forward strand.
ATGAAAGAACCTGTGCAGATGATAGAAACTAACATCAAAATTACACAAGCACGTTTTCTGCCAAGAATTCTTGAGAACCAAGGTACTGCAAGTACGCCAACCAATGACAATAATTGACCTGTAGTGTTGAATATAGATGCTAATGTTTCGAAACTGAATTTTTCGTTTTCTACTGCAGTGTCACGGAATATATTCAAAATACTTGTTAGCCATGATACTTCTTGTTCGCCAATGTAGTATTTGAAATAATGTGTAGTTACATTTAAACGAATACAGTTATAAAGAATGAATAGGATAGTAACTACAAAAAGTAAAATCCAAGGTTTGTTGTGTACAATGTCTAACAAGTCTTTTGTTGCAGTTGTCTTTTCTTCAGATATTGGTTTTACACGTTCTTTTACTGCAAAGAATGTAATCGCAAAGCATGCAATAGCAGCAAATGCATAAACTATCATTGTACAGCTCCAACCTGTTTGTTGCGCTTGAATCACAGCTTCTTTGGATGCACCGTCTTCGACTCCTCCAAAATAAGCAGCAAGTGGAAGAGCTGTTGCCGATACGATGATACCGCCAAGATAAGCACCAACGAATTTGTATGACGATGCTTGAGTTCTATCGTCAGCATCTGCGCTGATTACACTAAGTAGTGAAGTATAAGGAATGTTTACTGTCGAGTACAAACACATGAATAGGATAAATGTTGCATATGCGTAAACAACATTTCCGATTTCTCCCAAAGCAGGTGTTGTAAATGCCGCAACAGCTGCTACAGATAGGGGAACGGCACCGAATATGATATATGGACGGAATTTACCCCAACGAGTTTCTGTTCTATCTGCTGCCATACCAACGAATACATCGAAAAATGCATCAATAATACGGGAGATTAAGAACATTGTACCTGCAACTGCAGGAGCTAAACCAAATACATCTGTGTAGAAGTATGATAAATAGAAAGTGATTGTTTGCCAAAATAGGCAAGAACCAAGGTCTCCAAATCCGTAACAGATTTTTTCACCTAATTTAGGTCTATTGTTTATTAAGTCCATTATATTATTTTTTGTTTTTTAATGATTTCGAAAATGATTTTGCTCCAGGACCAAATGTTTTAAGCGTCCCGAAATCTCCAACTCCAGCTCCGTTGGATGTCCATGGAAATACCCCGGAATATCCTAATTGGTATGGAAGTTTGTATATTTCTTCATAAGAAATAGGAAAACCGTAAATTTTGTTGTTTCCAGGAGTTTCTCCTATAATGCATGGCTTGTCCTGTAATCCCCAGTATTCAGGGGTATTATGGAATGGATTGCTGAATTGATTTGTCCATTCATAGTAGTGAATCTGCCAAAAATCCATATAGGCTAAGGGATCCATTGTGACTTCTTGTAGGGCCTTGTCGCTCCATTTGTTGCCCTCGAATTTCTCGCTGCTCCATTTTACAGCTGCACTTCCTACAGTTGCTAAAATTGGAGATTCTACGGAATGGATAGTTGCTGCACACATACCAACAAACATTTGCATGTAATCCCATTCTAATCCTCCAAATCTTTTGTGCTCATGCGTCCATTCTGGTTCATTGCAAATATCTATAGCAAAAAAGTATGGATTGTTTTTATAGCGCTCTAATAGCGGTTTGAGAAAAACATCGCAGTATTGTTGTATTTTTTGTGTACAACCTAACATTGTGAGCCAATTTTCTGAAGCATTCTTTGCGCTGTCTAAATTGTCGAATGATGAAATTGTTGCAATTATAAAAATATGATGTTTTTCAGCTTTTGTCATCATATCATCAAGATTCTCCCAAAATTGTTGCGTAGCTGGCTGTGTAAATCCTTCCCTGTCAACTGTTGGTTGCCCTTCTGCGTCGCACGAAATCCAAACACGCGAACTATTTATTCCACTTGTTTCAAGTTTTGCGAATTCGTCTTCCCAGAATTGTGGATTGTAATTTCCTCCAAAGTCGTTCCAATTGTCCCAAGGCGTATTTGTTCCAATAAGGAAAAATGGCTTTCCTTTGTATAGAAATTCGTTTCCTTGAATGGTAACTCGTTGTTGTGAAAAACTACAACAATACAAGGATAAAAGTACTATAAGTGTAACAATACGTTTCATTATTCAATTACAACTTTCTCTTTGTATGTTTGTCCGTTAATGCGAATAGTTGCAACGTATATTCCTTTTGCTAAACCGTCTATAGTACATGTTGCACTACCGTTGTTGAATTGAATGTATTTTATAGCGGCAAGTTTGCCATTTATGTCTGTAAATGAAGCTAATGCCTTTCCTTCAATATTAGAGATTGCTATTGTGAATGTGTCTCCAATACATGGATTAGGATAAATGTTTACTTCCTGTTTAGGCTCTTCCACGCTAGTTGCCGGCCAAACATACACTTCTAATTCGTATCCAACAGAAACACCAAAGTAATCTTCAGATTTTATTTTTATAATATGTGAACCTTCATCTTTTGCCGATGGTGTGCCATAAAGTGTAAGTGTTTGGTTGTCAAATTTAAGCCATTCTGGTAGGTCTGTAGCAGAAACGTTTAATACGTCATAATTGTTGTCTACAAAGAATGAACGCAAAATTTGGTATTTAAAATCTGAATTTACGTAGGTTGCTTGATATTTTGTACGTGTGTTTATTTTATTTCTTGTGGCATTATTTGCGTGGTCGTCAAAATCGTAGGCTTCAACTTCACGTAGTGAATATCCCCAACTTGTTGCTCTTTCTGTGAAATGTATGCGGATGTATCGGCAAGAAATAGCTGCTTCGTCATCTTTGCGAAGCACTATGTTGCTCTTAATTGTTTGTCCTTGTGCAACACTGAAAACTGTTTCCCAAGTTAGTTTGTCCGAAGAAACTTCTATTGTGTAAGCTTGAGCGTACGCTCCTTTGCTTTCTGCTTCATTCCATTCCCAATATAAAACAAGTCGACGAATTTGTTCTTCTTTCATCATGTCGAATATTATGTATTCGTCATCGTTGTATGCGGAACTCCAACGAGTTTCTAAATCACCATCTGTTGCATAGTATTGACGATATTGTTCGTCTTCTATGCTTGAACAAGTTGCAAATGCATTAAGTAATTTGTTTGTTGAGGTATTCTCTTCATTACGAACAAGAACTGAAAATGATTGAGAAATTGTTTTCCCGCCTTTGTCTGTAGCAGTGACAAGTATTGTACCGTAACCGGTTTTGTCTTTTTCAGCCGAAAAACTAATTTTATCGCCGTTCAATTCTCCTGTAATTATTCCTGAAGACTCAATGCTGTAAGTTAAAACATCATTTTCATCGTCCTCGAAATATTCGCTAACTGTTAAATAATCAATAACTTTTTCTGAATTTGTGAACAAAACAGTGTCAGCCATTCTTTTTGTTATGCGTGGGATATAGTTGAAAGAAGGATCATGTTTAATAACTATATGTTCAGGATACATTTTTTTCAATGTGTCCATAGCTTCTCTCATGTCTTCAAGACCACCGCATCCGTCATGGTCTGTATATGTCCATCCCCAACCGCCAGAATAACCATTTTTGTACAACCAAAGCATTGCATCTGTTGTAGTAAGTTGTTTACGTGGAATGAAAGTTTGACCTTTTATTCTTATAATACCATGAGCAGGGAATTCACCGATAATAGTGTTTTTAGTTAATTGTAATGTGTTGAAATCCTTGTGGAAAGGAGAGTAGTCTGAACCAACTTCGTTAGGATAGTAGTGGAACATATAGAAGTCCAAGTAACCATCTTTATCGTTTCCTGCAGCAATTAATGCTTCATCGCTATAATAGTTTTTGCCTCCGTAATATTCTGAAGTGTAGTTTAATCTCCAAGTACCATTTGATACTTTTGCTGTAGGGTCGGTACGGTGAATAGCACCGGCACACATATTTACAAATCTTTGTATGTCAGTAATTTTTACTTGCTCAAATCCAGACCAGTTTGCGAAACTTGTCATTCCTTCTGGTTCGTTGAAAATTTCCCAACAAAGAACAGCAGTGTGGTTCTTTACTCTTTCAACCATAGGAATCAAAGCATTGTCTATATAACTTTGTGTTGCTTCAGCATTGGTTAATAGTAACTTATTTCTGCGAACACGTGTAATAGCTTGTGTTGTTCCTTTATCTCCGTCATCTGTGTTCATCATTTGATGGGCCCACAAACAAAGGCTTACAACAACACCTTTAGTAGCTGCTATATCCATTGCCAACGCAAGATTGTCTAATGCTTTTTCGCTAATGCCTGTAACTAAATCATTTTCTGTACTATATGTAGGAGTCGAACGTCCGTCTACATGTATCCACCAGCGTAGCGAGTTTCCTCCTGCAGAAACAACATCGTCGCAAATTGCTTCCCATTTTTCTTTGTCGAATCCGGTAAGGTCGTGTCCATAACTCATCCACGCTACATTTATACCGCTAAGGAAAATATCTTGTCCTCTGTGGTTAATGAAATTTGGAGTAATTGTTTCTTGTGCTTGTAGATTAAGAGACAATAGTATTCCAGATAAGCAAAGACTAAAAATCTTTTTTAGTTTCATCTTCTAAAAATTTAATAAATGTAGAATTTCGTTTAACAGTGGTAAAATTACAATTTTTAATTGTTTGTTGACAGAAATACTTACTTAAATTTAGTTTGTAGTCTTAAAAAATTAATCTCTAATTCCTGAAAATGGTAGCGGAAATTATGTCTGTTTTGTTTTTGTAAATTTTTATGAAATAAAAATCTTTTTGTTTAGGTAGTGTTATTTCTGTGGTTGTGCTGAAAATATGGCGTTTTTCAATAAGTTGACCTTGTGAATTATATAGTTCATAATGATAGTTATTGATGATATTATCAGTTATGTCAATGAACGCTTCATGAGTGATTGAACTTTGCCAAATTTTTACCGAAGTGTTGTCTGTTGTAGTAATACTCGTTTGGTTTCTGTTTATGTGTAATGTGCGACCTAAAAATACAATTATACATGAGTCTCTATTGAAGTTAGAAATAGGGATTTCATAGTTGTATATGCACTCGCAATCAGCAACTGCTATTGCACTTTGGAATGTTTGAATTCGTATTATGTCCCCCTCGTCAATTATTTTTGCTGTATTGAAGGCTCCACAGTTTGTAATTATTTGACCATACAAAATAAGATTGTCTCCTTCAAATCTATAATTCACTGTTGTTTGCTCAGTGTCTGGGTGACCTGCACAACTACTTGTTATATATTCGAATTCACCTGGTTCTTGTGCATAAATTTCTTCATAATGAGTTGATGAACATCCATTTTCGCTTTCCACTGTAAGTGTGATTAAATATGCACCTCTTTCTTCAATATAAAAGGAGAATTCTTTTTCCGAAGATTCGACAATAGGGGAATATGCGTTTTCAATACTCCAACTATACGAAATTGCACTTTCTGATTTTTCTTCTAAGATGAAATCAATCTGTCTTGGAACAATAACCTCAGTGTTTTCAAAATAGAAATTCGCATTTGGTGCTTCTCTTACAACAACGGCATTTTCTTTTGTAACAACACAGGAAATACCATCTTTCCAAACTGTTAAACTTGGACTAAATGTTCCAGGCTTTTCATATACATAACTTGTTCTTGGAGCGTTTGGTCCAATCTTTCCATCTCCAAAATTCCATCGTAGCGAATCGTATTCTATATTGTTGTTTATGTCAAATCTTGCTTGTACTTCACCACAGTTGTATTTGTCAATTTCTAGCAAAAAATCAGAAATGATTGGTTGCGTTGTTTGGCCTGTTTGAATTTCTTCTGCATACAATGCCACACAACCGTTTGATTCGGAACCTTTTTCTAATTGTAAATTGCTATTATTTCGTATGATAGATAAGTTTATACATTCTTTGAACGCATTGTCTCCAATGCTTTTAAGTGTGCTCGGTAGTTCTATTCCTATGATATTTTGACAATTATAGAATGCGTAACTGCCAATACTTTGTAAGCCTTCTTTTAAAAGGACATATTGTAAGTTTTGGCAATTAGAAAAAGCACTTGATGCAATGCTGGTCACACTTGATGGGATTGTTACAATATAAAGACTATTGCAGGCTTTGAATGCGTTGACACCTATTGTTTTCACTGATTTGCCGAAGAAGATTTCTTCTAAATTCGTACAATCGGCAAATGCTCCATCTTCAATTGTAGTGACATTATCTGGTATCGTTATCGTTGTCACTCTTTTACAATTTTGAAAAGCGGAGCTTGGTATGACAGTAATGTCTTCTTTTATTGTAATGTCATTTGCTATGTTTTTTGGTACAAAAAAGATGGAAGAAGGATTTTTTTTGTATAAAATGCCATTAGAACTTTCAAATACCTTGTTTGCCTCTGAAACAGAAATAGTTTCTAATCCAGAACAACCTGTAAAGGCACCATTTCCAATTGTTTGTATGGTAGAAGGTATAAAGATTGATGTTAAAAGTTTACTTCCTATAAATGCGTCGTTTGCAATTGCGGCGACGGTATAAGTTGTTTCATTATATGAAATGCTTTCGGGAATAATAAGCGATCCTGTGTATAATTCGCTTGCCTGATAATACATCCAATCGTCTTCTTCTTCACCTCTGTTTGAAACAGAAACTGTTGAACTTGATGTAATTTCGTAGTATATGTTGTTTACTGTTATTTTCTCACAAAAAGCAGCATTCGAAACTATAAGAAAAATATAAGTAAGAAGTAATCGTACAAATCTTCCCATAAAAAACTGAATTAAATATTAGTTTCCAAATATACGATAGAAAATGCGAAAACAATTTTTTTTTGAAACAAAAAAGCAGATCTGTAGGATCTGCTTCTTGCTATTAAAACATTGTTTTTAGTTTATTCGGATAATTTCGGCTCCAATAGCATTTAATCGCTTGTCGATGTCTTGATAGCCTCGGTCTATTTGTTCAATGTTGCTTATCGTGCTAACTCCTTGGGCAGACATTGCAGCAATGAGTAGGGCAACACCGGCACGAATATCTGGAGAAGACATGTTTGTTGCTCGAAGTTTTTGTTTATTTCCTAAACCGATAACTGTTGCTCGGTGTGGGTCACATAAGATAATCTTACAACCCATATCGATTAGTTTGTCAACAAAGAATAATCTACTTTCAAACATTTTTTGATGAATCAAGACGCTCCCAACTGCTTGAGTGGCAACAACTAAGAAGACACTTAGAAGGTCTGGGGTTAGTCCTGGCCATGGTGCATCCGATATATTCATAATTGAGCCGTCAATAAATGAAGGAATGGTATAACTATCTTGGGCAGGAATATAGATGTCATCATTTCTTCTTTCAAATTGAATTCCTAAGCGGGAAAATGCCGAAGGAATAATTCCAAGATCTGGGTATGAAACATTTTTGATAGTTATTTCAGAACCTGTCATTGCAGCCAAGCCCATGAAACTTCCAACTTCAATCATGTCAGGAAGAATAGTATGTTCGCAACCTCCTAATTTTTCAACCCCTTCGATAGTCAGTAGGTTTGATGCAATTCCAGAAATTTTAGCTCCCATTTTGTTCAACATCTTGCAAAGTTGTTGAATGTATGGTTCACAAGCAGCATTGTATATTGTTGTTTTACCTTCTGCTAAAACGGCTGCCATAATAATGTTTGCCGTTCCCGTTACCGATGCTTCGTCTAACAACATATATGTTCCTTGTAGGTGAGGAGCACTTACCGTAAATGTACTTGTTTCTTGATTGAATTCAAATTGTGCCCCAAGATTTTGGAAACCTATAAAGTGAGTGTCCAAACGACGACGACCGATTTTGTCTCCTCCGGGGCTTGAAATAAATCCTTTGCCAAAACGAGCCAAAAGTGGGCCTACCAACAAAATAGATCCACGTAATGTTTTTGTTTTCTCTTGAAATTCTTTTGAGAAAAGAAAGTCTAAATTAATGTCGTCGGCTTGAAATCTATAATCGTTAGTGCTTAGTTGAGTAACTTTTACACCTAAACTCATTAATAATTCAATGAGATTGGAAACGTCACGAATTTTAGGAATATTTCTAATTACAATTGGTTCTGCTGTTAAAAGGATTGCTGAAAGTACTTGTAAAGCCTCGTTTTTTGCTCCTTGTGGATACAAATCACCTTGTAATTTCTTACCTCCTGTAATACGAAATACTGCCATGTTTATTTTTGATGTTTTTGGTTGTTGTTCTTGTTTTTATTCTTCTTTCCTTGGTTGTTTTGACGTTTAAAGTTTCCTTTCTTCTGATTTTGTAGGCCATTTGTTGGCATGTTGACATTAGCAAGTTTTGTTTCGGAAGAAAGGTTTAGTCTGCCTTTGGAAAGTCTCATTAAATCGTTAATGATAATTTCATCAGTTACTGATTTTTGATTCCACATCACATAATTACGTTTCATTGTGTTGGCAATCATGTGTATTAGTGTGTCTTTACTTTCATTGTCAGGAAGTTGTACAGCTGCAGAAATCATTCGCTCTACCGTATATCCATAATGTCTGAAACGGATTTCATTCATGTTGTAATCCAATTTTTCTGGTGCAGGCAACTCTGCAACTTTCGTAATTGGAAATGGAAAATCAACATCTAACTTATAGTCACAAAGTTGTGCAAGATAATCCCACATCTTTTGTTTGTAGTCTTTGGCTTCGCGTACCGATGGGTTCATGTTTACCATAATTGATACTAAGTCATTTGCTGCTTCATTGCGTTTTTCCCTGTCTTGTATCGTAAGTAAATGGTTTGCCATCATTTGTAGGTTACGTCCGTATTCTGGCAAGATGAGATTTTCTCTCGTTGTATTATATTCCATTTTTAAATTTTTTCAAATGTAACAAAAGAAGATTTAATTTTCAACAATTTGCAAGTTCGCAAATTTTAAGAGTAACTTTTTTTCTCCCCAATTGTCGAATGTGATAATTGCGGCGTCAGAATCTGGTCGTTGTTTGACTGTTCCAAACCCAAATTTAGCGTGATATACTCGAAGCCCTTCTTGTATGTCTTCAGTTTTGCTTGGGGTAATGAGTGTCGGCTCTTTAGGCTTTTCTCCAAAATGTGCAAATGCTTCTGTTTGTTTTGTGTTTCCAAAACTTGACATTGCATTTGGTTGTGGACGTGAGAAAGAAGCAAATGCGTTGCTCTTCGGTTGTGAAAAATTAGAAAATGCACTTCTTTGTTTTCCGAAATTGCTGAAATTGTTCGTACTTGATGTCTGTGTACTATATGATATTGTTTTGCGAGGACGTCCATTCATATATGTTTCATCAATTTCAGAAAGAAATCTACTTGGTTGTGAGTTTGTGAGCGTACCAAATTTTCTTCTTGTTAGAGCATACGAAATAGTCACTGTTTTCATTGCTCTTGTAATTGCAACATAAAACAATCTGCGCTCTTCCTCTATATTCTGTGGAGTGTCCATACTCATTTGCGAAGGGAAAACATTTTCTTCTAATCCTACAAGAAAACAATGTTTGAATTCCAATCCTTTCGCTGCGTGTATTGTCATTAGCAATACTTTGTTCGGATTCTCTGTTTCTTCCTCGTCAATATCGGTAAGCAGGGCAATCTTTTCTAAATAATTGTGGAGATAAATAGATTCAGGGTCGATTTCATCTTCAACAAATTCTTTTGCACCATTTAAAAGTTCTAAAATGTTGTCGAATCTTTCTTTTGCCTCTTCTTTTTCGTATTCTTTATCTATAACTTCTTTAAAGTTTATTTTCTCTACGATTCTATTTAATAGGGAATAGGCGTCCGCTTCGTCTCTGTCTGCAATGAAACTTTGTATAAGTGTTACGAAATTTGTGATTTTATTTCGAGTTGCTGCTGAGATTATTGACTCAAGTTTGTCTATTTGTACTAATACATCCCAAAGAGTAAGATTATATGCAGTAGCGACTTGCTTTAACTTTGTTACTGTTGTGTCTCCTATGCTTCGAGCAGGGTAGTTTATTATTCGTTCCAAAGCAAGTTCGTCGTGAGGATTAACTATGGTTCTCACGTACGCTAATACATCTTTTACGTCTTTGCGTTGGAAGAAGGACATACCTTTTACGATTTTACAAGGTATTCTTTTTTTGTTTAAAGCTTCTTCTATAATACGGGATTGCGCGTTTGTTCTATATAAAATAGCGCAGTCGTTGTAGTTTTCTCCTTTGTCTATTAATGATGCAATAAGCGATGCTATTCTTAGCCCTTCTTCCGCATCTGTTGGTGTTTCTAATAAATTTATTTTTTCTCCAACGTTATTCTCAGAGAAAATAGTTTTTGCTATTTGTTTGCTGTTCTTTTTTATTAAACTATTGGCTGCATTGACAATAGTTTGTGTAGAACGATAATTTTGTTCTAGTTTGAATAGTTTGCAGTCTTTGTAGTCTTTTTGAAAATTAAGAATGTTTTCTATTCTTGCACCACGGAATGAGTATATACTTTGGGCGTCATCACCGACAACGCAGAGGTTGTTGTTGGGTAAAGCTAGTTTTTTTATGATATGATACTGACAAGTATTTGTGTCTTGATACTCGTCAACTAATATGTATTTGAAAAGCGATTGGTATTTTTCTAAGACAGAAGGATTGTCTCTAAAAAGAATGTTTGTTTTTAGTAACAAGTCGTCAAAATCCATCGCATTTGATTGTTTACATGCTTTTTCGTATTCTGCATATATGCGATAAACTTCCGGCATTCCGTTCTGTGCATCATATTTCCTCATATCTGCGCTCTCATACATTTCTGCAGTGATGAGGTCGTTCTTTGCTTTTGATATGATTCCTATGAGTTTTGCTGCTTTATATGTGTCTTTGTCAAGTAATAGCCGTTTTACTATGTCTGTCAATAATTTTTTGACATCATCGGTGTCTAATATGGTAAAAGCAGATGTATATCCAGGTAACGATTGTACCTCTATTCGTAAGATTTTTGCAAAAATAGAGTGGAAGGTACCCATATACAAACCTCTAGCTGTTTCTTCTCCTACAAGTTTCGTGATTCTGTCTTTCATTTCTGCGGCAGCCTTGTTGGTAAAAGTAAGTGCTAATATATTCCATGCTCGTACGTTTTGGGAAAGTAGGTATGCAATTTTATATGTCAGCACTCTTGTCTTTCCCGAACCTGCACCTGCAATTACTAGTGATGGCCCTTCTGTATGGCTAACAGCAGAAATCTGGCTATCATTAAGGTTAGAAAAAATATCTTCCATGTATATTAGAATGATTGTAATATGTGTACTAAGCTATCTGCAATATGTTTGAATGCAGGCATGTCTTTTTCTTTGACAGGGTTAGTTGGTGGTGAAACCATACGTAATGGATCAATTGGTGTTCCATTTTTATATACGCGAAAGTCTAGGTGTGGTCCTGTTGACAAACCGGTGCTGCCAACATATCCAATGACTTGTCCTTGATGAACTCTGGAACCGGTGCTTATTCCTTTTGCAAATCTTTGCAAGTGCATATATGTGGTTGTGTAGCTTGCATTATGTTTTATAGTTATCATATTTCCAGCTCCACCGGAATAACCTTTTTTCACAACCACACCGTCACCAATTGTTTGAACCGGTGTACCTGCGGGTGCAGCGTAGTCAACTCCGTGATGAGGTCTTACTATTTTTAGTATAGGATGTCGTCTTCCATTTGAAAAATGTGAGCTGATTCTTGAATATCGTAATGGAGCTTTCAAAAAAGCTTTTCTTGTTGATTTTCCATTTTCGTCAAAGTATTGAACTATGCCGTCTTGTTCAAATGGGATGGAATAACAATCTTGTCCAATGTGGTTGAAAACAGCGTATTTCACAGATTCTAAACCGACAGAAACAGAATCAACAAATTTTTCGGTATATACAACTTTAAAAGAATCTCCTTTTTGTAGTCCAAAGAAGTCGATTGACCATGCATACATTTCCGAAAGTGCTATGGCAATATTTGGGTCCATGTTGTTATCAACCATAGCATTCCAAAGAGATGTTTCAATAGTTCCTTTTGCGTGTCTTTCTTCTATGTAAACTTCTTTTTGTTGCTTAGTAACTTGTGGAATACTATCAGATAGATTGATAAGTAAGTAGTTTTCTACATCTATATCATATACAAAATAAACTAATGTGCTGTCGGAAAACATTTTAGTGTAAATGTTACCTTTCTTGAATTTACGTACGCTAAAGACGCTGTCACATTTTTGAACAATGGCATGTACTTCTTGGCCGTTTAAACCTGTAGCATATAAAAGGCTTGCTAAATTTTCTCCTTGTTTTAATGTATCTCTAATTACGTCAAAGTCGTTTATACGTATGTCATACATAAATCGATCTTTTTCAATAACTAAATCTTTGTCTTTGTTGTCATTCTCTTTTGATGTACAAGAAAATAATAAAGAGATGATTAAAATAAATGAAAAAATAGGTGAGAGGTATCTCATAGAAATATACGTTTTTGCAAATATAAAAAAAGAGGACTCCCCACATGGAAGAGTCCTCTTGATTTTATTAACAAGATTTGTTTAATATTCCCACAAATCGTGTTCGAAGTTGAAAATGAAAGTCTTAATCTTTTCTGCTTCGTACAATTGTTCTATACCGAACTTGTAAGAACTTACTTCACGGTTGTTGAAAACGTTGTTTTCACGTGAGATGAAGCTGCTGAAATAGCGTCTTGAGAATAGGTCATAGAATGACTTTTGGTCACCATCGCTATTAGGGTTGAAAGCTTCTTGTTTTGCTAAATAAGGTTCTGCTTGTGCAAAGTAAATTTTGAATGGAAGAGATTTACGAATTTCTCCTTCTTTTTCAAATTCACGTAATGAAGTTACCCACATAATGCGTGGATCCATTACAGAACGTTGTTTGTCAAATACCCATTCTTCTTTTAAAATCAAGAATTTGACAGAACTTGGTTGAACTTGATTTTCGATTACTTTAGCTGTTTCATTTCCATAGTCGTCCTCAATGTAGATAGTGTCTATGCTAGCACCCATTTTTGCTTTGAAGTCATCTTGTGTGATAGGCACAGCACCGTCGCTTAGTGGATCATATGCGAAAATTAAACCTTTTTCTACAGCATCAATAGTGAATGCTGTCAAACTATAACGAGAACCGATTTTTCCAGTTTCGTTGTTTGGAAAGTACAAAGGATGATTCATTTTCTCACGAAGTGGTAATGTTCTTTCTATTTGTTTAGACCACATTACATCTGCGTAACGAATATGTTGTTTAACCTTTGGCTTATTCTCGCTCATATGAGGTTTGTCGTATGGACTTTCTGGATAAAGACTTTCTTGAGCGAATATCGCTGAAGAAAATGCTACAGCAAGCATCATTAAAACAACTTTTTTCATATCTGTATAATTTTATAGGTTTCTATTTTACAACGAATTTCAATACACCTAAGTTACGAGGTTTTCCATCTGGACCTACAGCTTTGATATCTTCAAAGTATACTTTAGAACCTTTGGAAACTTTACTGAAAATATTTTGTTTAACTTGAGGGCTAATTCTATTGCTCTTAACTTGTTCAGACAAGAAGTAAGCACCTACTTGTGCACTGACAGTAAATGATGTTACTTTGAAAGACAAGTCGAAATCAAAGTCTTTCATTTTTGCATCTACTGTAGGAGCAGCTTGCAAACGTGCTTTATCAATGTCACCACCGTTCATACCCAACACTTGCGCAACTGGGTCTGGTACAGTTTTAACACGGAATTCAACACTACCCATACTTTGTTTTTTGCCATTGATGTCTGCAACAACAGAAACTGTTGCTTTACCAGCTTTTGTTACTTTTACAATATAACCTCCACTAGAAGATTTTGAAATAGAACCATTGCTGATTGAAGCAGAAATCTTATCTGCAGGAACACCTGGTACAGAAATTTCTACTGGGTTATCAGGACCAATGTAGAATACGTTCATCTTTGTTGGCGAAACAACTAATGATGGTTTTGCTACTTGATATTCTCCTGATACAGTGTATTCCAAAGTATCTGTTGAGTTTGGCTTAGGCATTTTTATTACAGCCTTGTAGTTTTGTGCACCAATACCACCAGCATTAACCTTATAAACAGGTAGACCACTTTCCTGATCTATAGGAAGTTTCTTTCCGTTTACATATACGTCAAGAGCTTGAGTTGTATCGAAAGCTGCCAAGAATATTTGTGATGAATATTCATTGCCTTGCATAATGTATGTACTTGGAGCCAAAATCACAGGAGACAATTTGTTGAACTTGAATGAAGTTGCATCCAATTGACCATACATTAAGTTTAGTAAGTCACCTTCTACGTTACGGATATTTGATTGCCATTGTGTCAATACTGTGATTGCACCCATCAATGGAATGTGTTCGAATTGTGAACTAGCCCATGATGTTAATGCACCATCGTGACCGATAACTTTATCAGTGTTAAGAGTCTTTTTTACGCTGTTAGCTTGAGCTGACAATGAATCCGCACCGTATTTTGCTGATGTTTCAAGAACCCAATCTCTAAATTTCGAGATAGAAAGTTCCAATTTCTTACCACCACAACTTTCATCTTCACCTTGGTTAGTACCAACCATAATTTGTGCGGCAATATCCAAGTTGTCTTTAGATTGACATTGTTCTTCCAAAGAAACTGTATCACCTTCGTCTGTAACAATGTGTAATCTGTTTCCTTTACCAGGAATTGTGAAACATGTAGATCTATCAATCTTATCTGCATAGAATATGATAGTATCTTTATAGTATTGCATTTCTGCAACCAAGCTATCGGCTTTTTCCTTTAATACCAAAGATAAGTCATAAATCGCTTTTGCTTTCCCTGGATTAGCCATGTAAGCTTTATCGATTGCTGCATATGCAATTTCATTCTTACTGATAAAGTTTTCATTTGTAACGTTCAAAGAGTTATTGATCTTAATGAAAGAGTCAAGAACGTCTTTGGAAACATTCAACGCCATCAACGCAGTATAGAATAGGTACATCATACCTATCATCTTCTGTCTCGGCGTTTCTTTTCCGTGTCCCATTATAAATCTTTTTTATATTCTAAAATCAGTTACTTATAAGAAAACTATTTAATGCTCATAGCATTTAACATGTTTCCGTAAACAGTGTTTAATGCAGCCAAGTTTTGGCTCAATTTAGAGATCTCTGCTTTGTATTGAGCAACGTCACTTGCTGTAGATTGCAAATCAGACATGATAGAATTGATACCTGATGTAATTTGTTCTGTTGCACTTAAGTTTTGACTAGAATTCTTCAATTGCATTTCGTATACAGCATTAAGAGCAGAAAGGTTTTTAGAAAGAGCTTCTTGTTGTTCTGCTTGTGCTTTTGTTGTATCACCAATGATAGAGAAGTTTGCATTCAAACCTAATAACATTTGTTCGTAACCTGAACCTGCAGTTGCAATCATGCTTGCAGTCTTTTGACCTTCTGCTGCAATAGAATTTGCAGTTTGTTGTGCAGATGATGCGATATCATTAACAGATTGAGATAATTTGTCTGCTGATGCAGCAAATGCACCTGACAATGAAGATACTGAACCTGCAGCAGTGTTAATGTTTTCTACATATGTGCTAGTTGCAACAGCTGCATTAGAAATATCAGACATGTTTGCAACGTTAGTATTTAATGCTTCAAGGTTAGAACCCAATCTCTCGAATAATTCTGGACCAAGTTTTCCTTGTTCTAACATTTCGTCAAATTTAGATAATGCATTTCCACCTGCAGCTGAACCGCCACCGATGCCACCACCTTCGATTTTACCTGCTAATTTTTCTTTCAAGAATGTTGTCAATGGAGTAGTGTCTTGAATTCCTTCTACTTCTTCTCCTTCTGGAGTTGGAATCAATTCAGGATATACAAGTGTCCAGTCGATTTCTGCATGTACTGGTTCGAAAGCAGAGAAGAAGAAGATAACAGCTTCTGTTAACAAACCAATAACCAACATCGGACCTGCACCTGGATAGTGTTGGATTTTAAACAAGGCTCCAACCATTACGACAGATGCTCCCCATCCGTACACTTTCGCCATAAACTTTTTGTATCCATCGGTTTCAACCAATTCCGCAATACTCATCATAACTTTTAAGAATTAAATGTGTGTTAAATATTTTTGTTTCTAATTATTAATATACTTGTGAATCTTGTTGATCTGCACCATAAGCACGACCCAAATATGTTTGAACGCATCTGAAGCCGATGTAACATTTTGCAGAATCTTGATATTCGTATGTTCTTGAGCTACATTGCATATAGTATGCGATATCTTTCCAAGAACCACCTCTAACAACTTTTCTCTTTAATACGATAGGATCATCGTCATCTGCGCTATAGTAGTTGTCTGTGTTAACATCACCAGTGAAGCTATATGCACTTTCGTCAAATGCTGTTTGTGTCCATTCTGATACGTTACCAGCCATGTCGTATAGACCCCATTCGTTTGGTTCGTAGTGACCTACTACTACTGTTTGGATACCACCATCATCAGTGTAGTTACCACGAAGAGGTTTGAAGTTTGCGATGAAACATCCTAGATAGTTTCTTGTGTAGTTACCACCCCAAGGATATGGAGAAGATTCCAAACCACCTCTAGCAGCATATTCCCATTCTGTTTCTGATGGTAAACGATAGTCGTTAACTATAACTTTCTTCATTCCTCTTAAATATCCGTTCTTTAGTTGAGTTCTCCAAACACTGAATGCAACTGCTTGTTTCCATGAAACTCCAACTACAGGATAGTGGTCGTATGCAGGGTGCCAGAAATACATAGCTGACATTGGGTCATTGTATGAGTAAGTGTAGTCACTAACCCAGCATAATGTATCTGGATATACATTGATTTCTTCTTTTACGATGTATGAAGATCTGTCTTTAATAACTTGATCAGTTCCGTCTGCACGGTGAACAGTACCTTCGTATTTACCTGTTTTGTAGTTATATGCTCTGTTTACTTTTCCGTTAGCATTCTTCTTTGCTGCAGCTTGTTTGAAGTCCATCCAATAGAATGTGAAATTCAAACGACGAGTGTCTAATTCTTGTTTTTTGTAGAATCTTTCATCGCCTTGTAAAAAGAATGATAATAATGCTTCACGGTTATCTGTTTCGTTCCAGTCGATTGGTTTTGACCAGTCGATGTATTGTTCATCGTCGTCCAAATCTTCACCAAATTCGTTAACTGTTACGAAAAGATCGTCTTTTCCTGCTTCTTCTTTCAAAGTAACATAAGCTAATGAGTCTCTAACCCAATCAACAAATTGACGATATTCATTATTAGTGATTTCTGTTTCATCCATCCAAAACGCTTGTACAGAAACTGTACGGTTTTGTGCTGTTTGAGCCCATGCAACATCTTGGTCGCTAGGTCCAACATTCAAGCTTCCTTGTGGAATGAAAAGCATTCCAAATGGAACTTCGTTATCCCAAACTGGTCTAGACTGAGTTCCTGATAACTCTCCGCTTTGATAGCTAGAAGAACAACTCACCATTAAGGCGATAATTGAACTAAAGAACAATAACTTTTTCATATGCATTCATCTTAAAATAATTCGCAAGGTAATAGTTTTTTCTTAAATTCCTACAAAAATCTTACACTTTTATAACTTTTATTTTCTTTTTCTATAAATAAATTAAAATCGTATGATAACATAAATTCAAGATTACCAGCACTTTCTGTGCCTATTTTTGATGTGACTAAGTCGTATGCAAAAAGTGCTTTTAGACCGTCTAGTTTTGTGCCGTTTTTGAATTGTACGCCTGCGTTTAGTGAAATGTCGTGTGCGCTTGTGTATGAAATTCCGCCTATAATTAGGTTCTTGTATATTGCACTTATATCAAAGCTGGCTTGCCAATCGGTAAATGTTGTTTTTAATGTCATTGAAGGGTACAATATCCAAAGTGGACTGGATGTTTTGTATTCATATCCGGCAGAAACCCAATAGTGCCGTTTTATGTATTCGCTTTTCTCACTGTCGGATTTTAGCTTAGGTTGATTTAACTCTGACACTGCTAAAGCTGCATGTAATCCCCCGGTTTGATAAAATACCCCGCAACCAAGTAGTAGGTTTGTATATCGTTCTTGGGCGCCAATTGTCTTGTCTATGTAACTATCTGACGATCCGTCGGGGTAGACTGCAGAACTGAGATCCCATGACGCAGAGTTTAATCCGGCGCTTAATCCAAAGCCTAATTTCCCGGCTCCTAATTCTAATTGGTACGCATAGTTTAATTTTGCGGAAAGATGTTTCTCGAATCCTTCTTTTGTTTGTGCAATAGATAAACCAACACCACTTTTGATTGATTTTATTGGCATGGAAACATCAAACCAAGTTGTTGCAGGGCCTGCGTTGTTTTGAAAACCCATATATTGTTTTCTAATGACCATGCTTGCGTTTCCGTAATCGAACGCTCCGCATATTGCAGGATTATATGAGGATTGATGGTATGAATATAAAGTACTTCTTGGGTTTAGTTGTGCCATTGCACCTAAACTTGGCAACAACAAAGCTGTTGTTGCAATAAATAATCGTATTATTTTTTTTACGAAATCCATTAGAGAAATACCTTTCTTCAAAATAGTGCGTAAAGAAAATACATTTTTTTTACGCATACAAGAAAAAAAATAAAAACATTCTTATACGACAAATAAAAAAAGAGTAGTCCAATACGGGCTACTCTTTTCGGATTTTTTTGTGTTAGTTCGTTATGATAAAAGTTTCTTTACAACTTCTGATATAGCTTTTCCGTCGGCAGTTCCGGCTAGTTTCTTACTAGATAATCCCATAACTTTGCCCATGTCTTTTATGCTTGTAGCTCCAACTTCAGCTATGATAGCTTTTATTGCTTGTTCTAATTCTTCTGCTGTTAATTGTTTAGGTAAATAAACTGATAATACATCAGCTTCTGAATTTTCTTTTGCAGCTAAATCGCTTCTACCGTTTGCTTCGTATTCTGCGGCAGACTCTCTTCTTTGTTTTATTAGTTTTTGAACAATTTTTAATTCGTTGTCATCTGTAAGATCTGCAGCTCCAGTTTCTGATTTTGCAAGTATGAAGGCTGTTTTAAGTGCTCGTAACGCATCAAGTTTTTCTTTTTCTTGATTTTTCATTGCGGCCATTAGGTCGACAGCAATTTGTTTTGTTAGTTTCATATCGTTATATTTTTTTTTGTTTAAGAATTTGTCTTGCTCGTAAAATCTTTTGGGTAAGTTCGTTTACAAAAGGTTTTAATGAAGGTAAAGATTTGTCGTTTACTGCCAAATAGGTTAGGTATATACCTATAAATAATATGACAACTACAGGATACCACATTCCAAACCAAGTGCTCATAGTCGCGGCTTTTACGCCTTTCTCTCCAATCATTGTCATTATATAATAAAGTAAATAGAAAACGAAAGACACAATTACAGGAATGCCGAATCCTCCTTTCCGTACAAGTGCCCCAAAAGGAGCTCCGACGAAGAACATGATTAAGCATGCAAATCCCAAAGTGAATTTTTTGTGCCATTCTATGCGTAGTTTGTTGAGACTTTTCTTTTGGTCAACTTTATTTTGAATTGCTGCAAGTAAATAGGACTCTGACGATCTCGCGGAATTCAGTGCTCTCAATACTATAGTTGATTGTTCCACTGTTGTCAGTTGTGAAATGTCTTTAGATGGACGTATTGTGTCTAAATCAACGTCTTTGGTCGAGCGTGTTTTAAAGACGTTGTTTACAAAATATTGGGAAAACGATCTGTTGTTTCTTTCAGCAATATCGAGTGTAAGAGAGTCTATCATATAATCTAATTGCCAGACGTTTTGCATTTGGGAATTATGTTTGAATAGATCAACATTGGTTCTACTGAAAGCGTAGTCTTCAAGCTCGAAAAGAACTTGTTGCTGCGCAAAAGAGTATTGCCTGAATGGTCGTTTTGAACGATATTCTTCGATATTACTTTTGTCGATAACGTCTTCGTAAGATTCTCCATTATATAATGTCAATACAAGGAATCGTTTGTCATCGGTAACTTTCATGGAAGCAGAGTCTGCGATAATAACGCTTGTGTTTCCTGCATTTGTACGATGATCGTAAATCATCATATCGTACATCATGTTGTTGTCTTTACTCTTTGATGAGATTTTCAATCTTACTTGATCTATGCCGTCAAAAAAGACACCTTCTTTAATGTTCATTTCTGGTCTTTGGTTTCTAACGTCAAACATTAGTGACCATAGACGTAGGTTAGAGTAGGGTAGAATATTATTTGCATAGACAAACGAGAAGCCCATAAGAAAAATGTTGAACACGATTAGTGGCATCATAATTCTTGATAATGAGACTCCGGCGGATTTTATTGCAATTAATTCGTTGGTGTCACCCATGCTTCCGTATGCAAAGATGGAAGCGCAAAGTACAGCTAAGGGCAATGACATTTGTAGTAGGCCGGTTGCTGCGAAGAAGAATAGTTCAAGAATAACTTTCATTTCTAGTCCTTTGCCAACAAGATCATCGATGTAACGCCACAAGAATTGCATAAGCAATAAAAATGTTGTTACAAAAAATGTTATAAGTAATGGTAGTAGATATGATTTAAGGATAAAAATATCCAATTTTTTAATTCCCAACATATTCTTCTGTTTAAGCCGACAAAACTCGTTTTAGTCCTTCTATTTGAAAATTCCAAAGGCGAACGACATCGTCGTATTCTTCGTCATCGGAGAAATCTATGACAAATAACGAACATTTTCCTGAAAAATCGGACTTTACAACTCGAAATTCAAAATAATCTTCTTCGTCATCGTCTTCCCATTGAAAGCGAATGTATTGATTTTCTTGAGATTCTAGAACGAAAGCGTGTGTGATTTCTTTGTTCCACAAAAAAGAGAATAATTTTCCATCTTCACTTGCTGCATCTTCTGCAAACCAAGTAGCAAGACCTTCTGGTGTAGCAACTTTCTTATACACTATGCTTGGCAGAGTGTTCATCTCATATTCTAATTCAATTTTTTGTCTTGCCATAGGTGAAAATTATGCTTTTGCAATATACAAAAATCTACATTAATAGATGAGAAATATAGACGGTCTTTTTTGAATGTTTGGAGGACATTTTTTCCATTCTGAAATTGTTCTCGTTTTAATTTCTTCTGTTTGTAATGTGATATCTGTTGCAATGCAAAGTTTAGTAGATGGTTTTAGGTGTGTAGTTAAATCGGTAAATAATTGCTGATTTCTATATGGAGTCTCCATAAAGATCTGGGTTTGTCCTGTACGTGCAGCTGTAGCCTCCATTTGAAGTATCATTTTTTTTCGTTCTTCCTTAATCGGAATATAGCCGTGAAAAGCAAAGTTTTGTCCATTAAATCCAGACGAAATTAAAGCCATAATGATTGAGTTTGGTCCGACTAAAGGAATTACTTGTATGCCTTTTTCGTGAGCTCTTGCAACCACAAGGTTTCCAGGGTCAGCAATACATGGCATTCCAGCTTCGCTGATTATGCCAATGTTGTGTCCGTCAAAAAGAGGTTGCATCATTGCTTCTATTTCTGATGCAGGAGAATGTTTGTCTATTTCGAAAAGAATAGCTTCGGATATGTTTTTTTCAGGACATATTTTTTTTATGAATCGGCGTATGGTTCTTGCGTTTTCTACTATATAGTAGTTGATTTCCATAATAATTTGTTTGTTGAAAGCAGGGAACAATTGTTCAGCCTTTTGGTCTCCCATTTCTGATGGAATAAGATAAATTTTACCGTTCATGTAAAAAAAAATTTTTCTTTGTAAAAATATGCTTTTCTTTGTAAAAAATAAAAAAGGAAATACGAATGATTATAATCAATTTAATTCAGTTTTTATTGCTAGCAATTTGGTTGGTATTGTTTTGCTTTGTTATAACTCTTCTTTTACCTGCAAAAACCACGCATTGGTTGGCTGTGCATCTATGGGCTCCCGTTACAATTTTTTTGACGTTGAGTCGAATAAAAGTTGAAGGTCTTGAAAATATAGACTCTGACAAACATTATGTTTTCATGGCCAATCATGCCTCTTTTTTAGATATTCCTGCTTTAATGTGGGCTACTAAGAGGTTGTTGCATTTTATGGCTAAGGAGGAATTGAATCGTAATATATTTACAGGTTATACCTGTCGAAAAATGCGTATGATTTTTATTGACAGAGGAAATTCTCAGAAAACAACGTCTAACATGAGAGTAGCAAAAGAGTTGATTTCTGAAGGAGCAGACATTGCTTTATGTCCAGAAGGTACTCGTACAAAGACTGGTGAACTTGGTCCATTTAAAAGAGGTGGCTTTAAGTTCGCTATTGCATCTCAAGTGGATATAGTTCCTGTTACAATAAAAAATTCAGCGAAAGCTTGGTCTCGTGACAATATTCATTTTCATCCTACTACAGTTGTAGTCCATGTTGGAAAGCCAATTTCAGTACAAGGATTACAGGAAACAGATGCAGGAAAGGTATCTGCACAAGTTTTTGATGTAATAAAAGAAGAACTAAAAAGATAGTTCTATTTATTACAAGTGTACTGCATAAATGCGGTTGAAGTTTCTTCCTTATATGTTTTTGATACAGGAATTTCTTTAAGCGGATGGATGTCCAGTTCTATTACTAGTCCGTCCATGCCTTTTCGTAAAGCAACGGCATGATTGAAGTTCACCATATATGAACGATGGCAACGGAATAGGGTCGTGTCTTTAAAGTCGTCTGCTAATCTTTTTAATGAATTTCGTAATAAAAATTCAGATATTTTTTCTTGGTTTTGATATTTAATAACGACATAGTTGTCGGCAGCTTCAATCCAAATAACACTTTCTGATTTTACCGAGAATTTAGGTTCTCCTTTTTCGTCACAAAACTGTAGTACGGATGGTTGGTCTGTAATAACTTGATTGTTTTCTTTATATTGTTCTTGCAGATTTTGCAGATCTTTTTTCTTCTTCATGAGCGCTAAATACAATACACATAGCATAGTAGGTATTAGTAATATAAAGAAGATGTAAAAGAAGGCTTTAAGGAAAAATGTCATTGCTTCATCTCCATTATGGATACCTGTCGTTCCGTTGATAGCGAAAATTCCTATAAGAGTGTAGATGAGAGCCATAGAAGAAAGTTCCACAGTAAGCCAAATTGTATAAACCCAGTAGAAAATTCTATGTCGTTTTGCATAATGGTAAAAAAGTACTCTGCTGATTACCATTACAAAGAAGCCTATGGCAACAATACCCAATGACCATAAGATATAGCCAATAGGAGAGTCAATCCATTGCGAATATTCTTTTATTGAGGACAAAGAAGTCCATTTTTCTGAAGCAAATGGTTTATATATGTTGATGAAAAGAAGAGCAAATACAGTAGAGAAAAGCACTTGACTAGATAGTCCTGACTTACTTCGTAAGTGTTCAGGCAATTCTTTTTGCTGTTGAAATTCAATTAATCTCATCGTAATAATTTTGTCGCAAAGATACGAAATTGTCTTTATGTTCAAACCGTAATACGACAGCTTCGTATTTTTCTTATATTTTTTCTGTAAAAAGTTGTTTGAAATATAAAAAGGAGTATCTTTGCAATACTGTTACGCTTTATTATTATTTAAATGAATGGCGGGGCGAGGCTAACTCATTCCGCCTTTTTTATGTCCTTAGGTTTCGTTTGATTGTTTTTCTTCACTAATCCCAATTTTTTAAGGCGTTCGTATTCAGCTTTCTTTTTTTGATATTCCTCGAATTTCTTTTCTAGATAGTTGTCTGCCATAATAAAAAAACGATGCGGAATTCCGCATCGTTGAAAGTCTTTATATTTTGTTGATTGACCTAGTAATGTTATAAAGTAATTCTATAGAACTGTCAACATCTTTTTTATGTACAGATTCAATTACTTGATGTAAGTGTCGCGTTGGTATGGAAAGAGCTCCTGCTATTGCACCACCAGCAACCATTTTTTGTAACATACTTGTGTCGGTACCGCCTCCTTGCATTATTTCTGATTGGAAAGGAATGCTGTATTTATCTGCAATGTATTTCATGAAAGAAACAAGTTTTGTGTTGCAGATGACAGAAGAGTCCATAATTTTAATACCTGGACCAGAACCTAATTTTGTGATTTGTTCTTGTGGAGCACTTCCTGGAACATCGTAAGCTATAGTCGTATCTAATGCAATAGCAACATCAGGTTGGATTTTTAATGAGGCAACTTGTGCGCCACGAAGTCCAACTTCTTCTTGTACTGTGAACGTGAAATATGTATCGTATGGAAGTTCTTTTTCTTTAAGTGTTTTGATTACTTCAATTAGAATATAGTTGGCAATACGATTATCCAATGATTTACCGTTGATGCAGTTGCCCATTTCTATACATTCACGTTCGCGAGAAATAGGAGTTCCGATTTCAACAAGTTTTTCGACTTCTTCTTTTGTCATTCCAAGATCAATAAAGAAATCTTTTGTCGTAACTTTTTTGTCTCTTTCTTCTGGAGTCATTACATGGATAGGTTTTGCACCCATAACTCCAATAATATCTTTTTTGCCATGTACTATAACACGTTGTGCTGTTAATGTTTTTGGGTCAAAACCACCAAGTGTTGTGAATTTCAAGAATCCATTGTCATCGATGTGGGTAACAATGAAACCGATTTCGTCCATGTGCGCGGCGATCATTAGTTTCTTGTCGGAAGCACCTTTTCTGAATGCGATTAAGTTTCCCATATTATCAGTTGAAACAGAATCGACATACGACTTTACTTCTTCTGAAATGACAGTTCTAATTTTATCCTCGAATCCTGAAGGACCGGCTGTTTCACTTAATTTTTTGATTAATTTGAAATTCATACGGTTTGTTTATTATATGGTTACTTCTGTTTTTGAAAATTTTTCTTCTGCAAGTTCTTTTGTTATAGTTAACTGTTTTGCTTTTTTTGAAGGAGCTTCATACATGTAGTCAAGCATGATTGTTTCACAAATAGATCGAAGCCCACGTGCTCCTAATTTGTACTCTATGGCTTTGTCAACTATATATTCATAGGCACTATCGTCGAAGGAAAGCTTTATACCATCAAGTCTGAATAATTCTACATATTGTTTGATGATTGCATTCTTAGGTTCTGTAAGAATGTTTCGTAGTGCTTCTTTGTCTAATGGATTTAAATGAGTTAGGATAGGAAGTCGGCCTATGATTTCAGGTATTAATCCAAATGTTCTAAGGTCTTGTGGAACGATATATTGAAGGAAATTATTCTTGTCAATTGCTTTGTTCTTTTCTTTCATACCATATCCTACCGTATGAGTATTCATTCTTCTTGCAATGATTTTTTGTATGCCTTCGAATGCTCCGCCACAAATGAAAAGAATGTTTTTTGTGTTTACTTGTATCATTTTCTGGTCAGGATGTTTTCTGCCACCTTGTGGTGGAACGTTTACAACCGCGCCTTCTAATAATTTAAGTAAGCCTTGCTGTACGCCTTCGCCGGAAACGTCACGTGTAATAGAAGGATTATCTCCTTTGCGCGCAATTTTGTCGATTTCATCAATAAAAACGATACCTTGTTCTGCACGTTCAACGTCATAATCTGTTGCTTGTAGTAATCGAACAAGCAAACTTTCAATATCTTCACCAACATAACCTGCTTCTGTAAGTACAGTAGCGTCAACAATGGCGAAAGGAACATCTAGAAATTTAGCAATGGTTTTTGCTAATAAAGTCTTTCCGGTACCTGTTTCGCCAACAAGAATAATGTTAGATTTTTCTATGTCGACATCGGAAGTATTTTCTTGTGAAATACGCTTGTAGTGATTATAAACAGCAACAGCTAGCGATTTCTTCGCATCATCTTGACCTATCACGTATTCATCAAGATGCTTTTTAATATCTGTTGGTTTTATTTTAGAGAAATCTTTCTTAGCTACTGAGCTCTTTGTTTGTGGTTTAATTTGACTGAGAATCTCATTCGCATGAGTAACACAGTCGCTACAAATAAAACCGTCAATGCCGGTTAATAGGAAAGGAACTTCGTCTTCGCTACGCCCGCAAAATGAGCATTTGTTCTTTTTCATATAAACAATTTGTTTTATGGTGCAAAAGTAAAAATATATTTAAGTGTTTGGTTATTTTCTAGATAAATGATTTACTACAACTACGTGGTATTTTAAAATTGCCAAAACCGGTATTTTTTGTTGATCTCCGATTAATCCATGTGCAAGATGTGGAGGAATGATAAGGTCGGCTGTATCGCCTTTGTGCATAAGAAGTATGGCTTCTTCTAATCCAGATTCTACACCTCCTTGTCCAACTTTGAATTCTTTCAAACCTGTTGAATCTGAAGAATAACAGAATTTGCCGTTAAGTAAATGTACAGTATAGGCAATTTTCACAAGGTCGCCTGTTTGTATAGAAGTGGTGTCGTTTCCTCGTGAAATGGAATACCAAAGGCCGCTTCCTGATTTTGTCATTGGCAGGTTGTGCTCTTGTATGTATTGTTGAATGGTGTCTTGTTTTAGTTTGACAATTTCTTTGTTTATCTCAATATTCTTTTCTTCGTATTTCCGAATATCCTCAGCTGTGATTACTTTCTTTGGCTTGTTCTGACAACTAAAGAAAATAAACATTAGAAATAAAGGCGTCAAAAGAATTATAAGCTTTTTCATTTCACAAATAATTTCAATGTTTGTGATGCAATCATTTCGTTTTCGTCGGTTGCACGGATAGTAATGTTTTGCGTTCTTGTTCGTCCGCTGAAGTCCATTTCCCAGTGGATAGTGATGGAGTCTTTTGCAGAAAAACTAGTGTCGAAGAATTCGGTTTGGTTTATAAACAGTTGTGCTCTGTTGACTTTATAGCCGTTTCCTATTGCAGTTATCTCGAAAGGAACTATGGTCTTGGCACTAATAGTGTCAGGTATGGATGTTATGTTGTTAAAATAAATATATGGTCCGTCTTTGATTTCCTTAGAACAGGAAAACAAACAGAAGGTTATAATAATAAAAACAAGTTTCTTCATAGATATTGAAGCATTTCTGCGATTTGTCTATATACATAAAAAGTTCGTATGCCTAAACATACGAACTTTTATTGCTGTGTCAAGTTTGTTATTTTTCAAATTGAGACATTTCAAATTGAGGCATTCCTTGTGGTTGTTCAGGAGCTTTGCCTTTTGCAACCTTAGTAAGTTCAACTTCAAAAATAAGAGTTGAAAATGGTTGAATTGCCTGATTGCCGTCTTCGCCGTATGCAAGATCGTATGGAATGTACAATTTTGCTTTTGTTCCTACTGTAAATAGAGGGAAAGCTTCTATCCAACCTTGAATAAGTGCGCCAGGAATAAGTGGAAGGGCGATAGGAGTTCCTGCTGAGCTATCGAATGTTGTTCCATCAAGTAACGTACCTGTGTAATTAACATAGATGGTATCGTAAAGACTTGGTTTTACGCCCGTTCCTTCTTGCAATATTTCATATTGAAGACCGCTTGCTGTTGTAATAACGCCAGATTTGTTTTTATTGTCGCTTAAGAATTTCTCGCCTTTTTCGATGTTAGGTTTAAATTTGTCAAGATAGCGATTTTGAAGAACCTCGCTGAAACGTTGCATAAGGTTCATATATTCTTCTTGTTCCATACCAAGTGGCATAGCTTGTTCGTCAATGTCGAAAGCGTCATATCCAGCTTGGAACGCTGCGGAATTTATTGTGTCAACACCTCGTTGGGCCCACATTGCTGCACTTTGAAAACCAAGTACGAAACTTGCACTGTCTTCTAATGTTTCAAGTTTTACATCTTTTTTGTTGTTACAAGAAAATAGACTTGCTGCAATGCAAAGTAAGCCCGCTGTTTTGATTAATGATTTCATTTGAGTTTAGTATGTTTAATTATTTGATTTCAAAGAGTCTAATTGTACAAGCCTTTTGTATTCTGCCAAACGTTCAGAATTAAGCTTGATTTTTTTGAGTGTAACGTCAAAAATTAATGCTTCGTATGGCTTAACCAAATCTTGTTTGTAAACTGTTGAACCATACGCAAATTCATGTGATGTGAAGATTCTCACATTTCCACCTGTTTTTATGTGAGGAAGAACTTGTTGTAATGCTGGAATTGCAGAACCTAAATATATTTTTGTCAGGTCCGAAGAATAAACCAACCGATTACTTGTTGTGAAAACCTTAAATGTTATAAAAATTGTGTCGGTAACTAATGGAGAAAGTCGGCCCCAACCTAAATCAACAATTTTGTATTGTAATCCTGGTTTTATTTCAATAATGTCGTTGCTTTTCTTGTTTGTTGTTAGATATGTTTCGCCTTTTTCAATGTTAGGTTCATTTTCTTTAACGTAAGTTTCAAGTTCGTCATTGATTTGTTTCTTGAATATGGCACTAACAATGCGGTTAATGTCTTCTTCAGACAATTTTACTTTTGTTGTGGAATCAAAATAGTCGTTGATGCCTTGGATGAAGTAATCAAAATCAACAGATTCTATTTTGTTGTCTTGTAAGTTTTGAGGAATTTTTTTTGCAAAGGCAACACCTAAACTGTATGAAGTAGAGTCTTTTCTCGTTACTATTAGTTTTTCGTTTTCATCAGGTGTACAGCTACATAAAGTGGCAACGCATATTGCAAAAAGCAATACCAACCGAAAACCATATGTAATTTGTTTTTCCAAAACAGTCTTTTCGCAAATATATGTTTTTTCATTGTATTTGTGAATAAATCATTCAACTTTTTCGTGATTTAAATGATTTGGATTATAGTTTAAAACTAAATTTGTTTTTATTGTAAATATGGCGCAGTTACAGAGGATTTAGACTGTAGCATTTCGGTAGGTGTGCCTTGAAATATAATTTCACCTCCTTTGTCACCTCCGCTTGGACCAAGTTCTATTACGTAGTCGGCGGATTTCAAAACCTCGATGTTATGTTCGATTAAGAAAATGGAATTCCCTGTGTTTATCATTTTCTCAAACAATTGTATCAGTTGATCGATGTTTTTGAGGTGAAGTCCGTCAGTTGGTTCGTCAAGAATAAATATTTTTCCTTTTTCTAATAGGTACGATGCTAATTTTATTCTTTGTAGTTCGCCTCCGGAAAGTGTTGATAAAGATTGATTTAAATGTATGTAGCCAAGCCCTACATCAAGTAATGGCTTTATTTTTTCTGCAAATGATGATTCTTTGAAAAAAGAATACGCTTTTTCTGCAGTTAAATCCATAATTTCAGCAATGTTCTGATTTTTGAGCTTGTAAGACAGAACATTTTGTGAATATCGTAAACCATTACATGCTTCACATGTTGTTTCTATAGAATCCATAAAGGCCATGTCAGATACGATAACGCCTTTCCCTTGACAAACAGGACAAGCTCCTTTGCCGTTAAAAGAGAACATCTCGACTTTGCATTTGTTTTCTTTTGCAAATTGTTTTCGAATGTCGTCGGCGAAATCTAAGTATGTTGCAGGAGTGGAACGAAGGCTGATACCGATATCTTTTTGACTAATGTAAACTATGTCTTCAGGGGTTGGATAACTTTTCCGAAATGATTCCATAAGGGAAGATTTCCCTGAACCGGCAACACCTGCAATAACAGTCATAATGCCTAATGGTAGTTTTACCTGTATGTTTTTTAGGTTGTGTGTGTTCGCATTTTCCTGAAGAAAATATGATGTTGGTTTTCTAAAGTTCTGTTTTATTGTTTTTGAACTTCTTAACATTGTGCCGGTAAGGGTGTCGCTGTTTAATAAATCTTCGTATTTCCCTTCAAATAAGATGGTTCCTCCGTTTGCACCTGCTCCGGGTCCCATGTCAATTATGTGATCGGCTATTTCTATCATGTTTTTATGGTGCTCGACAAGTATAACAGTGTTTCCGTGGTTTTTTAATTTTTGTACGGATTTCTGCATTAATAGAATGTCGTGGTTGTGTAAGCCGACACTTGGCTCGTCTAAAATATATAAAACATCAGAAAGAGATGAATTTATGTATTTCGCAATTTTACATCGTTGTGCTTCTCCGCCGGAAAGAGTACCTATGGCACGATCTAAGGTCAGATAACCCAATCCAATTTCTTCGAGGGCGGCAAGTCTTTCTATTGTGTTCTTTTTAATGTCTTCTGCCAGTTTCTCGTCTATGGATTCCATCCATTTTCTTGCATCCGATATAGACATTTTGCATACATCGGCTATGTTTTTCCCTTGAATTTTACACAATCTAATTGTTTCATTTAGTCGTGAACCTCCGCAGTCTGGACAAGTACCCATGCGTAGCATAGGGTCTAAAACTTTTGCATGAAGTAGCCCTTCTTCAGAGTTGATGATACTGCGGTACATTCGGGGAATCAATCCTTCGTATTTTGCACTTTTGGGCCAGTTTTGAGGTGGATTTTTTAGCTTGATTTGTGGAGAATTTAGAAACAATTCCAATTCTTCCGGACTGTAGTCTTTGATTTTTTTGTCAAGGTCAAATAATCCACTATGGGCATATCGTATCCATCTCCATCCACCTTTGCCGAAAGCAATGTAATGAATTGTGTCTTCGTCGTTTAGTGATTTATCGAAATCAACTAACTTATGTATGTCGAGTTCGCGTATTTCTCCTAAGCCGGAGCAACGTGGACAACTACCGGCTGGATGATTGAAAGAAAAAGAATCGGAATATCCAACAAAAGGTTTTCCTACTCTTGAAAAAAGAAGTCGTAATAAAGCATAGATATCGGTGTAGGTCCCTACTGTGGAACGTGAATTTGTGCTTGGCTTCCTTTGCTCTATAACGATAGCAATAGGTAGATTTTCTATGCGTTCAACGTGTGGTCTTCCGTATTTTGGTAGATATTGTTGAATGAAAGAAGGAAAAGTGTCGTTTAACTCTCTGCGTGATTTTGCTGCAATGGTATCAAGAACTAAAGATGACTTTCCCGATCCTGAAAGACCTGTAACTACAGTGATTTGTTTTTTCGGTATGCGGAGAGATATGTTTTTTAAGTTGTTTTCTGTTGCACCGACAACTTCTATGTATTCGTACATTTTAGATTTGTAATAAGTCTGGAATGATTTCATGAAAAGCCTGCATTGAAGGTAAAACGATATTCGCTCCTTCATTTGCAAGAATTTCGTCTTGTAGTATGCCTGTGTTCAGTGCAAAAGTAAAGATGTTTGCTGCTACACCTGCGCGAACGCCTAGTGGCGCATTTTCTACAACAACAGCCTCGTTCGGTTTAACATTAGCTTTTTGTAAAGCCATTAGGTATGGCTCAGGATGTGGCTTCCCGTATTTTACGTCAAATGAAGTTACCATATTCTCGTTGTTGAAAATGCCAGGATATGTTTCGTTTAATTTCGAAAGGAGGCTTTTTTGACCGCTTCCTGTAACTAATACAATTTTCTTCCCATTTGCATGTAAAAGGTTCAGTACTTCTTTTGCAAACGGCATAGGTCGTGTTTCTGCAATGGAACAGAATATGGCAGCTTTGTCGTTGTATATATTTTGAATTTCTTCGTCGGTTGCCGTTCTGTTGTATTGTTTTTCGAAAGCTTCGTTTACGGTTGATTTTCCCGTACGTCCTTCGTTCATATAAACAGTATATTCGTCAAATTGAACACCAACGTTGGCAAGCGCTTGTTTCCATGCTATAGCATGAAATGGCATGGAGTCGAATAAAACGCCATCCATGTCAAATAGGAATGCTTTGGGCGAAAATTCCTTAAATCCTGT
Organism: Bacteroidales bacterium; assembly: GCA_024402335.1. Taxonomy (GTDB): domain Bacteria; phylum Bacteroidota; class Bacteroidia; order Bacteroidales; family UBA1715; genus UBA1715. The sequence continues at coordinate 54,106 of JAKSTZ010000014.1, forward strand.
TTTTTTAAGGTATTCTTGTATGTTAGATTGCATTTCCATTATAGATGTCAATTTGATTTTTGCGTTTACGCATATATACAATTGTGACAGTTGATAATGCAATTGTGAATAAGATACCAAAAGTATATCCTATAGCTGCAGAGCAACCGAAACCTTCTGGTGCCATTATTATATATGTGCTACATACAGCTGTCATAAAAATGGCAGGAATTAAAGTTATATAGAAGCATTTGTTGTTTCTATATAAATATACTGTTATTGCCCATAAAGTAAAGATAGACAATGTTTGGTTGAACCATCCGAAATATCTCCATAGAACTGCAAAATCTATAAACATTAAGATTGCAGAAATTGCAAATAGAGGTAATGAGATTGCCATTCTTTTCCATACTTTATCTTGAGGAAAGTGTAGGAAATCGGCAGTGATTAGTCGTGCGGAACGCAATGCTGTGTCTCCAGATGTAATAGGAGCGGCTACAACACCAAGAATAGCAAGTATGGCTCCAATACGGCCCATCCAATCGTTGCAAATGAAATTTACAATGTTCGCAGGGTTGCCTGCCATTTTCGCTGCTAATTCATTTGAACTTCCATCTGCATATTTAATTGCAGCAGCAGCCCAAATCAGTGCTACAAATCCTTCTGTAATCATAGCTCCATAGAAAGCTGGTTTCCCATATTTCTCATTTTTTAAACAACGTGCCATCATTGGGCTTTGTGTTGCATGAAAACCGCTAATTGCGCCACATGCAATAGTAATAAATAGGAAAGGAAATATTTGTAATCCTTTTGGATGATGTGTGTGGAAGGCTTCTGTTATCTCTGGCATGTTTCCATCTGTTGTGAATATACCTAAACATACACCTGCAGCCATTATTAATAATGCAATTCCGAACAAAGGGTAGATTTTCCCAATTAAGGCATCGATTGGAAGAAGAGTGGCTAATAGATAGTAGCAGAATATCACAATACACCAGAATTCTTTCGTGCCGAAAAATCCCCAGTTTGAAGTCATGCTTGATAGTAGTCCGGCAGGTGTGGTAACGAATACCGCACCAACCATAACCATAAGTAGTAGGGAGAATACGCGCATAACTTGTCTAACGCCGGTTCCAAGTTCGTCACCTACGATTTCTGGTAAAGATGCTCCTCCTTTTCGTAGTGAAATCATACCAGAAAGAAAATCGTGCGTTGCACCGGCAAAAATGCAACCAAGAACTATCCATAAATAGGCAGCTGGGCCAAATAATATACCGCTAATTGCACCGAATATAGGCCCTGTTCCGGCAATGTTTAAGAATTGGATTAAGAATACTTTCCAAAAAGGCATAGGAGAAAAATCTACACCATCTTGTTTTGTGTAGGCTGGTGTTTCTTTGTCTTTGTCAATACCAAAGATTTTTTCTACTAGAGTACCATAAAAAATATACCCAAGTATTAACGCTACGATAGCAGAAATAAATGTAATCATTGTATCTGTAAGTTAGAAAACTTTATTTTTCAACGACAACAGCAGAAAACTGTAGAATATTTCTTGAAGGAATTGTGTTTGAGTACACAGAAACTTGTTTTTGCTTGTTTCCGTAGCTTTGATGTTGTGTGTCGAATTTTACTCTGATTTTACCTTTTTCTCCAGGTTTAATAGGTTCTTTTGTCCATTCTGGAGTCGTACAACCACAAGAAGGATCGACTTCTTGGATTTGTAGGTCTATATTTCCAGTGTTTGTAAAAGTATATGTGTGTTCTACCACTTCACCTTTTACAATTTCACCAAATTGATAGTTTTTGCTGTCAAATGTTATTGCAGAAACAGTGTCAACTTGAGTGTTCTGTTCTTTGCTTGAATTAGAATTGCAGGCTGAACAAATAGTCAAAACTGCAAAAATGATAGTTACGATTCGTTTCATTGCTTTTCAATTAAACCTCTACCTTTTTTCTTAATAACTCCGTCTTTCTTTAAGTCGTCGGAAATTTTATACATGATGCCATTGATAAATTGGCCGCTTTTTTCTGTACTGTACCATTTTGCCAATTCTATGTATTCGTTCATTGTTACAGGAATTGGAATTTCAGGGAAAGCAATCATCTCGGCAATACCTTGTTGCATGATAATGATGTCAAGTTCTGCTAAGCGGTCTATTGTCCAGTTGTTGCTTATGTTTTTGTCTATGTATGGTCGTATTGTGTCCCAAAGTTTTATAGACTTTGTGAAAAGGGAATAACCGAAGTCGTGTGTATCCTTGTCTGCAAACATAGGGTAAATGATACCGCCTTCGTCGTTCTTTTCTGTGAATCCTTTTATGGTTTTCTCAACGAAAGAAATGATGTTATCCACATCGTCGTTTAAGAATATTGAGTATTCTTCAAATGTGTCGTACAAGGATTCTGTTTCCGCAATGACTTGATTTAAGATAGTGCGAACAAAGGCCTTGTCTGTTTCGTAGGATTGTTCTGTTGCAATATATTCGTCATAGAATTCAGAAGAAATAATCGTGTTGAATATTTCTTTGAACGCAACTTTATAGTTTTCTATGGAAAGTTTTTCGGTAGAAATTAGCGAAACGAAGTCGGCGTTGTTTTCTAATTGTTTAAGGACTTTGTTTTCCGCAAAACGAACAAGACGTTGCCATTCTGCCTCGTTCTTTAGTTGACGGTCTTGAATTTGAGTGATTCGTAACTCTGCATAACTACGAAGTTCTGCTAAAATAAGCAAGAACATAAGGTACTGTTCGTACGATTTCTTAAGGCTTAGTTCTAATTGTTTATAAAAAACTTCAAAGTCTGGTTTCTCTGTTTTGTTATATGCGTAAAGCATTTGCAGAACTTTGATTCGAATTAAGTGCCTTCCAATTGTACTTACTTTTCGTTCCATATCTCAATGACCATTTATTTGTTGACAAAAATACTGGAAAAAAATCATTTTCAAATATAAAATCACGTAAGCAGGATAATTTTTGTAGATTTTTATTGTGCAAACAATAATTTTGAAAAAATGTGTTCAAAGAGTGTTTTGATTTTTGTAATTTCGTTCGATTTTTGAAACAGTAATAAATAACAGTATTATGGCTGAAAATATAGCAAACAATGGTGGATATCATATTGATATAATGGAGCTAAACAATAGAATCCAGCAAGAAAGTGCGTTCGTTGATGTTATTACCAATGAAATGCAAAAAGTTATAGTAGGACAAAAAGAGTTGATAGAGGGGTTGATGATAGGTTTGTTGTCAAATGGTAATATTTTGTTGGAAGGTGTTCCTGGTTTGGCTAAAACATTAGCAATAAATACGTTGGCGAAAACAATCGATGCGTCTTTTAGTCGTATTCAGTTTACTCCTGATTTGTTGCCTGCCGATTTGTTGGGTACGATGATTTATAGTCAGAAAAACGAGGATTTTGTTGTTAAAAAAGGTCCGATTTTCGCAAATTTTATTTTGGCGGATGAAATCAACCGTGCTCCTTCGAAAGTACAAAGTGCTTTGTTGGAGGCTATGCAAGAACGACAGATTACAATTGGCTCAAATACATATAAATTGGAGGAACCATTCCTTGTGATGGCAACGCAAAACCCAATAGAACAAGAAGGAACATATCCTCTTCCAGAAGCACAGGTTGACCGTTTTATGTTGAAAATCGTTGTTGGTTATCCAAAGAAAGAAGAAGAACAATTGATTATTCGTCAGAATTTGCAAAAGATTTATCCTGTTGCAAATCAGGTTGCTACAACCGATGCGATTATAAAAGCTCGTTCAATTGTTTCGGAAGTGTATATGGACGAAAAGATAGAGAAATATATCGTTGATATTGTATTTGCAACTCGTTACCCTGAACAATATAAACTGGAAGAATTGAAACCGCTTATCAGCTTTGGTTGTTCTCCTCGTGCCGGAATTTGTTTGGCAAAAGCTGCAAAGGCATATGCGTTTATAAAACGTCGTGGTTATGTTATTCCGGAAGATATTCGTGCCGTTTGTCATTCTGTACTTCGTCATAGAATAGGATTGACATACGAGGCTGAAGCTGAGAATGTTTCTACAGAAGATATTATTACTAAAATTGTGAATGCGGTAGATGTTCCATAATGGAATATTGTTTAGAGCATTTATGTAATCTTTTTCGTTGAGATTGTGGAAGCAAGCGAATTACTAAAAAAAGTCCGTAAAATTGAGATTAAGACTCGTGGTCTTTCTCAAAATATTTTTGCAGGAGAATATCATAGTTCTTTTAAGGGGCATGGTATGGCTTTTAGTGAAGTTCGTGAATATCAATACGGCGATGCTATTCGTGATATTGATTGGAATGTGACGGCTCGTCTTCATAAACCGTATGTGAAGGTTTTTGAAGAAGAACGAGAATTGACCGTAATGTTGTTGATAGATATCAGTGGCTCGCAAGGTATCGGTTCCCGTGCAAGAATAAAACGGGAAATGATTACTGAAATTGCGGCAACGCTTTCGTTTTCTGCAATTCAGAATAATGATAAAATAGGTGTTTTGTTATTCTCCGATAAAGTTGAAAAGTTGATACTTCCACAAAAAGGTCGTAAGCATATTCTTCGTATTATTCGTGAATTGCTGGAGTTTGAGCCAGAAAGTAAAGGAACTGATATCCCATTGGCTTTGGAATATTTTACAAATATGATAAAACGTCGTTGTACGGCATTTGTGATTTCTGATTTTAACGATACTCATGCTTTGCAAGATCCTTTTTCTATTGCTAATAGAAAACATGATGTTGTTGCAATTCGTGTGTTTGATAAAATGGAGGCAAGTCTTCCGAATGTCGGACTTATCCGTATTGTTGACTCAGAAACGGGCTTACAGAAATGGGTTGATACCAGTAGCTCTGCAACACGTACATTGTTCGAAAAACATTATAAGGCAAGAATGCAACAATTGGATGAGGTCTTTCTAAAATCTGGGGTTGAGAGTGTCTCTGTTCCTTGTGATGAGGATTTTGTACGTCCATTAATGAACTTATTTAAAAGACGTCATATATGAGAATTGTTTGTGGCATATTACTTTGTCTTGTAATGACGCTGAATTCCGTGGCACAAACGGTATCGATAGAGGCGTCGGTTGATACTGCTCAAATGCGTATAGGTGAACAGAGAAGCCTGACTCTTTCTATTGAATATGGTAAACAAAATACGTTGGTCTTACCTCAATTTGGAAAAGAATTGTCCAAGAATATCGTTGTGGTAGAGCCGTTTACTTTCGATACATTACAGGCAAACGACAAGGATAAGAGAAAACTACAAACCAATATTGATATAACTTGTTTTGATGAGGGAGAATATTCGTTTGTGATAGGTCCGTTTCTATATGGTAATGATACGGTATGGTCAAATCCTGTACAACTTTCTGTACAGACTGTCGTTATAGATAGCTCTACAACGTTGCAGCCATTAAAACCAATACAAGTTCCTCAATATTCGTTTAGAGATTATTTGTCCAAAATCTTGTTGACCATAGCACTGTTGCTTGTGGTTGGCTTAATAATTTTTATGGCTTGGTATTTTTGGAAAAAACGTGATAAAAAATCATTTTTTGTTACAAAAGAATTCCGTGAACAAGCTGATGTTAAGGCGTTACGTGAGTTAGAGGAATTGAAGTCGTTGAATTTGTGCGAAAAAGAAGAATTTAAATCGTTCTATACGGAATTGACAAATATTTTACGAGCATATTTTGGGGAAGTTCTTGATATTGATACTTTCGAAAAAACCTCAGATGAATTGATACAAGAAATCATGACAAGTGGTAAGGTTCCTTTGTCGGTTATTCAAAATTTACAAATAGTATTGAAAGAAGCTGATTTCGTGAAGTTTGCTAAACATAAACCAACAGTAGAAACAAGTAATCTGCATTATGGGTTGTCTTTGTTCTGTGTAAATGAAAGTAAATACCTTATACATAGATTAACGGAAACTGAAGAAAAATGAAAGAGGCGTTAGCTAACCTGCAATATTATTCATATGAGGATCCGGAATATTTCTGGCTGTTCTTGTTGTTGGTGCCTGTTATTGCCTGGTATGTTTGGAAACATACCGATTTATTTGCTCAGGTACGTTTCTCTTCTTCACAAGAAGTTGATATGCTTCCGAATACGTGGAAACAATATTGCGTACATATTCCTTTTCTTTTGCGTTTATTTGCCTGCGCTTGTATAATTATTGCCTTGGCTCGACCGGTTTCTGTCGATACGTATTCCGATTCAACGACATACGGAGTTGATATTGTTTTGTCTATGGACGTGTCGTCAAGTATGTTGGCAATGGACTTGAAACCGAATAGAATAGAGGCTTCAAAAGATGTTGCGGCAAATTTCATAAATAACAGGCCGTACGATAGAATGGGATTGGTTGTATTTGCTTCGGAATGTTTTACGCAGTGTCCGCTAACAACCGATCATGTTACACTTTTGAATCTGCTTGACAATTTAGAGTGTGGCATGTTGGAGGATGGAACCGCAATAGGAATGGGATTGGCACTTGCGGTAAATCGCTTGAAAGAAAGCAAAGCTATTAGTAAGGTTATAGTGTTGTTAACCGATGGTGATAATAATAGTGGTGAAATCGAGCCTCTCACAGCAGCCGAACTTGCAGCAAAATATGGTATTCGTGTTTATACGATAGGTGTGGGAAGAAATGGTGAGGTTCCGTACCCAACACAGTATGGCACGCAAATGATTCCAAATACGTTTGATGAATCAGCTTTGGTTAAAATTGCAAAAATGACGGATGGAAAATATTTCCGTGCAACAAATAAAAAAGAATTGGTAAAAATCTACGAAACGATAGATTCGTTGGAAAAAACAAAAATAGAAGACTATAAATTCACTCAGAAAAAAGATGAATTTATGCCTTTTGCTCTTTTTGCACTTATCTTTTTGGCTTTAGATTGTATCTTGTCTCAAACAATTTGTAAACGATTCCCGTAATGATGAATGAAGCTGTTTTTCGGTTTGCTTTTCCTGAACACTTATATGCATTATTAGGTGTCGGAATCTTTATTGTTGTGTGGATAGTGTTGTATTTCGTTGAACGTAAACGATTGTCTGCCTTTGCCGATAAGGATAAGTTGACTGTTCTTATTCCTGATTATTCTCCGTTTAGGAAATTTTTGAAGTTTTCTTTACTTGTTCTTGCTGCAATATTTATTATTGTGGCGTGGGCACGACCACAATATGGTGTAAAGAAACAAAATGTAAAGAAAAAAGGTGTAGAAATTGCTATCGCTTTGGACGTTTCGAATAGTATGCTTGCCGAGGATATTAAGCCAAATAGAATAGAAAAAGCGAAATTCTCGATACAACGTATCATAAATAAATTAGATCAGAATAAGGTTAGTATTATAACGTTTGCCGGTGAAGCCTATATACAATTACCAATGACAACGGATGTAGGTGCTTCGAAGTTGTTCTTGCAGAATATAAGCACGAATATGATGGATAAGCAGGGAACTGCAATTGGTGCGGCAATATCAAAATGTATGCGTTCATTTTCTGGAGATGAGAAAACGGCAAAGACTATTATAGTAATTAGTGATGGCGAGAATCATGAAGATGATGCTGTTGCTATGGCAAAAGAAGCTCGGGAAAAAGGCATTGTAATTCATACTGTAGGTATGGGAACAACTTCTGGTGTACCTATTCCTATTAGAAACCAGTATGGACAAACAAATTTTTTGATGGATAGAAACGGAAGTCCTGTTACAACTAAGTTGAATGAACAAATGTTACAGGAAATTGCCGCTGCAGGTGGAGGTATCTATTCGCGAGAGGAGTTTTCTCCTATATTGCGCGCTTTGGATGAAATGGAAAAAAGTGATTTTGAATCAAAGGACTTCTCGGTATATAATGAGCGCTTCCAGATATTTTTAATCTTGGGTTTGATATGCTTGTTTGTTGATTTCTTTGTCTTTGAACGAAAAAATCACTGGTTAAAGGATATAAATGTTTTCAATTTGAAAATTGGAGCGAAAAAATGAATGTAAGACAGTATATATTTTTGTTGTTTGTGTTGCTGTTGGGAAATAGTTGTTTCTCACAAACAGATATTCGTCCGTTGTTGGAAAAAGGCAATGCTTTTTATTCCAAAGGGGAATATAGAAATGCGGCGGTACAATATAAACATGCTTGTCAATTAGATTCAACCTCGTTTGATGCGTGGTATAATTTTGGTAATGCGTTGTGTGAAATGCAAAAATATATTTTGGCAACAGAGGCATATGATAGAGCATTACGTTGTACAAACGATAAAACTTTGAAGGCCAATATATATCATAATATTGGGAATGCTTATTTTCAACAAAATCAATTTGAAAAAGCACTTGTTGCATATAAGCAATCCCTTTTGTTAAATCCTAAAGCAGAAGATACGAGAGTTAATTTAGCTTTAACTCAGGCTGAATTAAAAAAACGTGAAAATGCAGAAAATGACAATAAGGATAAAAAACAGGAAGAAAAACCAAAACCTACAGATTTTGCAAAAGAATGTTTGAAGAAAGCAATGGATTTGGTTGCTCAAGGAAAGTTTAAAGAAGCATTGGGTGTTTTGGAGGAAGGACAGAAAAAGGATAAAACAGTTTCTTTGTTTTCCGATGTCATTCAAAAATTAACAGGAGTGGTGGGTATTTTACAAGAAAACGAATGATGAAAAAAATAGTAAGCATATTGTTTTTTATAGGATTTTTTGCTTCTTGTTTTGGACAAAAAACAGCCCAAGAATATTTCACGGTTTCTTCGCAATTGTATATCGCAGATAAACAAGAACAGGCATTGTATGTCGTTTCGCGTGGTTGTGAATTGTATGAATCGGACTCGTCTTTGGCACAACTGAAACGATTGATAGAAGGGAAAAAGGATAACAAAAATCAGAAAAATCAAAATAAGCAGAATAATAACCAAAATGACCAGAAGGATGATAATCAACAAAATCAAGATAATCAGTCTGGGCAAAATGGTAATGATCAAAAACAGCAACAAAATCAACAAAAAGAGGATCAGGGAGAACAAGGTCAGCAGGGACAAAATCAACAAGAACAGCAATCTCAGCAAGGCCAACAGTCTGATGCGAACTCTCAAGATAAAAAAGATGCAAAAGGTCAGATTTCAACTATACAAGCAGAAGCTCTGCTTGATGCTATAGAGAATAACGATAAGGCTGTGCAGCAACGAATGATGATGCAGCAAAAGAATAAAAAGAAAAATACCCATATAGATAAAAACTGGTAATGAAACGATTTACAATATTATTTATACTATTCTCATTGTTTGTTTCTTGTGTCTTTGCACAAGATATAACCATTACGGTAAGTGCTCCTAAGGTTGTGGAAGAAGGTAGTCTTTTCCATGTCCGTTATTCGATTAATACAGAGCCGGGAAATATGTTTTCTATAGAAACTTGTAATGAGATACAAGCATCCGGTCGTCCACAAACGGGTTCGAGTAGTAGTATTAGTATTGTAAATGGTCAGGTTTCTAAATCGCATACATACACAGAGACGAGACAGTTTCGTGCGTTGAAAAAGGGAACATTTCCTATACCTGTAGCAACAGTAAAGATAGACGGAAAAACATATAGCAGTAAAGCACAAACTGTTGAGGTGGTCGATCGTGCTTCGGGTGTGGCAAGTCAAAATAATCAGCAAAGCAGTAGTAATACTTATAGTGGCGGTCAATCTGTTACGACAGATGAACCAAAACCAAGTTCTGCCAGTGATGAGGTTTTTGCAAGAATTTTTGTGAATAAAACTTCTGCATATATAGGTGAACCGATTTTGGCAACGATAAAATTATATACGCAGAAAGATATTGCCAATTTGGAAGATTATACTATTCCAGACTTTAATGGCTTTTACAAACGTGTATTGGAACAACCACAGAAATTAGAGTATAAAGAGGAAACAATAGATGGGAAACAATATTATTCAATTTTGTTTCAGCGAGTTGTGATTTTCCCTCAGAAAGAAGGGAAAATGACCATCACACCGTTTAAAGCAAATTGTGATATAGTCTCGCGGTATGTCTCTACTGGCTTTTGGGGCTTTGCTCAAAGAAAAATTGAGAGACGGAATGTTGCGAGTAAGCCTGTATCTATTACTGTAAAACCATTTCCAGCAGGAAAAGATGCTTCGTTTACTGGAGCAGTAGGAAAAATGTCTTTGTCTGCATCGACTGATGTTGCAACAATTCCAGCCAATGAAGCTTTTGCTTTTAAGGTCGTTGTAAAAGGAGAAGGTAATTTGTCGTTATTGCCAAAACCTATCATTTCGTTCCCACAGGATTTCGAAGTGTATGATCCTAAAACTACAGATAATTTTTCAATTACTTCTACGGGAGATAAAGGATCTAAAACATTTGAATATGTTGTGATTCCTCGACATGAAGGTAGCTTTGAAATTCCAAGTGTGAAAATGCAAGTGTTTAATCCTGAAACAAGGTCTTATACGATGTTGACAACGGATCCTATAACGATATCTGTAACTAAAGGCTCTAGTTCTGGTGGAGTCGTTTCGAATTATACTCAGGTTGCTAAGGAAGATGTTCAATTTGGCAATGATATTCAATTTATAAAAACAGGCGATTTACAACTGGAAAAGAAACAATCATTCTTTTTCAGAAGTTTTGCATATTGGCTGTTGGCTTTGGTATCAGCCTTGGCAACAATTGTTGTGATATTGTTCAAACGCAGACAAATAACTATGCAGAGCGATGTTTCTCGAATGAAAAATAAACGTGCTAATAAGGAGTCGCAAAAACGTTTGAAAACAGCTCGGAAGTATCTTGATGAAAATAATAATAGTTTGTTCTATGAAGAAATTGCAAAAGCTTTGTGGGGATACATTGGTGATAAGTTTTCATTGGAACAAATTGATTTGACTACAGATAAAATAAAAGAGACATTGGTACAAAAAGGAATAGAGGATTCCTTGATAGAAGAACTTATACAAGTAATTCATCAATGTGAATTTGCTCGTTTCGCTCCATCTTCGTCTGCCGAAGGTCGAGAACAATTGTATTTACAAGCAGCTGAGGTTATTCAAAAATTTGAACAAAAAAAGAAATAAAGATGAAAAGAATACTTCCCATTATATTCCTGACTATCGTGAATTTTGTGTCGTTAGCTCAAAATTCCGGTGAGTCGTTGTCTGAACAAATAAGTGATTTGTATAAAGCGCAGGAATACAAACAAATGATAAATATTTGCGAACAACAACTCTCTGAAGGACAGCAAAGTGCCTATTTGTTATATAATTTGGGAAATGCATATTTCAAAGATGGAAATATGCCCAAAGCTATAGTAAACTATGAACGTGCTGCTCTTTTGGCTCCAAATGATTCCGACATTCAACATAATTTATCTTTTGCCTATGCGCAACAACCTGATAATATAGAACATGTATCGTTAGGATTTGTTCCACGTTTATATCAAAAGATGTACCGTTTGTGTACTGTAGATGTGTGGGCGGGATGTAGTTTGATTTTCTTAGTATTGCTTTGCGTTTCTTTGTGTCTCTTTTTGTTTGCCGATAAGCTTTCTATCCGTAAGATTTCGTTGGTGACGATGATTTGTGGATTTTTGTTTGGATTAACTTCTTTCTTCTTTGCCCAATCTCGTTATTCAGAACTAACATCTCATGAATATGCTATAGTAATGGAACCAACTACGAGTATAAAAACAGAACCTATGACAACTTCCATGGATTTGGCAACAATTCATGGCGGTATAAAGGTAAAGATTACTGATGAAGCCTTTGGTTGGTATAAGGTTCAGTTGGGAAATGGAAAAGAAGGCTGGATTCTAACTCAATATGTTGAAAGAATCTAACTTTTATTTCTCAAAAACTTGTATGTAGTCGACGAACATTGTGTCGCAAAAGTGTTTGTCTGTAGGAAGATGATTTTTCCCTGTTACGGCTAAGTTGAAAATAAAACGAACAGGATCGACAACTCCATGTCTCTTTGTCTTTCTAATCTTTTTGCCGTCAACGTACCAAATAATAACGTCTTCGTTCCACAAAATTGAATATGTGTGCCAATCGGTGTATGAAAAATTACGTAGTGATTTTTCTTTATAATAGACGTTACCGTCGGGATATGTTTTGTGGATGTTGGTTGTTATGACATTCTCTGGTTTATATCCAAGCATTTCAAATATGTCGATTTCGGCAGCATTTACATTATTAGACACTTGCTCGAATGTCCAAAATGCTGGCCATAAACCAAAACGATACGGCATTTTTATGCGTGCTTCGATGTAGCCATATTGAGTGGCATATTTCTGTTTTGATTCTATCCAACCGCTAACGAAATTGTGGCTACCTGCTTTACAGGTTCCGCAACTACCAGGATTATTCGCTTGTATTCCTTCTGGACAGTCAATGAGACTGTCTTGTATTACAATACATAAATTGCCATTTTCGCAGAAAACCTGTTCTTTTTTGTACAATTGTGGCTCTCCGTAATGATCGCTGTAATCCGCGACAGTCCACATTGAAATGTTTAAACTGTCGAAATTGTCATGCCATAGCAGATTTCTATTGTTCTTGTTTACAATTTGAGCTGTTGCAGTAAGTCCAACAAAAAATAAACTTGAAAGTAGTACAAAAAAGTGTTTCATGTCGATTTGTATTAAGATAAAAAAAGGGAATCTCATAGTGAAATTCCCTCTTGAATATTATACGACTTTGGTTATTTAACTTCCCATGTGTCGTTAGTCATAAGCAATTCTTCGAAGTTGTGATATTTCTTATTGTTAGAAACTTCTTCGATTTGTGCTTCAACAGCATCATTGTATGTAGGTGCTTCAACATCGCGAATTACGCCAAGCGCAATAGGGAAATCAGGGCCTTCCATTAACGCTAATTTAAGTTGAAGAGTATTGTCTTCGCAGTGAGCATCGTGAATTAAGATGTCATCCATTGTGTAACCATCTTGACCGATTGTTACGACTTTAATTCCAAATCCATCTTGAACAAGACCTTTCTCGTTATTTTCGCCGAAGACCATTTTTTCTCCGTGTTTCAAGTAGATTGCATTTTTCTTTCTGTCATCTGGCTTATACACACTTGCGTGAGTTCCGTCGTTGAAGATAACACAGTTTTGTAGAATTTCGCAAACAGAAGCTCCTTTGTGAGCTTGAGCTGCTTTTAGAATTTCTACAGTTCCTGCTGCATCTGTAGCAACTGCTCTTGCGAAGAAATGACCGCGCGCACCGAAGCAAAGTTCTGCTGGACGGAAAGGA
>JAKSTZ010000015.1 GCA_024402335.1 Bacteroidales bacterium
TAATTCAATGATTTATATTTCATTGTATTATTTTCCTCAATAATGTATCTTTCCAAAAAACCGGAACTCTGTAATTAAACTAAACTTCTTAAATTGGTAAAAAAGAAATGGTTTGGTTTACAACCGAAGACTCAATAAAAATTTGAATATTACTCTTATTTCAAATATTTTTCTATATTTGTCCATATAATTTTTAGGTATATGAAAAAATTAGCAAAAATCTTCTCTGTTGTAGCATTGTCAGCAATGACATTTGCAGCACAAGCACAAAATGTAAACAATGCTCAAGGTTATGTTCAAGTGTTCGATGTTGCTTCTACTAACAATCTTCCATTGAACGAATACAAACAATATCACGCAGAAAATTCTATTGCAGATATTAGTTACATGTTCTGGTCATTCCAAGGTAAATTGACTGTAAAAGTTGAAAACCTTACTAACGACACATTGTACGTAAACTGGTCAAAATCAACATTTACTATCGAAGGTGTTGAAATTCCAATGACTCCTGAAGAAAACCAATTAACTCCTACTCAATACAAAATCTTCGAAAAATACAAAGCTGAAGCTCCTGTATTGACAGATATGGATTATGAATGGCAAAAACTTACTATGGGTAAAGAGGAAAAGAAAGACGAAATCTCTAAAATTCTTAGTAAAAGTACATACACAAAAGGCAACTACTACATTATGCCTCGCACAAAAAATACAGATGCTGGTATAGTTTTAGACACAACTGTTGCTAGTTATGAAGAAAAACATAACTCTATCAAAAATCAAAAAGCAACTATCTACAAACAAGAATATACTCAAGCAACAACTCCTGTTACTTTCTCTTGTAAAATAGTTGTTTCTACAGATAAAAATTTCAAAAACGCACAAGAAATTGTTCAAACATTCTACATTGCTTCTGTACGCGAAATGGATGCAAAACACTTTAGAGGAAAACGCATCGGTCAAAATCCTGACGGCTATGCAAACTACAAATTCCCTGAAAGAAAAAGTACTAGCTTCTACGTTGAAATCAACCCACGCAATTCAGTTTATTTCAACAAAAGATTTGCAAGATAATATATCCTAATTATATAGAGCGCCGAAGGCATTCCCTTCGGCGTTTTTTTTCTGCATAGGTGATGAACATTCTTTTTGTCTGCAATAAAAACCCATATCCTCCCAAAGATGGCGGACAAATTGCTTCGTATGCAATGATACGTGGTATGGCAGAAGCTGGACATTCTGTTACCGTTGCGGCAATAAATACAAAAAAACATTTTCTTGATCCTGCAACTATTCCTACTGATATTCCGGCATTACAAGACTACCATAGCACATTTCTAAACACAGATATAACTCCTATAGGACTTGCCACAAATTTCTTTTTTTCAAGACAACCATATACGGCAAGTCGTTTTGTATCAAAAGATTTTGAACTTGTACTGCAAGATTTATTAACCAAGAAAACGTATGACATCGTACAATTAGAAGGATTGTACCTTTGTTCATACATTCCATTCATCCGTAAACATAGCAAAGCAACAATTTTCTATCGTGCGCATAACGTTGAATTCGAGATTTGGGAAAGACTTGCGCAGTCTACTAAAAATCCCATAAAGAAGATCTATCTACAAAATCTGACAAAAAGAATCAAACGATTCGAAACAGCCACACTAAATCAATACGACATTATTGTTCCAATAACCCAACGAGACGCAGACAAATACAACAGCCTCGGAAACACACGCCCTACAGTTGTGGCGCCAACAGGCATTTTCACAAAAGATTTGCCTCAAATAATGAACAAAACACATGTGTCGTTATTTCACATTGGTGCATTGGATTGGGCTCCGAACCAACAAGGTTTAATATGGTTTTTAGACAATTGTTGGAATAAAATCAGACAAGAATTTCCAACATTAGAACTCCACGTAGCCGGACGAAATGCCCCTACTTGGTTTATTGAAAAGTTACAAATTCCAGGCGTTGTTTATTGTGGAGAAGTTCCAAGTGCATACACATTTATGGCAGAACATGCCATAATGATAGTACCACTACTCGCAGGCGGCGGTATGCGCATAAAAATATTAGAAGGATTGTCTTTCGGGAAATGTATCGTGTCAACAAGTATAGGTGCAGAAGGTATTCCCGCCGAACATGGCAAAGAAATCTGTATTGCCAATACAGCAGAATCATTTGTAAATGAAATTCTACAACTAATTCAGCATCAAGAGAAAATTCAGGAAATAGGCACAAACGCACAAGCATTCGTGCAGAAAAAATTCGACAACAATCAAATAGTCAACAACATTCTATCGTTCTACGAACAACACAAAAGATGAAAATATTTGTACTACTTTCACGAATACCATGGCCTTTAGAAAAAGGAGACAAATTGCGTGCGTTTAATCAAATTAAAAGCCTTGCTGCTAATAACGAAGTACACCTTTGTGCGTTAAACGATGACAAATCTGTAAACAAAGAAGATGCCACAAGACAATTGAAACCATATTGTAAATCAATTACATACATAGACATTACAAAACTCCAAATTGTATATAACTTAGGTATAGCCTTTTTAAAAGGACTACCAATACAATGCGGCTATTTTTACAACAAATCCGCCCACAAACAAATTCATGCTTTAATACAAAGTATTCAACCCGATATGCTATTCGGACAATTTGTACGGGTTGCGCCATATCTTGAACAAGAAGAAATAAAGAAAACACTTGACTATCAAGATGTCCTTTCGTACGGCATGAAGCGAAGAATGGATAAAGCAAGTTGGTTTAAACGCCCTATCTTCAATATGGAATTTCGCAGACTACAACGATACGAACATCATGTTTTCGACAAATTTGACATAAAAACAATCATCTGCGATTCTGATAGACAACTCATAGAGCACGAAAAGAGACAAGAAATTCTTATCGTTCCTAATGGCGTTGATTTTGAACACTTTAGTCCATACAAGACGACGAAGACATACGACATTATTTTTAGCGGAAACATGGCGTATCCACCAAATGTTGACGCAGTTGATTTTCTTGCAAAAGAAATCATGCCATTAGTGTGGAAGCAAATACCAACTGCGAAACTCTGTATTGCCGGTGCGACTCCTGCCCCATCGGTAAGAAATGCCGCTAATCAAAACATAACCGTAACCGGCTGGGTTGACGACATGCGGGACATGTATGCACAGTCAAAAATATTCATTGCCCCAATGAGAATGGGAACAGGTTTGCAAAACAAACTATTGGAAGCAATGTCCATGAATTTACCTTGTATTACGACAAGTTTGGCTAATGGTTCACTACAAGCAACTCCAAACACAGAAATTCTCGTCGGCAATACGGCAAACGAATTAGCAGACCACATTATCAATCTACTAAACAATAATGATACTGCAACAACCATTGCTAACAATGGAAACAAATTCGTTCATAGTAACTACGAATGGCATTCCACAACAAATATTATGGAATCGGCAATGAAGCAAAGTGTTGAAGACAAATAAATTACTTCTTCACTGCTTTCTCTATACAAGCCCACAATGCAGCTGCAGTCTTATCCCACGAGAATTTCTCAAGTTGAAGTTTTGAATTTTCCAACAACTTCGCATACACATCTGGTTTGGAATAGATTTCAACCAACGCATTAGCAATAGAATCCACCTCATGTGGTTCACACAACAAAGCTGCCTCACCAGCAACTTCCGGCATAGAAGTACAATTAGATGTAATTACCGGCACTCCACAAGCAAACGCCTCTAAAATTGGAATACCAAAACCTTCAAAGAAAGGCACATACGTCATTGCATACGAAGCGCCTAGCAAATAATTCAGATCCTTATCCGAAACCCGGCCAGTAAAAACAATATCATTTTTGTACTGATGCTTATCGTATTCTTGTTGAATAGTTTTAGACAAGAACATTGCCTCACCAACTATTACCAATTTCATATCCGATTGAGTACGCGACTTAAATACAGCAAAAGCCTTAAAGAGATTTTCTATATTTTTTCGAGGATGAAGCGTTCCCGCATACACGAAATAATTTTTTCCTTCGGTATATTTCTGCTTAATCAGAGTCTTTTCCGTTTCAATGAGAGGTTGAAAAGAACTACTCACACCATTATACACGACATCTATCGACTCAAGAGGAACATGATACAATGAATGTATGTCTTGTTTTGAATATTCAGAAACCGTTGCAACCCGAGTCGCCTTCTGAGCATACATCGGGAAGTATTTACGATAATACTTTCTTACCAAATAAGGCAAATGCTCTGGAAAATGTTCAAAGTTCAAATCATGAATTACGTCAACAATAGGAACATCACCTTCTACTATGCTATAGCCATCGGTAGAAACAAACACATCCGGTTGCAATGCCTTAATAACACGAGGTAATTGTGAATGAAACCAAAACCACCACAAAAACGGATGTCGTGCCTGAAATGGCACAATGATAGGCTTTACATTTTCGGAGAACACAAATGATTTGTCGTACATTCTGTCGAACAACAAATAAAATTGATGTTCCGGATGGTTTTGGCACATACGTTTAACCGTTTCGTATGTAAAACGCGAAATGCCATCTATTCTACCCTTGATAAGGAGACGAGTATTTATTACTATTTTCATAGAAACAAAAGTAAACAAAAAAAGCGAAACATTGCTGCTTCGCTTTTGGGTGCCCAGAGGGATTCGAACCCTCGACATTCAGAACCACAATCTGACGCTCTAACCAGCTGAACTATGGGCACCATAATTCAGTGCAAAAGTAGTATTTTTTTTATTACTTCAAAATATTATTGCATTTTTTGTTCAGAAAGTAATTTTCCATCTACAGAATAATACTTCCACGTACCCGAAGGTCTTCCATTTTTGTATTCAGCAATATAATCGACCTTACCATTATCGAACCATTGAGTGAAAACTCCATCTTGAACACCATTTTTATAGGTACCCATCATCATTTTTTCACCATTTTGATACCAGAAAGTTGTCACACCATCGCGAACGCCATTCTTATTATAATGAACCTCCTCTTGTTTACCACCTTCAAAATAGTAACGCATAGTTCGAACCACATTCACAGAATCATCCTTTGCATAATATTCAACATAGGCAACATTCCCATTAGGATGAACCGAAACTACAACTTCACGTTCATTATTATTTGAGCAAGAAAATAAAGTGCATACGCAAAGCACCAACAAACAACATATATATGATTTTCTCATTCTTATTTCATTTTTATTTCGGAGCAAAAATAGATTTTTTTTGAATAAATTTAAAAAAGTCATTGTTATTCTATAAAGTTTTATACATTTGCAATCCCAAATTAGAAGGAATAATAGTTATTACGATGTACGCAATAGTAGAAATAGCAGGACAGCAATTTAAGGTTGCTAAAGACGATAAAGTATATGTTAATCGTCTATCTAACAACGAAGGTGAATCAGTAGATTTCGAGAATGTACTTTTAGTTGCAGACAAAGATGTAAAAGTTGGAACTCCAACTGTAAAAGGCGCTAAAGTAACAGCAAAAGTAATATCACACTTAAAAGGTGATAAAGTTATCGTTTTCAAGAAAAGACGTAGAAAAGGATACAAAGTTAAAAACGGTTTCAGAGCTGCTTTAACTCAAATCCAAATTGAAAATATTGTTGCATAATTTAAAGAGATAAGACAATGGCACATAAGAAAGGTGTAGGTTCTTCTAAGAACGGTAGAGATTCAGAAAGCAAACGACTTGGCGTTAAGAAATCAGGTGGTCAATCAGTTGTAGCTGGTAACATCATCGTTAGACAACGTGGTACAGTTCGTATGGCTGGCGAAAATGTTGGTATGGGTCGTGATCATACATTGTTTGCTTTAGTTGATGGAAAAGTAAAATTCCAAAGAAAACGCGACGACAAAATGTACGTTTCAGTTGTTCCTGAAGCATAACATTACACAATAACAATTTTTTACTCCTGAATATATCCTTTACGGAATAATATTCAGGAGTTTTTTTTATATTTGTACGTTATTAAATTTACATATAAAAATGCTTACACTTCAAATAATTCGAGAAAATCCCGAATTCGTAGTTAAAAGACTTGCTGTCAAGAACTTCGATGCAAAAGAGGCTGTCGAAAAAATTATTGCCCTTGATGAAAAACGTGTTGCCATTCAACAAGAATTGAATGCAAAACAATCTGAAATCAATAGTTTGTCCAAAGAGATTGGAGCTTTGTTTGCACAAAAGAAAATAGACGAAGCTAATGCGGCAAAAGAAAAAACTGTAGAACTAAAAGACGCCATCAAAAAACTAGACCAAGATATGGCCGATGCGATGGCAGAATTACAAAAAGAACTTGTTCTACTTCCTAACCTTCCTGCAGAAATAGTTCCAGAAGGAAAAACAGCAGAAGACAACGTTATCGTAAAAACTGGCGGTGTAATTCCAGAAAAAGAAGGCCTACAATGCCACTGGGATTTAGCAGAAAAATATAATTTAATTGATTTTGAACTAGGTAACAAACTTACAGGTGCTGGTTTCCCTGTATATGTTGGCGTAGGTGCAAAACTACAACGTGCACTTATCACTTTCTTCTTGGATCGTGCAACTGCAGCCGGTTACAAAGAATATCAACCACCAATCATGGTAAATGAAGCTTCTGGATTCGGAACTGGACAATTACCAGACAAAGAAGGTCAAATGTATCATGTTGGCTTGGATAACCTATACTTAATTCCAACAGCAGAAGTTCCAGTAACAAACATTTTCCGTGATGTTATCGTAAAGGAAAGCGATTTTCCAATCAAATGTACAGCCTATACTCCATGTTTCCGTCGTGAAGCAGGATCGTATGGTAAAGATGTACGTGGTTTGAACCGCCTTCACCAATTCGACAAAGTAGAGATCGTTCGTATTGACCATCCAAGCCGTTCTTACCAAGCTTTAGACGAAATGGTTGCACATGTAGAATCATTAGTTCAAGCACTTGGACTTCCATACCGAATCGTACGTCTATGTGGTGGTGACATGAGTTTCACATCCGCTCTTACATACGATTTCGAAGTATTCTCTGCTGGACAAAAACGCTGGTTGGAAGTTAGTTCTGTTTCTAACTTTGAAACATACCAAGCAAATCGATTGAAATTACGTTACAAAGACGAACAAACTAAGAAAACTGTATTAGCACATACTTTGAATGGTAGTGCTTTAGCTTTACCAAGAATCGTAGCTTCTATTATAGAAAACTACCAAACAGAAGAAGGCATACGAGTTCCTGATGTACTTGTTCCTTACATGGGCGGAATGACAATCATCAAATAGTCCTAAGCGCATATAACAAACTTAGAATTTGAGTGTTATGAGAAAAAACAATAGTGAATTTGATTTCGAACTGAATCAAGAGATGTCGTTTACCCCATCGGGAGACGACCATCTACAAATTGATGGCGACGAACCAAAAACAGAGGCGACAACAACTGTAGAAAACAAAACTGTTGTACCTGAACCTGTTGAAAACGAGGTAATTGAAACTCCAGTCGAGCCAATCGAAGAAACCATTGTAGAAACACCAGTGGAAGAGCCTACAGTTTCGGAAGAACCAAAAACCGAAACTGCAGAAGCTGCTCCTATCGTAACACCAAAGGCAAAGAAAAAAGAAAAGAAAAACACCAAGACAGAAGAAAAGAAGAAAAAAGGTGGTTTCTTCCCTATCCTACTTGTTGTATTAGCATTACTTTGTGCCGGAATATGGTATTTCTGGTCAAGCCGAAAAGTTGCTGCTCCAGTGGTAACTCCAGTGGTTGACACAACTCCAGTTGTAAAAGAAGAACCTATAGTGGAAATTCCAGAAGAACCAATGGTAATTGATACCGTACCTGCACCAGAACCAACACCTCCTCCATTTGATTTTGGACGTGTTGCGACAAAAATCAAAGTTCCACGCAATTGGCTTATTGGCTTCCGTGCAACTCCAGACGAAGTTTTAGCAATTAAGACTGTTGCAGAACTTTCATATGTCGATAGCCTTCCTTGTGGATATTATTGGATAGATGATGCACGTAAGGATGGTGAGAAACTATTCAAAATCTACATTGGTCCTTTCGATACGAAGGAAGAAGCAGAAAAAGTATTGCCAAGCATACAAGCAAAACGAGCAGATGCTCATGTTTATACTGAAGACAAACGATACAAAAATAACTAACAATGAATGTTTTACTATTAGGTTCAGGTGGTCGTGAACATGCATTAGCATGGAAAATGGCACAAAGCCCATTATTGGATAAATTATATATAGCTCCTGGAAATGCAGGAACAGCAACAGTTGGTACCAACTTGCCAATTTCAGCAACGTCTTTCGACGAAATCAAAGAAGCGGTAAAGAAATACGACATCAGCCTTGTTGTTGTTGGACCTGAAGATCCACTTGTAAAAGGTGTCCACGATTTCTTCCTTGCTAATGCTGAATTGAAAAACATTCCAGTTATAGGTCCACAAAAATATGCAGCTACATTGGAAGGTAGTAAGGAATTTGCGAAGAATTTTATGATTCGCCACAATATTCCAACTGCAAAACATTTCACAGTAACAGCAGAGAACCTTACTGAAGGCTTTGCATTTTTGGACAAACAAGTAGCACCTTACGTGCTAAAAGCCGACGGACTTGCTGCCGGTAAAGGAGTATTGATACTTAACGATCTACAAGAAGCAAAAACAGAATTGCAAAATATGCTTCAAGGTAAATTCGGCGACGCAAGTAAAACTGTTGTCATTGAAGAATGCTTAAAAGGAATAGAAATGTCGGTTTTCGTACTAACAGACGGCGAAAGTTATGTACTACTTCCTGAAGCAAAAGACTACAAACGTATTGGCGAACACGACACAGGTTTAAATACCGGTGGTATGGGCGCTGTTTCTCCTGTTCCATTTGCAGACAAAGCGTTAATGACACGCGTAGAAGAAGAAATTATTAAGCCTACAATTGCAGGTCTTAAGAAAGACAATATTCCATATTGTGGTTTCATTTTCTTTGGATTGATGAACGACAACGGAACACCAAAAGTAATTGAATATAATGTTCGTATGGGTGATCCAGAAACTGAAGTCGTTATCCCAAGAATAAAATCAGACTTACTACAACTATTTGTTGCTGCAGCAAACAA
The DNA here is from genome assembly GCA_024402335.1 of Bacteroidales bacterium. GTDB lineage: Bacteria > Bacteroidota > Bacteroidia > Bacteroidales > UBA1715 > UBA1715. The sequence continues at coordinate 9,168 of JAKSTZ010000015.1, forward strand.
GACATTGTCGAAAGAAAAGATAGAAATCGATAGTCAGTCGGCAACAACAGTTATGGCTGTTTCGGGAGGATACCCAGAAGCATATGAAAAAGGAAAAGTAATTACAATAGAAGAAGGTATTTCCGATAGCATCGTTTTCCATGCAGGAACAAAATTAGACGGACAAGAAGTAAAAACTTCTGGTGGCCGTGTGTTAACAGTTACTTCGTTAGGAAAAGACAAAAATGCAGCATTGGAAATTTCCTACAAGAACATCAAAAAAATTCACTTCGATAAAATGTACTACCGTCGAGACATCGGCGTTGACTTAGGATAATATGTTTCAATTTCTGCAGAGAAATACATCTTTCAATTTGATATTATTGCCTATAATAGTGCTACTATTATGGGGTTCAAATCTATTGCATCCGGAAGTGTTCGTTTCGCATTATTACGATGAGACCCCTATGATATTCTATCAACCTTTAATGGCAATTCAACATTGGAATGTGTTTGCAGGTCAATTAGTAGCACTCCTACTTATTACCGCTAATATCCTATTGCTGATACGAACAAATACGAGCATACGATTGATAGAGAAACGTTCAATTGTATATGTACTATTGTATATCCTATTTTCATCATGTTTACAGGATTTCAGACAATTAAATCCTATGCAACCGGCACTATTCTTCGTTATTTTAGGAATGGTTGCTTTATTCAAGATGTACAAAAATGAACGTGAACTACGTACCATTTTTGAATGTGGAGTGTATTTTTCTATCGCTACTCTTTTTTACGCTCCAACCATCTACCTAACAATACTAATCTTCATAGGCTTAATAACATTAGTATCATTTTACTGGAGACAATGGTTAGCAGCAATAGTTGGAGTATTGACTCCATTTGCGTTATTGTTTACACTCGCATTCTGTTTCGATGCATTACCACAACAAATTGCAGTATGGAGAGCGAACCTGCTTACCATACATTCTGATTTAACATTAACATTGGTACCTATCATCTATTCGGTATTTCTTGCACTTGTATTTATAATTTCGGCATTTTATTCCCTAACAAGAGGCATAAAAAAAGTATCTATACGCAAATTCTACTTAATATTTGCATTCTTCCTTGCTATCATACTTTCTGCAGCATTCTTTATACCATACGTAAGTATGGACATCTTGTTCTTCGGATTACTTCCTGTTGCAATTTACATTACCAACTATATGGTGAATATACGTCAACCAATACTTGCGGAGGTATTATTTATGATAATAATAGCATTTGTTGTGCTAGTACATATATTCCCTAATATTCCATTATCTTTAGAGTTTTTACATTCATAAATACTTTGTCAAACTGCATATATTATACATTATGAAACAGAAACACACAAATTGGTTTTTTACAATTATAGTAGCAATCGCATTATTCTCATCTTGTGTAGAAAATAATACACCACAAATGGTTCCTGCATACGTTGACGGTAAATGGGGATACGTTAATTCTAACGGCGAATACGTTATTTCTCCACGTTATAAAGAAGCAGGATTCTTCTTTGAAGACTTAGCATTAGTAAAAGACGACAACGGAAGCTACGGCTATATCGATAAAGCTGCGCAATATGTTATAGCTCCAAAATACAAATTCGGAACTTCTTTTCACGAAGGTAAAGCTATTGTTGTTGAAGCTGGTGAATATCCTATTTGTATAGATAAAAAAGGAAATACAGTTCTACAATTACAAAACATTAAAGAACTCTATAATTTTAAAGAAGGTCTAGCAGCATTCCAAGATACTTCAAACATGTATGGATTTATAAATGAAAAAGGAAATATTGTGATTGCTCCTACTTTCGAGGCTGTTTACGAAGGTTTTAATGGCAACCATGCACCAGTAAAAAGAAATGGTAAATGGGGATTCGTGGACAAAAACGGCAATTTCTCTATTTCTGAATATTGTTATGTAGCATCTGACTACTACGACGCAAGCGAATTTGTTCAAAAATTTGCCGAAAAAGTAACAGAGTCAACATTTGACGGATTTAATGCAAGTTCTACAGTACAAACAATTGCAGATAGCAAAGTTTATGGAGATTATGCAAATGCAATCGACTCAACAACTATTATCGCATTAAATATTCAGAAATTCACAAAAGACATTCAATGTATTGTTACGGAATTTAGTTTCGACAACAGAATTGTTTCTTTAGACAGCCTTGACAACAAAACTATAGTTTATGATCTTACAGAACCTATTGCTTCATTTGGTTATAAGTTCTTCTTAAGCGGACAAGCAACAAACAAAGGTTGTGCAATTGCAAAAAGATTAAGCAACGAAATTGCTTCTAAACTCGGTGTAGAAAAACAACAAGAAGAAGGTTTATTCTACGCAATCCAAGAAAATGGCAAATGTAGTTTCGTCGTATTATACAACGACACAACAGTTAGCCTTGCTGTAAGTTACTCTCAAAAGAACATTGAAAATCTTATAGAACATATCCGTAAAGATCAACCTAAATATGTGAAAGATTTCGTATATGTTGACTCGTTGGAAGGCGAAAAATAGTAAACATTAAAAACAGAGGTTATGAATAAGAAAATTGTTTGTTTAATCGTAAGTTTTTTCTTCGTTCTAGGTATACAAGCACAATCGCTGAAAGAAGCTGCAGAACGTCAGAATAATAATGTTAGAACAACTTCAACAGCACAAAAATTTACTGTTGAAGGAGTTGAATTCACTATGATTTTTGTGAAAGGCGGCTCATTTAGCATGGGTGCAACTGCAGAACAAGTAAACGGCTGCGACAGAGATGAAAAACCTGTACATAGTGTTAGTCTTAACAACTATTACATAGGAGAATGTGAAGTTACCCAAGAATTATGGGCAACCATAATGGGAACAACCATAGAACAACAACGCGACAAGGCAAACCCACTATGGCCATTGCGTGGTGAAGGCGACAACTACCCTATGTACTACGTAAGCTACGACGATATTCAAGAATTTATCTTAAGACTTAACGAAAAAACGGGTAAGACATTTGCTCTTCCTACAGAAGCACAATGGGAATATGCTGCACGTGGTGGCAACAAAAAATCCGGTTATACTTTTAGTGGCGACAATGACTTATCGAATGTAGGTTGGTACAAAGGAAATTCTGAAGAAAAGATTCACCCTGTTGCAAGCAAAGTTGCCAACGAACTTGGCATCTACGATATGAGCGGAAGTGTTTGGGAATGGTGTGCCGATTGGTACTCTATAGATGCCTACAAAGCAAAAGGAACTGTTAACCCACAAGGTCCAGCAGAAGGCGAAGATATGGTTTTACGCGGCGGTTGCATCATCACAGAAGAAAATAGCTGTAGAAACGCAAATAGAGGTCATTTAAGCCCTTCATTACGAAACAGCTTTACTGGTTTTAGATTAGTGTTGATACCATAACGTAATCTTTTCAAAGACTATTAGAAAATTAAAGGCGTTCTATTTAGGACGTCTTTTTTATTACACAATCTTCTAGCACACAATAGGTAGTCTGCAAAAGTTAAGACTTTTACTTTTTCCAAAATAAATCATACCATGCAAAATTCTTAAACCAATAGGACTATCTCCCCTATCTAAAAACATTAGATTTCTTTATCTCATACTTCAAATTCCCCGGAACTAAAATACAATTTTTGGCGATAGCTATGTTATTTTCGTCGCTGTCGGTAGCAACGATTTGAAGGTTCTTTTTCACTAAAGCGGCAAGAAGGGCAAACTCTCCCTGACCACAATTTTCTATTGTGTAAGTCCCTTCGTTTGGAAGTGCATTAATTCTTTCATACAAATCCGGTGAATTCAAAACTTTACGGGCTTGCTGTTCGATTTGTCTACTTTTGTAAATATAATTATGAAGAACTAAATCCTTGTAATATTCTGCTGTTTCGACTTCATTTGCTAATTGTTCATATTCTTGTACATATTGTCTACGAACAGCTTTTGCGAAATCACGACACTCTACATCCTCACCATACAATTCATTTTCGGTAGTGATACGTGGCAATACTTTAACCGTTACCTTTCCTTTACGTAACAAAAATTCTGTTTTTGGGAACACATGACCTACACCATGTATCAACGTTGGAATAATGTCTACATGTAACTGTCTTGCCAAATAAAATGCTCCTTTATGGAAACGTAAAATGTCGCAATTTTCGGAACGAGTCCCTTCCGGAAATACTAAGATGGAATAACCATTGTCTATCACTTTCCGAAGTGTCTCCACATTGTCTTCTATTCCATTTTCTACTGGATAGAAATCAGCATAACGAATTATCCAACCATAGAACGGACAACGCCAAACCCAATGATTTGTCAAGCAAATTATCTTAGGATTCAGCAACAACAAATACATTAAATCCAAATGTGACTGATGATTTGCTATAATGATTCCTGGCTTTTCGAATGTTTCTTGCGCAACATTTTGCAAATCAAATCGAACTCCCGGAATTATCTTCACAAGAAAGCGGAACGTACCACACAATCGTTTATGGAACCATAATTTATGCGCAGGTGTTTTCCCTAATATTGTCAACGAAACAAAACCTGCCAATGTTAAATATAGAGAACCTATTAAGAAAACTATAAACGATATAACCGTTGTAAATAAGTTTTTAATAGTGATAGGAATCAAACGATCTTTTCCATTTTTTTGCGTCAGCCAACGATATAACAATGGCGGAAATAAATACGCCATCAACACAACCGAAAACATTCCCACGATAGTGACTTCACCCAACGAATGCATAGCTGGATGTTTCGCCAAAATCAAAGAACCAATTCCTATAAACATAATGGTTGCCGAAAGACAAACCGAGTTTTTGTACGAAGCCAACATTTTCTTTCGATATGTATATTCATACATCATACCTTCCGTTACAAATATCGTATAGTCATCTCCCTGCCCAAATATGAATGTAGCCAAAATAATGTTTACGATATTAAACTTCATATCGAAAATGTCCATCAATCCAAGTATCCAAATCCATCCTATTGCTAATGGCACAAACGAAATAAGACTTAATTCCAAACGGCCAAACGAAAAAGTTAGGAAGAAGAAAACTATTAAACCACATACATACAACACATAATCAAAGTCGTCGGATAACGCCGACACCATTTGTGTTACAAGTGAGGTATTGTCAAATGTATAGACATCGGATTTATTGATATTCAATCGTTTTTCGGCTAATTCACGTTGTTCTTTCTCTGTGCCTATTATAGTGTATATCAAAGCTTTGCTCGAATCGGCATATATGAAATTACGTCCTATAGATTGCATTATCGGCTCAAAATGACTTACATCCTGCGTCGAATATTCTGAACAAAGTATGTTTTCAAACTGCTTGAATGCGTGTGAGTTAAAACCATTCTCACGGCAAGCATTTTCAAGATTAATCAACAATGTATCTCTATGTTTGGCCACAAATTCATTCCATTTTTTCAATCGTTGTTCCTGAACTTTTTTTGAAGGAATAAACGACGCAATTCCCGAAACCGATGTGGCAAGTCCATCTTGCTTCAACGAATCTATTGTAGGTAAAACCACTTCGTAATTTTGCAACGCGGCCTCAACAGATTCTCCTTCGGCAACACAAAAAAACGTAGGTTTATCTTGCTGCGTTTGTGCATTGATTTTCGCCATTTTCTCACGCTGAGAATCCGTCATATAATTAATGGAATGCAAGTCACTGTCGAATGAAGTGTTTTTACTGAAAAAGTATAAAGGTATCGTTATCAGAATTACAGCTACTACAACAACAGTATTCCTATCTAAATTATATGAAGCTATCTTATTGAATGTTAGGTTTGTACTTAATCGTTCTTGTTTTACAAATAGGTTTTTCTTGAAAAGATGTGGCAAGAAAATCAGCACAAACAAAATAGTTCCAACAAGTAAAAATGAAGCGAACAAACCTAAATCCTTCATCGCATTGGAATGAATGAACACAAGGCTTAAAAATGCACCAACCGTAGTCAGATTTCCCGTAACCAGCGGATCTATAATATCGCGTATTGTTTGCTCTTTACTGTATCCTTGCTGATAATGCGCGAGAAAATGTAAAGGATAGTTCACTGCAATTCCGACAATAATCGATCCTACACCGATTGCGATGACAGAAACCGATTCTTTAAACAACGAAACGAACGCCATACCAAACAAAGCGCCAAACGAAATTGAGAAAACGATGATTGCCAAAGCACGAACATCTCTAAAGAAATACAGCAACAATGCTAAAATGAATATCAACGCTATTGCAGTTGAGATAATGCTGTCCATTTTTATTCGTTGTGCATTACCGATAGAAATTGCCGAAGCACCAATACAATCCAATTTCACATCTGCATTATTCTTCATAGTTTCCTGCATAGCCTGCTCAATGTCGGAAATCAAATTGGCATTTTCCGACGTTTCACTTACCGGGAAACGTGATGATACCGCTACTATAGCTTCTTTTCCGTCTTTATCGAAAATATAGCCATCAATAGTTTCATAATTCGAAGAGGGATTCGACTGATTCAAAGACTGTAACAATGGAGTCGCAAATGCCAATGGATCCAATGCGATAAAATTCTTCATAACTCCACCCATAGGCGAAAGCAATAACTGCTTATCAGCATTCAACCTTGCTGTAATGGAATCCCCAGAAAGCGACTGTTCAAGTCTTTCGTAATCTGCATCTTTCAAATACAAAGGCATATTTTCTATCACAAACTGACCAACTTCCATAATTTGTTGTTGATCAACCTGGTAGAAAATATTTTCTACCCTGTGAAGCGAATCTCTTTTTTGTAACTCATCAACAAAGAAATCAACGGCATCAATTATTGCATATTCATCTGCAGAATCGGACGAAACCGACACCATAAGGGTATTTGCCGCACCAATATGCTGATAAGCGAATTGGATTTTTTCATTCTCCTTACTTTGTGGTAAAAATGAACTTATGTCTTCTATCAATGTTACACGAGACACCAATAGTGCCGAACAAACAATAATAACAAACAAGAGCAGGCGCAACAAAAATGTGTGCTCTTCGAAATACTTATATATTGCTAATAATACGTTTGTCATTTGCTACAAAAGTAGTGTTTTCTTCATTAGCAAGACCTAATCTCTTTTGTTTTTCATACCTTTGCGAGACTAAAAATACAATGACGATTTTTTCTGAATATAGTTTATGGTTTACACCTCTTTGCATTGCAATCGGTGTAGCAATTGCGTTTTTCTTATACAAAAACGACCACAAGCTAACCGACGCACCACTATGGGTTCGAAGATTATTGTTCGCATTACGTGCTTTCGTCATTTCATTTGTATTGTTTCTATTGCTCGGTCCATGTATAGAATTTTGGAAACGAACAATAGAAAAGCCAACCATTGTTTTGTTACACGATAATTCAAAATCAATAGTAATAACTAAAGATTCTACCTATTACAAGACAAAATATTTATCTGACTATCAAGATTTTGTAAAAAAACTACAAGAAAAATATCAAATTGCAAACTATCTGTTTGACGAGACCACTCTATCTGCAAATGACATAACATTTGAAGGAACTGGAACAAATATCTCCTCTGCATTGCAAGATATTGCGACTCGTTACTATCAACAAAATATCGGCGCCATTGTAGTCGCCACCGACGGAATCTACAATGCAGGTGAAAATCCCAAATATGCAACCACAGAATTTGCATCAACACCAATATATACAATAGCACTCGGCGACACTACACAAGGCTGTGACAATATGATTTCCAACGTATTACATAACAACATTGCATTTCGCGACAATCCATTTCTGTTTCGTATTTCTATAGAAAGTCACGCCCTAAAGAACACAAAATCGATAGTAACTGTTAGTGAAAATGATAAGGTTTTATTCAAAACAACAGTTTCTCCCAACAACGAACATTATTTCACTACCATAGACTGCCAACTAACAAGCAAAGAAGTCGGTAAGAAAAAATATACCATACACATAGAATATCACGATCAAGAAATAAATGCAGAAAACAACACATATATTTGTGCGGTAGATGTATTGGAGAGCAAACAAAAAATTGGCATCTTTTACGAGTCCATTCATCCTGATATTGCAGCAATTCACCGTGCGATAGAAAGCAATAAAAACTATGAATGCGAGCTAATCTGCCTTTCCGACAACAAAAATTTCTCCATAAGAGATTACAACTGCTGCATATTAGTAGGACTTCCATCAGCATATGGAAAAGGTAAAACTATTTTCTCCGACGCCATACAAGCAAATGTTCCTTGCTTGTTACTTTACAACCAAGCTACAGAGTTAGAAACTGTCCAGGCACAAAATATCAGTGTTAGAATTTCGAACAACAAAAAAGCATTTGACGAAAGCAAACCTAATTGCAACAACGATTTCCCATTATTCGTTTTGGACGAAACGTGCAAAAATTTACTTGCACAAGTGCCACCACTGCTTGTTCCTTTTGGCTCATATTCGGTAAGCGAACAGACCCGAACACTTTGCTACCAAACCATTGGCGATATTGCTACAGAACGGCCATTGATTACTTTTTCTACATGCAACAATGTAAAACTCGGGTTGATATTAGGAGAAGGCCTATGGCGCTGGCGACTCTACGACCACAAAATCAATGGCTCATTTGACGCATTTGATGCACTTGTAAACAAATGCATTGCCTATCTTGCCATTTCCGAAAGAAAAGAATTATTTTCAGTTAACTGCGAAAGTGTTTTTCATGAAAACCAAGATGTTACATGCACAACAGAATTATATGACAAAACATTTGAACCAGTTCCCGACCAAACAATTTCTTTTGTAATTACGAATGAAAACGGGAAGGAATATCCATTTACTTTTTCTCCTAACGACAAATTCTATCAACTCCGTGCTGGAAAATTCCCAGAAGGTACTTATCAATACAAAGCGGCAACAATAGTTGACGGAAAAGAGCTTGTAAAAAAAGGTAGTTTTTTCGTATTACCGCAACAAATTGAATACAAACAACTACAAGCAAATCACGCATTACTACAAAATATATCGGAGCAAACCGGAGGAATTATGGTACATCCAAACGAACTTGACTCCTTGTTACAGCATATCCAGACTAACACGAATATTGTGGCAGTTTCGCACACGAAAAAAGAGCGAAACACTTTGCTGAATATGCCACTTATACTATTAATGCTACTTCTTGCAGCTTCTGCAGAATGGTTTTTACGAAAATACTATGCGACATATTAAAAATATAGTATTCATATTAATGCTTATCCCCTACGCTGTGTTTTCACAAACTACGGTGAAGATAGGTGTACTCAAATACAGCGGTGGAGGCGATTGGTATGGAAACCCGACATCGGTACCGAATTTGGTGGAGTTTTGCAATAAAACCATGCACATGAACGCAAGCCAAAGCACCGTTGATGTCGGAAGTCAGGAACTATTCAACTTTACGATGGTCCACATGACAGGACACGGGAATGTGGTGTTTTCGCCTTCGGATGTACAAAACCTACGAGAATATCTTTTAAGTGGTGGATTTCTACACATCGACGACAATTACGGACTTGATAAATATATTCGTCGTGAAATGAAAAAAGTTTTCCCTGATGCAGAATTTGTAGAATTGCCGATTAATCATCCTATTTATAATCAACAATTTGCATTTCCAAAAGGATTGCCGAAAATCCACGAACACGATGCAAAACCAGCACAAGGATTTGGAATAGAAATAGATGGAAGACTTGTCTGTTTTTACACCTACGAATGTGATTTAGGCGATGGCTGGGAAAATCCAGAAGTGCATAACGACACCAACGAAATCCATCAAACCGCACTACAAATGGGCGCAAATATTGTACGCTATATTTGTACACACTAAATCTAACACTTTTTCGCAAACTATCGTTCGTAACAAAAGACGTATAAGTATTCTCATTTATTATCGTTGCCTATACTGACAAATACAAATTTCCCCGTATATTTATAGAAATTTTTGTCTTATGCTAAACATCTACAAAGCCTCTGCTGGAGCTGGTAAAACATACACGCTTACAAAAGAATACATAAAATTGTTGTTTAAAAAGGAAAACAACTATAGAAAAACACTTGCCGTTACATTTACCAACAACGCCTGCGATGAGATGAAATCTCGTATTTTGGAAGCTTTGTACGAATTATCGTACAATCCCAAAGCTGCATATCTTGAAGACTTAATGGAGATTGAGCATACGAATAATGTAAGTGACATTCAAGAAAAAGCTCACAGAATTTTTCGTGACTTATTACATAACTATTCTTTTTTCTTTATTGAAACCATAGATTCATTTACCCAACGAGTTATTCGAAATTTTGCAAAAGACTTAAACCTTCCACCAAAATTTTCTTTGGAACTTGATCCTGATACAATTCTGGAAACCATCATTAGAAAATTACTGACAAATTCAGCAGAAAATCCGGAACTACATAAATTACTGATAGACTTTGCTTTTGAAGACATTGATTCAAACAAGCAAACCAACCTAAAAAAGGAAATCAAACAAGCAAGTAAATTATTATTCGAAGAAAAATTCCAGGCTGAAAATGTAGAAATTGCCACAAATGACTTCGATACGATTTTGCAAGGAATGCATACTTTTTTTGATGAACAAACGGGAATCATCAAAAACTACGAAAAACTTATTTGCGGGTATGCAAATCAGGCAATTGATGTCATAAATAAAGCCGGACTAAGTAGAGATGATTTCAAAAAATCAGGAAAAGCTTCGTGTATAGATGTACTGAAAAAAATTGCAAACAAGGATTTTTCCAAGAGTGTCGAAAAGATTTTGACTGCAGAAATGGTTACAACCAAGAAATTGGATGCCGGCAAACGAATGACTATCGAGTTACTTTACAGTCAAACCTTAGAGAATCTCCTGAATGAACTACAACACCAACTCGAAGATACTAATGCAAAAGAAACATATTACACGGCAAAAAAATATGTGCAACATAAACAAGGCATTATTCTCTCACAGTACATTCAATCGGAATTAGAGGCATACTGTCGCGACGAAAATGCATTCTTCCTTTCGTTTGCAAACATGCTACTAAAAGATATTATAAACAAAAGCGACACACCATTTGTATACGAGAAAATAGGTCAGCAAATCGAAAATATCATGATAGACGAGTTTCAGGACACGTCTAACATGCAATGGGACAACTTCAAACCTATAATTTCCAACCTTTTAGCTGCACAAGACACAGAAGAATCATCTGGCTATGGACTTATAATTGGAGATGTTAAACAATCAATTTATCGTTTTCGTAATGGCGATTGGAAGATTTTGCACAATCTTACAAACAGTGATTCACAAGAATTCACTATCAACGACCACTCCAACGAGATAAAGACAAACTTCCGTAGCTACAAAAATGTAATAGAATTCAACAACGCATTTTTCAAAGCATACTCCAAATTCGTCGATAGCAGATTTAACACCAACTACGGCACAGAAAAAAATACGATTTCATCTATCTATGACGATTGCGCACAAAAAACAAAGAAAGACAGCGAGGGCTGCGTTGAAATTCAATTGATTAACGCAGATGGAAGTTTAAAGGCAAACGAAGCAAAAGAACTACGTTTAGAATTGATTTTCAACAAAGTAGTTTCCTTACTACAACAAGGACGTAATGCCGAAGATATCATGATACTATGTTATAGAAACGATACCATCGGCGAAATTGTGCAATATTTCAACACGAAAAAGAACGAAGAACAATACAAAGATTACGAGAATGCGTTCTCTATTATGAGCAAACAAGCGCTTCTAATAGACGCTGCACCATCCATTCAATTCATAATCAACTTTCTACGAAAAATGACAATGAAAGATGACGATAAAGGAATGGAGTTTGTAAAAGCAAGCTTAGCGTTCAATTATCAGACATTATTTCCTGAAAGCGCAACATCTGAATCATTACTTGATTTCGGTACTATTCCCGACAAAGTAATAGGCAAGAACATGTCGATTTTCGACACTTGCGAACAAATAATTATGCAATATAAATTGAATGAAATTACTGCCGAGATTCCATTTATAACAAACTTCCAAGATATAGTTCATTCATACTCAAAAAATTACAATACAAATATTTCACACTTTTTAGAACATTGGGATGAAATCAAAGGGAAAACATATCTTTCGCAAAGTAAACGAATCGGCAGTTTACAAGCAGCTACCATACATAGTTCCAAAGGATTGCAATATCCAGTGGTAATTCTTCCTGATTTTGCAAAAACAAGTGCTCCACAATATGCTCATGCACTATATAAAACCGACGACAACCGTCTTCCTATCGTAGAACTTGAAGGCGACATGAAAGAAACCTTATTTAAGGATGAATTCATAGAAGAAATGTATCTTACTGAAATTGACAACATTAACGCTTTATATGTTGCCTGTACACGAGCTGAAGAGGAATTATACATTTTCGATACATGCTCTAGTAAAGATGCAAAAAATAAAGTCCAATTTTTTGACGAAGTTATAGCTAATATTCCATCAGACGAATACAATGACTATACATTCCGTAAAGGTACGGCTAAAGGATCGACAAAGAATGAGAAGCAATCAAATAGTTTGGAACACTATGTTGTTTATCAACCAGCAGCACGATTATTGCCAGAGAAAAACTCCCGTCATTTCGAGGACAGATTGAATCAACCACAAACACAACGCGAACATGGTTTATTGATGCACCAAATTTTGGAACATATAACAACCATGGAAGACATAGACCGTTGTATTCTACAATATAGTCCTATAGAATTAATGGACATACAAGAAAGAAACGAACTTGCTTCATCCTTACGCGAAAAACTTGCAAATCCACGTGTTGCGCCATGGTTTACCAACAATTGGGATTCCATACTAACCGAGCAACCGCTGATGCTACCAAATGGCATAGAAAAACGTCCAGACAGAATGCTCGTACGAGGAAAAGACATCACCGTAATTGACTACAAATTCACAAAAGAACATGAAGAATCCCATATAAAACAAGTGAGAGAATATATGCATATTCTCTCACAAATGGGTTATACCACTAAAGGATATATTTGGTATGTCGATTTAAACGATATTGTTGACGTTGCCTAAACAAATAGTTTTGCAATTTCTTCTTTATAACGATTTTCAACAACACCACGTTTTACTTTCAACGTTGGAGTTAAGAAGCCGTTGTCCATTCCCCATGGTTCAGCAACAAGAGCGAATTTCTTAATTTGTTCTGTATCACCAAATTCTTTGTTAAATGTGTCGATTTCTTTTCTGAATTGAGCAAATACAGCTTTTTCTTTTATTATTTCAGCTGGAGAAGTATAAGTAATGCCATTTGCAGCACACCATGTTTTTACATATTCGAAGTTTGGCGAAATCACCGCACCTGCAAACTTTTGTCCTTCACCAACAACAACCATATTTTCAATAAATGGAGAAGTTGACATTCTTTCTTCGATAACTTGTGGGTTTACATATTTACCCATAGCTGTCTTGAACAATGATTTGATACGACCTGTCAATACCAATTGATTTCTTTCATTGAAATGACCAAGGTCACCAGTATGGAACCAACCATCTTCGTCAATAACTTCGGCTGTTAATTCCGGAGCTTTGTAATATCCCATCATCACATTATGACCACGGCAGATTACTTCACCCTTTTCGGAAATCTTAACCTCTGTACCTGCCAAACCTGGACCTACAGTTCCTGCTTCACGACCGAATTTATCACGAGTGTGAACCGCAACAACCGGAGAAGTTTCAGTTAGACCATATCCTTCGAACAATGTCATTCCAATTGCATTGAAGAACGAAACCAAATTTGAAGGAATTGCAGCAGAACCAGATACAACAACATCGAAGTCACCACCGATTCCTGCATAGATTTTATCAAATACTAATTTCTTTGCAATTGCATATTTGATTCCATAACCAAATGGACGATCAGATTTTTCAATACGATATGCTTTGGCAACATCTACAGCCCAATAGAAAATCTTTTGAGAGAAACCTTTCATTTTCTTTCCATTGTCGTAGATTTTGTCATAGAATTTTTCCCATACACGAGGAACGCATGTCATCATTGTAGGACGAATTTCCTTGATATTTTCGGCGATAGTACCCAAGTTTTGAGCATAATAAACCGACATTCCAAGATATTGATATAAATAAATCAACATTCTTTCGTACACGTGGCTCAATGGCAAGAAACTTAATGCACGAGTCGATGAAGCAGAAGGAATGGTCTTTAAGGCTTTTACCTGGCTAATCAAATTACAGTGAGCCAACATCACACCTTTAGGAGTACCTGTCGTACCTGATGTATACACAATTGTACAACAATCAGTAGGTTTTACAGCATCTTTACGACGTTGTAATTCTTCTGGATTAGGATTGTTTTTACCTAATTCAACCAATTGTTCAAAATAAGGATAATCTTTTCTGTCTTGGAATGTGTAGAAATGTTCAACATTAGGCAAATCGGCCTTAACTGCTGTGATTTTTTTCATTACCTCAGCGCCTTCCATTATCACTACCTTAGCCTCGCAGTGGTTCAAAATATAGCGATAATCATTTTCACTAATTGTTGGATATACAGGAACAAGAATTGCACCTATTTGTTGCACACCCATATCAATCATGTTCCATTCAGGACGACTTGAAGAAATTAAAGCAACTTTATCACCAGCTTGTACACCTAAAGTCATTAATGCATAACTGATATTGCAAGCGCATTCTTTATATTCATCTGGGCTATATGTCACCCATGAACCTGTATTTTTACCTCCTAACGCAATTTGTTGATGAGGATTATTTTCTTTATAACAATCAAGAAGATCGAAAACTCTTGTTACATCTTTAAATTTTGAGAAATCTCTCAATACATACTTATGTGCCATAACTGTTTTTTTATTTTGCACAAAAATTGTAGAAAAAAAGATTAGTACAAAATAAATGGTACACGCCTATAGTTAAATACACTAAAACGTCATTTTTGGAGTAAAAATGTCATTTTTGGGGTGAAATTCCTATGTAAAATATCCACAAAATGTAGAAAATTATCTACGAAAAGTGAATTTTACTCTGCTTCTTCAGGAAAATCTTCTATCGTTTTTGAGATACGAAACTGTATATAAGTAATAGGTTTTCCTTGTGTTAAATAATACGATTCGTAATGAGTTTTTACAGAAAGTACATCATTGCAATATGGTGAATTATACAAATCATCTGTCGCAATTAGAATTTCCTGATTATTATATTCCAACAATGCTTTTGTATAATCATACAATTCTTTACTGTCAGTTTTAAGATTCACGACAGCATTTGGTTTTAACATTCCCAAATACATATTCAAAAAACGAGGAGACGTAAGACGTTTTTTTGCTCTTTTCTCACGCAATTGTGGATCTGGGAAAGTAATCCAGATTTCATCAACCTCATCTTTTCCAAAAAATGAATCTATAAACTCAATACGTGTACGCAAAAAAGCTACATTATTCATAGATTCTTCCAAGGCTGTTTTTGCACCACGCCAAAAACGAGCACCTTTTATATCTATACCAATATAGTTTTTCTCAGGAAATTTCTTCGCAAGTGCAACCGTGTATTCTCCCTTACCACAACCAAGTTCCAATACTATTGGAGCATCATTTTTCCAATATGACGTACGCCAAGCATTTTTCAAAGAATAATCCTTACGAAAAATTTCTTCGAAGTTTGGTTGTATCACATTAGGGAATACTTCATTATCAGCAAATCGTTGTAATTTATTCTTTGCACTCATTATTTTTTTGCCATTGAAAGTGAAACAGATTGTAAACCAGCAACTCCACACGAACTATTTGTACATCGCATAGCTTGCTCAAAAACAAACACATAACGACCTATTTGTGGAAATTTCACATTAGTTTTATATTGAAATTCATTAGAATAACCACTCCATCCCGAACCTAACCATTCTCCATCTGGCGTAGCTAAAATAAAATCTATAGTATCGCGTACATATTCATTTGAAGGGAAAATGATGTCAGTAAACAAGTACAAATTCGAATATGGATATTCGTCATTGTTCACTATAGAAAAAGCAATGTCGTATGATTGAGTTGTATCATTTACATCAACATAAAAACGAACAACAGAATCCTTCAACCATGTATTATCTGCAAAATCTATAGTTTCACGATATACTTGTTTGGAATTACAACCAACACAAGCACAAAGTACAACAACTACCAATCCTATGAAACTAAACAGTCTTGTTCTCATCGTTTCGAGGTTTCTGCTGATTTTGCTCTTTATTTTATTGATTTCCACCGCCATTATGTCTGTTATGATTTTTATGACGATTGTTCCTATTTTGACGTTGGTTATTATTTTGCTGATTTGTATTTTGTTGGTTATTATTCTGTTGGTTTTCAGCAGGTTGTTGATTATTTTGTTCTTGATTTTTTGGAGCAGAAGCATTCTGTTGGTTATTCTGACCTGCATTATTACCACCATTTGAATGCTTTTTCTTCTTCTTTTTCTTATCAAAACGTGTAAGACTTTCCTGACCTACAACATTTTCATAATCAGGAACATATTCTCTTTCAACCTCAGTGATTGCACCTTGTAGAGTTTCTGGTTTTATACCTTTACAATTTAACTCGATTATCTCCTTAACTCTATCCACAGACAATTCAACAAATGTTGGAACATCATCTTTCTTGTACAAATAAGTCATGATACGTTTGTACACATCAGTTTTTGTATGATGCGCACGCCCTTCCTTAAACTCAAGCGCAATATTTGTTTCCGGAAAATCCTTTCGAGCATCCATATAACTTGCAAGCTCGAAATTCAAACAACATTTCAATTTACCACATTGTCCTGCCATTTTTTGAGGATTCAACGAAACTTCCTGATAACGGGCAGCATTAGTTGAAACGGAAACAAAGTTTGAAATGAATGAAGAACAGCACAAATCACGACCACACAAGCCAATACCACCAATTCTACCAGCTTCTTGTCGCACACCAATCTGACGCATTTCTATTCGAACCTTGAACTCCTCAGCGAAAACCTTTATCAATTCACGGAAGTCAACACGTTCATCTGCAATATAATAGAAAATAGCCTTAGTCTTATCACCTTGATATTCGACATCGCCAATTTTCATGTTCAATTTCAAATCCTTAGCAATCTGACGGGAACGAATCATCGTCTTGTGTTCCAAAGACTTAGCTTCTTTCCATTTTTCAATGTCTGCTTCTTTTGCCTTACGATAAATTTTAGGGAACGTATCTGGAACTTTTTTTCCATACACTTTTCGAATCTGTAGGTTTACCAATTCTCCCATTAGCGAAACCGTACCTACATCGTAACCCGATGCTGTTTCAACAGCAACAATATCACCAACCTCCAGCATTAGGCCAGAATCATTCACATAAAAATCCTTACGAGTATTCTTAAAACGAACCTCGACTAATTTCCGTGCATTTTCAGGCAATTCAATATTCGACATCCAATCATAGCAATACAGTTTTGCACTGCCACTTCTTTGTGCCGATTTCTTAATCTGCTGCGCATATTGTTCCGTTTTCGAAACCGATGCACCTTCTTTTTTATCGTTATTTGAAATTGTATTCTGTTCCATTGTAATTAAAAGCAAACAAAATTAGAAAATTATGCCCGTAACAAAACAATAATTTTCAAAAACATATCGAAAAATATAATATTCGCATTCCCATTACGAGAAATCTGATAATAAGCAGTATTAAATTCTTTTGTGAAACCAGCAACATTTCTCTCGTTTATAAACGGATGGAATTTTTCAGCAAAGTCACGTTCCTGATTATCCATATATAATATTTCCTGAGTATTATAATTTCGAATAAAATTCTCACGAATCTCACGAAGACAAAACTGTAAAAATGATTTCTGTTTTTCCCTGCCAAGTGCAACAATATCCCCTAGCATTTTATTCATGGAAACAATATCTTTCTGGTAACCTAAACGCATCATCTGCTTGAACAGTTCCAAATACTCCACTGGAGAATCATCGGATTTTGCCATTGAAAATGCACGAATATAATTACCATTCGCATTTTTCACCAACGATTGTAAAGCATCGCCTTCGAGCATAAAATCGTCTTTGATCCTTTGAGAAAGACTTTCATCATCAATTTTAGGAACGGCAATTCGTTGTGTTCTCGAAATTATAGTAGGAAGCATAAAACGAGTATCTTCCGCAATCAACAAAAACAGCGTACGAGGATTTGGCTCTTCAAGTATCTTTAAAATCTTATTGGCGCACGTTTCATTCATTTTCTCCGCCATCCAAATCACCATAACTTTGTACTTCGCACTAAAGTTACTATACGAAAGTTTACGGATAATACCTTTTACCTTTCCAGAATCATCACCAGCGGCCTCTGATTCGTAAATCATAGGCTGTTTTCCCGTCATACCGATATATTCCATCCACCACTCCAAACTGATATATGGATTTTCGGAAAACAATTGGCGCCATTCCGGAAGATAATCATCACAACTAATTTTTGTTCCTTCTTTTACTATAGGGAAAACAAAATGTAAATCAGGATGTTGCAGTTTAGCAAAAGCCTTACAAGACGGACATTCACCACATGAATCCGTATCGGTAGGATGTTCACAATTCAGATATTGCGCATAGGCCAAAGCAAGCGGAAGTTTTCCCGAACCTTCCGGACCTGTAAACATATATGCATGGGCAACTCGATTAAGCGTTACCGTTTCACGCAATTCATTTTTTATTTTTTCTTGTCCTATAACTTCACTAAACAACATAACAACTAAAATTTATAGCGAACACCAATGCGATACATAGGATTTGTACGTGTAGCCCATGCTTCATCATACAATACATCATACAGTATCAGCGCATACGCTTCTGTTTTCGATGTGATTTCCGTAAAACCTCCCACTCCTATTGGAAGAGCCTGTACAGTTGCCTTACTGCCTTCCGAAAACGACACATTGGCTATCTCATATTCTGCGTGAACAAATATATTAAAATCAAATCGATATTGGGCAAAAATTCGGCCTCCATACTTCTTCGACCAATAATTCGACGACAAATGGGAATTATACAAGAAGAATGGTGCCCCGCCTACAGTAAGATGTTCAAACCAAGTATACGATCCCTCCGGCGCAACGTCAATAGTCAAATAATTATTTGTGATTCCAGCCCCGCACGTTCCTCCTAATTTGAATTGACTAAATGCAGTTTGTCCTAAAAAGAACATCGCTAGCAGAAAAAGTATCAGTTTTTTTAGCATAAAAAAGTATATTTGTGCAACACGATAAAAGTAAATATTTTTTTTGAATCGGCGTATGCAAAAGCAACTTGTTGGCAAAAACTACTCTTATTTATTTGATTTTGTTCTCCCCGAAGAGGAAGATCAAAAGGATAACGACACCGGCCTCGTATTTCGTGGTATTTGCGAACAGACAAATTCCACAGTAGTCATTCGGTATCTTAACGACACGAAACTCGTTCGCAACCAACAACATCTGCAAGTAATACAAAACATACTACTTTGCCTAAATCAAACACATCAAGGTATAGTAAAGACTTACGATTGCTGTATAGACGACGATGGTATTTATTTTATTCGTGAACAACTGATAGGTATAGATCTGCACTCAGTTATTTTTAGTGGAGATTACCCACATCTACGAGAGCCTGCCTTTATTCTCCGTGTAGGTGAAAAAGTGTGCGAAATCCTTTCTACACTGCATGCGAACAAGATAGTACACCGACGAATCCAACCAAGTACTATTTTTCTTGTAGCCAACGAATTAGGGCAAATCGACATTGACAATCCGACTGTTAAGATTCTTAACTTTGAATACGCACAAGTTAACGGGCAAAGCATACTCAATTTTGCCTCCATACCATACGCAATGTACTATTCCGCTCCGGAAATGGTGCTGCAATGCGGGTTGTTAGTAAACGAATCGTGCGACATATATAGTACCGGTATCACATTATATGAAGCGTTCGCCAGAGAACATGCTTTTGTCTGCGACAAAGACGACAAGAATCTGATTCTCAACATGCAAATATCTTTTCCACTCAAAAAAAGTCATAGAACAAGCAAAGAAACATTTGCATTACTACAGAAAGCAACGGTAAAACATATATTCAGCACGCCACCAATGCGTTACAAACAGGACGCGCGACTAAAATTCTTATATAACGCCCAAGTACAAAGATTTAAATCGGCAGAAGAAATGCGTAATGCAATTCAAGTTTTAATTGAAAACGTGCAAAATCAAAAAAGTTCTTTGGAAAGATTCAAGGAATATTTTCAAAAGTTAATTAATCATTGACTATTACATTTTAAATAATTGTCAATCGGCAATTATCAATTGTCAATTAATTTACTATCTTTGGGCATTAAAAAAAGTAAGTTTAACATAAACATTATTAATAATGCAAACTATTGACAACTACAAATTTGCTGGTAAAAAAGCAATCGTTCGCGTGGATTTCAACGTTCCACTAGAAAACGGTAAAGTAAAAGACGACACTCGTATTATGGGTGCTCTTCCAACATTAAAGAAAGTTTTGGCTGACGGCGGTTCATTAATCATCATGAGCCACATGGGTAAACCAAAAGGCCAAGTTGTTGCTAAATATTCTCTAAGCCAAATAGTTGACGCTGTTGCTGAACGTCTTGGTGCTCCTGTAAAATTCGTAAACGACTGCCAAAAAGCTCAAGCAGAAGCTGCAGCTTTGAAACCAGGAGAAGTTCTATTATTGGAAAACCTTCGTTTCTACGGTGAAGAAGAAGGTAAACCACTAGGTATTGAAAAAGAAGATCCTGCATACGAAGCAGCTAAGAAAGAAATGAAAGCAAAACAAAAAGATTTCTCTAAAGTTTTGGCTTCATACGCTGACTGCTACATCAACGATGCATTCGGTACTGCTCACCGTAAACACGCTTCTACTGCAGTAATCGCAGACTACTTCAACGAAGACAGCAAAATGTTAGGTTACTTGATGGAAAAAGAAGTAAAAGCTGTTGACAACGTATTGAACAACATCAACCGTCCATTCGTTGCTATTATGGGTGGTTCAAAAGTATCAACTAAGATCGGTATCATCGAAAACTTGATGACTAAAGTTGACAAATTGATCCTTTGCGGTGGTATGACTTACACATTCGCAAAAGCAAACGGTGGTAAAGTTGGTTCTTCAATCTGCGAAGAAGATAAACTTGATCTTGCTCTTAACATCCAAGAATTGGCAAAGAAAAACAACGTAGAATTAGTTCTTGGTACAGATTCAGTTGTAACAAACGCTTTCGACTTCGACACTATGTCTCTTAAAGCTGGTGCTCAAGTAAAAGTTTGTGCTTCAGGCGCTATCGAAGATGGTTTCGAAGGTTTGGATGCTGGACCAGAAAGCCAAAAGAAATTTGCTGACGCAATCAAAGGTGCAAAAACTATCCTTTGGAACGGTCCTGCAGGTGTATTCGAATGTGATGACTTCACAGCTGGTTCAAAAGCTATCGCTAACGCAATCGCTGCTGCTACAAAAGAAGGCGCTTTCTCTCTAATCGGTGGTGGTGACTCTGTTGCATGTATCAACAAATTCGGTTTAGCTGACCAAGTATCATACATCTCAACTGGTGGTGGTGCTTTACTTGAAGCAATCGAAGGAAAAGTTCTTCCAGGTGTTGCTGCTATCAAAGGCGAATAATAATAGATAAACTATTATACACGAAAGACTTCTCATACTATATGGGAAGTCTTTTTTTGTTTATATATAACACAAAATAATTTTCATAACCTCTTTATTCATTAGCAATTATCTTGTATTTTTGCATAGAGTATTTCATACGAAACATAAGATGGATAAGGAACAAATAAAACTTAATACTATAGAAGAAGCTCTTGCTGAGTTCAAACAAGGAAATTTCGTCATCGTTGTGGACGATGAAGACCGTGAAAACGAAGGCGACTTCATTATTGCTGCAGAAAAAATCACACCAGAGAAAGTGAATTTCATGATTTGCAACGGTCGTGGTGAATTGTGCGCTCCTATTAGTGAAGACAGATGTAAAGAACTTGAACTTGACATGCAAGTTGCAACAAACACTTCTTTACACGAAACTCCTTTCACTGTTACAGTTGACTTGATTGGAAGTGGTTGCACAACAGGTGTTTCTATGTACGACAGAGCTATGACTATCCGTGCTCTTGCTGATCCAAACACAAAACCTGCAGACCTTGCTCGTCCTGGACATATCCATCCACTACGTGCACGTAACCGTGGCGTTTTGAGACGCGCCGGACATACAGAAGCTGCTGTTGACCTTGCTCGTCTTGCCGGACTAAATCCTGCAGCCGCATTAATCGAGATAATCAACGAAGACGGAACAATGGCTCGTCTTCCACAACTGATAAAAATTGCAGAGAAATTCAACCTTAAAATTGTCAGCATCAAGGATTTAATTGCGTACCGTATGAAGCAAGAGTCTATAGTTGACAAAGGCGAAGAAGTTGATCTTCCTACAAAATACGGTCATTTCCGATTGATTCCTTTCCGTCAGAAATCGAATGGTTTGGAACACGTTGCCTTAATCAAAGGTACTTGGGATAAAGATGAACCTGTACTTGTACGTATGCACTCTTCTTGTGCAACAGGCGATATTTTCGGTTCTATGCGTTGCGAATGTGGTGAGCAATTGCACAAAGCAATGGAAACCATCGACAAGGAAGGTAAAGGTGTTGTTGTTTACCTTAGTCAAGAAGGCCGTGGTATTGGCCTAATGAACAAAATTGCAGCCTACAAATTACAAGAAGAAGGCCTCGATACTGTTGACGCTAATCTTCAACTTGGATTTGCCGCAGACGAACGTGATTACGGCGTTGGCGCAACAATTTTACACGAACTTGGCGTTTCTAACATACGATTAATGACTAAC
Source organism: Bacteroidales bacterium (assembly GCA_024402335.1). Taxonomy (GTDB): domain Bacteria; phylum Bacteroidota; class Bacteroidia; order Bacteroidales; family UBA1715; genus UBA1715. Next base: position 32,206 of record JAKSTZ010000015.1, read on the forward strand.
AATCCAAAAAAACGTGCCGGATTGGAAGGTTACGGACTTAAGATTGTTGAAAATGTCGCAATTGAAGTTCCTGTAAATAAGTATAACGAGGTTTACATGCAAACCAAACGCGACAAAATGGGACATGTACTTAATCTCTGCGGAAGAAAGTCAAAATAGTGATTAATTATAAATGGTTAATGATTAATTGCGATTTAACAATAAACAAACTCTTAATTCATAACTTCCATGCTTTATCCTTTAAAATTCGAACATATCTATAAAGACAAAATTTGGGGCGGAAATCGTTTTGCTGACCTATTAGGCAGAAACGATGGAAACTCATCTACTTGTGGCGAAAGCTGGGAAATATCAGCTGTTGAAGACAATATTTCTGTGGTTTCCAATGGATTTTTAAAAGGAAACAGCCTCCAAGAACTTATAGAAGTTTACATGGACGAACTTGTCGGACAAAAAATCTACGAGAAGTTCGGCATAGAATTTCCACTGCTAATTAAATTTTTAGACTCCAACGATGTACTTTCCGTGCAAGTACATCCAAACGACGAAGTTGCAAAAGACCGTCATAAAGCATACGGCAAAACAGAAATGTGGTATGTTATGGACGCAGAAAAAGACGGCGAACTTATCGTTGGTTTTGAAAAAAACTCCTCACAAAAAGAGTTTGCCGAAGCTATAGAAAAACAGAACGTTCCACAACTACTTCATTCTGAAATTGTACAAAAAGGTGATGTATTCTTCTTACCTGCCGGACGTGTTCATGCTATTGGCAAAGGATTACTTATTGCCGAAATACAACAGACTTCGGATATAACATATCGTATTTTTGACTGGAACCGCATTGATTCAGAAGGAAATCCTCGCGAATTACATCTTGATTTAGCTATGGATGTAATTGATTACGAAGCTAAAGATGACTATAAAACACATTATACGTCGAAGTTAAATCAAACAGCAGAATTAGTGACCTGTCCGTACTTCAAGACAAATGTCCTTACATTCGATTGCACGGCAGTAAAAGATTACTACTCAATTGATTCTTTTGTAATCTATATGTGTTTGGAAGGCACTGTCACCATCAATTTTGGAGGTTCTTACGAGGAACAAATGACCAAAGGTGAAACAGTACTTATTCCAGCATCGCTACACCAAATCCAACTTACGCCACAAAATGGCAAAGCACAAATTTTGGAAGTTTATATACCATAATCTACATGTATGATTCAGATAGGAAAACAACTTGTCAGTCTTGATGTAATAGAAAAAGAATTTTGTTGCGACATTACAAAATGTAAAGGTTGTTGCTGTATAGAAGGCGATGCCGGTGCTCCATTATTAGATGAAGAAATCGCTGAATACGAAAAAGTTCTTGACAAGATTCTTCCCTATCTTCCTGAAAAAAATCAGGAAGTCATACGAGAAAAAGGCGTTTACTACCTTGACGATGAACACGAAAAAGTAACCATGTTGGTTGACAATGCAGAATGTGCATTTGTTGAACACTATGGTGAAACATTATATTGCGGAATAGAGCATGCCTATAGAGACGGGAAAATCTCAGTGCAAAAACCTATTTCTTGCCACTTATACCCTATCCGCTGCCGACAATACCACGATTTTGAAGCAATAAACTACGACAAATGGCCAATCTGTGCCGATGCAATTTGCAAAGGCAAAGAGTTAGGCTTAAAAGTTTATCAATTTCTTAAAGAACCACTTATTCGCAAATACGGACAAGAATGGTACGATGAACTTGTAGAAGTTGCTCGCCAATGGGAAGAACAAAAGAATGCAAAAAAGTAAATTTCTAACCATACTTTTTACTTTTCTATTTGCAATTTCAACACAAGCACAAAATTGCAGCTTGACTGATACGCTTTCTTCTCCCCAAAAAACTGTTAATATTCCGAGCCTTATTGCAGTAGGAACCATTACACCAGCTATCTTAACTGGAATGTATGTATATATGCACAATGCCTGGTGGAGTGAAAGTCAAACGGATTTCCACTTCGACGACGGCATAGATTTGAAATATGCACTCAACCTTGACAAACTTGGTCATTTTACTGCATCTATCATAGCATCGAATGCTTTCACCGACATACTACAAACAACCGGCGTACAAAGAAAAAATGCAATATGGTGGGGCGCATCACTTGCAATAGTAAATGCAACAATTATTGAGATAAAAGATGGATATGCTCCTTATTGGGGATTTAGCATGTATGATGAAATAGCAAATATTGCAGGTGCATTTTATCCAGTATTACAGGAAAAAGTACCTTTTTTCCAAGCATTTAATTTTAAATGGAGCTACGACATAAATTACTCCTACGAGACAGAATACTATAAATATAGACTTGCCCACGATAAACTCAATAGCAAAGGTAAACCTGAAGGATATTCATTTATAGACGATTATGACAGACAATATTTCTGGTTGACAATAGATTGGGCAACATTATTTTGTAAAGACAAACCACGATACAAACTACCCTATTGTATAGATTTAGCCCTTGGAGTTAGTGGGGAAAACCTCAAGACCGAAGATCCCAACAAGAAAATACAAAGAGAATTCTATATAGGATTCGATATAAACCTTACAAAATTCTTCAAGAAGAAGAACATCCCATATCATATCTGTAAGTACCTCAACTTTTATCATTTACCACTGCCTGCGGCACAAGTTTCACCAAAAGCAAAAGGATATTGGCTGATGTATTAGAAAAAATCCTATTTTTGCGGTGCTAAAAAATCTCTTCAGATGATAATTGCAAAGCAAAAAAGAAAAGAAAATATTGCCGAATATATATTGTATATGTGGCAATTAGAAGATATGCTACGAGCTTGCAATTTCAATATAGACCAGCTTACCCAAGGATTTTCGCTGCCTCCGACACAAATGCCTATAATCAAACAATGGTATCAAGATATGGCCGACGCAATGAAAGCCGAAGGTATACATAAAAAAGGTCATCTTATGCAATTGAAAGAACTTGTACAAGATCTTTCTACATTGAATATCAAACTATTGCAAAATCCAGAAGAACAAAAATACAAGGAACTATTCACTACAGCAATGCCACACATTACGGAAATAATCAATCATTCCGATGAATGGGTAAAAAACGAAATAGATGCTTGTTTCACTGGATTATACGGCGTAATGTTGCTACGATTGCAAAAGAAAGAAATCACTCCTGAAACACAAGAAGCAGTGCAAACTTTTTCAAACCTACTAGCTGCATTGTCTGTACGTTTCAAACAATACGAAAACGGTGAACTCAATATAGATTTATAAAATTACGAATATGCCTATCATCTCCCCTTCCATCCTATCAGCGAACTTCGCAAATCTTCAAGCAGATATTGAAATGTTAAACAACAGCGAAGCCGATTGGGTACATGTAGATGTAATGGACGGCGTATTTGTACCAAACATTTCATTTGGATTCCCTGTATTGAAAGCAATACAACCACTTTCGAAAAAGATTTTCGACGTACATCTTATGATAATAAATCCGGAACGTTACATTGAGAGATTTAAGGCTGCCGGAGCTTCTATTCTCACAGTTCACTACGAAGCTTGCCAAGATTTAAAGAAAACCGTTGATCAAATACACGCAAACGGAATGAAAGCTGGCGTATCTATCAATCCAGAAACTCCAGTAACAGTACTGAACGACATACTTCCTTCTGTAGATATGATTTTAATCATGTCGGTACATCCAGGTTTCGGCGGACAAAAATTCATTCCTGAATCAATAGACAAAGTGAAAGCCGTAAAAGCAATGATGCAAAAACGCGGTGTAAATGCTTTAATAGAAATTGACGGCGGCATAGGTTTACAAAATGCTGCAGATGTTGTTGCAGCAGGAGCCGACGCTCTTGTTGCCGGAGCTGCTATCTTCGCATCAGAAAACCCAACAGAAACGATTGCAAAAATGAAGAGAATATAGTTTTCTCATTTTTAAATACAAACAAAAAAGGCGATGAATCATCGCCTTTTTTTATTTCTTATCATAGTCCCAATCTTACAAATCGATAATATTATTTCGAATAGCATATTTGATTAAGTCAACCTGCGTTTTAAGGTTAAGCTTTTGCATAATATGCGTTTTGTGAGTTTCCACTGTACGAATACTAATATGTAGTCTATCTGCAATTTCCGGATTTGTATAGCTACTTCCCCACAACGAAAGTATCTCTATTTCACGAGAACTTAATTCGTTTACCTGTTCATTTTCTGGCTTTTCGTTGTTTTGGATTGACGATACATATCTATTCAATAAAATGTTGGTGATACACTTACTGAAATAATCATAACCATTTCGTAATGAATAAATTGCCTCAAACAAATCCTGTCGGCTGGCATCGTGCGAAAGGAATCCTTTTGCACCAACTTTTATAATATTGAAAATAGTCTCTTCATTTTCTGCATACGAAATAATCAACACTTTCGCCTTGGTGTGTTGTCGTTGAATATTTTCAACATCTTCAATATCCTCACTGGTAATTTTCGGGATATTTTTAACAACAACATGGATAGGTTCTTCGTATGATTTATGTAGAAAATCGCTTGTACGAGTATGAATATCAAGCACTTTAAAGTCTGGATTAGACTCTATAAGCATAGCAATACTTTCGTCCTGCAAGCGATGAATTCCGATTAAAACAATATTTATCATTAGTTATTCCGTTTCGTTTACAAAGATAGTAGCAATCCGCTCTTTTCCTTGCATATAAACGCAAAGATTTTTCGGGAAACGTACATGTACAAAAAATTCTGTCTTTTCTACCACAACTTGTTGTTGCAAAATATTCCAATCTATGAAATTATTTTCATCAGGATTTTCAATCGCAAAATAGCCAATATTCATAGTAGAAATATTGTGGAAGAAATGCGATCCCAACGAGGCATCAAGCGGGAAGTTCGACAAACTAATTTCCACGATAACCTTTGCATTCGAAATCTGTGACCAAAGCACCGGAATGCCAAGGAATCTATCACTGGTACCCCATCTTCCCGGACCAATAAGAATGTATTTCTTTCCTTGTTCCACCATAGATTTATTGATTTTCTCAATCTCCGCAACCATTTCCATAGTACGAAGTTTATCGAATTTGTCTAAATCTACATAAACCACGTCGCAAATATTTTCAATAAAGCCATTACCCATGCACGAAGTTGTATTAAGCATTTTCGGCATATCATTCAACTCCTCAGGGAATGAATTTTCGGTAAGAAGACTACCTGTAAGTGGTTTTATTTGAAGCAAATAGAAAGAAGGAACGCCGTCTTCATTTTCATTCAAATCAACTGCAAATTCTATTTCTACCGGCGTACCCATAGCCTCTTGCACCGTATTTAGCATCAATGTAAGAATTTCTGCCAAAGGGGCGTAGTCATATTTTAATATATTGGCAAAATTAATTATACGTGGACCATAACAAGAAAGGCCTGGTTCAATTCTGTCATTTTCAAGATTATATACCGACGCACAATGTTTTAATGTTCCATGCTTTTCTGCATCAGAAATGTCCAACATCGTCAATGCGGCATGTTCGCCATCACGCTTGTAATTCACATCGGTTTTTGTAAAATCAACAGCATAGAACTGCGTCTGCGAAGAGCCAATCTGATCTTTCGGACTCATTATATCCACCTTAGGATAATGTGGCGAGAATCGATAAGCTTTTCCTCCATCAACAATATAGAATCCTAATCCCACGGCACATACAGAGAAACCTTCTTCCGGCTTCATGTGAGCAACCGGATAGTAATTGTACGACTGTGCAACACCACTAATATGCGGATAGTAGTAATTATCGTAATAATTTCCCACCAACTCTTGAATAACAATTGCCATCTTTTCTTCTTCAAGTTTGTGGTTTGTTGACTTATAGAATTCTTTTACCTGTTCACCATATACCGAAGCATAAATCAACTTAATGGCAACCTCAAGATCTTCCAAACGCTTATTCAAATCCTTACTGTTATTCGGAATAATATAAGTACTAAACACACCTGCAAGTGGCTGAGTTACAGAATCTTCAAAAATACTCGAAGAACGAACTGCAAGTGGTTTCGACACCTGTTCCAACAAAATAGCAAGTTTTTTCCGTAAATCTTCAGAAAGACGGGCGGCAATGAACATATCCTTTATCTGTTCTTCCGATAAATCTTTTGCAAACAAGTTTTTCTTCGCAAAATTATGTTTCAAGAATAGTTCAAATTCATCGGTTCCGATAATTGCCGTTTTTGGTGTACGGATAGCAATTCTATCTGCGTATGGGTTCAAATCTATACTATTGATAAGCGTATTCACAAAAGCAAGACCACGACCTTTACCGCCAAGAGAACCAGAAGCGAGCGTCACAACATTTTTTTCGTCAAGTACGGCAGTTTCCTCAAAAGCAAGGATTTTTCCACGCTTCTTTGTCTGACGATATTTGTCAAGAATGATGTTGTTCATCTTACGAAGTTCATCAACACTTTCGTTCAAATCCGACAATTTGATAGGATTCAATTGTTTTGCCAGTTCAATTTCTCCACGTCCCATCAACCATACAGAGAATTGGTTTTGATCGGCGTGATATTTCAACGAATCGTCGGGAATCGTACGAAGTAACATTTCGAATTCGCGCAAGTTTTTTGCCTTAGCAATAGGTTCTCCTTTTCCATTACGGAACACAAAGTCTCCATAACCGAAGTTGTGCATCACGAATTTCTTGATCTTATCCAATAAATTATCGGCCTTTTTATTTATGAATTTCGCATGAATTTCTTTTGCGAACATCGCATATTTCATTTCTGAAGACTGAATCAGAATTGGTAGATTCTTATTGTATTCACGTACATGTTCCAAAAATGCTATACCAGCCTCTTTGTCTAACCTACCATTGCGAGCAAACTCTGCATCGGAGATAACACATGTCATAAAGTCCTTATACTTATTGAACAAGAATGCAGCTTCCTCATAATTGCTTGCCCAAAGCAACTTCGGCCTTGAACGAATTTTCGACAATTTCTCCAATTCATTAGACTCAAAGTCAGCAATTTGTTCACCTACTTGATTGAACAAGACAGAGAAAATTACCGGTAAATATTTTGAATAATATTGAGAAGAATCTTCAATCAGCAACATGGTACGCACCAAACCGATTTTGGTATCATTTTCCACGTTTGCCAAATCCTCCAACGACTTCACCATTGCAAAGAAAATCTGTGAGTCACCATTCCAGACAAACACCTTATTGAACAAGGTCGTTTTTGCAACCATATCCTCAAAATAAGCAATATTTGATCGTGGATTTAACAACAAATAAATAGGTACTTCTGTAGTAATCGTACGTATTTGAGAACTAAAGCTTAAAGGCTTCTGCACATCGGCACCGACCATAAGCACAATCAAATCGAAATGAGTCGTCTTTAACAAATCAAGTGCTTGCTCATACGACGAAACACCAATAATTCGTGGCAACGTGAAAATGCTATATTGGTAGATAGGTCCCATGAATTTTTCAAAGAAGCTATCGTCTTTTTCAAGGTTAAACGCATCGTACATTGTTGCAACAAACAATATTTGCGTAACCTTGTGTTTCATCATATCAAGATAAATGTATTTGTCGAGTGTTTGCTCATTCAACAATTTCTGCAAAGGTTGTTCATTGTTAATCAACGACTCACGTGCAAGATTGTCTTTGCTTGTCGGATTAGTATTTAAAATTGGATTATTCGATAACAAACGGCCCTTTGCATCATTTAAGCAACGACAAATCAAATTACCTATTGTATTAGCCAAATCGTGTTCTTCCTTAGAAAATTCAAAATGAGCATCATCGGTAGGATTGTAGAAAATCTCTATAAATCCTGTCGTGTTATCAAAAGTGACAAACGATTCACGCATAGAATATGAAGTTTCCTTAAATCCATACGACGTATAAGAAACCTCATCAAACACAATACGACAACACGTACCAACGCCACCTTGCCAATATTGCGGAAGTATGTCGCAAATTTTTTGCAATAGCTCGTCGTTCGAAAAGCCATCGTTTATCAAGTTTTTTACTTGTTCAATAGCAGCCAATTCATTTCCTTGGGCATTGCATACTGTCGTAACATCAACCAAAGCTTTTTCTGAAATAAAACCACTAATCAACGTAGATGCCACAAACAAATCTTCTTCTTCAAGCATCTTAAAATCAGATGGTTCCTTATAATAAATAGTGATGCTACCTATCGGTTGTCCGCCGATTCTCAACTCTTGTGTTTGAACTCGACCACTGATTGTAAAATGAGAACTATAGTAATTCAAGCCTTTATAGGCTATAAGAACACCAATAGTATCAGGAAAAATTGAGATACTGTTGCAAATATCAGGGAGCATAGTATGTACAGTATTCCCCTTTTGTCCTATCTCAATTATTTTAGGAATAATTGCATGCATTTGTGAAAATTTTTTCCATTCGCACGAATATACGGATTTTTCATAAAATATCGACTCCATGCCTAACAAAATTCTAACATCAAACAGATTGAAACCTTAGTCTATCTAATAAAGCCCATCATTTTTCACCTATCCCAAAATCTCATGATTACAGAACAAATGTTTTAGCAAATAATTCTTATCTTTGACCCTACGAAATATAGTATTATGCAAGTTGCAATTGTTAAATATAATGCAGGAAACATACAGTCGGTACGATATGCATTGAACCGTTTAGGAATAGACCCTATTGTTACGAACAATCCTGACGAATTATATAAAGCCGACAAGATTATTTTCCCAGGCGTAGGCGATGCGGGAACAGCAATGCCATACCTTCGCGAACGTCATCTTGACGAAGTCTTAGTTTCATTAAAACAGCCATTTCTTGGTATTTGTTTCGGCATGCAACTTATGTGTAAACATTCCGAAGAAGGCGATGTTGACTGTCTCGGCATATTTGACGTGAATGTTAAACGTTTCCCTTCCGGAACTGAAAAGATTCCTCACATGGGATGGAACACTATCGGTGACTACAAAGGCACTTTGCTCAAAAATATTGATCCTGATAGCTATGTTTATTTTGTACATAGCTATTATGCAGAGATGAATCCACACTCAACTGCAACATGCAACTATGTGCTTGATTTTAGCGCAGGTATAGAAAAAGACAATTTCTTTGCCTTCCAATTCCACCCAGAAAAAAGTGGTGTTGTAGGAGCACAAATTCTTAAGAATTTTATTGAACTATAATGCCAAAAACAGAAGAAAATCTTCGTATCGATAAATGGTTGTGGGCTGTACGTCTGTACAAGACGCGTAGTCTTGCGACATCGGCATGTAAAAACAATCAGGTTTCAATCAGTGGCATAAACGTAAAGCCTTCGCATATAATAAAAATAGGCGACATCGTTTGCGTGAAGCGTCCTCCTATTGTGCGTTCATACGAAGTATTAGGACTTTTGGCACAACGGGAATCGGCAAAGGTTGTCGTTGATTTCGTAAAAGATGTAACTCCGCAATCCGAGTTACAAAAGTTAGAAGATGTTAAAATGGTCTTCACTGTATATCGTGACAAAGGCGCTGGTCGACCAACGAAAAAAGATCGTCGTGCGTTAGAAGACTTTGGTTATCTATAATTATGGAACAAGAACTATTTCAACAAGCAAAACGATTACTTACATCGTTGATAGAAACATTCTCTGTCAGTCGTAGCGAAGATGCCACGGCAGAACTTCTTGTGAACTTTTTCAAAAAACAAGGCATAGTGGCAGAACGAATTGTAAACAACGTGATTGTAAAGTCCTCTAACTTTGACACAAACAAACCTACAATTCTGCTAAATTCCCATCACGATACGGTAAAACCATCTGATGGATGGAACCACGACCCTTTCAATGCGGTAAGCGTGGATGGTAAAATCTACGGGCTTGGCAGTAACGACGCGGGAGCATCACTTGTATCGCTTATATTCACATTCCTTCATTTTGAAAAAATTGCTGATAAAGCATTCAATTTAATACTTGTTGCTTCTGCAGAAGAAGAAGTTTCTGGGAAAAATGGTTTGGAATGTGTAATACCAACTTTGCCGGAAATATCTTTCGGTATTGTCGGAGAGCCTACCAGCCTTCGTATGGCTGTTGCCGAAAAAGGTTTGATGGTGTTAGACTGCAAAGCACACGGAAAATCAGGACATGCAGCTCATTCCAATGGTATAAATGCTATATACAAAGCAATGAGCGACATTGAATGGTTCCGCACTTATCAGTTCCCGAAAGTTTCGGACTTCCTTGGCGAAGTGAAGATGAGTGTAACCGTAATCCAAGCGGGAACACAACACAACGTTGTTCCAGGCGAATGTTCGTTCGTTGTTGATGTACGCAGTAATGAACATTACAGCAATCAAGACTTGTTCGAAATCATCAATCAATCAATAGAATCGGAAGTTAAGGCCCGTTCTTTCCGTCTTAACTCATCGTGCATTTCCACTACACACCCAATAGTAGAAAGTGGGAAAGCATTAGGATTGGAGATGTTCGGTTCACCAACACTTTCCGATCAAGTATTCATGACAAAATTTCCTTCTGTAAAAATCGGTCCCGGCGATACACTTCGTTCACATACGGCAAACGAGTTCATCTACGAATCGGAATTACAACAAGGAATTGAAACATATATTAAATTACTTGAAAATATTGAATTGTAGACAATAACTTAATAAAACTTATCATATTCAATATTCAAAATGAGTAACGGCAATCCAAAAGGGTTGCCGTTTTTTTATAGAGTTATTAAAATCAACTTTTATGTTGATTTTATTGCATAATTAAACTTTTATGTTAATTTTGCAATACACATATAACATAATCATGGAAAGAAATATATTGATAGAACTACTGGAAACAGGAGAAAAAGTTAGTTTGTACTCCCCACGCTTTGAAGGGGAAGAGTATACAGAATTTGAAAAATTTTTAATTGAATATAAAAATAAGGAAGAGTTTGCAACCGATTTAGGAGTGATATTCGCACGATTAAACGTGATAAAAGAAAATTTTGCAGAAGACCGTTATTTTCGTTATGAAGGTAATCGCTCGGATAGAGTGCAAGCCTTACCTGCAAAATTTCTTGACTCTTCTCGTTTAAGAGTTTATTGTATTGTAATAAGTCGTAAAGTTGTGATACTTGGTAATGGAGGCGTAAAAACAACATCTACATATGAAGAAGACCCATATATGAAAAAATGTGTAGAACGACTACAGAAAATTGATTTTGAAATAAAAATGCGAGAGAACCGAAAGATGATAGTTATTAAAGGTTCGCAATTAGAAGGTGAATTGAAGTTTTATATAAAAGAGGAGGACACAAAATGAATACACACAAAGTTAATCCTATAATGGAAGAATGCCGTAAACTTATAACTCCCGAGATTCAAAAACAAGTGGATTTGTGCGTTAGTATTGCTAACAGAGTTTATGACTTATTAGAAGAGCGAGGAATGACTCAACGAGACTTTGCCCGCGCTCTTGGCAAAACTGAGACAGAAGTAAGCCGATGGCTTTGTGGTACACATAACTTAACCATTGCCACAATAGCAAAAATGTCTGTCGTTTTGAATGATGACATTATTGTCACTACTTTTACTCAAAAACAAGAACCTCGACAATATTCACAACACGAAATTGACACCACAATGGTTGCCGAACCAAAAAGGAAGTATCGGAAACGAAAGTAAAAAACACTATTACTTTATTCATACAACAAGATGTGTTTATCTTTTTTGTACCCATTCTTTACTTCGATATTCAATACAAAACAATATCTTTGCGAAGACTAAAACAAAAAGTATATAGCAGAAAAACATTCCACAACTCTTTGGCAAAAAGATGTTACGCCAAACGAAAAAGTATCGACATTCACTGTCGGAAAAGATAAAGAATTTGATGTTTACTTGGCAAAAGCCGATGTGCTTGGAAATCTTGCACATACAAGAATGCTTGAGTCTATCGGCCTTTTGACAAAAGAGGAACTCGACCAAGTTCAAGTAGAACTAAAAAATATATACAAAGACGTTTTAGCCGGCAAATTCAAGATTGAAGACCATGTAGAAGACGTTCACTCACAAGTAGAATTCCTATTGACAGAAAAGTTAGGTGACGTTGGAAAGAAAATCCATAGCGGACGTTCTCGTAACGACCAAGTTCTACTTGACATGAAACTATATCTTCGCGATGCCATCCAAGATACAGCGAAAAGCGTCCAAGATTTATTTACATTATTGCAAAAGTTAAGCGAACAATATAAGGCCGTATTAATGCCTGGATATACGCATTTGCAAATTGCTATGCCATCATCTTTCGGACTTTGGTTTGGTTGCTACGCCGAAAGTCTTGTTGACGACTTGCAACTACTTTTGGCCGCTTATAAAATTGCCAACCAAAATCCACTTGGATCCGCTGCAGGATACGGTTCGTCTTTCCCTCTTAACAGAACAATGACGACTGAATTGCTTGGATTCGAGACATTAAACTACAACGTAATGTACGCCCAAATGGGACGTGGCAAAGTGGAGAAAATCACAAGCTACGCATTGGCTAGCATTTCTTCTACATTGTCGAAAATGGCGATGGAAATGTGCTTGTTTATGAACCAAAACTTCCATTTTGTTTCGTTCCCTGAAGAACTTACAACAGGATCGAGCATTATGCCACACAAAAAGAATCCTGATGTATTCGAAATTATCCGCGCTAAGTCAAACAAAATTCAAGCCTTGCCAACGGAAATCACATTCATCACAACAAATCTTCCATTCGGATATAACCGTGATTTACAAATCATTAAAGAATGTATCATTCCTGGATTTACAGAAGTACAAAGTTGTATTGACATGATGATGCTTATGCTGAACAACATAAAGATTGCCGACAACATTCTTGACGATCCAATGTACGACTACATTTTCAGCGTGGACGAAGTAAACCGCCTTACATACGAAGGCATGCCTTTCCGCGACGCCTACAAAAAAGTCGGATTGGATATTAAACATGGTGAATTCAAAGCTGAAAGAAAAGCGAACCACACTCACGAAGGAAGTATCGGCAACCTTTGCAACGACAAAATCAAAGCAAAATTCGATAGCGTTTACAACGAATTTCCTTTCGAACAAGTTGCAAAACAATTAGAAACATTAGTAAAATAATCATGGAAGAAAAAAAAGAACAACAAATCAGCATAGACCTACCTGCAGACGTTGCAGACGGCATTTATTCCAATCTTGCTGTTATATCTCATTCAAACACAGAATTTATTCTTGATTTCATTCGAATGATGCCGGGTATGCCAAAAGCGAAAGTCATGTCCCGTGTGATTCTTACGCCTGAGCATGCAAAGAAACTTTTGTTTGCTTTGCAAGAAAATGTTCAGAAATACGAACAACATAACGGACCAATAAAACAAACAACTAACAACTTCCCGCTTCCTAACATAGGCGGAAACGCACAAGCATAGTATGGAACAGACAGGAATGATATACGGCACACACGCAATACTTGAAGCTTTACAAGATTGCAAGCCTATTGATCAAATTCTCATAAAGAAACAGTCCGACAACGAGCAAATACGTGAGATTATTTATCTTGCACGTAAACAAAACGTTACAATAAAGACTGTGCCTATCGAGAAATTGAATAAAATCACCCGTAAAGCACATCAGGGCATTATTGCTTTCATGTCGCCTATTGAATTTCAAGAAATAGATAAAATCGTTCCTGAATTATTCGAGCAAGGTAAAAATCCATTTATAGTTATTCTTGACCAAGTATGTGACGTGCGCAATTTCGGAGCAATCACCCGTACTTGCGAATGCATGGGCGTAGATGCGATAATTATTCCACAAAAAGGTTCTGCACAAATCGGTGCCGACGCGGTAAAAACTTCAGCCGGAGCTCTATTTAAGATTCCAATTTGCAAAGTTCACTCGTTAAAAAGTGCAATCTCATTCTTACAAGAATCCGGCCTTCAGGTAATCTGTGCTGCCGAAAAATTCTCTGCAAATTGCTATGATGCTGATTTAACACAACCTTTAGCCCTTGTTTTTGGTGCCGAAGAAGACGGTATAGAAGACAGCATAATAGAAATGGCAAACAGCTGCATAAAAGTCCCTATGGTAGGAGAAATATCTTCTTTAAACGTTGCTGCGGCAACAGCCATGTGCGTATACGAAGTTTGCAGACAAAGAAAATAACCCTAAACAACAAATCATAAAAAAAGTCCGACAAGAAAACTTGCCGGACTTTTTATTTTAACTAAAGATTTTCACTATTTCTTTTCAGAAACTTCAAGGTTTGCTTCATCATATTCAGCAATTTCACGAAGTCTACCGTAATGTTCGTCATGTTGGCTACGGTCAAGACCGATTTCCTCGCAATCAGCACCAACACGCATTGGAATCATTTTGTTTGTCAACCAATATAATGCGTATGACATTCCAAATGTATAGACAAACACAATAACCACTGCAATTATATGATTTGCAAAGAATTGCAAGTGTGTAACACCCTCTTCTGCTAGTCCTGGCTCATATTTGTAAACAAATATACCTGTTAAAATTGTACCAACAATACCACCTAAACCGTGAGTCGGGAATACATCCAAAGCATCGTCAACGGCAGTTTTCTTATTCTTAATGTAACAAGCCATGTTACAAATCAATGTAGTTACAAAGGCAATCAAAACACTTTCCGATGTGCTAACCCATCCAGCCGAAGGAGTAATGGCAACCAAACCAACAACGCCACCAACAGAAGCGCCCATTGCAGAAGGTTTACGGCCACGAATACCATCGAAGAACAACCATGTAAGCATTGCAGTTGCAGCCGCCGTGTTCGTGTTCAAGAAGGCTTTTACAGCCACTTCGTTTGCAGCCAAACTAGAACCGGCATTGAAACCGAACCAACCTAACCACAACATTGAAGCACCAAGTACTACATACGGAATATTTGCAGGTTGTGATTCTTGGTTACGACGTTTGCCTAAGAAGATTGCACCAACCAAAGCAGCTACCCCAGAAGAAGCATGTACCACAATTCCACCGGCGAAATCCTTCACATGCATTTGAGCGAACAAGCCATCTGGATGCCAAGTACAATGAGCAAGCGGACAGTAAATCAAGATGCAGAACAAAGTCATAAATACCAAATATCCAGAGAAACGTACACGTTCGGCAAATGAACCCGTAATCAATGAAGGAGTGATGATGGCAAACTTCATTTGGAATAAAGCATACAATGCAAGCGGAATAGTTAAACCTAATTTTGTTGAAAGTTCATCGGTTGCCTGGCCACCTACATTATACATAAAGAAATATGTCTTTGGACTACCGATAATTCCAGCAATATCGTCACCGAATGCAAGACTGAATCCGCAGAACACCCAAATGACACTAATCAAACCCATGGCAAGAATACTTTGCAAAATAGTTGAGATAATGTTCTTCTTACGGACCATACCACCATAAAACAAAGACAAACCTGGCGTCATCATAAGCACAAAGATTGTAGCCGTTAAAAGCCATGCGACATCGGCAAGATTGATGTTGTCGCTCAATGTCCATATTTCCGTTTGACTCGGCACAAAGCAGCCAATTACCGTGACCGCAAGCAAAATTGCCATAAATACATACCAACGTTTTTCCATACTTGTAAATCTTTTAAGTTATACTTTTTGTTTAAATGCTTTGCAAAAGTAGAAAATCTAAAAGCAAAACAAAGTATTTTGCTTACATTTTTAAACTTAATATTTAAATTTTAGACAATTTCGTAATTGAAATACGTATTTCTCGTATAAATTTATCTACTAAAACACTTGTCTTCTAAAAAACTAATACCACACACATACAAGTCTTAAACGAATAAATCTGAATATTTTTCAAAAAAAAATCTTCATTTGTTTGGGAGATATAAAAAAATGACTACTTTTGCATCGTCTTTTTTGAGAGACGGATTGATTCAGTAGCTCAGCAGGTAGAGCACATCCCTTTTAAGGATGGGGTCATGGGTTCGAGCCCCATCTGGATCACGAAAACCACGGCAAATTGTCGTGGTTTTTTGTTTTATAGCAAAACCATTCCGTAATTTTGTTCGAAATTAAAGCCCGGCCAAGAAAATATCAATTAAAATTGCAACGAGGCAGACAGCAAACAGCCATCTTTTTCAACAGAAAAATAAGGACTAAAACTAACAGACCTATTCTTTTCTGATTTCTTAAAATCCGGGCAAAGCCAATTTCCTATTCGTGCACTCAATATACCGATTCCCGCGCCCGACACAACATCATGTACCCAATGACGGTCATTATACACACGCATAGAACCAACCATCAGTGCCATAGTATATGCAATTGAACCGTACACATTTCCATATTCCAAGCGTACCAATTCCGCGCCTGTAAATACAACTGCCGTATGGCCCGAAGGGAAAGAATTTTGTTTATTACTATCTGGGCGTTTCTCTCGCACGCTATATTTTAAGCCACTCGATATAATTATCGTACTCAAACAAGCGATAGCTGTTTTTGAAACAGTCTCTTTTAATACATGCTGTTCATTATGCATATATGCCAAATTTAGTCCCATATACATGGTAAGAGGCACATATTGCAACCAATCGTCAACATTAGTATGATATGAATGGGCGCTTATTTCCTCATGAACAGAATTCGACAGTTTATTCAAAGGAGAGTTCGGTATCAATCCTGTTGCACCGACAATTCCTAAGGAAACTGGAAGAATCACCCGTTTAGCAGAAAACTGATATTTTTCTTTGGTCAAGTTGTCCTTTACATTACTTGAATCAGTTTGTGCAACAACAGGAGCAACCATCTGTAGGCACACAAACAAACCAACTAACAATTGTAATTTCAGTCTTTTCATATATTCCATACCTCACAAAGGTAGAAAAATATAAGCAATTGCATTAAAAAAATTACTTTTGCACCGGCAAAACACAATAAAATGGCAACTGAATTATTCAATTTTAAAAAAGATTCGAAAAGAATCCTATTCATCACAGGAGCTGCCCTACTGATGGCTGCTAACATCAAAACATTCATCCAGGCCGGAGGTCTATTGCCCGGAGGCGCAAATGGTCTGACCCTGCTTATACAACGTATAGCTGAAGTTTTTTTCAATATAAACCTTCCGTTCTCTTACATCAACATCCTAATCAATGCCATTCCTGTTTTTATTGGTTTTAAATTCATAGGCAAAAAGTTTACAATCTACTCTTGCGTGATGATTTTCCTCACTGGATTTTTCGCAGACTTATTGCCGAGCTACACCATTACAAACGACACTCTGTTGATTTCCATTTTTGGTGGAATTATCAACGGTGCAGCTATCAGTATTTGTCTTTCTGTAGAAGCTACTGCTGGAGGAACAGACTTCATTGCCATCTACATGTCTGAAAAGAAACAAGTTGATTCATGGAACCTTGTGCTGGGAATCAACTCCGTCATCCTTATTTCCGCAGGTCTGCTTTTTGGATGGGACAAGGCTCTCTACTCTATCATATTCCAATACGCATCAACCCAGATGATACACATGCTGTTCAAGCACTACCAGAAAGAAACTATGTTTGTTGTCACTTCTGAACCAGACAAAGTGAGTAAAATTATTTACGAAAAGAGCCGTCACGGTGCTACCATTATCAATTGTGAAGGATCACATACACACTCAGAATCCAATATCGTCTATTCTGTTGTAGCAAAAGACCAATATATTTCGGTAGTAAAGGCCATAAAAGAACAGGTTCCTGACGCATTCATAAATACCGTTGATACAGAAAGCTTGACCGGAGCATTTTTCCAGAAAAAAGCCGAGTAACATAGGAAATGTTTCTTTTAAAGAACATGAAATATAATGGAAAATTTAAATCCTATACGGCATTTGTGTTACTTTTGAGAAACCCATATTAATTTATCCGTATCGTAACCGCGTTCCTTAGCTACGGTCAAAACCTTATTCTTTGCCTCTGGTTCCATCAGTGCGGTACGGCTTAATATCCATAAATACTTATCACTACTACTTCCAATTAGAACATATTCGTAATCGGGTGCCAAATACAACACATTGTAATCGGAATAAAACCAAAGAAAAAACGATACCTCCAACTGTCCAGGCACCGCTTCGCTCGGACGACGTGCCTTGCCAACAGACTGTTTAAATTTGCCATTAAAATCGTTCTTGTAGCCAGAATTCACAACCTTCACCGTATTGTCGGGCTGAATAGAATAATCCGCAGTACAACCGACTAATCCACGTTCGAAACTGTGGTCGAAACGAGCTATTTCGTACCATCTTCCCATAAATTTTTCTAAATCAAGCTCGGGAACTGTCGTTGTATCAATAGTTGAACGACATGCAGAGCAGCCAAATATTGACACTCCACAAAGTAAACTCATTACCATCTTTTTCATACATACTACTTTTTTAAAACACTTAGCCGTATAGGATTTAAAACAGAGTAAATGTAATGAGCAGTCAACACGCTTCCAATCTATTGGATTTAAATGCAATATTGATGGAAAAGATGAAAGGAGTTATACAAAGTCAAAAGAAAAAGAGGGTTTACATTAGAAACACCCTTTTATAGACTGTCATCGGTTCGATTGCCCTCTTGAATTTCTCCTGCAGGCGGCAAAGGCAACATAGGGCCATTGTTTAAAGTGGCGACATATCCGCTATGTATGGCGCTATAATATTCTGCTTCAGTATAAGGGAAATGCCCTTGTCTTGCTGCTTTCAGAACTTCTTTGTACCAAATCATATATTCTGAATCCTCTCCCAACCCGTCTTTTGTAATCTCAGAATATTCATTTAATATTTTTTCTGCAATTTCTTCTGGTGTCAAATCTTTACAATTTAACTGTCCACAGACTATACACTTTTTAAAGTCACAAAATTTCGCACCTAAAATATAGTAGGTATTTGATTTTGGAGTAATTGTACATCGCCAGGAACATCCACTAGGTGATATACTTGAACATATTCGTAATAATTCATAACCTTTTTTGTGTAAGCAATCTATTGCTTCAACGTATTTTAAGCATTCTTGTTCGTAAGGTGATAATTTTCTCATTTTTAGAATTATAGTATGCAGTTATTTGTACTTGTAAAGATAAAAAATTTTCTAAAAAACGTTATAACAAAGAAGAAAAAGCGATTCTATAGATTGTCCACTTGCGTTTTCTATAAGACAAAAGTGAATATTTTAGATTTTTTTTATTTTTACGACGGTTTCATGCTATTGTAATTTTTTGAATATGGAATACGGAATAGTATATTTACTGACAAACGCTTTAATGCCCGGTTTAGTTAAAATCGGCATGACAGCTCAAGAAGATATTGACAAGAGAATGAAAGAACTATATACGACAGGGGTTCCTGTTCCATTTGAATGTCAATATGCATGTAGAGTCAATAAAACGGATTGTGCAAAAATTGAGAAAGCACTTCATACCGCATTCTCTCCACAACGAGTAAATGCCAACCGAGAGTTTTTTCGCATACAGGTAGAGCAAGCAAGGGCAATACTAGAATTGTTCCATCATGAAGATATAACAGAATCTGTAAGTGAAGAAATACAAAATGATCTTACTGATGATGACAAAGAGGCTACGCAAAAAGCGAAATCGAAACGACCTCCCCTCAATTTTTATGAGATGGGAATAAATAAAGGTTCTATTTTAAAATGGAAAGATGATCCATCAATAACAGTGACGGTTAATTCGGACAAAAAAGTTCTTTATGAAGGAAAAGAATTCTCAATTAGCGCTTTGTCTGCATTATTGAAATCATATAATGTTAAACATATTGCACCAGGAGGATACTGGTATTACAAAGATAAGCTTTTGAGTGAAATTTATGATGAAACATATCCGTTTGAAGAGTAATACGTATAAAAAACTATAATATTACCACAGAAACTTACACCCCATTATTTTCCGGTTATGTTAGACATACGTTCGTTAAATTTTTGGTGTATGTTCTTGTTCTTTCTTGACCTGCAGCAAGAAAGAACGAAAGAACCCCTTTCGACTTCACGAATGAGCGTTAAGAAAAATGACGGAATGAAGCGTTAAAAAGGATTTGATGCCTCCTGCAATGTCGTTGAAAAATCTAACCACGCGGCATTCCAAATCCTTTAGCGGAATGCAGTCGTTTTTTAGCGAAGGCGTGGGTCGACGGCGTTCTTTTGCATACTTTTCTTTCGCTGTTGAAAGAAAAGTATGAGAATTACATTATTGATTTTACCACCATATCAACTTACAAAAACGGCATAAAAAAAGCATCTACATTTCTGTAGATGCTTTTGGTGGTGGACCCTGTTGGGCTTGAACCAACGACCACCTGATTATGAGTCAGGTGCTCTAACCAGCTGAGCTAAGGGTCCAACTTTTATTTCTAAAAGTTTTCGTGTGCAAAAATAATTAAATTGTGGTATTTTGCAAGCGAATAATTTTATTTCAATGAAAAATACAATTAAAAATATCATTTTCGACTTCGGGAACGTGGTGTTCCCTATCGACGAACAACGTACAGTACAAGCATTTGCAGACTTGTTCCACTGCTCTTCCCAAGAGGTTCTCTCCTATCTTTTCACAGACGACATTTTCCTACAATTCGAGTGCGGAACGGTTTCTCCAGAAGATTTCATGAATCATCTTCGCGAAAAATCAAAAGTAAATTTTACAAAAGAACAATTTCTAAATGCATGGAACGCCATATTACTTGGTTACCCGATTGAACATGTTCAATTATTGCTTGCACTAAAACAAAAATATCGCACGTTCTTACTAAGCAATACGAATGTTCTCCACACACAAGAGTTCATTACTATTGCAAAAAAACAGAATCTTCCGATTACGTCAAATTACGATATGTTTGAAAAAGTTTATTATTCAAATGAATTAAAAATGCGTAAACCCGATGTAAGAATATACCAACACGTACTCGACGATGCTGGACTGCAAGCAAACGAGACCTTATTTGTCGACGACTTACAAGTAAATATAGAAGCTGCAGCAACTTTAGGTATTCATGTTCAACAGGTTACTAAAGAAAGTGGCATACTTACTATCTTTAAAGACTGGATTTAGACAAAAAGATAGAGAAACAAAACACGTATTCAAAAAAAAGGTTGTAATTTTCGCCCATTAAAAAATCATATATGGATTTTAATACAACTATAGCTATAATCGGTGGTGGCAATATAGGAATGTCTATTGCCGAAGGACTAGTAAACTCTGGAAAATACCAACCAGAACAAATAATTATTACTCGTAAAAAATCGGATCTTCCTCAGGATAGACGCGAAGGTGGATTCTATTTCCAGGACGACAACGCTGACGCTGTTTCGAAAGCAAGAATTGTTGTTTTATCGGTTGTGCCTCACATTTTCGAAATGATTATGAGTGGCATAAAAGATTCTTTTACAGAGAAACATACCCTTATAAATGTTGTAACTGGCGTTGATATTGCACAAATTCAAAAAATAATCAATAAAGATATTTGTATTGCCCGTGCAATCCCAAATACAGCAATTCGTATCCGTCAATCTATGACGTGTATTGCGACAAACAAACGCAACTCTCCTGAGTTTGCAGAAGTTGTTGACATTTTCGACATGTTAGGAAAAACTTTAGTTTTAGACGAAGATCTTATGCTATCAGCAACAGCACTTGGTTCTTGCGGTATTGCATACTTTCTACGAACAATACGTGCAGCTTCTCAAGGTGGAACACAAATTGGTTTCCATGCTGATGAAGCACAACTTATTGCCGCACAAACAGCAAAAGGTGCTGCAGAACTTTTACTTCAACTAAACTCACACCCTGAAGATGAGATTGACAAGGTAACAACTCCACGAGGAATTACAATTGCCGGTCTTAACGAAATGGAACACAATGGATTAAGCTCAGCATTAATCAAAGGTATAGTAAAATCTTACGACAAAGCCGCTAACAAAGAAGACTAAACTATGAAGAAAATTTTCGGACTACTTATCATTGCATCCCTTGCAATATTTGCAACATCATGTGGTAAGAAAAAAACATCTGTTTCTCTGCAAAAATATGCAGATACAGCAAACTATTTTGCAAGAAAAATTGCAGATATAGAAGCACACCAAGACATGGAAGACATAGAATTGTTCTTGCAAATACAAGATTCTACAGCAGCATTAAAAAAACAAGCAGACGAGGTACTTGAAAAACTTTTTGCAGAAAACAAAGACACTGTTTTCCTTCCATTCGAACAAACAAAGAATGAAGAAAAAATCAAAATCCTTAGCGTTTGGATAACCGATATTAAATATGATAAGGTGATGATAGCCGCACGTGTCGAAGCAATGGACAACAATACGTTCATGGGGCCTCATGCCGGCTTGGTTGTAAAAGATAAACAACGCGAAGAACACGATTTTGGTGGTGGAATCCAAGGTCCTACCGACGATAAATTAGCCGTAGGAAATGTGTACACATTTACAGGACAAATAGAACACCTACACCTCCTTTCTGATTTTAAATCGTTGGTATTCAACGAGGAAATCAAAAAATGGTAAAATAGATATTGGCAACAAAATAAAGCCAATATCGTTTCTATACTTTATATTTTGTTGTTTTCTATGAGAAAATTTATTTCACTTATATTTTGTACCTGTTTCACCCTAAGCTTATATGCCCAAGTACCAGGTACGTGGAATGAATTTTTTTCATACAACAATGTTCAACAGCTAATTGCTGTTGATGATAATATCTTTGCCTTATCGGAAAATGGCATTGTTGTTTATAACACGAGTTCACAAGAAATCCAAAAGATTACCAAACTACAAGGACTCAGCGATGTAGGTTTAACAAGCATGGCCTTTTGCGACTCAACCTCATCGTTCCTCATCGGATATTCGAACGGAACACTTGATGTTTTGAGTTATCCATCGCTGGCAGTAAAGAATATCCCCACTATCTATCAAAAGAATATTCCTGGTTCGAAACGAATCAATAAAATTGTAATGCATGGCGACACTGCAATTTTAGCGACTGGTCTGGGAGTTTTTACGATATCAATGTCGAAATACAACTTCATTTCCACAACTATCTTTAGCAACGATGGTAGCTATACTCCTGTAAACTCCATTACATTTTCAGAAGACGAAATTTATGCAGCAACTGCCAAGGGGATCTATTCCTCAAACAAAACGAAAAATCTATCAGATTTCTCGCAATGGAAAAAAATTACCGGAATACCATACGAAAACGATACTATTTCATATATCGCTTCTCTAAATCAAAAAATATATTATGCACATAAAAACAAAAGCGATGCAAGTAAGGATTCTATTTTCACAATTAGCAATGGTGTTGCAAAAGAATTTAAGATACAACTGAACAATGTGACTAATATTTCAGCCAACAAAAGCCACTTGTCTATAGTATCCCAATACTCGGCAAGATTATATGATGCGACAGAAAAATTACTTTGTGCATTTGATTCTTTAAGCCAAAACAATGCATTTACAGACATAATCAGAAACGACGGGAACAACTGGGTAAGTGACAAACATAAAGGCTTATACATATGCGACACAAAAGAAAACATACTTCCTAACGGTCCCATTTCTAATTATGTAACTGACATTTATTACCAAGATAATTCTTTATACTTGGTTGCAGGGAAACGTCAATTATGGGACAATTTGTATTTCAGTTTGCAAACATATAGCGGAACCTGGTATAACTATTCCGACTGGAAAGTTGCCAATTCCCAATGTGTTTACCCTTTGCCTGACGGCAGTCGATACTTTATCGGAACGTACGGAAGCGGATTAGTTGAAAATACTGCTGCATGGAAAACCGATACCGTTTACAATGAAAGCCATCCATTAATTACATCATACTATTCAGGGATAGGTCCAGTTATTTCTGATGTTACTGCCGATAAATCAGGGAATATTTGGATACTTAATCCAAGCAATGACAATCCGCTAATTGTGAAGGATACCAAAGGGAAATGGTATTCCTACCATGTAGAAAAAGGAAGTGGTAACTTAGTTGATCAATACAATCTTTTCCAACAAATTCTTATAGACAGAAAAGGAAGTAAATGGATTGCCGGCACCAGTAATCTAACTGTATTTTCAGAAAACGGAACATTAGATGATAAATCCGACGATGCTTGGGTAAAAATTCCTTTAGTTGATGATGAAGGTTCTATAGCAACCTACACGACTTGTCTTGCTGAAGATTTGAATGGAACAATCTGGATAGGTACAGACCAAGGTATTGCCATACATTCATCTCCAGCAAGAGTATTTAAAGACCGACAATCAATTTCCCGTATCAAAATTGAGATAGATGGCGAAGTTGGATATCTACTTCACTCAGAACAAATTACTTGTATTGCAATAGATGGTGCTAATCGAAAATGGATAGGTACAGAGAAGTCAGGTGTTTTTCTAGTATCAGAAAATGGAACAGAACAAATTCTACATTTTACCAAGAAAAATAGTCCTTTACCTTCTAACACAATTTCTAGTCTACAAATAAATAATGCGACAGGAGAAGTATACATTGCCACCGATGAAGGTCTTGTTTCTTATGTCACAAACGCAACTACAGGTGATGCCAACATGAACAATGTCCGTGTATATCCTAATCCTGTACGAAACACGTATGAAGGAGACATTTATATTACCGGAGTTGTAAACGACGCCATACTAAAAATCACCGACATTTCCGGAAATCTAGTAAGAACATTACAAGCCAACGGCGGAACTGCAGAATGGAACGGTAGAAACCTCTATGGCAATAAAGTAAAAACCGGTATGTATCTTGTGTATATTTCCGACGAAGAAGGAAATTACACGAAGATGACAAAGATTCTTGTAATAAATTAAACGTATGAAAGAAAGAACAAAGAACTTTCAAGGACTGCGTGTGCTATTTCTTCTCGGTATAGTATTCATGCACGCAAACTTGACTTTCATTGGGGAAGGTTGGTTACTCTGTACATTCTTTTTCGTCCTTTCCGGTTTTCTTTATAAACATCCAGAAAACACAGCAGTATACGTAAAGAAAAAAATATTGAAAACATTTCCTTTGTATTGGTTATGTCTACTATTATATGTCGTATTATGCCATCCAAACATAAGCATAGACATACTTCCTCACATTTTCCTGCTACAATCCTATATCCCATCTTCCGCCGCCAATGCATTTTATTACAAATACTTAGGAGTATCATGGTTTTTGTCATCGTTACTTTTCTGCTATATTGTTTCCCCATTTTTGTACAAACTACTTGAACGTTTAAAGCAAGAGCATACATTTCTAATTCTCATGATGCTCGTAATTTTCATGTACATAATCAGAAGTTGTAAGCTACTACCTAAGGAATATGGAATATGGTTTTATTACATAAGTCCTTTCTATCGTATTTTTGAATACACAGCAGGTATGTTATTAGCAAAAACCATAAAAGACAAACCAATAGCAGGGAAAATGCGTTTCCAGGAATGTATATCCATACTTATCATAATTGGAATGATTGTTTTTCTACGCCATGGAATGCACGTACAATTTGTAACAGCCTTATTCTTATTTATAATCTACTACCTATACACTTACAAATCAGTAATTATGGATGCCATATTTGGCAATAAAGTGGTAATATGGATTGCACGCTACGGTATGGCTTTATATTTAGGACACCAGTTCCTTTATGTGTATTTCTTCAAAATACTACAATTACACAGAGCCCCAAGCATATTACTTGCAATTATTATTAGCATCGCTATAGGCTGGCTATACTCTCTAATAGTTACGAAAGCAAACAAAAAATGAATAGTGACGCAATAAAAAAATTCATAATACAATCTGTTCATACACTAGGAAAAACCTTCCTACAATTTGGACTTCTTGCTATTGCGTATCGTTTTTTATTTACGATAGAATTAATTTCCCGAACAATTCCCAACAATTTTCATTTGTTTACTATACTACAGGGGTTAGCTTATGACTGCATTTTTTGTTGTAAAATAGGATTGTTTGCACTACTTCCTCTAGCGCTTTTAAAACAGAACTTTCCAAAATTCTCAGCAATAGCGACATATTGTTTGCTTATTGTTTACTGCCTATTTTCTTTCATATCAACAGAATACTTCTGCACAGTAGGCAAGCCATTAGATCATGTGATTCTAATTTATTCTCCGCAGGAACTGACAAACACCATTTTGTGGTCAACCAATATCTCAATTGCTTCTATCATAAATGTAACCATACATATCTTAGTTACCATTATCCTATTTATTTGGAGCAAAAAAATTGAAGTTACAACACCTCAATCACTTATAATGCTTTGTGCCATCATTTTAGCGATTTTTATTCCATTAAAAAAATGGTACGCAAACGAATTCTTATGCAAGTCACATAAAGAATTTCTATATGTGGTCAATCAACCTGCATATTTATATACAACTTGTTTTGACTATTTGCAGAGAAAGAACACCGTTACCAAAGGCCAGGAAATGATTGCCGCCGAAAAATATCATTTATTATTCCCCGAAAATTCATTCTACAGTGGCAACTATCCTTTTATGAGGAAGAATAAAAACAATGACGTTTTAGCTTCTTTTTTTGATACTGAAAAACTCACAAATAAACCAAATCTTGTATTTATTATCATAGAAAGCTTTGGACAAAAACTATCAAATGACAATCCACAATTTTCATTTACGCCATTTATAGATAGTTTGAAAAATAATAGCCTATATTGGGAAAATTGTATTTCTTCAACGGAACGAACTTTTGGTGTGCTCCCTGCAATTTTTGCCTCTGTCCCACATGGAGAAAAAGGATTTGGATATAAATACATTCCATCCTTTCCCCGTCACAATTCATTATTGAAAGACCTTAAAAGAAATGGTTATTTTACATCATTTTTTTATGGAGGAAATAAAGCTTTTGCAAACCAAGATGAATTTCTTCGTAAAAATGACATTTCCTACTATATGTCAATTCCCGATACTTTGCTACAGAACAATCATGGCAACGCCAATTGGGGAATTCAAGATGCAGATATGTTTGATTATGCAAGAAGTTGCAAGAGAGACACAATACCATTCTGCGATATTTATCTAACACTTTCAACACATGAACCATTTACAATACCGAACGCTGAAAAATATATTGCTAAAGTGCATGAAAAAATACAAGCAACGAACACCGAGGAATCCCAATACATACGAGAACATACAGATATTTTCTCAACTTTCCTCTACACAGACGAAGCCGTACAAAATCTTTTTAATTATTATTCTAAACGTCCCGATTTCACAAATACAATTTTTATAATAACAGGAGACCATCGCGCCGGATATGATGATTTTGAATATAATCCTCTTCGAAAATATCATGTGCCTTTAATTATTTATTCGGCACAATTGAAACGAGCAAAAAAAATGAAAGGAGTTGTCTCTCATTACGACATTACTCCTTCTTTGGAACATTTTCTACAAAGTATAGGTAATTTTTCTGTAGCAAGTTCATGTCATTGGATTGGTACAGATTTCGATACCTCAACAAACTTCCACTGCGTAAAAAAACAAGCATTCATGCATAATAATCGCACTGTAACGGAATGGATACACGATACACTCATGGTTGCCTTTAATTCTCTATTCTCCATCTCTGACAACCTAAACGTTACAGAGGTTAACAACCAACAGAAGTTAAAACAATTGCAAGAAGAATTGGCGAACTTTCAGATTCTCAGCCAACGTGCTGTAAATCGAGATTTCCTTTGGAACGACACTATTCCTTCTGTGAAATAACAGCAGCACTCAACTGAATATCTGCTAAATAAAAATCACGTTTGGTACTATTCCAAATATAGAATTTTATCTTATCGCCTGGCCTATAATCGTATATTGCCTTTCGAAGATCGTATTTTGTTTTAAACTCAGTCCATGAATCATAACTATGGAATGATGGACCGTTTAAAAAGTCTGCCGACCAATACACCTTTTCTTCGCCTCTATTTATTTCCGTAACAATTGCAATTGTTGACGTAGAATCCGAACATAACGGAATGTAATTTTTAAAACGAACTTCCAACTGAAAATCAAGTTCATTTCCTTTAAATTCATAGGTATATAAATCACACGGGAAATCTATATCATGTAAGAAATAGGCTTCTTTTACTCCTTTAAAATCACATGGTGCAAATGGTATTCTTTTCTGATAAAATGACAATTGCTCTTGTTTTGATTTAACAGAGAATATCGGATGAAGTTTGTCTTGATTATCGTGGTTCCAGTTTTCTATCAAAGCATTATTCTCCATTACATACATATCAAGCATCTTATATGTATTGAAAAAATCAAGCACATCACAACTATCGGTATATGGTTGCAACTGAAGTCTATCATTTTTATACTGAATAAAATATGGCTGATTATTCCATACAAAAAAGTCATTGTATATACAATGCGACAGACTTCTACCTAAATCCATTATTGGATTAAATGTTTTACTTTGAAAATGAGAACTCGTGTCAAGACCGGAATTAAGCCATGCAACATTTTCTGGACTATCTATAAAATAATTCTTCTTCAACATTGCCAAAATTGAAGGTGTAATATCGCGATGTGAAACAACAGCAGGAAATCGTTTCGATTGTGCTAACATTGGCGACCAAATAATGAATGGAACATTATTTAACACTACTGGATCTTGTTGCATATTAAAATCATGATCGCCGGTAATAACGAAAATTGTATTGTCAAAATTTGGTTTTTCTTCATATAATTTGAAAAGTTCACGTAGTGAATTATCCAAATAAAGATATGATGCAATTTTTCGTACATTTCCCTCAGCTATGTATGGACAATCAGACTTGGAATTTAGAATTTCTGAATATTGTGCAACATATTTTTCTTCATCTGGATATTCGAATGGATCGTGAGTTGTAAGTGTTAAATACACATCCACACGCGACTCTTTGCTAAAATCTATAGTCTGCATTGTTTGTTTAAAAAGAAAGTCGTCATACAATCCCCACGTATTTTTTTGCGTAGTAGTATCGTACAAAGAAACATCAACAATGTCATCAATTTCATTGAGTTTCAAGAAATGACACATGTCGTCAAAACAAAGCCAACCACCATAGGAAAACGTCGAGTGATAATTATTATCATGTAATATTGTCAGCAATGAGTTAAAACTCGGCGCATATTCTTTATAATTCATAAAACCACTTTTACCAAATGGCAATGAGCCAAATATAGACGGCAATGCACAAATAGTACGTTGAGATGTAGAAAAACAATTGTTCCACGAAAGCCCTACTTGAGACAAAGAATCCAAAAAAGGTGTAGCCGAAGGTACTATACTATTGTAGCCACTAAATTCACGGCCGAGACCTTCTACAATAATGAAAACAAAATTTGGCTTTTTCGGCTTTAAGCTAAAATAAGGAGTCAAAACATCTACTGTACTATCCTTGTATAAAAAAGGATAGGAATCATTACTAAAAACATAATTCGGAAAAGCATTGTGAAACATATTTTCCTGCTCTTGAAGAGAACACTCCTCTATAGAACTTGAAATAGTTGCATTGCACACACTTTTTATAAAAAAAGCAAGCTTGTTTTCCGTAATATTATATGCCTCCTGCGAGGAAGCACGACCAAACGATGCATTCGGAAAGAAGACACATGCAAGATACAAAACTAAAATAGCACCATTGACAGCAAAGCGTTCGATTATTTGTTTCTTCGACAATATCCAGAAAGAAAACAACAGACATATCAAAAGAATGTATTCCCACCAATCAGCTGTCTGTGAGGACGAAACTATCTCAATTATATCTTGAAATGAATATAAGAATACAATTCTATCGAGCGGAACTCCAACAATGGAGAAAAAAGAAACCAAACAACATGAAATTAGGAGATATAATACCAATATGATTCGCAACAAATTATTTGCTAATTTCTCACGATAATATGAAAGTAAAAGGAATAATGGAAATAAGATAACAGATAGTTTTCCAAGATACACAACATCATTTAGCAATCCCTCGCAATTTAATTGTATGAGCGTACCTACCGCAACATTAGATGATATACTTAGAATTACAGTTTCATATATCCGCACACACAACAAAAACAATGTTGTCCATAACAAAATGGAAACAAAACGATTAGTTGATTGTTGTATTTTTTCTTGTAGCATAACTATTGTACTGTTATAGAAACATTTACATCCTTATATTCTATATTTCCCTCGTTTGGATTATAAAAATACACTTGTAATTTTTGTTTTGAAAACGACTGCCCAAAAGAACAATTCGACCGCTGCGTAATCGTGTACGTTTTCATATTGTCATTCTCCGTAAATCCACAACTATTTAAATCTATCTTTTGCCATAGTTTTCCCGGAATTTGAATAACGATACATGGCAAAGATTCGGAACTGTTTATTGCAGTAATAGTAATATCGGTTGTTATAGTATGTGTAAATTGTGGTATTTCAAATGTTGCAAATGTTTCATATTTCTCATCAGGCAAAACAGTACCTGCACTTGTTGTTTCCGTAGCAGCCAATACATGTTTTGAACTACCTATATAACTTGCATAGAAAACAATAATATATGATGCCAAAGCTATAAACAAGATTTTACAGATTGTGGACAGTATGTGCCATTTTGGTGAAAAATCATGAGGAATTGCATCAAAAGGTACAGAAATATAGTGCAACACCTTTTTACCGACATAGGCAATACCTACCGAAAAGATAAAAAACAAAACTGCCACAAACAAATGAAACAATGCAGACGAACTTCCTTGAGCAAGAGCAATAAACGGATCTCTAAACAATGAATGCGTTGCAAACAACACCATCGAAATTGAACCTATATAGGAGAAAAACTTGTACAATGTTGAAGATTGTGCTGTTTGTCGGAAACAGAATATAAATATAACCACTACCGAAATAAACGTAAGCGGATACAAGAACTTAAAGAAATTTCCTAACACAAAAACAACAATAGCTAATACAAAGAACAACAAAGAAAAATTCTTATCCTTATTGTGAGCGAACCAAATACCAAAAGTAAACTCAACAATATGGCCAGGAGCATTTTCCATCAATGGAATTTCTGTAAAATCCTGAAAAAAATATTGTGATATATAAATCCACGTATATGCTATAAGACATACACATCCAAGAGCTATACTATTATATTTTTGAATACTTTGATACAACAAAGGGAACAGGATATATAACTGTACAATCAAACCAAAGAACCACCATGGGCCATTCATAGAAAGTCCAGAATTCGGAAGTAGCGTATGAATGAAAAGCATTTTATACAAAAGTTCCTTCCACTCACCTATAGTAAAAAGATTATTGCGTAATAATATCCATGAGAAGAAGCAAAAAACTATTCCCGTAAGCAGTAACGGATAAATTTTTCTAAGACGTTCAAACACAAACGTACCCCATGTCCGAGACTTTTTTAGCATGGATAATGCTAATCCATAACCACTTATAAACAAAAACAACTGTACACCAAAATGCCCGAAATAACTAAATACAATATTGATGAACTCTAATGGCTTTGCTCCTATTTGAGAAAAAAAATTAAAAATCCGCTCTGCCGCAAAATCAAATTCGTTTTCTCCGGGAGAAGGATTTAACCAATGAAAGAAATTATGAAATACTATACAGAATATAGCAAATCCCTTTATAAACCCTGTACTTTCTTTCGATATGGAATATATTCTCATTTGCTATAAACTTATGTATATGAGTTACTTCTGTATGTTTTTATTTCGTGACAAAGGAATAGAATTTCCTGACAATTCCACAAAATATTTTTCCGGATTTTGATACAATCTATTGTACGATTCCTCACGAACCATATCCTCTATTTGCATGCCTTTTGCTCGAGCTTTCTTCTTTAAATCCTCCATATCTTCAGAAGAATTCATGATCTCCTTCTCGATAGATTGAACTACAGAATCTATCTGATCATTTGAATAACACAAGCTAAGAAGCGCCTTTGATATAAAATTATTACCAAGATTATAAATCGTAGCAGAACAATACGAAATCATAATATAATCTGTATTTAAAAGCACATTTGCCAAATCCGTAATCTCGCTTGTTGACTTGTAGGTAGAATCCCAATATATCGTGCTATTATAATACCAATATGTACATTTATTAAAGATTTTCTGTAAAGGTACTATATACGACACATTCCAAAGATATGAATCCCCCACTACAACGAAACGTGGATGAATCGCCGTTGAATCTGGAATAATTGTAATATCAACATACTGATTAGGTTTATCTAAATGTATATCACGTTGAAGATTCAATAATCCCTCCAAATCAGCATCAGGTTTTCGGTTTTCAGATTCATATGGTTTTCCAATAGCTATATTCGTTATGTTTTTATCCCCCAATTTTTCCATATAACGAATAACAGAATCTGTCACATAGGCAGCAGCAATATTAGACCAGTGCGTTCCTGTTTGTGGATACAAATTGAAAGAAGCTGTGTCTTTCATCTGCTTGAACCACGTGTTCACATTTATATGATTGACATGCAAACTATCAAAAAGATGCGGATAATAGTCCACTGCCGATAAATATTTTATACGATTATATTTCTTGTTCTTAGGCAAATGTTCCGGGTAGATTTCTCCTTTCCCGGGTTCCACTAAAACAAATATTTGCTTACCATATTCCTTTAAAATTTCCTGTAAGAAGTACAAACGTTTAGCCTCTTTTGTAAACTTATCTTTTAAGACTGCCGGATCATCAGAATAAGTATATTGCAAACTTTCATAATAGTCTTGTACAAACATTTTTTCAAACAACCAATCGTCCTCATTGCGAACTACCGTCTTTGAAAAGGTTTTTCTAAAAACATCCCACAAAAACTGATTATACAATCGTATCGACGGCTCCCTAAAACCGTAGTTTTCTGAAATATATTTTTCTACACTTCCCTGCCATTTGCCGGATTTATAATTCTCAAAAGTGAGAGGCTTAATTTCCGCCTTTTGAGTTACACCATTTAAGGGAATAAAATTGAAAATTCTACAATGTTCCTGTATCATTGGTAAAAAGAAAATCACCATAAGAATAGTGAACAAAACGCCTGAATATGTAATTTTCTTTTTCATTAGAATCTAAAATAAATAAATGGACTAAATCCTGTTGTATTCAATGCAGAAATGCAGAATAAAAATGCAAGCACAGCTATAACAAAAATACAAATATGTTGTTTCTTGTTATATTCAGTAAAATAAACCCATTCCTGTAACTTCAAGCCCCAAGATGTAAGTGTTATGAATGAGAAGATAGCAGCGACAATCATTGCAGTATATACATGAGGGTTATCGCTGAAGTGGAATGGTGTGAAGTCAAATGCAAACAAACGTTTTATGAATTGCCAAGACAAATCTATTCGTTCTATACGAAAGAAACATCTCGTCAAAACAATAATCATAAATGTAAAGATATGAGCAGCCCAATCGCCTACCTTTTCCCAAAACTTTACGAGAAACAATTTGTCGGCACAGATAAAAATACCCTGTAATGCACCATACACGACAAAGTTCCACGAAGCGCCATGCCATAAACCCGAACACAAAAAACAAAACCAAAGGTTAAAATATTTTCGACCTTCTGGAACACGACTGCCTCCCAATGGGAAATATAAATAATGTCTAATAAAAACACTCAAAGTTTGGTGCCAACGACGCCAAAACTCCGAAACGGATTTCGCGACATAGGGATTATCAAAATTCTCCGGAAATTTAAATCCCAACATTCGTCCTAATCCTATCGCCATATCGGAATAACCAGAAAAATCAAAATAAATTTGGAAGGTAAATGCAAAAATTACTATCCACGCCGTTGTACTGTCAATCGCTGCAATACGCTCTGCAATATCGGCTATTTGACCTGACGTAAGTACATCATAGTTCGATGGTCCTAAGATTGTATCAACGTAAAAACCAATAACATCAGCAATCAATATCTTTTTACATAAACCTATCGTAAAACGATAAAATCCATGTAATCTATCTGTAGTTAAATATTGACGTTCTCTAATTTGGTCGGCAATATCACAATATCGTATAACCGGTCCTGCAATCAATTGCGGGAACATAGTGATATATAAGGCATAATCGCCTATGTTATCCATTGGCTGATTAACGTTTCTATACGTATCGAGCGTATATGTGACGCTTTGGAAAGAGAAAAAAGAAATACCTATCGGTAATAGTATCTTTGTCCATTCTAATTGTGCCAAATCTGTAAAACTTAATAGGAAATTCACATTGTTCATAGTAAAATTTCCATATTTAAAGTAGAATAGCAAACCCAAACTTATGGTTATGGATATTGCACAATATACTTTCTTAAGTATAGGATTTTCGGTCGCACACATCCATTTAACCAAATAGAAGTTGGCAACAATCGAAAGAATAAATTGTATGATAAATTCAGGAGCTCCATACGCATAAAACAAAATTGAAGCTGCCAATAAAGTATAATTGCGAAACCTTCCTGGAGTTAGAAAATAGAGAGCCAAGAATATTGGCAAAAAATACATTAAAAAGACATTACTACTGAATACCATGTCTATATCATCTTTTTACGGCGCAAAGGTAGTCTTTTCTTTTATTTACTTATCTAATTTTAAGAACGGAATTGACACCTTTTTGTTTTCGAATGTAATATTCATATAATATTGATTCTGACGTAATTGCGA